>JAEYOW010000027.1 GCA_023411375.1 Bacillota bacterium | reverse complement strand
CCGGACAGCTTTGCCGCGTCCACATTGGAGCCGATGGCATAGATGTGGCGGCCGCTGCGCGTCTTTGAAAGCAGGAAGAAGAACAGGATGAATACCACCACGGCGACGAGAAAGGTGTTATAGACGCCAAATGTCTTGCCATAGTAGAAGAAATTCTGAAAGCTGTCGGCCGCCTCCTTGCCGATGCCGGAGGCAATCGCGTCGGTATTTCGGTTGCCGTTGACCATGTAGGCGACGCCGCGCGCCGTAAACATCGTGCCCAGCGTGGCAATGAATGGGGGAAGCTGGCATTTGCCAACCAGAAAACCATTGACCAGACCGATGGCCAGGCAGCAGATCAGCGCGACCAGCGCCGCCAGCAGCGGATTCCAGCCGAAGGTCATCAGCGTGGCGGAAATCATGGCGCTCATACCGACCACAGAACCAATGGACAGGTCGATGTTGCCGGTGATCAACAAATAGCTCTGGCCAATGCCGATGATCAGGTATTTGGACATCGAGCGCAGCAGGTTTTGGATATTGATGGGGGAGAATACGTTTGGCTCCCTCAGGCCAAAGACGATGTAAATCACAATCAGCGCCGCAAAGGCGATCATCGCGGACGCCATGCCGCGAATGGCGAAGAAGCGGCGCGCGGGGCTCAGTCTTTTCGTTTCCATCCGTTTGTTCCTCCTCATTCGTTCGCGGCGGCGACTTTCTTTTCAAAGCGCGTAGCCAGCGTAAGAATCCTTTCCTGCGTCGCTTCCTCGGCGGATAATTCGCCCGTGATGCGCCCGTCGCACATCACGATGATCCGGTCTGCGATGCCCATGATCTCGGGCATTTCGGAGGATACGAACATGACGGCGATACCCTGCTGCTTCAGGCTATTCATCAGGTGGTAAATCTCAACCTTTGCGGCGACGTCGATGCCGCGCGTCGGCTCGTCAAACATCACTACGCGTGAATTGCGCGCAAGCCATTTGCCGACGACTACCTTCTGCTGATTACCGCCTGAAAGCGTGGCGGCGTCCACGTCAACCGTGGGCGTTTTGATTTTGAGGCTTTCCACCGCGCGGCCGCACATTTCATCCTCCTTGCGGCGACGGATGACGCCCAGCCTGTTGCAGATGATATCAAGGTTAGGCAGCGCGATGTTTTGGCGGATGGATAGCTTAGTGCAAAGCCCGTCCTTTTTACGGTCCTCGGGCGCGAGCACGATACCCGCGCGAATGGCCGAATCCACGTTGGTAATTTGAATCTCCTCGCCGTCCAGCAGAAGCGTTCCGCTCTGCTTTGGATCGGCGCCAAAGATGGCGCGCGTCGTTTCGGTCCGCCCAGCGCCCATCAGCCCGGCGAAGCCGACGATTTCCCCTTCATAAAGCTCGAAGTTGATATCGCGAACCATCCGTCCCGCGTTGAGGTTTTTGACCTCGAAAACGCGCTTGCCTCTGGGGCAGGAAACCCTCGGGAACTTTTCCTTAATTTCGCGGCCCACCATGTTTGCGATGATTTCGTCCATGGTGGTATCCTGATAGTTCATGGAGGTGATGTACTGACCGTCGCGCATGATGGTCACGCGGTCCACAATTCCGCTTAGCTCCTCCAGCCGGTGGGAAATATAGACGATGCCGCAGCCCTTGGCCTTAAGCTCCCGGATGATGCGGAACAGATCCTCGATTTCACGCGAGGTGAGAGATGAGGTGGGTTCGTCCATGATCAGGATGCGCGCGTTGGTGGACAGCGCTTTGGCGATTTCCACCATCTGCTGCTTGGAAACGGCAAGCTCGCCGACGACCTTGCGGGGATCAAGGTCAATTTTGAGCTCGTCCAGAATCCTCCGGGCCTCCGACTCCATCTCGTGGTTGGAGAGAGTGGCGAACCTGGTTTTTTCACGGCCCAAAAACATGTTTTCTGCCACCGACAGGTGCCGGCACATGTTAAGCTCCTGGTGGATGATGGCAACGCCAAGCTCCTGCGCCTGCCTGGGCGTCAGATCGCCCTGTTCCTTGCCAAAAACCTCCATGCTGCCGCTGTCGCGCGTGTAAACGCCGCTTAATATCTTCATCAGCGTGCTTTTCCCCGCGCCGTTTTCACCCAGCAGCGCCATAACCTCGCCCGAGCGCAGCTCAAAATGCACGTCGTCCAAGGCGCGAACGCCGGGAAAACTTTTGCAGATATGCTCCATGGTAACGATCACGTCACCCATCCGCTTCACCATCTTTCCGATTCCCTTTTTCTGCTTTTAGTATAGCATGGCCTGTCTGGCTGTAAAGGGGACAGAATTTACGATAAGGGGGGAGGTTTTTCCGCTATTGGTGGATGGGGGTCACTTGCAGCGGATGGGCGCGCACGCGCATGCATGGCTGCGTAAAGCGCTCGACGCAAAGAACGGTGTAATAACGTTTGCGAGGAAACAATCCCGCCGTGTTTAGCGCCGCCACAATCAACTGTGGAATGAAAACCCGCTACACAGTGTATAGGGATACCCGCTATTATATTCGTTCTGCGCCGCTTTGAAAAAGCTTAGCGAACGTGTGCAAGAAGCAGACGAATTTTCTGTTTGCACTGTAAACGCCAACGGACGCGGGGCATAGGATAAGCCAAGGGAAAGGTGGCGTTGGAATGGCGGCGGGTTACAATCGGGAGCAGGCGGTGGCATATGCGCGGCGCTGGGCGCTGAAACGAAACCCAGCTTATCTGGATTTTCATGGATTGGGTGGGGACTGTACGAATTTTGTGTCGCAATGCCTGTACGCAGGCTGCGGCGTGATGAATCTGACGCCCGTTTACGGTTGGTATTACCAAAGCGCCAGCCGGCGCGCCGCCTCCTGGACGGGCGTGGAGTATTTGTACCGTTTTTTGGTAGGAAACCGTGGAGCGGGACCGTATGCCGGCGAAGTACAAAGCAACGCCGTAGAGCTGGGCGACGTTGTGCAACTGGGTCTTGGCAACGAAGCCTACAGCCATGCCGCGCTGATTGTGGGCCTAAAGGATGGGGAGATTTATGTCGCGGCGCATACGCACGACGCCTGGATGCGTCCCTTATCCTCCTACAGCCAGCCCAACCGGCGCTTTTTGCATATAGAGGGCGCGCGGGGAGTGTAAGATGGACGCGCAGATGTCGGATACTTTATGTTTATAAGCCCAAACAGAGATTTTAAAGGAATTGTACTACTTTATCACGAAAATAAATACATTCCAACTGACGGACGTTCGGACATGGGTAGAAGGCCGGTGGCATGCGCGTTGCCGCCAAAGCTTTGACCAGCGGCCAAATATCCCCAACAGACGGTCAACGCAAAAGAAAAGAGAGATGATATGGAGTCAAATCCTACAGTGATTCAAAAGCCTTGGGACATCGCCAGCCGTCTGATGAGCTCGGTTATCTTCCTTTTTTTAATGACAAGCGTATTTGTGCCGTCTGCCGCGTCTGCCATGCCGGCGCGTGCAAAAATCATCAAGGTCAGCGGATTTTTAAGCGATGGATTTTTGGATATAAATGAGGATGGAACCCGTAGCGGGTATCAATTTGATTATTTGATGGAGATTGCGCAATATACCGGCTGGCAATATGAATTTGTGGATTCCTCATGGCAGGAAGCCCTGTCCATGCTGGAAAGCGGAGAAATCGACCTTATGGGCACCGTGCTCAAAACACCGGAGCGCGAGGCTGTATTTGACTATCCCAACTTTGCCATGGGCAGCGGCTATGGCGTACTGGTGACGGACCTGGACAGCGAGTCCCTTCCCTATGACGATTTTGAGACGTTCAACGGGATGCCTGTGGGCGCCCTGCTGGGGAACCAGCAGGCACAAAACTTTTTGGACTACAGCGTCAGAAACGGCTTCACGCCTGAAATGCACTACTTCGCAACCCAGCCGGAAATGGACGCGGCACTTCAAAAAGGCGCGATACAGGCCATGGTTATGACATCCGTTCTGCGTACCATGGATTTGCGCATCATCGCGAAATTTGGCGAGGAAAACTACTATTTTGCGACCACGAAGGGGAATGCCGAGGTCCTGGAAGGCCTCAACCGAGCGATGGAGCATATTCAATTCAACAATCCGTTTTATAATAATAATCTAAACCGTAAGTATTTTGACCTCCAGGTATCTACACCCGTATCCTTTTCACGGGAGGAGCTTGCCTATATTAGAAGCAGCGGGCCTATTCGCTGTGTATATAACCCGGACTTTCAGCCGATCAGCTATTTCGACAGCGCTTCGGGCGGCTTTCAGGGTATTGCGGCCGATGTGTGCGGCTGGATAGCGCAAAAGACCGGCCTGCGGTTTGAATACATTCAATCAAGCTCATATCAGGAAGCGCTGGAGGCTTTTCTAAGACCGGATACGACCTTGCTCGTGGGGAAAACGCACGATTTTTCTTGGGCGCAGCAAAATAACGCTTTTTTAACCATCCCATTTTTGAAGGGGCAGACGATCATGGCGACAAAGGGAGCGCCGAAGGATAACCCCGTCGTGGCCGTATATGATCAGGCAGGTTTAAGCGGCATGGAAAATACAGCGCTTAGAGGAGAATCAGGAATCAAGCGTTATCAAACCATCGCGGAATGCCTGGACGCCGTCAGAAAAGGGGATGCGGACGCGACGTTCATCAACTCCAACGTTATGTCCTACCACATGAATAACCCAAAGTACCTTGTTTTGCAGTTCACGCCTCTTTACGGCTATGCCACCGACACCTGCATTGCCGTGGATGGGCGAACAGATCCAATCCTTGTTTCCATTCTCAACAAGGCGCTGGGTACAATTTCCAACGCACAAATCAGCGAGAGCGTTTCTGCGCATTTAAAAGCAAATTATTATGGTTCTATTACCAGCTATGCCTATGCGCGACCGTTTGACTTCGCGTTGCTTGTCGCCGGAGTTTTTTTGGTGATCGCGGGCATAGTGACGCTTATGCTCTATCACCGGGCCAAAAGCGCCAAAACGATGAAACATATGCTCTATACGGACGCCCTGACAGGCTATCCCAATTATAAAGCGCTGACCGAGGAGGCGCCCAGGCTGATTGGAAGCCATCCTGAAAGCTACGCGATTGTTTACATGGATATGCACCAGTTTAAATCCGTCAACGACACCTTTGGCTATGATGCCGGGGACCGTCTGCTAAAGGAAATTTCCGGGCTTGTAAGCGGCTTTGTGAAAAAAAACGAACGCTTCGCCCGAATGTATGCCGATAAGTTTGTTTTACTGCTGCAATTTGAAGGGCAGGGGGCGTTTGCCAAAAGGATGGAGTTGCTTTCTGCCGGGCTTGACGGGCTATGCACGGGCAAAGGCGAATTTGAAACGGTCAATCTATTGTTCAGCGGGGGTATCTTCCGCTTGCAAAAGGATGCATGCGACCTGGACATGGCATGCGATCGGGCCAACTACGCAAAGGACACCATAAGCGAATTGTGCGCGAATACGTTTGCTTATTACGATGATGTGATGCGCAGCCGCATTTTGAGTGAAAGGGCCCTGGAGGGAAGCATGCAGCGGGCGTTGGATAATGGGGAGTTTATTCCCTATTACCAGCCCAAGGTAAACGTTATAACCGGCGAGGTGGTGGGGGTGGAGGCGCTTGTTCGCTGGAACCATCCCGAGAGAGGAATTCTTCCGCCGGGTGCATTCATCCCTTTTTTTGAAAAAAACGGGTTTGTCGTCAAGATTGATTTTGACATCTTCGATCAGGTATGCATGAGGCTTAGGGAATGGATTGACGGCGGAAACGAACCGGTTCCCGTATCCATCAACTTTTCGCGCCGGCACATGCTGGACAGGCGGTTTGTGCAGAAAATCAAGGACATAGCGGACCGCCGCCATGCGCCGCCCGCGCTGTTGGAGATCGAAATTACCGAAACCGTTGAACTGGAAAGTCTGGATGTTGCGGTGGAGTTTGCCCGTTCCCTGAAAAAATGCGGTTTTTCCATTTCCATTGACGATTATGGAACCGGCTATTCCTCCATATCCTTCCTGCAGCAAATTCCCTTCGACGTACTCAAGCTGGATAAAAGTTTTATTGAAAACGCTATGAAAAGTCAGATGGCAGGCGACATCATGCGTCACCTTGTCACGGCGGTACGGGATAACGGGGTCAGGGTGCTTTGCGAGGGAATTGAGACCGAGGAGCAGCGGGACTTTATCATCAGCCAGAACTGCCGCTTCGCGCAGGGCTTCCTTTATGCAAAGCCTATGCCCAGGGACGCGTTTGAGCGTTATCTTTCCCGCTCCAAAATCGCCAGGCATGAAACCACCGATTTTATTTCCTCCCGGGATTTTGAGCAGCATATCTGGCTCAGCGCGTCCGATTTTATGGGTCGGGTGCTGCCTGGCGGCATATTGGCCTGTAACATCGACGAAGGCTTTTCCGTGTTCTATATTAATGAACAGATGCTGTCTATGCTGGGTTACAGCGAGTATGAGTTTATGCGCGAGGCGGGCGGGCTGTTTGCCAACGCGGTGCATCCCGGCGACAGGCGGCGCATCGGCGATGAAATGAACAGGCATTTGATGGATCAGAATGAATATCAGCTGCAATACCGAATGCTCAAAAAAGACGGAAGCTATATCTGGGTTCGCGACGTTGGCAAGAAGGTTGTAACGGATGATAACCGGGAGGTGCTGCTTTGCATCTTAACGGATATCACAGATCTTGTCAGCCTTCAAAAGCAAAAGGACGACCTGATCAACGCCATTCCTGGAGGCGTCGGCGAAATGCTGCTGACGCGGGAAGGGCCGGTGCTTTTGAGTGCAACCGAGAATTTTTACGCGGTAATCGGGCACACGAGGGAGCAAATGGAGGCGCTGGGAAACAAGCTGTTTGCCGTCGTCCATCCGAATGACTTTGATAAGATTCTCGCTTCCCTGGAAGATTCGCTGGCCGTCAAAAAAACTACCTGTGAATGCACTTTCCGCGTTCGTTACGCGGACGCGGCCGTGCACTGGGCTTCTATTCAGGGAAGCCTGCGCGATACGGAAAGGGGAAAGCTGGTAACAGCCGTCTGCTTTAATACTGACAAGGAGATGAAAAACAGACGGGATATAGAAATTGCCAAGGCGCAGATGGCCCTTGCCGTAACGCTGGCTCATCACGCTATTTTTGAATACGACGTACGCACGGGAGAGATACGCAATCAAACCGGGCTAGATAATTATTTCCGGCCCGAACTGGCGCATGTCAGCGTTCCGGAAGGGTTGATCGAAGCGGGAATCATCCATCCTGAGGACATCGGCAGCGCGCGCACGGTGTATGGAAGAATTGCGAATGGCGAGCCCTTTGCGTTTTGCGAACTGCGGCTATGTAAAAACTCCGCCTCGGACAACCAGCCATATGCCTGGGTACATATTACGCTTAGCGCAATTTACGATGATGACGGGCATCCCGTTAAGGCGGTGGGCTTTGTCGAAAACGTTGACCGGATAAAACGGCTTGAACGGTTGTTTGCATGGGACGGGCGTTACCGGCATGCTATTGGAGAAATGGCGCTTTTGGCCTATGAGATTAACGTATCTCAGGATACCTGCGAGCAGTTCTCCGGCGTCAGGCAAAAGAGGCTCGAATCGGTTCTGCGGCCGCTTGCCAGGCCATACCGCTATTCGGATATGCTGCGGGCAGCAGCCGGGCAAATGGTCGCAGACAAGAGCCGGGCAGATTTCCTGCGCGATATGGACCCGGATCAGCTTCTTGCGCTCAACAGCAGAGGAACGCAAGATCCGGTGTTTGAATACAGGCGGCTGATGCCGGACGGGCTGGAGCTGTGGGTGTCCGCCAACCTTCATTTACGGACCGACCCGGCTACGGGCGATGTCGTTTGTTTTGCGTATTACTTTGACATTCAGGCGCAAAAAAAAAGTGGAAGAAACCCTGCGGTATTACGCGGCGCATCCCGGCCAGCAAAACGAGTGGCGGTGAGCGGGATGCGCCGGACCGTTCGCCATTGAGGCTGACCGGTGCGCATGCTGCGCAGGCGCTACGATCTTAAAAGGATAGTTTAAATATGCAAAGGAAAAAGACTCTATGCCAAGATTTTCCGGACCGCTTGGACCGCGAGGCTTTTTAACCGAGGAGGAGCGCGCGCACAGGCCGGTGGTTACCCGCCGGCTGCTAAAGCGTATTCTTTCATACCTTTCGCCGTATTGGACGCGGTTTGCGCTGGTGGTTCTCACTATTTTGCTATCCTCCGTGCTGGGGCTTCTTCCGTCCATCATCACAGGGCGTATCGTTGACCAAGCATTGATGGGAGGGAACATGCGACTGCTGATAAAGCTGCTTATGACGGCTCTCGTTACGCTGGCGGTATCGCAGGGCGTCAGCGTGCTGTCGGCATACCTCAACGCATGGATTTCGCAGCATATCATCTTCGACATGAAAAATCAAATGTACCGCCATTTACAGCACATGCCGCATGCATTCTTCACCACCGAACGGCAGGGCGATATCATCACGCGCATGAATACCGACATCAGCGGCGTATCGTCGGTAATATCGGATACGCTCAGCAGCATTTTGAGCAATGCGGCGACTGTTGCGACCACCATGGCGGCACTTTTTACAATGAACTGGAAGATGGCGGTCGTCGGCGTTCTGGTTATTCCTCTGCTGGTTCTTCCAACCCGCTCGGCTGGCCGAACGCGCTGGAAGCTGCTGAGCCAAAGCCAGCAAAAAAGCGATGAAATGAACCAGCTTATCAATGAAACGCTTAGCGTAAGCGGTTCGATGCTGACAAAGCTGTTTGCGCGCGAAAAGGATGAGTATGAGCGTTTTATCGATGTCAACGGCGAGGTCACGCGGCTCTCTCTGAAGGAGCAGCTTAGCGGCAGGTGGTTTCGCTTGATGATGGGGATTTTTACCCAGATTGGTCCGCTGCTGATTTACTTTGCGGGCGGCTACCTGATGATTGGGCGGACGGACGCCTCGCTTACCGTGGGTATGGTCACGGCCATGGTCGCGCTGGTCAACCGCCTGTACAGGCCGGTTGAGTCGCTGCTGAATATTCAGGTGGACTTTACGCGCAGCTTGGCGCTCTTTACCAGAATTTTTGATTATTTCGACCGAAAGATTGACATTGCGTCGCCCATAGACGCGGTGGAACCAAATGTTGACGGCGGTAATATCCGATTCCGGCATGTGCGCTTCGGCTACTCGCCCGAGGTGGAGATCCTCCATGACGTGGATTTTACGGTTGAGTGCGGGAAAATGGTTGCGATTGTGGGCCCGTCCGGCAGCGGCAAAAGCACGATTATCAACCTTATTCCACGCCTGTACGACGTGTGCGGCGGCGCGGTTGAAATTGCGGGTACGGATGTGCGAAGGTTTGATCTTACCTACCTCCGCCAGCAGATTGGCATGGTATCGCAGGATACGTACCTGTTTAACGGTACCATCCGCGAGAACCTGCTTTACGCGAAAAAAAACGCGACGCAAGAGGAACTGACCGCGGCATGCAAAGCCGCCAGCATCCATGATTTTATTACCTCTCAGCCTCAGGGATATGATACCGTGGTCGGCAACCGCGGATTGAAACTATCCGGCGGTGAGAAACAGCGCATCTCCATTGCTCGGGTCATTTTGAAAAATCCCAAAATTCTGATCCTGGATGAGGCGACCTCGGCGCTGGATTCCATTTCTGAAAGCGCCATTCAGGAGGCTTTGGAGGGATTGATGCGCGGGCGTACCAGCATCGTCATAGCGCACCGGCTGTCTACAGTGCTCGCGGCGGACCGCATTTTGGTGCTGAAAGACGGTGTGATTACCCAGCGCGGGCGGCATGGGGAACTGCTGGCGGAGGGCGGCGTATACCGGCAGCTATATGAGACGCAGTTCAAGCGGCTGCTGAAGTAAAGGGGGGGAGTCTCACCTGTATCGCCGAGTTTATATTTCACAGCACACCGCATATTTGCCGGTTAAGCATCACGGATTTCATTTTCATGAATTTAATCATATCAATCTGCAATATTTAGGATTGGTTTTATCCTTTTGAAATTGCTATAATTCATATACGGTACCTGTGGCAGCGCGCGCTCCAGGGGATTGGAATTTTGCCGGCACACATTGCCGGCATACAGGGAGGGACATCCATGCTTCGCAAAGCGATCTCATTGCTTCTTACTCTTATGCTTTTGTTGTCAGTGACCGCCTACGCCGAGGATACGGCGGAAGCCACCGATGATCTTATGACACCCTATGGGCGGTATTCCGAAACGGTCACCTTTACCAGCGGCCGCGTAGTGGCGCCAAAGCTTCCCGCAGACCAGACCTATGAGGATAACGTGATGATGCGCTACATCGAAAAAGTGCTGAACGTTAAGGTTCAAAACGAGTGGGTGGTGGACGCCAACAGCTACGACCAGAAGGTTGCCTTGCTGCTCGCCAGCGGCGATATTCCGGACGTGATGGTGGTCAACGACCGCAAGACCCTTGCGCAGATGGTGGAGGCGGATTTGGTTGCCGATCTGACCGAGGCCTTTGACAAATGCCTTTCGCCGTTCCTCAAGGAACAATACGCGTCCTTTGGCGATAACCTTCTGGAAGAAGCGACCTTCGACGGCAAATTGATGGCGATTCCAGGCACCAGCATCGGCGGCGCTCATAACCTGATCTGGATTCGTCAGGACTGGCTGGAGAAGGTTGGTATGGAGCCGCCCAAGACCATTGATGATGTCATCGCCATTGCCAAGGCCTTTATTGAAAAGGATCCCGGTGGAAACGGCGAAGGAAAAACCGTGGGCATCACCGGTAAACAAAAGGTTGCTGGACAATATAATTCAATGCACGGACTGGATACCATTTTCAGTCTCTATGGAGCCTATCCCCGCCACTGGATTGATGACGGAAATGGCGGCGTCATCTATGGCAGCGTCGCGCCTGAGATGAAAACGGCTCTTGCCAAGTTGAATGAAATGTACACCGAAGGCATTCTGGATCCTCAATTTGCCATGCGTCAGGAAGCCGACAGCCATTCTTTGGTCGTTGGAGGCCAATGCGGCATCATGTTTGGTCCGTGGTGGGCGGCGTACGATCCGCTTTCCAACAGCGTGGCTAACGATCCTTCGGCGGATTGGAAGCCCTATCTCGCTCCGCTGGATGAAAACGGCAATCTGAATGTATACACGCAGGATCCGGTTAACAAATTCCTGGTGGTTCGCAAGGGCTATGAACACCCAGAGGCCATTATCAAGGTGCTTAATTGCGAAAACGACCTCTACCGCGGCACCAACGAGGAAGCTGCCGCACTGATGCGCGAGGTGAATGCAAAGGGCGACGACTGGGGCGAACCCTTCGTTCTTCAGATTGATTACAACGACGAGGTGTATCGCTATTACACCAAATTGATGGAGGCCATCGAGAAGGAGGATCCCTCTGTGCTGCCTGAAAACTACGTGGGCGCATACAACGCGTATCAGGCAAACAAGGCCAATCCTGGCGCGGATTCTGCCGCGTGGGCTGAGGCGACCGCCCGTGTGGACGGCCAGGCGCTTACTTATACGCCGCAGGTCGTATTCCACGATGATCTCTTCTATGGCGTAACGCCAACGATGGAAATGAAATGGGCCACCATGGAAAAATTTGAAGATGAGGCTTTGATTCAGTTTATCATGGGCGCTAAGCCGCTGGATGAGTTTGACGCCTACGTGACTCAGTGGATGGCTCTGGGCGGAGAAGAAATTACCGCCGAGGTCAAAGAAGCCATCCAATAAAATACTTGCTGAAACCCTGATGAACAGGGCGGAACAGCCCAAGGGCTCTTAGGCGTCCTTGGGCTGTTTCTATCAAATCCCCACGGCACAGGAGTGAACGGAACAATGCTTAAAACCAGAAAACGGACTCCGGCTTATCACCTGATGTTGCTTCCGGGCATCGCATTGGTGTTGGTGTATAATATCCTTCCGGTGTTTGGCAATGTCATCGCTTTCCAAAATTTCAATCCAGCCAAAGGTATCTTCGGTTCCAAATGGGTCGGGCTTCAAAACATTCTTTATATGTTACAAATTCCTGACAGCAAACAGGTTTTTATCAATACGCTTGTCATTTCAATAAGCAAAATTGCATTTGGATTTGTGGCGGCCGTGCTGTTTGCCCTTCTGCTCAACGAGGTGCGCTGCAAGCGCTTTAAACGAACGGTGCAGACCATCGCCTATGTACCCAATTTTCTTTCGTGGGTGGTGCTCGCAAGCCAGTTCATTCTTTTGCTTGATTTGAATGGCGTCGTTAATAACTTTCTGGCAATGCTGGGTTGTGAACGCGTCATGTTTTTGGGTGATAACCGCTGGTTCCGTTCCGTACTAGTGTTTACCGACGTATGGAAGGGCTTTGGTTATGGGGCAATCGTCTATTTGGCCGCCATTTCCAGCATTGATCCGTCTTTGTACGAATCTGCCGCTATCGACGGTTCCACACGTTGGAAAAACATCTTTTACATCACGCTGCCACAGCTTGTGCCAACCATGGTGCTGATGTTAACCCTTAGCCTGGGAAACGTCCTGAACGCCGGTTTCGACCAGGTATTCAACCTGTATAACCCCTTGGTATACCAGACCGGCGACATTATCGATACCTACGTATACCGCGTTGGTATCGTGCAAATGCAGTATGGCCTGGCGACGGCCGTCGGGCTGCTTAAATCAGTGGTTAGTTTCATCTTGGTGGTGCTTTCCTATTTTATGGCCGCCAAATTTGCAAATTACCGCATCTTTTAGGAGGAACCGCAATGGTACGTTCAAAGACAGTGGGCGAAAGAATAATGGATGGCGTTATTGTGGCAATCCTTTGCCTGGTCACTTTGTTGTGCGTTGCCCCTATCCTTAATACGCTCGCGCTTTCGCTAAGCAGCGCCCCGGCCGCCGCCACGGGAACAGTCACGTTTTGGCCGAAGGATTTCAGCCTGTACTCATACCAGACGCTGCTTGGGGATCATAAATTTTTCAACGCTTTTTGGATTTCTATTCAGCGGGTTGTGCTGGGTGGCGGGCTTAACTTTATCCTCACAATCTTAATGGCCTATCCGCTTTCCAAGGAAACTTCCGCTTTTCGTTCGCGAAACATCTACATGTGGCTTCTGGTGTTCGCGATGCTGTTTAACGGCGGTATGATTCCATGGTACATGGTTGTGCGCGCCACCGGTATCATTGATACCATCTGGGCTCTGGTACTGCCGGTAGCCGTGCCCATCTTTAACGTTATCCTATTGATGAACTATTTTCGAAGCGTTCCCAAGGCCATAGAGGAAGCGGGCACCCTGGACGGTGCGGGGCCGTGGACAATGCTCTTCCGAATTTATCTGCCCATCTCCATACCGGCGCTTGCGACGATTACGCTGTTTAGCATCGTCAACCATTGGAACACCTTCTTTGACGGTATGATGCTGATCAACAGCCCGGATAAATTTCCGTTGCAGACATACATCCAGCAACTGGTTGTGGACGTAACTAAAAAAAGCATGATGAGTATTGAGGAGATCAAGAGATTAAGCTCTATCTCCAACACCACACTGAACGCCGCGAAAATCTTCGTTTCCATCATCCCAATCCTGCTTGTTTATCCCATCCTGCAGCGGTATTTTATCACCGGCATCGTCATGGGTTCAGTAAAGGAGTGAGAAAGATGGGTTCGTTGGTAAATCCTGTATCCTGGGTGGATGTGACGAGCGATCATCCTGTGTTAATGGTGGAAGGAACCCCGTTTTTGTATCTGGGGTCTCAGTTGAGCCCGCACCGCCTGCTGCATTTTGGGTGGGAATGGGCCGATATGGAAAGGCTGTTCCAACTCGCCGCCGAAAATCATGTGACGGTGCTGGCCGTGCCTTTGCTATGGAACTGGGTTGAGGAAACACGGGGTCAATACGACTGGAATGTGCTGGATACATTTTTAACCTGGGCAAACCGCTATGGCGTGCGAGTTGAAATTCTCTGGTTCGGCAGCAACGTGTGCGGAAAATCCCTCCCGCCCGAAGGCACGCCTCAATGGGCGCTGGATAACTTCACCAAAATCAAGGGACCGGACGGAACGCTGTATGCGGCGGATGATTTTTGCTATGCATCCTACCGTCCTACACGGTTTTATAAGCTGGATGTGTGCGACGCAAATCTTCTTGCCGCGGAGGCATGCGCATTGCGTGCTACATTTGATCACATAGGCGCCTGGCAGGCTGATACCGGCGGGCCTGCTGTGGTGATCGGCGCCCAAATTCTCAATGAACCCACCTGTGTTAAGCTGTTTGACAGCACTGGTATTAATTTTCCCACGCTAGACCGGAGTTATAGCGACTGTGCCAAGCAGCGCTATGCTGCGGGTGGGTACACAGCTTCGGCCACCTTTAACCGGGACATGTTCTGGAACTACCTCAACACGCTTTGCACAGCCGTCAAGCAATCCGCGCACCCGGTCTGGACACGCGTAAACTTGAACAAGAACTATGAGGGCGCGGACTTTGTGCAAAGCCTGATTGAAAAAAATGAGGCCATGCGCGTTCAGAACGCGACAAACCTTGATTTTATTGGCGACGATCCATACGCAGACGATCCGGAGGCTATGTTTTGCTTTGGCAAAGGGATGTTTGCTACTGGGAAAAACCTTCCCATGATTATGGAAAATGACGCGGCTTATCCTGACACAGTCAGGCTAATCTTTAACGCCATGGCGGGCGGTTCGGCATACAACGCTTGGGAGCTGATTTCATCGGGCGATCCAGCCTGGCAGACTGGTTTTTACACTGTTGATCATTCAGAAAAGCGCCTGATCCCAAAAGCGCATCAGCAGGATGTCAGCTCATTCTTTGCTATGCTGCGTCAGGCTCCGGAGGCTCTCGCGCAGTTGCGCGCGGACGGCGGACAAATCGCCTACCTCAACCGGGCGTTTCTGCCGAATGCAAGCGAGAATACTATCGTGGGCAGCATTCCGCTCGCTTACCACGCAACTGGGGCCGGAGGCGGCATCGCGCTCGTATACCGGGAACAGCTTGTGCTGATGAGCACGCAAAGCGCTACATTCCGAATTCAAGACAGCGTCGAGGTAGCTATTCCCGCTTTTGGATGCGTAAAGCTGGGTCGCTAAATACGCCGCATGGTTTCTTGACTGCGCCTGTATAATAAACAGGAACAGGGATGTACAGCCTTTGGGGGAAGATAGCATGCTGAAAATTTTGATTGTGGATGACGAGAGCATTGAAAGACGCGGCATCCATTCGTTGATCAAACGCTACAAATTGCCGCTGGAGGTGTTTGAGGAATCAAACGGCAGAGATGCGCTCGCTTTTTTACAAGAGCAACAGGTTGATATCGTATTAACCGATATCAAAATGCCCTTTATGGATGGGCTCCAATTGACCGCGCGGGCGACGGCTTTGTATCCAGAACTGAAGGTGGTCATTTTTAGCGCCTATGATGAATTTGACTACGCCAAGCAGGCCGTGCAGCTGGACGTTGTGCATTACCTGCTTAAGCCCATTGTGCTTGAGGAATTTCAGCAGACAATGGAAAGGGTGATCTCTCTTTGCCTGCGCGACCTGGAGAGGCGGCGAAGGGAGGCGGAGCTGTTGGCCCACTACCAGAAGCATGTGGAGCATGAGCAAGCCAAACAGCTTCTGGATCTGCTAAGCGGTACGGCCTCGCCCGCCGAAATCGATCATACACGCGGCAAGCTGGATATTGAAATTGATCATGCCTATCTTTTGCTGGCGGATACCGGGCAACGCTTTTTTGACCGGTACAGCATCCGCTATCAGCAGCTTTGGAAACAATTGATGGACTGTCCTTATCGGTATCTGGACATTAATGAAAACCAAAGCGTGCTGATCGTTCCAACTGTGGCTGACAAGCCAGAACGTTCAGCAATCGCCGCCGCTACCCAAAAGCTGGTCGCAAAACTGTCGGAGGAACTGCAGGTGCGGCTGTGCATAGCCGTAGGCGGCCCGGCGTCGTCCGCCGCCGAGCTGCCCGCGCTATATGCCAAGCTTGAAGACCTACTTGAATACAGGTTTTTTTGGAACGAAAGCGTTGCGCTTTTCCTGTGGGAAAAAGGCCTTGAGCCTGCTTTGGAACATGAAGAACGGCTGGACAGCGTTTTGCAAACGCTGGAGTGCGATGTGGACGCACAGGATTACGACCGCGTGGCTTGCGGCCTCGATCTGTTGTTTGCGGCATTGCGGGAAAAACAGCATTCCATTATTTATACCAAATATATATTTATAACAATGCTCCAGCGTCTATATCAGCGCGCTGGTGCCAACGGCTCCACATCGCTTGAAAAAATGGTTGAGAACGCCTTTACGGCCTCATCCTTGGATGAACTTCGCGCGTGCGTTTCTCAGGCGCTGAGTGAGTTGCGCTCCGGCCAGAAGCAGGAATCGGTCAAGGGTTCTTCGCGTGTGCTTCAAACTGTCAAAACGTTTATTGCGAACAACTATCAAAGCGATATCAGCCTTGAGCGCATCGCGAGCGAGGTATATCTCTCGCCCGGTTACCTCAGCGCTATTTTCAAAAAAGAAACGGGTCAAAGCCTGATGAAATATATCACCCAGGTTCGTCTGGAAAAGGCGCGTGACATGCTGCTGAACTCCCACCGAAAGGTAGCCGATATTGCTGAGAGCGTTGGTTTTTCGGACGCCTCTTATTTTGGGATGGTATTCCGTAACCATTATGGGCTGAGTCCTGCCAGGTACAAGGAGAAATTGTTGCGATGAAGCGAAGAATGGTTCATCTTATTCGAAATCTCCGTTTTCGCAAAAAGCTGATTCTGTCTTATGTGCTGGTGGCGATCATTCCGCTCATTACCCTAGGGCTGTTTTCTTACCATCAGGCCAGTTCCTTCTTAATGGATCAGGAAAAGCGTAACCTTACTGAGGTGATGCAAAAGGCGGCGGATAATCTCAACTACCGGTTTTACAAATTCAATTCCATTATGGAATTCATTGTGATGCACCCGCGGCTGGTGGAGATTTTTAATACCCGGTATACCGATATGTATTTAGAATATCAAGATATCACGGGCACCATTGTGCCTATGCTTAACACGATAAAAGGAATGGACAACGATATACGTGACATCGCCGTTTGCACCACCAATGATTTTCCTGAGCTTGTCGGCTCTATCCGCCATCTGGACATGGAAAACAAACCAGAGTGGCTTGTGGAGCCGCTTTCCTATACCCAGACAAACTGGTCCATCAACGATGAAAAAGTGGTCGGCACCCGCCGGCTGCTTCATAAGCCCGGCAGCACAATCGAGAACATCCTGTACCTGGAGCTCAGCGCCTCAAAGCTTATGGACAGTGTAACGGGCCTTGGCGGCGGCACGTTCGCCCTGTTGGCTACCGGCATGAACGGGCAGGTGATTTATGCCAAATCCGGCCGGGATTTGAGTCGTTTGCCCGAGAGCGTGCCCTTATTACCGGAGGAGGACTCGTTGACGGTGTCGCTTGGTGAGGAAACGAGTTTACGTTTGCGTACAAGTGTTCCATCAGCCAACTGGACATTGTATTTCTATGTGCCTCGACCCGGCGTTCCCGGCAGCCTGAACAGTATTCTCGGGGCAACGGTTATGCTCATATTCGCATGCGTCGCGCTGATCATCCTAGCCGTGCTGATGTTTTCCAGCGTTATGCTCAGGAGATTGGACGGCCTGAATCATAACATGAAGCGCGTCGCTGAGGGCAATTTTGACGTGGAGATACACAGCGATTCCACCGATGAGGTTGGCGAGCTGATTAATGGCGTCGGACAGATGCTTTCCAGCATCAACGCCCTTAAGGATGAGGTATACCGAAAGAACATTTTGCAAAAGCAGGCGGAAATCAAAATTTTGCAAACGCAAATCAATCCGCATTTTCTATATAACTCCCTTTCGCTGGTTAACTGGAAAGCGATCGAAATCGGCGCCGACGATATTTGCCTTTTAACCACTCATCTCTCCAAATACTACAGAACCATGCTTAACAGGGGTAAGCGTATTATAAGGGTCAGGGATGAATTGGAAAACATCCGTGCCTACATCGGTATTCAGTTAATGATGCACGATAACGGCTTTGAGACGGTCTATGAGGTTGAGGAAGCCATATTGGACAATTTCATGCTCAATTTTACACTTCAACCCATTGTCGAAAACGCGATAGAGCATGGCGTTGACCGCAAGGAGGACGCGCCGGGCAGAATAACCGTGCGTGCGGCTCGGACAAATGGCATGCTGCGGTTTGAAGTGGAGGATAATGGTCCCGGTATGACGCGTGAGGAGCTGGAAACCGTGCTTGTTAGCCAATCGCCGGGATATGGGCTGAAAAACGTGAACGAGCGCATTAAGCTGGCCTTTGGCGAGGAATTTGGGCTAGAGCTAAAAAGTACTTTTGGAGAAGGAACGGTCGCCGTCGTCCTCCTGCCGGATCATATTGTTGAGAGCAGGGAGATTGACTGACCTAATTGCCGGGGATTCTTATATCAATCCTAAAAACCTCATATTTTCTGCCGAATGTGAATCGCTTACAATGAAAGCGGTTGAATCGCTGTATCCCAGGACGCAGCGGTTTTCTTTTCAAAGCCTTGCACCTTATGGGAGGAAAACGACATGTACTTGACGAGAACCACGGCTTCGCTCAAAACGCTTCCAAACGAGAAACGCTCTCTATTTCTGGATGGACGGCCTTTTCAGGCCTATGGAGTCCAGCTGCGACCTGACCGCTGGCGGCATGTCGGCGGCTTTACCAACCAGCAGATGAGCGAAATTGGCCTGTTTCGCTTTGCTAAGGAGTTAAACGTCAACTGTGTTCAGGTGCCTGTTACCTGGAAGGACTGCGAGCCTGAAGAAGGCATTTTTGATTGGACCAATTTGGATTGGGCTTTGGAAGAATGCCGGAAGTATGGCCTGCGGCTGGAAATTGTTTGGTTTGGCAGCAACGTGTGCGGCGCGGGCTGGGCATCCATGACCCCGGAATGGATTACGAATTGTCCCGACCGGTTTGAGCCTATCCGTATGGCGGATGGTTCAGCCGTGGGAACCTGGTACCAGCATCCCATGGATGGACAAAAATATACCCTTTGTCCCGAAAATCCGGAATTGCAGAGCATTGAGCGGCGCGTTGTCACCCGGATGATGACGCATCTGCTTGAAACCGATCAGGATGCTACCGCTATTGCGTTTCAGGCGGAGAACGAGCCTTCGCTCGTTCAGCACAATCCCAAACTGAATGAGACGGATCGATGCCATTGCGCCCGCTGTAACGCGCTCTTTGATGCTTTTGATGGAGATGCGATGGCTTTTTCCCGGCAGCGGCTGGCACTGGCAATCGACCGTGTGGCGTCGTGGGTCAAGGCCTCCGCCCGCCCCATGCTTACCCGCATCAACTTTATCCCATCCTATTACATGATGGATCAGGATGTGGAGACCTTCAGGAGATTCGCGCCGCATGTGGACCTTTGCGGTTATGACAGTTACGAGGTTCCGCCGCAATGGGTATTCAATATTAACCGCAGGCTTTATTCTGTATTGGGCAACACGCCGCACCTGTCCGAGCTGGGCGGTGACGATCCTCATTGCGCCAATATCATTCTTGATCTGGTGGCTGCCGGCGGCTGCGGCGCGGAAATCTACCAGTTGTGCGGCTATGCTCCCTGTGAGGACAACTGGGTTATTACGCCGGAAGGCATTGACGCAAAATCATACACGGATGAAATTCGTCAAACGTTTGGCATGCTGCTAAAGGCGATGGAAAAGTTGGCGGTTCTGCCCAATGGCAGTGAGGGCGCGCTCTTTTTTAACGGTGAAGGCTTTACGCAAGCGATATACGAGGAACAGAAGGTTTTGCATGGCTGGCCGCTTTCGTACCAGACGCAGGCGGGAGGAATCGGCATTGCGTTTAGAGATGGGAACGATCTGGTGTTGATGAGTTCAAAATCCGGAATGTTCACGCTTCCCTGTCCGCCTACCGCGATTGAGGAAGGCGCTTATCAGCCAGATGGAAACTGGCTCGCATCTGGCAGTCAAAATCTGGAATACGCCAAAGAGGGTTCTCGGATTTTAATGAAGCCATACAGCGTATGCCGGATCAGCCTGAATGCAGAGAAAGTTGCCTGTGAAAAAGGCTTATAATAATACCCGAGCATTGGCGGCAGGGAGGAATGTACATTTGAGCAGTCCTGTTACCCATATCCATGTCGTTTTTAAGACCCACTTTGATATTGGCTTTACGCATCTGGTAAAGGAGCTGCGCGACTGGTATGGCGGCGATATGCTGCGCGAAGCAGTTGAGCTGTGCGAGCAGACGGCAAACCGTCCCAGCGGGCAGCGGTACGCCTGGACTTTGCCTGCCTGGCCGTTGCGAAAAGCATTGGAAAGCTGCGAGGACGAAACCCTCCGGCAACGCGCGGAAACGCTCATTCAAAATGGGCAGCTTTTATGGCATGCGTTGCCCTTTACTACCCATACGGAGTTTTGCGGTATGGAGGAGCTTATCCGAGGGTTATCCTTTGCTAAAGAGCTGGACGCCCAATATTCCAAACATACCATCTCCGCCAAAATGACGGATGTACCTGGCCATACCTGGATTCTTCCATCACTATTGGCCAAGTACGGCGTTCGTTTTCTGCATTTGGGTTCCAATCCATGTGCGGCTCAGCCGGAGGTCCCGCCGCTGTTTTACTGGGAAGGACCGGACGGTGCTCGCGTGCTGACATTTTATGCAAAGGGCGGATATGGCAGCGGGCTTCTCCCGCCTAAAGATTGGCCTTATCCCTGCTGGCTTGCAATGATGGCGAAATCCGAGAATACAGGCGTGCACAGCCCGGAAGTGATCGATGATCTGCTGAACCGGGCGGCCAGTGAACTGCCCGGTTGCACCGTAAGCGTTGGTTCCATGGATGATTTTGCGCTGGCCGTGCTGTCTGGCGGCTATGAGCTTCCAGTTATCCGGGGCGATTTGGCCGATACATGGATTCGGGGTGTGGGCTCCGCTCCAGCCGAGGTTTCTTTAGCGCGTACACTTCGCCAAACCCTGAAAACCGCGGAGGCCGCAAACGCTTTAACGCTGCCGGGCGGTTTGAGCGATGACTTGAAAAGCGCACATGAGCTTCAAGACGCATATGAAAAGCTTCTTCTTTTTGGCGAGCATACTTGGGGGTTGGATACCAAATGCACCATACTGCCTGAAAGGCGATATGGACAGCCGTGGGATGGGTATCCCTTTTGGAGCGGCGGTTCGTATGTCCGGGAGGTTTTTCAAAAGCTCGAGGCTGAAAGCGCCGCCTATCAAAGAATGGAGGCGTCCTGGCAGGAGCAGGGTAAATTTCTGCGTGACGCCGACCTTATGAGGCGGCGAGCTGAACGGGCGCTTAGCGTGACGCTTGCGCCGGATGCGGAAACAATCACTGTATTTTCCGCGTCCGGACAGAAAACACATGGTGAAATCGCCTTGCCGGAGAATTTCCCCGGAACCCATCTGAGGAACAGCGAAACGGGCGAGCTCTTTCCAATCCACCTTGATGGTACGAAACGGCGCTACGCATCAATAAGTCTTCCTGCAGCCGGCTTTGTCGAGTACCGCGCGGTTGAAAAACCGCAAACCAAACCGCTTTCCGCTTGCACATATTTTGAAAAAGATGCCTTTGTAAGCCTTGAAAATGGGTTTGTAAAATTGGAAATGGATAAGGACACGGGTTGCCTGAGCCACCTTGTTGATAAACGGACCGGTCACGATTGGGTGCGTCCCGGCGGCATGTTCGGCCAATACTGTTACGACGTCTATTCCGGGGATGATCTGGACCGCTACCTTACCGAATACTTACGCACCTATACCGATTGGGGAATCAACGACAATGGGAAGGCGGGCTATCCCAAGGAGCAGCCGCACGTTTCATCCGTACCGCGTACCTTTCAGATGGCTCTGGAGCAGCATGGGAGCGCCAGCACTCTGATAGCGTCGGCCTCCATTACGGACGAAACCGCCACAGATTATGGCAATGCGCATGCGGTTGAAACGAGAATTACGATTTATGATAAGAAGCCCTATGTAGATTTTTGTTTCACATTAAAAGACAAGTCAAAAACCCCGATGCTGGAAACGGGACAGTTTATGTTCCCCTTGGCCGTAACACAGTCCATATGCAGGCTGAACAAACTTGGCTGCGTCATCAACCCAGCAACAGATATTCTTTCCGGCTGCAACCGTGATTTGCTATGCGCCGAGAAATGGCTGGATGTAAGCGGCGCAGAGGGTGGCCTCGCCTTTTTCCCACTAGATATGCCTTTGTGCGCCTTCCGGCCTGATGCGGTCATGCGCCATACCAACCGCTTTGTAGAAGAAGCTAGCACCGTGTTTTGCCATGCATTTAACAATGGCTGGGGAACCAACTTTCCACAGTGGATGGGCGGCGATTTTACTTACCGTATCCGTCTGTGGCCGCATGGGCCAGAGGTCGGCGAGGAGGCTGTTCATCTTGCCGCAGAGGACTGCTATAATCGCCCGCTGATGCTTCCCGGCACATGGGATTTGCCAGGCTTTGACCTGCTGCCCGATGGACTGGATGGTTTTATGATACTGGCGCTTAAACGTGCGGTTAGCGGCGATGGAATGATTCTTCGGGTGCGCGATATCCGCGGAACAAGAAGAACGGCAAGTATTGCTTTTAGCAGCGCCCTTTCCGCGCTTTGGAACTGCGGTCTGCCGGAGGCAAAGCGTGACGAAATTTCTCTTTTGCATCATGAGGGCCGTGCAATAGCATCCTTTGCGAGCCATCCCTATGAGGTTCATACATTTTACCTTGTGTTTGAGAGGAAGCGGAAAAATGGGAACGTTTGACATGCCTATGACTGAATTGATTCATTACGGCGGACGCACGCCATGCCCTCAAAACTTTGATTCTTACTGGACGGATGCGCTGCGGCAGCTTGCTGATATTCCGCCTAGCTGGGAGCTTGTGCCGGCAAATATCAGCTTTCCACAAGCCGAATGCTATGATCTGTATTTCACAGGCGTTGGCGGTAGCCGCATTCACGCGAAGTTTCTACGCCCATCCCACACAGGCACACGCATGCCTGCCGTGCTACAATTTCATGGGTATGGATGCAGCGCCGGGGACTGGTGGGATAAGCTGCCTTTTGTTCAGTGCGGCTTTGCGGTTGCGGCCATGGATTGCCGGGGACAATACGGTCTGTCGGAGGATAGGGGAGGGGTGAGGGGTAACACGCAGTATGGCCATATCATTCGCGGGCTTTTTGATTCGCCGGATAAGCTTCTGTTCCGTCAGATTTTTCTGGATACGGTTCGGTTAGCGGAAATTCTGTCCGCCATGCCGGAGATCGATGCCACCCGGCTTCATGCGCTTGGCGGATCGCAGGGTGGCGGGCTTGCACTGGCATGCGCCGCACTCTATCCACAGGTTCGATCCGCGGTGGTGATGTATCCGTTTCTGTCGGATTACAGGCGCGTTTGGGAAATGGACTTGGCGCGGGATTCCTACAAGGAAATCACCGACTATTTCAGGGCCTATGACCCCATGCACCGCAATGAGGACATGATTTTTGAAAACCTTGGGTATATTGACGTTCAGCATTTAACCAGGCGGATTCAGGGGAACGTTTTATGGGGGATTGGTATGATGGACACGATATGCCCGCCGTCAGCTCAGTTTGCGGCATATAATAAGCTAACCTCGCATAAGCGTATGTGTATATATCCCGATTTTGGCCATGAACCCCTTCCGGGCTTTATGGATGAAGCGCTATCTTTCATGTTGCAATTCTGATCAGCCAACTTTTTAAAGAAGAGCGGGCGTGGGAAAGCATGTAGCTTTCCACGCCCGTTTGCGCTTAATGATGGGAGCTGCCACCCCTGCCATTTGACGAAACAATCACAGAAAGCCCCTGACGGGAAACGCTACTGTGAAACAAGCTTCTATCCAAGTGCGATAGACGATCCGGTCAGGCTGTTTGAAAAGTTAGAGTTCGTTGTTCGTTTTCCCAAAAGTTGAAAGTCTTGACAAAATTCTTTTTGGGGCATATAATAACATTGTTATATAACTGCGTTATGAAAGGAGCAAATCGCATATGCCTCCCAGAAAGCAGATCGAAAAAGCTGCTATTTTGAACCAAGCGTTTGAAATAGCGAGGAAAAAAGGCTTTGAAACGATCACGGCGCGGTCACTAGCCGCCTCTATGAATTGCTCCACGCAGCCGATCTATCAGGCATTCGTCGATATGAAGGCGCTTGAAAAAGAGGTTGCCGGAAAAAGCTTTGAGTTTATGCTGGATCAGATTTACGACGCCGTCGACGCGGATCCTTTACCTCAAGATTTAGGTTTTGCGCTTGAGTATATTCGCTTCGCACTGGAAGAAACGCATCTTTTCCGGCTAATCGCGCAAAATGGACTGTTTGCTTGCTGCGAAGAAACGGGGGACGACCAGGTTCCTCGGATGGATCCGAAGCTGATCATATTCGCCAACGGTGTGGTGTTTATGACCGCGTTTCAACCACTTCATTGGTCGTGGGAAGAAATTCGGTTTATTGTGATGGAGGCCTATTACGATTTTTATAAAGGAAACAACGATAAAAGCGTGTCCCTGCCGCCCAGCATGCACACAAGAAAGGAACCACTGTGAGGATAGCGCATGAAGCATGCACGAAAAGAACCGCCACATTATGAAACACATTATAGGTATAAATTGAATATGCTTTGGCCGGGCGGCAAAATGATGAAGGCAACAGGTGTGTTGATCGGGTTGGGCGGAATCCTGTATCTCGTAGGCTGGCGCACGCACGCTTGTATCGCCTTCACGTTGGCGGGAGTGGTTTTTGCCGCGTTGCTTATTCTTGTCGCTGTTGAACTGCATCAGGATCGCGTGCTTAATGAGATTGCCATGAAGGAAAATCTGGAGGAGAAAGGATGAATCGACAGTATATCCGATCTGAACGTGCGCATTATATGTGTCCCAACATGCACTTTGGCATCCGCTTTTCCCTTCATAGCGTGTTTGAGCCGCAAAAAATCCGCGAAATTCTGGAACTTCTCGCGGCGGCGCATCCCTTCCTGCGAGCGCTTGTCCAGCGGGAAGACGGAACAGACAACCTATTTTACAATGTGATGGATGAAAGCAAAATTCAATGCAGCTCTCTCGCGGATGAAACTAAGGTTGAACAAGCGTGGGGATGTATTGCCATTTCTGAGTGGAACGTTTTTGTTGAGGGCCTGCTGAAGGTTTTCTCCTGCCCGACACAGGAAGGCACGACGCTTTTGTTCGCTGCGCATCACCTGCTGACCGACGGGCGGGGACTGTTGGAGCTGGTCTGCGAGTTTACTGACTGTCTTGCGGATGGAAAAACGCCGAAATTTGCCGAGGAACATCTGATCGCGTCCATGGACGATCTGCCCAAGGAGAGTGAGCTTGCATTTGTCAGTCGGGTTCTTGTGGACCGCGCTGGAAAGCGGTGGCGCAAGGAAAACCATCCCGTGTCTTACGCGCAATACCTAAAATTTTCCGTATTCTTTGGGGAAACACATCCAGTAGATTATCGTTTTGATAAGATGGATGAATCGTCGCTTACGGCGCTGAGCGGTCAATGCCATGCCGCCGGCATATCCATCAACGATTGGCTGATGGCGCAGCTATATCTTCGCACAGGCACGAAAAGAATTATCATCGCCGCCGATATCCGCGACCGTTTGCGAGAATATCGCAGCGGTGCGCTGGGCAATTATTCAACGGCCATGGGCATCATATGCCGCACCAGGACGACCGAACCAATGGAAAAGGCGAAAGATGTACATATGCTCGTCCGAAAAGCTTTGTCCAACCAGAAAAGCAAAATGCTGGTACTCGCCTGCTACTTGCAGATGGAGCCGACGTTGCTGGACGCGGCAGCGATCTCTGCGCTGGACGGCTTTGACAGTAAGGCTGCCCGCTTCGTTGGCAGCAAAATGTTCGGCTTCTCAAAACCTACAGCTTACAGTATTACCAATCTTGGAAAATTTGAGAATCAACATATGGACTTCGCCGAGTTTATCCCACCTGCTTCTCCGGCCGCAAGCGCTACCATAGGCGTTCTGACTCTTAACGGAGTGATGAGAACGGTTACAAGCGTCTATTGCGAGAAAAAGGACTAACTTTTCACAGTGATCAGGGGCCGCAATACGCGTCGTGCTCCTTTAAGAAGTTCTTGCTAAGCTCACTGCCAATCAATCCTTTTCTCCGTCAGGAAGTCCTCGCCATAATGCCGTGATGGAATCCTTTTTCGGCTTCGTGAGAAAGGAAGAGATATACCGCCGTAATTATCATTGGGTGGAAGATTTCAAAAATGTATGGGGCTGTATATAAACTTCTGTAATAATGAACGTCCACATGCGACGCTTCAGCACTAAACGCTTAACGACCATGAATCTTCGTATTTTGTCGGCATAAAGGATTGATAAAACTATAATAAGAGGGTTCATAAGCTGTGATTTTTACGTTTTGAGCCGGAAATTTGCACGTTTTGATTTTCGACCTTAGGACAGCGGAATACAGAAAACCCAGTAAATACAAGAGAAAAACCGTAGGTGATTCGAACATTTTAGAATAAATGTTCATATCATCTACGGTCATTCAGTAAAAATAGATGCAGGGAAGGGTATGCTCATAACAGGAATGTTCTATTTGTTAGACTTTTTTGAGTCAATCAATTTGTTGACGGAAAAATATAACATCACAAGGGCTGTGCTAAGTAACGCACCACCTAAAATATCCGTTAACCAATGCACTCCCGATACAAGTCGTCCGATCACCATAAGACCTGTAAAAACACCACAAAATGTATTTATTATCTTTTTTGCCTTGTCGTTTTTGATGAAGCGCTTGAATTGCATCATGGCAGTTGGCATAACACACATAACAAGCATAGTGGTTGAGGATGGATAGGAAGCCTCTAAAAATCCGTTAATCAACACTGGACGGTAATTGATAATAAAATACTCAAAAAACAGATAGAATGCTAAGACAATCATATAAAAGCTACCCAAAACTAAAATACTGCCGTCTACTTTGAATAGACTTCTTCTTTTAATCAGTTGACACAGTCCAAGTGTTGCAAATCCCAACATAATTGGCAATGTTAAAATGCTTGCCCAATCTGTAATATTGTAAAGCGTCATATTGACACCAAACAAATTATGTGCCCATCCATTTAATGTCGCAAGTCCAACCGATGATTCTTGCGGTCCAATTGGTTTCACCTCAATAAATTTAACCATTAACGTAAATAGCATAAAAGTTATCATCAAGCTCGATGATATAATAAAATTTTTAGCGTTCCTTGTTTTCATGAAGAAACTCCTCCTAATAATGTATTGGCAAAGTGCCTATATACACATTACTCGAAGAAGTTCAAAAAAGGTAGAGTAGCGTTGTCACATAGCTGATACGATTCGTGTCATGCCCATTTTATCAGCATTAAAGCCTTTATTACTAAAAATAGAAAGGTGAACATGGCAGCATACGGCTGTAGGCTTATCATAAAGATAAGGGCAGCAATAGCGCTTAATCCTAAAGATAATTTCCCTTTTATTTTCATCCAAAATAGTATCGAGCAATTTTGAAACGCTAATGTCAACACTCCACAAAGTATCAATCCGGTCACAACAATCAAATAAGGTATTTTCACATATACTTGTATCTGCGTCAAAGAGAGCAAAGAAACTTCATGAATTACATCACCAATTCTTTGGCCAAAAAACGGAAGAAATAAAAACATTGCAACCGAGCAGTCAAGCAATCCAAAAACCATGTCTTGAAAATGAAGAATTTTTTGCTTGCTGTCTACTTGTGCCAAAGTGAGTATTTCATCACTTGACAGCAAATCATCCAATGATACGCTAAAGTATTTTGATATTTCCTTCAGCGAATCTATACTTGGATATCCTCTGCCAGATTCCCATTTTGATATGGCCGTCCTTGAAACATATAACTGTTCTGCAAGCTGCTCTTGGGTTAGTCCCTTTTGCTTTCTGAGTTTCTGTATTTTTTTACCAACTTCCAAACATTTCACCTTCTTTTGCAAAGAGTATATACATAATCCATACCAAGATTATAGCACGATTTTAAGCATAAAAAAGGCGTAGTTTCCCTTTGGCGGAAACTACGTCTTTTTGGCTCCCTTGATAGGATTTGATACAATTTGGCGGAAGTCGCAGAGGGGGTAAAACTTGAGGGTAGGGGGTAAATATAGAAATTGGGGGCTAAAATATTTTAGGCGATTTTGCATCGAAATTTTGATTATTCTTCACAAAGCAATCTATAGTATTTGCGCAATTCTGTAGCTATTTCGGAATGCGCAATTTTAAGTTTTGTGGTATTTTTTCCACTGAGTTCGCGTTCAGCAATTAGCTTTTCTAGCGCATCGCAGCGGTCATCCACTTGCTCCAGAAGATAAAGAATGGAATGCCTTTTTAAGTATAGCTTCAGTTGCTTGCGCATAAATTCTCCCAATGGAGTAAGTGATAATATAGTTCCATCATTATTTCTTATTAAATGCTTATAATACTCATCACTGCATGGTGAAATAAACCCTTTCTCATCTACGACCGAAGTTTGACCATCTGGTCCGACCCAAACATCCCATTTTGCACGGTTGCAATATGGGCATGCATACATCAAATTCTCGTACGTAAACTTGAGCTCGGGAAATTTTGATTCAGGTGCAAAATGATCAACTTGATAATTCCTTCTACCACCATAAAACCTATCCGCATCATCGCAATAGGCGCATCTATGATCAAAATCTGTAGCTAGATACTTTTTATTAGTTAGAATAGTTACCCACTTATTCCCAGAATATGAGTGCTTAGGAATTCTTCTTTTCAACAAAGGCACACTAATCATTCCCTTCGAGCAGTCTATCAAGAGTATTAACCAATCTTAACAACGCGGATTCAGATAGATCTTGCTTAGTTTTAAAGGGTATAGCGTTTTGACGATCAATAGCGCTTTCGAGTTTAGAATCCAACTCAATAATGCGAGAATCCACCTCCGCATTTTCGCCTTGATGGTTAAGTAATTCGATTAATTCACGTTCCCATTCGGCAATTCTCTTTTTATTCATCTCGATTTCACGCACAATTTTTTTGTGAATGTCATCTTGTTCCCGTCCATCGCTCAAATATCTTTCGTAGTTAAAGATTTGAAATGCGCTGAACAACTCATGCACATACATATCTTCATCAAACGACGTAAGCATGAATACTGGCAAATACTTTCTATGTCGCCATAACTCGTTAGCAATTTCCACACCAGTGTAACCTGCATTTTTAAAAGATGACAGCTTGTAGTCTACAAGCATGCATTCAATATTTTGTGACATTATTTCTCCTACTGTAGCATCCTTATCGGTGGATACTTCAATTTGAACAGGAGCAAGAGTATAGTTGCCATACTCCGGTATATGATCAAAGGCATGATTTAGCTTATCAACAACTTCGATAATTTTTGAATCATCATCATCCAAAACGCCTATACGGTAATTAAACATACCATTCCTCCTACTTTTGTAGCTTAAATCGAAGTCCAAAGCCATCCTTTGTTTTAGTTATTTCGGGCTTCGAGTTATATTCCCTCAATGTTGTGTTCACAATATACATGCCCATGCCCGTACCCACAGGATCGCCATTAATATCATATTTGCTCGTGGTACCAAACCTAAAAATATCATATGGATCATTAAATCCTTCGGATAACCCTGCACCATTATCTGAATAGTTGAAAACAAATTCATCTTTGGTCGAAAGGGCTATCACGATCTTTCTGGTACTTACTGTAGAATGCGAAAATGATTCCACGGAGTTTACTAATAGGTTGAAGACGATGCTCATAATATCTATCGGGAACACTTTCTTTTCAAAAGGTCCATCCGCAAAAACGTCTATATCAATTATCTTTTTTTCCAGTATTGGCTTTATGGAATCAACTGTTTCAGAAACCAATGAACACAGTTCATGCTTTTTTCGCTTCCGTTTATCGGCCTTTGACTGAGTTGCGACAACAGAAATCCATCCTTTTATGAATTCATCGTCATTCTTCATCGTTTTTAGACGACGGTCAATTATGACAGGCTCACCTCGCTCTATCGAAGTACGCAGGTTATCAACGCGCACACCCAAATTCGCCCTCAGACTTTTTAAATCGTGTACAATGGATGCAGTAATTAAACCACTAGTAGCAAGGGATCTCAGAAGCGATATTTCCGACACCAGTTCCTCGCGTTCTTCTTGGTAATACTTCACTGCCTGTGCTAATATTTTTGTTTCTTCTATTGACTTTTTTTCTGCTTCCCCCTGTTCAATAGAAGATTCGTTTCCTGTCTTAACCGGAGGCTCAGCATTTTGAAGGAACCGTTCTGCAATCTCTAGGCCTTGTTGCTTAATACGCTCTGTCTCATTAACTTTGTCAATATAAAACTTTAACCCACGGGCGATATGTGCTCGATCCTTCTCGAAATAAGCAATAATTCCTGTTAGTATCTTGCAAAACAGTTTAAATGACTCGTTGTTCACTAATCCTTCTCGACTCGAAACGTCAATAATAAATGGATTCTGAACACGAGAGATAGACACAATGCCATACCCTTGTGCATTGCGTACAGTCCAAGTTTCTGATTCATGCGATACAGAAGTAGGATTTTGTGCTCGCCTTGCATCAAGGCCTAGCCAGTCATATGCACCGTTAGGATCACCGTACGGTCTTACCCAGAATCCATCGCGATATATTTTTATTCCAGAGTGTAGTTGCATCCACGCGTGTCTGTTCTTGCTTATATCTCTTGCGAAATACACTTCTCGCGACACCTTTGACAGCGTTAATTTCATGAAGACATATTCAAATTCAAAAGGACCAATCGATTCAACAGAATTCTTAGCAGAATCAGCTGCTACGTTGGCAAGATTCTCAAGAGCAAGAGTATATACAAAACGTCCTTTTTTAAAATCTTGATATCGATAGGGCTCTATGCGAAACGCTTCTTCATTCCAAGCCTCTTTTGGTATGTGTTCATAATCAAACTCGTTTCTAAAAAGTTCAATATTTACAACCTTACCATCACTTTTTGCACGAATTTTATAATCATATTCTTCAGTTATTACATCATTCACAATACGAAAATCGTCATTAATACTATCTTGAATAGCGATAATGAATTCGCCAGAATTGGCAGGTGGGAGCAATACTTCCAGTGACTTCTCAAGTTCCCGTAATTCTTGTGTGCTCCAGCGATCACGCAAATTTTTGATGACAAAACATGTGCCTGACTTGAATGTATCAAGATTGTTTTGGAGCGCGCAAAATGCTCGGACCCTACTAGAAATCTTTTCTGAAAGACAGCCCAAAATATCCGAACGTAAGTCTTCAATAGTTGCATACATATCCTCTAAAAGTCTACCGCTCTCTTCGAACATTTCCCAATTTGTAGCCCAATGCAAAACAGAACCAGCATCAACTGTCATTGTGTACATTTCGCAGCTGCTACCTAAACGGTCCAACGCAAAGCGTCCAATACCTTTTTCCCCAGCCCTAACTCGACCTTTAGCAGAACGATACTCAAGCTTCTTGTTGTCTGTTCCAATAAGCATCCAGTTGTTTTCAATTGCTTCTCGCGTCATACCGATACCATTATCTAGAATATAAATGCAATCATTTGGCAAATCAAATGTCAAAAAACACATGGTGGCATCGGCATCGTAAGTATTTTTTACAATCTCTGTAACGGCACTTTCAATTCGAGAGATACTTTCTCGACCTAGTAAAATGGTCGCACGAGACGATATTTTATACTGAAGTTTCTCTGCCATCAATTTCGCTCCTCTTGCATTACAAACTCGTAATTTTCGATGTCTTTAGGCGATATTCTCACAGAATGCCCATTAGCACATATTCCTATAGCTAGTGCATACTGCATGAATTCAGGGCTAGTCAACACTTGACGAGCAACATCCAAAGGGGCATCCCCAACGGGTGTGATGAAAATTCCTGCGTAAGGTATACATTCAGCATCTAGGTTATAAACTTCAATTCGTCCGGTTATAACCGTCGAAACCAATAACTTAGCTTGATTGAGATGACGTAGCGCTTGGCTCCTACCATATTCAAACCAGCTAGCTTGCTTATCAGCGTTGCGCTTATCGAGTCGGTCTCTATAGCTGTTGAGATATTCTGCAGCACATGGAAATTTTTCACAAAACTCAATTTCAGAATATCTCTGTAAGGTATTGTTTGTGTAGTAATATGGAAATATTATTCTCTCTTGTTTGCCGCTTCTCATGTTACGCGGACTGACAGCAACACGAGTAAGTTCTGTTTCTATTTTATATTTTTTACACTTCAGATAGCTGTCATCTAGTGCGTCGTAATTAGATACAACAAAAGCCGCATTTAGCAACGTTGCAACCACAATGGAAGCGGAAAATAAGTCACCAAATCGTACTCTGTTCTCGGGATTTTGTTCATCTGTCATTTCGGAAAAAACCCACTTATCTCTAAGCTGAGTTTTAGGAATATCCCGATTGTTTTTGGCTGCAATATCTTCGTAGTGAATGCAATTGCATCTACAATTTTTGTTGCAAATTATCAATGCAGATGAAGTGAGTATTTTTCCAAATAGCTTTATTGAAGTATAGTCATATATCGCAGTAAGATTATCCAGCATCAATTCCCTTAACTTTTTTCCATGCACATTTTTAAAAATGCTGCTCGGAATCAAATATATCATTTTGCCATCAGGCTTTAAGGAAGTTAGTCCGTGCTCTATAAATGCATAGCAATAATCAAATGCACCTACTTTGCACGAATTAAAGTTCTCCCTCAAATATTCGCGACGTTGTGTATCTAGATCTCTATAGGATATATAAGGAGGATTCCCAACAACAAAATCATACTCTTGATCAACTTTTAGCAAGAGTGTATCTATGCAAGCGATATTCCATTTGACGTTTATAATTCCATATTCATTCGCAAGTTCATCTAATTTCGCTTTTGCCTTTTCACAGCAATCCTCATCAATATCAAATCCAATGATGTCATGCTCTAGTCCCTGTCGAATATATTCAGTGCTTTGTCCTTTTAAGGAATCTATATACCGAGCCACTATAGCGTAAAGAATGTTGCCTTCACCACAAGAGTTTTCAACAATTCTCTTGCCATAAACATCACCCATAAAGCCAACCAAATCCAGCATTTGGTTGGCAACGTCTAGTGGGGTAAAAACCTTACATCTTGTTTCCATTAGGATCAACACTCCGGTAAAAAAATCGGTAAAAAGGATAGCTTAGATCAAGCTATCCATATATAGCCATTATTATTTTACATGAATTAGACCTGAAAGTCCACCCCCCTTATGTAGTTTTTAGTATTTTGGATGAACATTCACATGTTCTGTGTCACTGGAATCAAAAACCACATCACCAGATTCGTAAAGCAGCTGCACTCTTTCCATAGCTTCATTCTCAGAAGCTGCAGTAATACAAACTTCTTTACGGATAACTTTTGACAGGACAATGCAGAATTCTTTCATGTGCTCGCCTCCCATCGTTTTAGCGTATTCCACATCTCAAGTAGACATTCTTCCACTTCCTGATATTTTTTATCCATCAGTTTCGACGAGTATTGAATTGCCCAGCAAATACCACCCGATCACCTCGGTATCACACCGAAACATCAAGCAGAAATTTTGGCACCATTCTTGAACACGAATTTCATCTCATCGTGGCTGCCGACCGTTACGGTTTCGACCAATGCGTTCCAAAGGTTAGATGAGAACTCCGGCTCCATTGCATCGCTATCCATTAGCGCCTTAGCAAAATCGCTCAATTTCCGGTGTTGGGCTTTTCGTTTTGCACATTCCTCTTCGATGTACGCTACCCGGCTGTAGGCCTTCTGGTACCTGTCGGTGAGGCTGGCGAAGTGCTCATTGTAATCATCTTGGCTGAGTGCCATGATGGCATTTTGGTCAATGGTTTTCCGCATGAGTTCAGTCGTAACCTCCATGTCTTCCCGCAGCTTTGCGGCCTCAGCTTCGAGCACCTTAGTATTTGTCAAAAGCGTCATGATGGCCTCAGTGTCCTGAACGATGAAGGCCAAGTATCTTGGGCATTGGCTCGATCCCGCGCAGTGGCGGTGTACCGCAGTGATGGCGGCTTACCTGACGCTGCCTGCGCGCTTGGGCGACGCAGCCGTGGCGCTGAATGTGACCGAGAAAAAGATGGAGGAAGGCAAAGACCTCATCCGCTACTTCTCCGTTCCCTGCAAAGCGACGAAGGCCAACGACGGTCGCACGCGAAATCTGCCCAAACATGCTCCTGACAAATGGGCGGTGTACAAGCAATATAACGCGCAGGACGTGGAAACAGAACGCGCCGTTCGTAAGGCGCTGGAAGCCCATCCGCTACCGGAGCATGAGTGGGAGTTGTACGCCCTCGATCAGCGCATCAACGACCGGGGTGTCCGGGTGGACAGACTGCTGGTGAAACAGGCGATGTCGGTAGATCAAGCGTTTTCGACGCAAGCGTTCCTGCGGGCGAAGGAACTGACGGGGCTTGAGAATCCGGGAAGTGTTTCACAGCTAAAGGTCTGGCTGGCCGATCAAGATATGCCGATGGAATCCCTCGCCAAAAAGATTGTACAGGAAAAGGCGAAGAGTGCAGACGGTATTGTCGGCGAATTGCTGAACCTTCGCCTTGAACTGTCAAAGACCTCGGTGAAAAAGTATGAGGCGATGGCACGAACAGTGTGCCGCGACGGGCGTGTTCATGGGCTGTTGCAATTCGGCGGCGCGTCGCGCACCATGCGCTGGGCCGGGCGGCTCGTACAGGCCCAAAACCTCCCACAAAACCATCTGCCCGATTTGGCTCTCGCCCGTGAGATTGTCAAAGCCGGTGATGAAGAACTACTAGAGTTGCTGTTCGGCTCTGCGCCGAGCACGCTTTCCGAGCTCATCCGCACGGCGTTCATTCCGAAGGACAGTTGCCGCTTTATCGTGGCAGATTTCAGCGCGATTGAGGCTCGTGTGCTTGCTTGGCTCGCCGGTGAGGAATGGGTACTGGAGGAGTTTCGCGGGCGCGGGAAAATCTACGAAGCGACAGCGGCGCGCATGTTCTCGGTGCCGAAGGAAACCATCGTCAAGGGTAATCCGAATTATGAATACAGGCAAAAGGGTAAGCAGGCAACGCTGTCCTGCGGTTACAGCGGCGGTGTCGGCGCGCTAAAGGCTATGGGCGCAAAAATGCCGGAGGAGGAAATGCAGCCGCTGGTGGACGCTTGGCGCGCGGCGAATCCGCACATCGTCGCTTTCTGGGGTGCGCTGGATCGCGCCGCCCGCGAGGTGATCGAGAAACACACCTCCGCCCGCGTCGGAAGGCTCACGCTCTTTTGGCTGGATGACCGCATGTTCATCCAGCTTCCTGCTGGCCGCCGCCTGTGTTACATTTCACCGCGCTTTGTGTCCAACCGCTTCGGCAACAGCGGCATCGGTTACCTCGCGCCTGCTGCTAACGGTCAATTGGTCATTCAAGAAACCTTCGGCGGCAAGCTCGCGGAAAACTGTACCCAGAGCATTGCACGTGATCTGTTGGCGCACGGTATGATGAATCTTGAAGCGGCGGGCTATCCCATCGTGTTCCATGTCCATGACGAAGCTGTTATGGAAGCCCCCATCGGTCAAGGCTCCGTCGAGGAAGCCTGCGAGATCATGGCTCGCGTGCCCGCGTGGGCGGATGGTCTTCCCCTTCGCGCGGATGGCGATGAGATGGCTTTCTATCAAAAGACATGACCAACTTCCGTTATGATTTGTTGTCAGTTTGTTCTTGTAACTCATGAGCAGTCAGCAATGGCTGTTCTTTCTTTAACCATAGTTTGAAGGAGGGCACCCACATGCAGGTAACCCATGACCAAAAGCTCCTGATCGCCGTTGGGCGAAGCCGGAGAGCAACCCAATGGCAGAACAAAGAATTCCTGTGGAGCGAGTTTCTGGATAAGCTCGCCACCACGACCCGGACCCGTGAGACAGTGGAAGAATACGCCGCGATGAGCAAAAACGACAGAGATACGGTGAAGGACGTTGGCGGCTTTGTCGGCGGGTATCTGAAAAACGGCAAGCGGAACAACGTCTCAGTCGTTAATCGTTGCCTCGTTTGCCTGGACATCGATAACGCTGACCCCGGCGTGTATGACGATCTGGATATGATGTTCATAAATGCTTATGCGCTCTATTCCACCCACAGCCACACTCCGGAGAAAATGCGTCTCCGGCTTATCATCCCGCTGTCTCGCGCGGTCACGCCGGACGAGTACGCCGCGATCTCCCGTCGCATTGCCGACGATCTGACGCTGACTCGTTTTGACCCGACCACGTTCGAGCCGACCCGCCTCATGTACTGGCCGAGTACGCCGGAGGACGGCGAGTTCGTGTTCCGTCATTCCGACGCGCCTTTTCTTGATGCGGATGTGGTACTCGCCACCTACGCCGACTGGAAGGACGCGTCTCTCTGGCCGACAACCCGTCCTGTGGAGGAGCGCGTTCGCGCCAACGTATCCCATCAGGAAGACCCGCTCACCAAGCGCGGCATCATCGGCGCGTTCTGCCGGGCACATACGATCACCGATGTGCTGGATACCACCCTAAAGGATAAATATACCCCGACGCCCTTTGACGACCGATACACTTTCGTTGGCGGCAGCACAACAGGCGGTCTTGTGGTCTATGACGATAAGTACGCTTTCTCCCACCACGCGACCGACCCCGCCGGCGGGCATCTGTGCAACGCTTTCGACCTCGTGCGCCGCCACCTGTTCACGCCGGAACAGGCGTGTGCCACAGGCGAGATGATCCCCGACGAGCACGCCAGCATGAAGGCGATGCAGGAATACGCCGCGAATGATGAAGCCACCAAGCGTCAACTGGCGGAGGAACGCCAGCAGCAGGCGCAGGAGGATTTCTCCGATCTGCCCCAAGAGACCAAGCCGCGTCCCCGCCCGTCCTACGACGACCCCAATTGGCAGGACGGTCTGGAGATCGACAAACAGGGCAAGGTGAAGGACAACCTCCAGAACCTCATCCGCATCATCCGCTGTGACACACGCTTGCGGGGCATCGCCTACAACCTGCTATCCTCCACCATCGACGTGCGGGTAGGCGGCTACGGTGACGAAGGCAACGAAGAGCATCGCCTCCCGTGGCTGCAGATGAAGCGCGGTTGGACGGAATATGACACCTCCTCGCTGCGCGGGTATATCGATCTGGTCTATGGGCTTTGGTCGCCCAGCAAGCTCAAGGATGCGGTAGCCGCCGTCGCCGCCGAACGCAGCTATCACCCCATCCGCGAATGGCTGAACAGCCTTCCCGCGTGGGACGGCGTCAGGCGCGTGGATACCCTGCTGGTGGATTACCTCGGCGCGGCGGACACGCTCTATACCCGCGCGGTCATCCGCAAAGTGCTTGCCGCCGCCGTCGCCCGAATTTATGAACCGGGCATCAAGTTCGACTATGTGTTGGTACTCAACGGCAGACAGGGCATTGGCAAGAGCACGTTTTTCTCCCGTCTCGCCGGGAAATGGTTCTCCGATTCTCTTTCCATCGCGGACATGCGCGACAAAACCGCGCCGGAAAAGATGCAGAACGCTTGGATTCTGGAGCTTGGCGAGCTCGCGGGTCTCAAAAAGCTGGACGTGGAAACGCTCAAGGCGTTCCTCTCCCGGCAGGACGATAAATACCGCCCCAGCTACGGCATCAGCGTCGAGGAACATCCACGCCAGTGCGTGATCGTTGGCAGCACGAACAACAGCGACGGATTCCTGCGCGACATCACCGGCAATCGTCGTTTCTGGCCGGTCACCTGCGAAGGCGCTGCCGTCAAAGGCTGCAAGCGCCCGTGGCAGATCGACTGTGTGGAGCAAATCTGGGCGGAGAGCATCGTCAACTACCGCGCGGGCGAGCTGCTGTTTCTGACCGCAGAGGAAGAGAACATGGCAAAGCTCGAACAAAGCGCTGCGCTGGAATCCGACGAGCGCGAAGGTCTCATCGCGGAATACCTCAATACGCTTTTGCCCGATGATTGGGACAAAATGGATCTCTCCCAGCGTCGCGGCTTCCTGCGCGACGATCCGTTCACAGGCGGCAACAGAACCGGCACGGTACGCCGCAAAACGGTGTGCGCGCTGGAGGTCTGGTGCGAGTGCTTGGGCAAAGACTCCGCATCGCTCAAACGCACCGACGCCTATGAGATTTTTGGGATGCTCCAGCGCATCGGCGGCTGGGAACGGAGCGCCTGCAACAAAGCCGGGTCGCGAAGGTTTCCGCTCTACGGTCTACAGCGCAGCTTCGACCGCGTTTGATATTACTTTCTACCGCTACTATCCTGTTACCTGATTTCGAAGGTAACAGGCTCGCCGTTACCAACCCAAACGGTAGTAACGATGGTAATGCCGGAGTAACAGAGCTCATTTTCGGCGCTTATAATAGGAAGCTGAAAACCGTCAAAGGGCGTTTTGTTACTCATTACCACTATCTATATTTGATTGGTTGGAAAAAAAGCAGATAGAAGGAAGTAAAAAGCGCTTATGCCTGTATACGCGCGCGAGGAAGTATCTGATAACAGGCAGATGAACAACTAAAAATCTGTAGAATACCATCATGCTCCCAGATAACCCATGTGCGTGCAAATCGTGGAGGGCTACCGCCAAAGTTTGCTACCGCATAGGTGATCTGGGAGCACAATAATTCCCGAGTTTTGAACAGGAGGTGTCCATAATAATTTTGTCGTGCGATTGGTGTGGTAAACCAGTTGAAAGACTTGCCTGTCAGATACGAGGAAAGAAACATATCTTTTGTTCTCGACAGTGCCTTGCGGATTTCAGCAACAAAGCAAAAAATCCTACGACGTATCAGACGTTGAAGGATTGTACAAAGATGGGCGCTCATTTCACCGCAATGAACAAGGCGCTAAACCCCACGAGAATGATTCCCGAAACGAGATTTAAACTGAGGGAAGCACGATTGGGAAAGGGCGCTGGGAAGGGCTACGCCAAGGTGTTTGGAAAAGCCGAGCACAGAGTTGTCGCCGAGGAAATGCTGGGTCGCAACTTGAAACTGGGAGAGGTCGTTCACCATATGGATGGTGACAAGAGAAACAATGCTCCTGAGAATCTTATGGTTTTTCGTTCTCAGAGTGCGCACGTGCAGTATCACGCTAAACTGACTTGGTTCATTAACGAGCTTGAAAAGCTCGATGCGATGGGAGGTGATGCCGAATGAAGTTCATATCACATGACTACCAGCAGTATGCTATTGACTACATCAAGACACATCCAACTGCCGCAGTCTTTCTAGATATGGGCCTTTAGCTTGGCAAAACAGTTATCACGCTGACAGCGATTGATGATCTGCTCTTTGATTCCTACGAGATATCCCGTGTGCTTGTAATCTGCCCGCTCCGAGTAGCGCGTTCGACTTGGCCACAGGAGATCGAAAAGTGGGATCATCTGAAGCACCTTCGCTTCTCCGTTGTCGTAGGCACACCCACGGAGCGCGTCGCCGCCCTATCCCGAAAGGCCGATCTGTATATCATCAACCGTGAAAATGTGGAATGGCTCGTTAAGCACTATGCCGGTCGGAGATTGCCCTTCGATATGCTGGTGATCGACGAGCTTTCGTCTTTCAAGAATAGCCGTGCGAAACGGTTCATTGCGCTGAAGCGTGTCATCGGCCAGTTTTCCCGCGTCGTTGGGCTGACAGGCACACCAGCGCCCAACGGCCTCGAGGATTTATGGCCGCAGATTTTCTTGCTGGATCGCGGCGTTCGCCTCGGTCGGACGATGCGCAGCTATGTGGATATGTTCTTCACCACCCCAAATAGCTGGCTGCCCTATAAGCATGAACTGAAGCTCGGCGCGGAGGATGAAATCTACAAGCGTATCGGCGACATCTGTGTGTCCATGCGCGCGACCGATCATCTACAGATGCCAGAACGCGTGGACAACATCGTGGAGCTGACGCTCACCACCAAGGAGGAGAAGCTCTACAAGCAGATGGAACGCGATATGCTGCTGCCTTACGCGGACGGCGATGTGCTTGCGGTAAACGCCGCGACGCTGGCGGGCAAGCTCCTCCAATTGGCCAACGGCGCGGTCTACGATGAGTTCCACAACATTCGCGTCATCCACGACAAAAAACTCGATGCGCTGGAGGACTTAATTGAAGCCGCCAACGGTAAGCCCGTGCTGGTGATGTATCTGTACAAGCATGATCTGATCCGCATTCAGGAGCGTTTCGGTAAATGGTCACAGGATAATGCCAGCGGCGTCCGTGAGCTGAAAACTTCACAGGATATGACGGACTGGAACGAAGGAAAGATAGCGGTCGCGGTGACACAGCCCGCCTCCACCGGCCACGGTTTGAACCTCCAGCATGGCGGCTCGACCATTATCTGGTTTGGCCTGAACTGGAGCTTGGAGCTGTATGAACAGGCCAATGCTCGTCTCTGGCGGCAGGGGCAAAAAGACACGGTTGTGATTCACCATTTGGTGGTGAAGGGCACGATGGATGAGCAGGTCATGAAAGCTCTGCATGACAAAGCTGCCGACCAGAACACGCTGCTGGCGGCGGTAAAAGCGAAGCTACAGGAGGTGCTGTGATGAATGTAATCTACAAGTACAGACTGGAATGGTCGCCTGTGCAGATGGTGAAGCTCCCGCTCAAGCGTGTGCTTACGATTCAGATACAGGACGGAACGCCATGCCTGTGGGCGATGGTGGATACCGACGCGCCCGACGTGCCGGTGACAGTGTACATGGCGGGTACGGGAACGCATGACGTGTATGACTACGAGCGGCTCAAGTACATCAATACAACACAGTTCGGGGCGTTCGTGCTCCACTGGTTTTATGAGAGGGTGATGTGATTTGCTCGAACGTGATATCGTCGCCGCCATCAAGAAATACCTTGCGTCGCTGGGAAGCGACGTTTTCTTTTTCAAAGAGCATGGCGGCCCCTATGGCACATCGGGCGTGCCGGATATCATCTGCTGCTACAAGGGACGCTTCCTCGGTTTTGAGGCGAAACTCCCCGGCGGCAAGCTGACGGAACTGCAAAAGCGCGCCCTCGACAAAATCAACCGCGCGGGCGGGATAGCCCGCCGTGTCGAGAGCGTGGACGATGTGCGAGCCGTGATTCGGCTCTGCTGACGATGAAAGGAGAGCATGACCATGGAAGAACTGAGGTTAACCAAGGAACTCCGCACCCTGACCATCGACCCGGAATTCCGCGACCTGATTCCGCCACTCACGGACGAAGAACGACAAATGCTGGAGGACAGCGTTGTCGCCAACGGCTGCGAAAGTCCGCTGACCGTCTGGAATGATACAATCGTGGATGGACATAACCGCTACGACATCTGCCAGAAACACAGCATACCTTTCGCTGTGCTGGAGAAGGATTTTGCAGATCGGGATACGGCGCTCATGTGGATGATTCAGACACAGTTGGGGCGGCGCAACCTGACTACTTACCAGAAAGGCGAATTGGCGTTGCGTTTTGAGCCGCTCATGAAAGCGCAAGCGAGAGCGAGACAAGCAACTTCCACAGGTGGCGAATCACCCCAGCTTACGCAGAATTCTGCGGAAGCTGAAAAAGGCGAGACGCGCAAAAAGCTCGCCGACATCGCTGGCGTTTCCCACGACACCATCAAAAAGGTCAAGAAGATCGCCTCTTCTGCCGACGATGAAACCAAGCAGCGCCTCCGCCGAGGCGACGTTTCTATCAATAAAGCGTACACCGAGCTCATGCAAAAGGAGCACGACGGCGAGACGAAGGTTTGCGAACGCTGCCAGCAGGAGAAGCCCGTATCTGCTTTCAACATTCCGTCGAACCGTCACGGCTTTTCCGCGCTGTGCAAGCAGTGCGAGGTAGAGGTCGAAGCCGCCGCGAAAGCTGCCGCCGAGGTCGCTTCGCAGACAACAGCGCCCGTGGAAACACAGCCTGTTCCCGGCATGGTGATGTACAAGGGCGCGCCCATTCATGTGACTACGCCGCTACCTGATGAGCCGGATATGTTCGCGCACATTGTCGATCTGGTGAAATTCGCCGGAGACGGCTTTCTCGCCAACGTCAAAACCGCCATGCGCCTGTACACGGGCGGCATGGCTTCGCAAACCAATAACGATACGATTCTTGAACTGCTGGACGGCATCGCCTCCCAAGCGGAGCGGCTCGTAGAAAACAGACTGAAGGAGATGGAAGATCATGAGTAGGAAAAATAAGAACGCGCGCCGGACGGGATATGCCCGACCGATTATCTTGGAGTCCAAAACCGCGCCCGCCGCTGAACAGACCATGACCATGTGTGACGATCAGTGCGGCTACGAGTACAAGCGCCTGATGAACAATCTGCTGGAAACAGACGCGAGTTACCAGCGAAAAATTGACATTGCCCGCGTGGATCGGATTGTTGCCGGATTTGACGCGCGGTTGGTGAACACCGTGAAAGTGTCCAACCGAGACGGACATTTCTATGTGTTTGACGGCGCACACACGTTGGCCGCATTGAAGCGCATTCATGACGACAAGCCCTTCATGGTCGATTGCAAGGTGTACCACGGCCTCACCTACGAGGAGGAAGCCTATCTGTTCGCGCTGCAAACGGGCGAATCGAAGGATGTGGCGTTTGGCGTGCGCATGCGGGCGATGCTGATCTCCCACAGCGCGGAGGCGGAGGCATTCCGCGCGATCACCGCAAAGGTCGGACTGTCTCTTGCCGAGAGCGAAGGCAGCGCGACCAAGAACGTCATTGCCGCCATCGCCAAGGCGTACAGGTTGTACTCCGCGTTGGGCGCGGACGATTACGAAGCGTTGCTCCGCCTGATCGTGGATACATGGGACGGCGCGGCGTGGAGCCTGACCAGCTACATCCTTGGCGGCGCGGCGGTTTTTCTGCGGGAGTACGGCGACGACTACAGGCGCGAACGATTCATCAAACGGCTGCGCGGAATCAGCTACGAGGAACTGCGGGATGAGGCGCGCCGCCAGCAGCGTTCGTCCTCTGACATCGCACACGCACTGGCGATTGTCAAAGCCTATAATCGTTCGGGCGGTATCGGAACCGTTGACCCAAGGCTGCTTACGATTCAGGACTAAGGAGGAGAGCAACATGAAACAGGGACGCACATTGCAAGAGGTGGCCGCCGAATTGGAACGGCAAAGCCACAGCAAGCGTGATTTTATCGTAAACGCCGGGGCGATTCGTATAAGCGACGATGCCTCGGCGTTATCTTTACTCCACGCGGACGGCGGCGACCGTAACGAGCGATTCGGGATGACGGGGCTGTTCCACAGACAGGTTGGCTCCGCGCTGGGGATTCCCTCGAAATACTATGACAAGATGCAGCGCGAACTGCCGTCGCTGCTGGCTGACAATGTGAACGGTTGGCTGGGTACACGGGACAGCCGCCAAACCATTCGCACGCTGGACGGGAATGCCCGCGCGTTCTTAAGCGACCGTTATCGCCGCATCGACAACTACGAGATCGCCACGGCGACGCTGCCTGTGATCGGCGAGATGGAAGGCGTGCACATAGAAAGCTGTGAGATCACCGAAAACCGCATGTATCTGAAAGCCGTCAATCATCGGCTGGAAGCGGAGGTTGTGCCGGGTGACGTGGTGCAGGCAGGCATCTTGATTTCCAATTCGGAGGTCGGGCTTGGCTCGGTGAGCGTCATGCCGCTGGTATACAGGCTAGTGTGCTCCAACGGTATGGCCGTCGCTGATCTTGGTCAGAAGCGTTATCATATCGGGCGCGAACAGGAATCCATATGGGAACTGTTCAGCAATGAAACAATGGAAGCAGATGATAAGGCGTTCATGCTCAAGCTGCGCGACACGGTACGCGGGATTGTTGAAGAGGCGCGATTCCAAAGCGTAGTAGACAAGCTGCGCGAGGCGGTTGGCGTGCCGATCACGGGCAGCGTGCCCAAGGTGATCGAGCTGACCGGGGAGCGGTTCGGACTCAACAATACCGAACAGGATGGCATCCTCCAGCACTTGATATCGGGCGGCGACTTATCCATGTACGGTTTGTCCAACGCTATCACCCGCGCGTCGCAGGATTTGGAAAGCTACGACCGCGCCACGGCATTGGAAGGCATCGGTTGGCAAGTAGCTACGATGCCCTCCGACACATGGCGCTCTTTGAATGAAACGAGGTGATGATATGAATCGACCTTTCGTCTTTATCTGTTCGCCCTACAGGGGCGACGTGGAAACCAACACACTAAATGCGCGGAAATACTGCCGCTTTGCTTTCGAGCAGGGCGGCATTCCTTTTGCCCCGCACCTGCTGTTCACGCAATTCCTGAACGACGATGTCCCCGCCGAGCGCGATGCCGGACTGTGTCTCGGCTTGGAATTGCTCGCCCGCTGTGATGCGCTTTGGGCGTTTGGAAATCCGACGATGGGGATGGCGATGGAGATTCAGGAAGCCAAACGGCTCGAAATCCCCGTGCGTCGATTTGATACCGCCTGCCGGGAGGTGACCGGGGATGAATGAACGCTGCTTTGCCATGCGGCGCGGCGGAAAGTGTAACGCGCTGAATGTAAGCCAATGCGCCAATTATGCGTCGTGTCCCTTCTACAAACCTATGTGGAAGGCCAATCGAGATGAGGCGCGCTTGAATCAGAAACTGTGCGCGATGTCAACGGTCGAACAACAGTGTATCGCGGACAAATACTACGGTGGCAAGATGCCATGGAGGAGCGAGATTTGATGAACGCGAAGGAGTATCTTTCCCAAGCTTTCCACATCGACCAGCGCATCAACAGCAAGCTCGAACAGGTAATGAAGCTGCGGGAAACCTCGACTAAGGCGACCGCGACCCTGTCGGACATGCCCCGGAGCGATTCGCCGAATGTGCATCGCCTCGAGGACACAATCTGCAAGATTGTCGATTTGGAAAACGAAATCAATCACGACATCGACAGGCTGGTCGATTTGAAACGCGAGGCGCGGGACGTGATTGGCCAGCTTTCCGACCCCGACCAGCAGCTGATTTTGGAGCTGCGGTATCTGTGCTACAAAACATGGGAAGAGATTGCAGACGAACTGGGATATTGCCCATCCAACATCTACCGTCTGCATGGGCGTGCGCTGGAGATTTTGCGTGTGCCGGAAAGATTGGAGTAAAATCAGTAGAAATGGAGTCGCTCCCTATGATATGATTACAATCGCCAAGAGCATACAGAAAGCCCTCGCGGATTTAAAACCCGTGAGGGCTTTCTCTTTCTGACAGAACCCGAGCATAGTTGTTTCCATTCTCAAAGCGATACAGAAACCTCGACATTTAGCTTGACTTCATTGCCGACAAGAGTGATATATGGCATACCAAAAACAAGGAGGTACGCCAAATGACGATCCAAACCAACATCACGACCAACCGCAAGGCGCTGGCTAATCGGATTTCGGAGGAATTGTTGGGCGCGCCGGTGGCTTACGCCGGTGTTCCCACCTGCGCATACCGCATAGGCGCTTGCGTCACCATCGACCGGGAGGGCAACATCGAAATTACGAACGTCGACGCGATGAAAACCCTGATGCCATTCTTCATCGAGCAAGGCTGGCGTGTGGCACAGGGCGCTGCGGAGCCGACAGTCGATTCCGAAGCAAATGTAACGCCTACTGATGAAGAACCTACGGTCGGTAATTCGGAAGTGCTTGCCGCCAAAGAGGATTTGAAAGCCCCGACCGATACCGCTCAAGCCCTGGAGAACACACCGACCGCTGATGCTTATCTGATTTCCATTCCCGCCGAGATGACGGTCATGCAACTGATGAACCTTACGCATATGCTTTACAGCGAACAGCACCTGCTGAACAAAGCGGCGATGGACGGACGGCTGACGATTCCCGACAGTCTGATCACGCGGCTCAAGGATTACACACCAGAAACGCCGGAAGCATTCTCCGACCTGCTGCACGATTTCGAAGCGCTGGGTGAGCTTACGGGCTTTGGCTATGAGTGCGGTATCGTAACACTGGACTTTCCCTACGACGATGCACAGCCTGATCGCTGGACGGCCTATGCCGGACTGGTCGGGCGAATCATTCACGCCGCAAAGGCCGCGCACCGCGTAAAAGCCGAGTTACAGGACTCCGAAAACGAGAAGTATTACATGCGGGCTTGGCTCCTGCGGCTTGGCTACGGCGGCGCGGATTTGAAAGAGGAGCGCAGATTGCTGCTCCGCAACCTTAAAGGTCACAGCGCGTTTCCTACCGACGCAGCCGCAATCAAGCACAGAGAAAAGTACGCGGCACTCCGTCGAACGAATCAGGAGGTGAGTGCGGATGCCAAATGATAAGTGTAATTCCGATTTGCTGGGCGAACTGGAGCGTTATTCGACGGATATAGCCAGTTGGCGAGTGGAAGCTATTGAGAAAATTATGCGTTGCGCGCCTGACAACTTTCCTGATTATGCCAAAGCGCGGTCGGAAATCGAACGCGAGCAGGCCCGCTTGATTCAAAAGCTGGGCAACGATGACTTTGCTTTGGAGCCTCTGATGTCTGCCATGATGGCATATCACGGAGAATTGGTTTTTGAGGTATACAGACAGGCAGTACGGGATGGCGGGCGCGTCTATCACGCCTTCGTCACCGGAGAGCTGCCAATCAAGGAGGATGCGGTATGAACGAGCGGATACAGAAACGGCTGGTTGATTTGAAAGCCAGCCAGCTTGCGGGCGGGCATCTCCCTTGCCCACGCTGCGGTCGGAAAACCATGAAGGACATGATTCACACCAACGCGCTCAGCCGCCACGTGGACATCTACATTTGCGACCAGTGCGGCACAGACGAGGCGATGTTGGATTTCATGCGGAACCCGCTGCCCATCGAGGACTGGGCATGTGTGCAGAAACAAATCGACGGGTACCTTCCAGAAACGATCGAGGAACACATCGACATCATTACGCACGAGCACATTCCCTTCCTGACGTCGCTCTACCAGCGGTGGCTGGACGAGCAGGGGCACGAGGATTTCAGAGAGTACCGAAACGCGGCACGGAAACACTGCCCCGGCCTGACGGAGCTCTGGACGGAGCCCTTCCAAGCCGAGTACACGGCGAAGGACGGAAGCCGGGCGCTGGTGCGGTTCCGAGTCAAAGACAGCGAAATCCAATACGTCATTGACGTGATGACCAAGTAAGGAGCGCGACCTGATTTCAAAGCAGCCGACGAGGCTGCTTTTTCTTTGCCCGTGTCGCGCCCACGTTGCCGCAAATGCCGCCTTCGTCCTCGCTGTCGATGGTTTCCACGGGCGATTTGAAAGCCCGACACGTGCCAACGTCGCGAGAAACCGAAACGCCCTTGTGACAAGAAAAGGCCGCCCTTGTCGGACGGCTGGGGATTTTGAAGCCCCGCCCTTTCTCATCTGCATCGGTACATTTCGTAGCTGTCGTTGCTGAATAGCAATCCATTGTCATCAATGAACTCGCCAACCGTAGCGACGTAACCGCCCGCGTCCATGATGGCGAACTTTGAGTGCGCCAGTAAGTAGATGTGGTCGAGCAGAGCTTGATTTCGAAGGTCGGCGGGCTTGCGAATCATGGCGGCGAGGTAGTCGGTGATGAAGATTGCCGTGTCGCTGAACCGCGTGTTCGTCGGGTCGGTTGTCAGCCGGATGATTCCATTGTGGGCGATGCCGCAGCGGCAGGTCAGGTCGAGCGCCCGCATCCGCTTGGGTTGATTTGAGAGCGGGAAGGGATGTGTCATCTCCGGGTTTACGCCCGCCTGCGTGCTAATTCGGAAGTGGTACACCACGCTGTCTCCCTTGGTGAAGCATTCGGAGCGGACAGCTCCGAGGAAGGAGTCAAAATCCATGAAGCCTTTGTGGATGGTAACCTTGCCGTCGCGCGCGTACATGTAGCCCGCGCCGTGCGGATTGCGGTAGAACATGGTGCGAAGGGTGTTGATGTTGGGCTGCTTTATGCCAGTCGGGGATACGCAGATAATGCACATTTTTGTTGCCTCCTTTGTGATTTGAAAGCCCTTGCGGGGGAAAGACGGCAAACCACATGGTTTGCCGGTCTGCCTTCGGCAGACTGCCGACGGCTCAATTCAAAGAATTGAGGCGCGGCACCTCGTCATTCATCACTCTGAACCGCCGGGAAGTCAAGCGGTGTCTGTACTTCCCGGCGATTTGATTTCAGAGCGATGTGGATTTCAGAGCCTCCAGTTGGTTGTCTCAGATGAAGTCGCTGATGCTCATGCCGGGCGCATCCCAAGGGTTGCCGGGGCTGTAATCCCCAGAGGTCGCCGATGGTGTGCATTCGTCATCCAACGGTTCCTCAGAGTCGATTTCGAAGCTGTCCTGTGCGATGAGCTCCTCGATGGTTTCGTAGAAATCGCAAGCGTCGTATTCGCGCGGGGTGATGCCGTGGTCGATTTCGTAGCGACGCTGGTCGGCAACCATGTCCTCAGCGGCTTGCCGCGACCAGCCCTCTTTTTCCGCGTCATCCATCAGGCTGTACAGGTGCGCGATAAGCTCCATTGTTTCATCGCCTTTGGGTGTGTTGCTCATGGGACTCTCCTCTCTGATTCAGGAGCTTGGTTTTACGGCTGTGCCGCTGGCTCCCGCGACGCTCCCGATTCAGGAGCGTTTCGACCTGTGCCAAAGGCCATCGTCAGGCGGGCTTGTGTGTGCGCTGGAAGCGGCGGTACTCGATTTCAATCCTCGCGGTGACGCGGCGCTCGAATTCCTCCTCGCCACGGCTGTTCAACTCCCGTCCCCAGCGCCCTTGCTGTGTCAAGTTCCAACGTCTCTGCGCCCAACCGGGCAGGTCACCGTCGTTGTAATAGCGGTGGTATCTGTGCGCAAGTTGGATGTGTGCTTTGCTGAATTCGAATCCTGCATTCTTCATCTCGTTATACTCGGCTTGCAAAGCCCCGGCGCGATTCCAGTACTTGTTTTCCATGATGTGTGCCTCCCTGCGGCTGTGCCGCGTTTTGATTTAGGAGCTTGGCTCCCGCGACCGGGTCACCCCGGTTTCGACCTGTGCCAAAGGTCATCGTCAGGCGGGGTGCGCGGGGCTTCCTGTGTCAGGAAGCCTGCCGCCATGCGCTATTGCCCGGAAGTTTCTTGATGAGGTGCTCGCGGGCGGTTTTGAACTCGTCGCCGATAAAGCCCAGCCGAAGGAGCCAGCATCGGAAGGTGTACTTCGGGTTGTCGGTTTGCGGGCGTGTGGCGCTCGCCGCGTTCGCGGTCAAGGCTTGGTGGCTGATGGCGAGGCACAGTTGGATGTAAGCCTTTATCTCGCCCGCGTGGAGCGTCGCGTTGAAGGCGCGAAACTCGATGGTGTGCGCGGGGCGCTCGGTGGAAAAAGTCGCGTGGAGGTTGAGCAGGTGGTAGCGGGAGTCGTCGTAGTGTGTGCCCGCGTGACCTTGCCAGCGAGGTGTGCCGTACCAGATGGCGGCGAACTCGTCCATCGTCTTGGGCTTTTTCCGGTTAAGGGTTTTGAGGAAGGTCGGGTCGACCGGGCGGCACCAGCGGTATCGGCGGTCTGGTGAAATGCCCAAGGCCTGTGTCAGAAGGTCTTCCTTGGCGTTGACGATGTTGACCAGATTCCGCAGGGTTTTCGGGGTGTGCGCGCCCAAGCCGATGTGGATGTGGATTCCGCAGGAGTGGTCGACCTTCGCGCCCGCCGTGCGGATGGCGCGGATGACCGCCTGCACCATCTCGATGTCCTCCCAGCGGCACACGGGGCTGACCACCTCGGCGCTGGGGTCGGTGACCGACCCGTCGCGCTCGACCGTCCAATGCCGCCCGTCGGGCATGGATATCTGCCAGTCGTCCAAGTGATGCCCGATGTACCGGGCGGTCGTTCCGAAGTAGGCGGCGATGGCCTTGGCTGTGCGTTCACGCCCCAGCCCGGTCGTTTCAACCTCAATGCCGAAAGTCTGCGTTTTCACGGGGTTTCCTCCCTTGCCCGGCGGCCTTGCCCCGCCCGCGGCTCGGCGGGCTTTTCTTGCCCGCGACACATACATCACTCCGCCGCGCCGGAATAGCAAGATAACAAACGGATAACGAACTGTGTCCAGCCAGACCAATACAGGACACACTTTCGTCGCATTCGGGCTTCCCTCGCACGCGTTCGCGCGCTTATAAGGAAAGGCTTTGGCGACCCGCTTTCCGCGCCGCCCGATTCAAGGTTTCAGCCCGTCCCCGCGCGCCGCGAGCCAGAACGCTGCTACGCCCATCGGACGCCGTAAACCCTACACACGCCGCTGGCAATACACCGCTGGCAGCACCGCCGTGCCGCCCCGCCGCCGTGTTCCGCGCCCACCTTTGTGCCGCCCGCGCGCCCCGCCGCCCCGCCCGTTGCCCGCCGTCCGCGCCGGAAGGAACCCGTTCCGCCGCGTTTCGCGCGTCTGTCGCCCGTTTGCCCGCGTCGCGCCCGAAAAGCCGCCTGTCGCGCCGCAAAGCCCGCCGCCGCCACCGGTTGCCCGCCTCGGCGAAGCGCCCGCCGTCGTGCCCACGTCGTGCCAACACGCCCGCCGCGCCAAGCCCGCGCCGCCTACCGCCCCGTGCGGGAAGAAGCCCGAGCCGACACACCGCCGTCCGCACTTGCCGCCCCGCGCCGTGCCCGCCGCGCCCGACTGAAGCGCACCTCTGCGCGCCGCCGTGCCGCCCACCCCGACCTCGCAAACCCCGACGAAACCGGTCGGCTTTCGCGCTTCGCCGTGGGAAAGTGTGCCAGAGGCAGGGGGGATCAAATCCCTGTGAACCGTCCCGTGGCGACCGCGCCCCCCTCTCGCGTGAATTTCCGACAAATACGGGGGCCCGGGGTTTCACCCCAAAAAGCAGCTCACAGCCGTCCGTCTGGGCGGCTGTTTCCATGGAACCGATTATTGCGAGGAGGAACCCATATGAACACGCAGATGAACCTTCAGCGGATCGCCGTTGACAAGCTCATGCCCGCAAAGTACAACCCGCGAAAGGACTTGAAGCCCGGTGATCCGGCGTATGAGAAAATCAAGTGCAGCCTGAACACCTTTGGATATGTCGATCCGGTCATCTGGAACGAAGTCACCGGCAACATCGTGGGCGGTCATCAGCGTTATAAGGTGCTTGTCGCGGAGGGCGCGACGGAGATCGACTGCGTGGTCGTGCATATCGAAAACCCGCAGGAGGAAAAGGCGCTCAACATCGCGCTCAATAAGGCGGTCGGCGAATGGGAGCCGGTAGCGTTGGCCGATCTGCTTTCCGATCTTCAGCAATCCGGTTACGATCTTGGCGCGACGGGTTTCGACCCAGCCGAGGTGGACGACCTGTTCTCGCAGGTACACGACAAAGATGTGAAGGATGACGAGTGCGATATCGACCCGGATGAAGTCACGCCCTTCGTGCAACCCGGCGACGTGTGGACACTGGGCAGACACCGCATGATGTGCGGCGATTCCACGAACGACGCGGATGTAAACCGCCTCATGGAGGACGTGAAAGCTAATCTCGTTGTGACAGACCCGCCTTACAATGTTTCGTATGAATCCAAGGACGGCAAGTCCATCCAAAACGACAGCATGGGCGACGCACAGTTTTTCGAGTTCCTGCTGACGGCGTTCAAGAACATGGCCGCGCATATGGCCGAGGGCGGCAGCGTCTATATCTTTCATGCGGATACGGAAGGCCTGAATTTCAGGCGTGCTTTTAAAGAAGCGGGCTTTCACATCAGCGGCGTGTGCGTTTGGGTGAAAAACTCGCTGGTGCTGGGGCGTTCGCCGTACCAGTGGCAGCATGAGCCGGTGCTGTACGGTTGGCTGCCCAACGGTCAGCACAAGTGGTTCGCTGATAGGAAACAGACCACGGTCTGGAACTTCGATAAGCCCAAGCGCAGCAAGGAGCATCCGACCATGAAGCCCGTGCCGCTGCTGGCGTATCCCATTAAGAACAGTTCCGCGCCCAACGGCGTGGTGATGGATCTGTTTGGCGGTTCCGGCAGCACGCTCATTGCATGCGAGCAGACCGACCGCATCTGCCGGACGATGGAGCTCGACCCCAAGTATGCCAGCGCGATCTGCTTGAGATATGTAGCCGAGTACGGCACTGGTGGTGTGAAGGTTCTCCGCGACGGCGAAGAGAGGCCTTATGACGCAATTGTCGGCACTGCCAACACAGTCGATACCCATGACGGTTTTGAAGCATAGTCATCGGCGATTATCGCAGAAGGGAGGTGTGCCCATTGGCTACGAAAGGCAGAAAGCCGCTGCCCACGGCTATCAAGGCACTGGAGGGCGACCGTGGCAAGGGACGCCGCCCAATGAATGAAAACGAACCTGTCCCGCCCGCCGGAGGAGTAAAATGTCCGACATGGCTTCTGCCGGAAGCGAAAAAGGAATGGAAACGTTTGGCTTCCTCTCTTGAGGCAATGGGCGTATTGACCATGGCCGACCTGACCGCCTTTTCCGGGTACTGCCAAGCCTACGCCCGCTGGCGCGAGGCCGAGGAATTCATCACCCAGCACGGTTCCATTTTCAAAACGCCCTCCGGCTATGTACAGCAGGTACCGCAGGTGTCTATCGCGCAGCAGAACATGAAACTCATGCAGTCGTTCGCTACGGAATTCGGCCTGACGCCCGCCTGTCGCGCGCGCATCGTCGCGGCCAACGGCAAAGCCGGTGAACTGAACGACGATCCTATGGAGCGGCTGTTGAAGGGCGGGTGGAAGGACGATGCTTGATGAAGCGCGCGCCCGCCGTGTGATCCAATTTATTGAATGCTTGAAGCACACAAAAGGCGAGTTCCATGGGAAGCCTTTCAAACTGCTCCCGTGGCAGGAGAAGATCGTGCGGGATGTGTTTGGCACGGTTCGGGATGAGCAGCCGGATATGCGTCAGTTCAATCAGGTATACATCGAAATTGGCAAGAAAAATGGAAAGAGCGAATTGGGCGCGGCACTGGCGCTCAATATGCTGGTGAACGACGACGAGTGGAAAGCCGAGGTTTATTCCTGCGCGTCCGACCGTCAGCAGGCGGGCATCGTGTTCGACGTGGCGGTGGATATGGTGCAGCAAAACCCCACGCTCAGAAAGCTGATTAAGCTGATCCCATCCACCAAGCGCATGGTATATCAGCCCACGGGCAGCATCTATCAGGTGCTTTCTTCTGAGGTTGCCACCAAGCATGGTTTGAACGTCAGCGCGTGCATCTTCGACGAGCTTCACACCCAGCCCACCCGCGCACTTTATGACGTAATGACGCAGGGCTCCGGCGACGCGCGAAAACAACCGCTCTGGTTTTTTCTGACCACGGCGGGCACGGACCGCAATTCGGTGTGCTGGGAAGTTCACCAAAAGGCGCTGGATATTCTGGAGGGTCGTAAGCGCGATCCTCGTTTTTATCCTATTGTATATGGACTTCCGGACGATGCCGATTGGAAGGATGAACGAAACTGGTATAAGTGCAACCCATCGTTGGGACACACGATCACAATTGATAAGGTACGCGACGCATTTGCGAAAGCCATGGAAACGCCAGCCGACGAGAATATGTTCCGGCAACTCCGTCTGAACCAATGGGTCAAGCAGTCCGTGCGCTGGATGCCCATGGAAAAATGGGACGAGTGCGGCGGTATAATCGACGCCTACGCGCTGGAAGGTCGTTCCTGCTACGCCGGACTTGACCTTTCGTCCACGAGTGACCTGACCACGCTGGTGCTGGTCTTCCCGCCCAGCGAGGAGGGCGAGCCGTATCAGGTGCTTCCGTTCTTTTGGCTGCCGGAGGAAACCTTGCAGCTTCGCGTCCGCCGAGATCATGTGATGTACGATGTGTGGCAGAAGCAGAGTTTCATCCAGACCACTGAAGGCAACGTGGTGCATTACGGTTTTATCGAACAGTTCATTATCCAGTTAGGCGAGCGGTATAACATCCGCGAGATTGCTTATGACCGCTGGAACGCCACCATGATGGTACAGGCTCTGGAAGACGACGGTTTTACCATGGTACCCTTCGGGCAGGGATTCAAGGATATGAGCCCGCCCACAAAAGAGCTGATGCGTCTGGTGCTGGAGCACAACATTGCCCATGGCGGACACCCCGTGCTCCGCTGGAACATGGACAACGCCTATGTTCGTACCGATCCTGCCGGAAACCAGAAGATCGACAAGCAAAAGTCCACGGAGAAGGTGGATGGCGCGGTCGCGCTGGTCATGGGACTGGATCGGGCGATGAAAAACCTGAACGGCGGCGGTTCGGTCTATGATGACAGGGGTCTGCTGATCATCTGACCGTGAAATCGCCCGCCAAAGCGAGATTTTGCTCCGATATTGCTTGTGAAAAGCAGTATATCCGACGTTTACGTGATGAAATATGCACGAAAAGCGCGTCTGGAGGTGCGTATATGCCGCATAAACCCAAGCGCCCCTGCCGCCATCCGGGGTGCCCGAATCTCTCCTATGACGTGTACTGCGAAAAGCATCGTCCGCTGTACGCACGGGAAACCGCCGCCAGTCGCGGCTATGATAAGAAGTGGCAGGCGGCGCGTCGTCGCTTCCTTCGGTTGCATCCTTTGTGCGCGGAATGCCAACGTAACGGCGTGCTCACGCCTGCGACGGTCGTGGATCACATCATCCCGCATCGCGGCAACGAACACTTGTTTTGGGATGAAAGCAACTGGCAGCCGCTCTGTAAACCTTGTCATGACTATAAAACCGGCATGGGACTGTAATCGCTGGCAAACGCTCAGCGATTTTTCTTTGCACATTTCGGGAGGTGCTATGTGAAAAATCCATTTCTTTTCCTTTTTCGGGCGCGGGATAAGCCCGGGAGGCGACCTTCGCCCACAGATACCATCAGCGCCGCGCCCACCTTCTACTTCGGCTCATCCACGGCGGGCAAGTCGGTCACAGCGAAAACCGCGATTCAGATGTCCACAGTCTACGCCTGTGTGCGCGTGATCGCGGAAACCATCGCCAGTCTGCCGCTGCATGTGTATCAGGCGGACGGTCAAGGCAGCCGAAAGGCGGTCGAGCATCCGCTGTATCGCATATTGCATGACGAGCCGAACACGGAAATGACCTCGTTTGTGCTGCGGGAGACCATGCTCAGCCATTTGCTCCTGTGGGGCAACTCCTATTGTCAGATTGTGCGCAATGGACGCGGTCACATCATTGGCTTGTATCCGCTGCTTCCCGAGCAGATGCAGGTAGATCGCGATAGCTCCGGCAAACTGACCTATGACTACAGCACCCGCGACGGCAAGGTTGTAAGACTGCGCCCGGAGGATGTGCTGCACATCCCCGGCCTCGGCTTCGACGGAATCATGGGCTACAGCCCTATCGCGCTGGAAAAGAACGCCATCGGGCTGGGGCTTGCCGCCGAGGAATACGGCAGTAAGTTCTTCTCCAACGGCGCAACGCCCTCCGGCGTGCTGACGCACCCGAACACCGTCAAAGACCCAAAGCGCCTACGGGAAAGCTGGAACGCGGCGTATGGCGGTTCCTCCAACTCGGGCAAGGTTGCTATTCTGGAGGAAGGCATGCAGTTCAGCCGAATTTCCATGCCGAACAACGAGGCACAGTTCCTTGAAACAAGGAAGTTTCAGGTTGCGGAGATCTGCCGTATCTATCGCGTACCGCCTCATCTTGTGGGCGATCTGGAGCGTGCAACGTTCAGCAATATCGAGCATCAGTCGATTTCTTTTGCCATGCACACAATCCGACCGTGGTTAGTTCGCATCGAACAGGCCATGAATCGAGCGCTCTTCTCTGAAAAGGAAAAGGCGGGAAGCCCCGTCGGCGGCTCTTTCTATGTCCAGTTCAATCTGGACGGACTCATGCGAGGCGACTACAAGTCGCGCATGGAGGGCTACGCCATCGGTCGGCAAAACGGCTGGCTTTCGACCAACGACATCCGCGAGCTTGAGAACATGAACCCTGTGTCCGAAGAGGAAGGCGGCGACGCGCTGCTCGTGAACGGGAACATGATCCCGGTGAAATTCGTGCTCCAAAAAGCGGAGACGCTTGAACAAATCAATAATGTGCTGATGGACGTACCGCCGCCCGCCGAGCAGCCTGAAGAACAAATCAACGAGCAAACGCCCGACGAGGACGGAAAGGAGGACGACGCATGAGTAAGCAACTGACGCTGGGAAGCCTTTTTGACGGCATCGGCGGTTTCCCATTGGCGGGCATACTGTCCGGCATCAAGCCCGTATGGGCGTCGGAGATCGAGCCTTTTCCCGTCCGCGTGACCGACATCCGCTTCCCCGACATGAAGCATTACGGCGACATCCACAGTCTGAACGGCGGCGGGTTAGAGCCGGTCGACATCATCACATTCGGCTCACCCTGCCAAAATCTTAGCCTGGCCGGCGCGCGCACCGGGCTTGCGGGCGAGCAATCCTCGCTGTTCTTCGAGGCTGTGCGGATCATTCGAGAAATGAGGGAAAAGACCAATGGAACACATCCACGATGGGCAGTCTGGGAAAACGTGCCCGGAGCGCTGTCCTCTGCGGGAGGCGACGACTTCCGGGTTGTCCTCGAAAGCCTCGTCCAAATCAAAGACGCCCAAACAGTTGTTCCTATGCCGGAAACGCATAAATGGTTGTCAGCGGGCGAGATTATGGGCGACGATTACTCCCTCGCTTGGCGAATCATCGACGCCGCGAAGGGTTGGGGAGTCGCACAAAGACGGCGGCGTATATTTATTGTCGTCGATCTTGATGGAGCATGTGCCGGAAAGGTTCTCTTTGAGTCCGAAGGCCTGTCAAGGTATACTCCGCCGCGCGGCGAAGCGCGGCAAGGAGCTGCCGGGAGTGCTCAAAATGGCGCTGAAGAAACAGGCGGCGAAGGAACAGCTGTAGCCGTCGAGTTCAACCCCACCGATAGCCGCATCAAGATCAATAAAATCGGAGTATGTCAGACCTTAACCAATCGAATGGGTACGGGTGGCAATCAAGTGCCGCTGACGCTCTTTGTTTCCAAGGCATATGGCATCAGTTCCGACCAAAGCAACGCCATGCTTTCAGAAAACCCGCATTCCGGCATCTACGAAGCGGATACCAGTCGAACGCTGGATTGCTCGGGCGGGAGTCCCGCCTGCAATCAAGGCGGCATCGCCGTAGTGGAGCCGATTGCCTTCACGCAGAACCAACGTGATGAAGTTCGAGATTTGGGCGGGCAGTCTGGCGCTCTTTCCGCGAGTCCCAGCATGAAGCAGCAGACCTACGTTGCCGCTTTCATGGGTGGTCAAGGCGTGCGCGCGGGCGGGCTTGGGTATCGCGAGGAACAATCGCCGACACTGAAAGCAGCGCCGTCCGGCGGCAATACCGTGCCGGACATTGTCTACGCCTTGCAGGGCAACATGATCGGCCGCAAGGACGAGAACGGGCCACAAGGATGCGGCGTGAACGAAGAAGTTTGCTTCACGCTCAATACCATCGACAGACCGGCCGTTGCCGCGCCGTCCTACCGCATGTCTGTCGGCAATAACGAGCACATCGCGCAGGAAGCGTCGCCGACGCTTACGATGCGCGACTACAAAGACCCGCCGCTCGTCGGTAAACCGTCCGAGGCAGAGAGCCCGCTCTGTTCGAAGGAACGCCCAGCCGCCATGCTCGCCAGCGGAAAGGAGCAGACTGGAACAATCACCTCGCGCGCGGCATCGCAGAAAGCCTTCTTGGGCAATCAAGAAGCGTTTTCCGGCGATTACTTCGTGCTGGAGGAGGGTAAACAGCCAGCATATTCTCTTGACCGTGCGGCGTTTAATCAAGGCGAAAACGCGCTGTTTGGCATCTCCATTGAGGAAGAGCAGTCGCAGACGCTTACGGCGCAGGGACCGAACGCGGTCGCAAAACCCGAAGATATCGATTATGTCGTGCGCAGGCTCACGCCCGGCGAGTGCTGCCGCTTGCAGGGCTACCCTGACGGATGGACGGAGAATCTCGGTACAGAGGAGCCAACGGACGTGGAGCTTCGTTGGTGGGCGGGGGTGTTCGAGGATTGGTATCGCGCACAGGGCAAGGCCGCTAAACCGCCGAGTGAGGCGCGGCTTCGCAAGTGGCTGAAAGACCCGCGCACGGACGCGGCGGAGTATAAGGCATACGGCAACAGCGTCGCTGTCCCGTGTGTCTTTTTTGTTCTCGCCGGTATCGTGTGGGCGATGGAAACGGAGGGATGAAACTTGAGAGAACTCAACCTGAACGGCTATATAGACGACGAGGTGTGGTTCGGCGACGAGATCACGCCCGAATCGCTCCATGAATCGCTCTATGGAGCCAATAACGAGTACGCCGACGACGTGCATATCCGTCTGAACAGCTATGGCGGCAGCTGCAATGCCGCCACTCGCATGTACGACGATATCCGCGCCTATCCCGGTAACGTGCTCATCACGGTGTCCGGCACGGCAGCCTCCGCCGCGACGGTGCTTGCCATGGCTGCGAACAAACTGGAGATGACGCCCGGTTCCCTTTTTATGATCCATGATCCCAGCACGGTCGCTTGGGGCAACGAGCGTGACTTGCAAGGCGCGATTGATCTTTTGCGCGCCTGCAAGGAGTCCATCATCAACGTGTATTCCAAGCGTTGCAAGAAAAAGCGCGAGGATGTCGCCGCCCTAATGACTGCCACTACATGGATGGACGCGCAAGCCGCGCTGGACAACGGCTTCATCGACAGCATCGTGGATAACGATCCGTTCGGCGCGCTGACCAACAGCGGTCAGCTTCGCACAGCTGATCTGAAGGAAGCCAAGGAAAAGGTGCAGGCGTGGCTTGACCGCCATACGCCGCGTAAGCCCCAGCTGTCCCGCCCTGTACAGGGCGATGATCATACATCAGATGTAGCGCCTGCCAATGAACAGGTCAAAACGCCCGTGGAATCGGGCGGGACAGCGCCACCGGCTGTGCCGGTGGAATCCATCAAACCGCAGGATGAAACGCCTGCTGCCCCTGAGCCGCCGATAGAAACCGACACGAACAAACAGCCGAAGGAAACCGGTACCCCCGTCGCCCAGCTGCAAAAGCGGCTGGGTCTACTTATGCCCGCCAAGCGGAGCCTTGGAAGGGAGGGGCGTTAGCCCCGACTAGTGCAGGCAAATGGCACATTTGCCAAACGTACCCGCGACGCGCCGAAGGCACGGGGCGGGCGAATAAGAAGGAGGACAAATATGAGTAAGATTTTGGACATGCGTCAGAAGCGCAGCGACATCTGGGACAAAGCTAAGGCGTTTCTGGACGCGAAAACCGGCGAGAACGGCCTGATGAGCGCCGAGGACACCGCCGAGTATGAGCGGATGGAGCAGGAGGTTGTCGTTCTCGGCCATGCCATCGAGCGCGAAGAACGCGCCGCCGAATTGGAGCGCGAAATGAACGCCTCCGTCAGCCCCAACCTCGCTTCTCGTCCCGAGCAGCAGCGCGAGACCAAGAAGGGCGTCGCTTCCGATGCCTATAGGGACGCCTTCTGGAAGCACATGCGCGATCAGGAGCGCCGCAACGCCGAGCTGCGCAACGCTCTGCAGGTTGGCGAGCTCTCCGAGGGCGGTTACACCGTTCCTGATGAGTTCGTGCGCCCAGATAGGGCGATGTTTGTAGCAGCTTAAGGTACTGCACCGCAAGATAGAGCGGTAGTCAACCTGCCTAACCGACGAGGGAAACCTGCGGTCGGAAACACAGCACGGCAGGAAAGCGGAGAACGCCAAAAGGATATGTAGGCGAGTGGTATCCGCAATGACAAGATAGTATGAGGATAAGGCTGGGTATGCCGAAGCAAAGGTCAGTTCCTTTTTCTGGGAGGTCACGGAAATTATCCTGTAACCGTGATTGTGGTGCTTTGCGGATATTGAATTCGTCCGTAAATCTATCAACACGCCACAAAACAGTCGTGAGAACACGCACTATGACCAAAATGCTATCCGACAACTATCACACCTTCAAATATCGCTAACTGGGGATTGCCTAAACAGGAATGCCTTATGGCTATGGCTAAGCGCCTGAATATCCTGCAAGGCAACGGAACCTCCATAGTAGTCCGAGGTGGTTAATGACCACTACATGGCGAAGGGAGGTAGTCTGCTAATTCCAAAAGGAAAAGATGAAAGGGAGGAGAATCCTCATGAATCCGACATCTGAAATTTTGGAGCGTATCAATAGAAGTTCAATCGACCACAAAAACGGGGTCTTTACGAGACTGTATCGTTATCTGCTCAGAGAGGACATCTACTACGCTGCCTATCAGAAGCTTTATGCCAACAAGGGTGCAATGACGCCGGGGTCCGATAATGACACGGCTGACGGATTTGGTAGTTTATATGTAAAGACGTTAATTGGCGAATTGTCCAGCGGTACATATGAACCCAAACCGGTTAGACGCGAATACATTAGAAAGCAAAACGGCAAAATGCGTCCATTAGGCATCCCGTCTTTTCGAGACAAGCTTCTGCAAGAAGCGGTAAGGATGTTTCTGGAAGCAATCTATGAACCGATTTTTTGTGATGTGTCTCACGGCTTTCGACCTGCCCGTAGCTGTCATACGGCTTTGGCGCAAGTAAAAGTCAACTTTCGCGCGACAAAATGGTTTATAGAGGGGGATATCAAAGGCTGCTTTGATAACATCAACCATAACGTACTCATCGGATTATTGGAAAAGAAGATTAAGGATAGCAAATTCATAAACATCATTCGGCAATTCCTAAAAGCTGGATATGTGGAGGATTTTGTGTATAATGCCACATTGTCGGGAACGCCACAGGGCGGCATTATTTCTCCTATTCTCGCCAATATATACCTGCATGAGTTAGATTCTAAAGTGATGGAAATGAAGCAACGCTTCGATAAACCTGCACCGAGGAACCACGGTACAGAGTATGTGCGTCTGTGTAAGCGTCGTCAAACCCTACAAAAGAAAATCGACAGACTTAGTGGTGAAGAACGGGAAGCTGCCATCGAGGAATACAAGGCTGTATGTAAACAAAAGCTGCATACGCCCGCCAAGTTGACTGAGGATAAAAAGCTTGTCTATTGCCGTTATGCCGATGATTTTCTTATTGGGGTCAGCGGAAGCCGCGAGGATTGCGATATCTTCAAGGCAGAGCTGAAAACTTTCCTACTGAACGATTACCATCTGGAACTAAGCGATGAAAAGACGAAGATTGTGCATTCCTCTGAAAGAGTGCGCTTTCTGGGATACGATATCGCAGTTAGACGGAATCAGGAAGTTAAGAAGCGCAAAGACGGCTTGAAGCAGCGCACACTCAACAACTCGGTGGAGCTTACAGCTCCTCTTGAAGAAAAGATAATGAGATTCCTTTTCAATAATGGTGTTATTGAGCAAAAAGAGAACGGCTGTATTTGGTCTGTTAATATACCGCGGATGCGATACAAGCCAGAAGTAGAAATTGTGCGTCGTTATGACGCTCAAGTCAGGGGGATCCTGAATTTCTACTGTTTAGCTGCCAATTATAACAAGCTGAATTACTTTCGGTATCTCATGGAGTATTCATGCCTTAAAACATTGGCGAGCAAGCTAAACAGCACGACGGCGAAGCTGCTCAAGAAATATCATACGCAAGATGGCTGGGGTGTGCCCTATGAGACAAAAAATGGTGTGCGATATGCGCACATAGCTTCCCTCGCCGATTGCAAAGTTGGAAAAATGCTGGTTGATTATGACCCATGGCGCTATAGATCTTTTGAAGAACGGAAACTCACACTCCGGCAGAGACTGGAAACGTGTACATGTGAATTGTGCGGTAAGCACAGTACGCATTGCGTTATTCATCATGTTGGGAGCATGAAGAAACTCACAAAGGATACGGACTGGGGTCAGAGAATGCTTGAAATGAAACGTAAAACCCTTGTGGTTTGCGAGGAATGCCATGGACGCATTCACCATACTTCGAATTGATATGTTAATAGCAGATGGGGAGCCGGATACATCGAGAGGTGTAAGTCCGGTTCTGGAGGGGGTGCAGACAGACCTGTTGTCGGAAGGCAATAAGGCGGCTTGCATCTACCTCACGAGCATACGCTGGTACAGGCACTCGAGGAAGAGAACATTATGCGCGGTCTCGTGCATGTGATCACGACCTCCTCCGGTGACCGCAAGATTCCGCTGGTCACCAGCAAGGGCGCGGCCTCGTGGGTGGAGGAAGAAGCCGCTATTCCCGAATCCGACGACGCCTTTGGTCAGATCACGCTTTCCGCGCACAAGGTGGGCAGCATGATCCGCATCAGCGAAGAACTGCTGCACGACTCCGCGTTCGACCTCGCCGCATACATCACCGACGAGTTCGCCCGGCGTGTGGGCGCTGCGGAGGAGGAAGCGATCATCACCGGCAACGGCACCCACAAGCCCACCGGCCTTCTGCACGCCACTTTGGGCGCAGAAACGGGCGTGACCGCTGCCGCTGTCGCCGCGATCACCGCCGACGAACTGATCGACCTGCAGCACAGCTTGAAGTCTGGCTATCGCCGCAAGGCCGCGTACATCATGAACGATGCGACCATCAAGCTGCTGCGCAAGCTCAAGGACGGCAACGGTCAATTCCTCTGGCAGCCCGGTTTGCTGCTGGGTCAGCCCGACACCCTGCTCAACCAGAAGGTGCTGACCAGCAACTACATGCCCCTGCCCGCCGCTGGCAACAAGGCCATTCTGTACGGCGATTATAACTACTATTGGCTGGCCGACCGGGAAGGCCGCTCCTTGCAGCGCCTGAACGAACTGTACGCTGCCAACGACCAGATCGGTTTCAAAATCACACAGCGCGTGGATGGCCGTCTAATTCTGCGCGAGGCTGTGAAGTGTCTCGCTATGAAGGCGGCTTAATCTTTGTCGGGAGGGTGTGTTTCACCCTCCCGGCTCTTTGAGGAGGGATACATGTGGATCACACCACGAGGAACTATCATGCGCATGGCGGCAATGAGTGGGTCGTTGGCGGCAAGCTGACCTTTCTGCCCGGCGCGACGGTCGAGGGCGGCGACGGTTTATTTGGTGAAAACGACCCCGGTTTTACGCAGATGCCCAATCAGGCAGCCAGTACCGCAACGACCATTGCGCTTTTGAAAGACGATCTCAACTTGCTTCTCGCCGCTCTGAAGACATCCGGGCTGATGGCTGCGGACACGCCCGCTGAAGAGACCCCCGACGAAGGCGGCGCGACGTAAGGCGGTGATGACGAATGGTCGTCACCATTGACGAAGTCAAGCAGCACCTGCGTATCGACCATGACGACGAGGATACGCTCATCGAAGGACTGATTGCACAAGCGCAAGCTGTTGCCGAGGATTACTGCCGCGTTTCCTTCGGTGATGAAGCCGCCGAACCGGTGCGCCTCGCGGTCATGCTCATGGTCAGCCACTACTACGAGAACCGAGACAACCCCGACAAGCAGGTGTACGTTACCATGCGGATCGCGTTTGAAAACCTGCTGTACCCATACCGCGATGTTGACAAGATGTTCTGATGCACCCCGCGCTCTACGCTATTCTTGCGTGCGTGCGGGTTTCGGGCGGCGAATGTTCCATTCGCTCATCCTCAGTCCGCCTTTGGCGGACGCTTATAGGAGGTGAGGTCGCTTGCGCGGCTATAAAAACTTTGAAAGCAGCCCACATCCCGGCGATCTCCGGCATCTGGTGGAAATCGGATACACCGAGAACACCGTCAACGAAAACGGGTATCCCGAACCTACAGATGTCGTGATGTGCAAGGTTTGGGCAGCCACCACCGATGCCGGCAACCAGCACTACCGCTCCGCCGATGTGATGAACACGGAAGCAGTCATCAACTTCACCATTCGTTATCGCGGGGACATCAAGCCCGGCATGTGGGTGCGCTTTCGCGATGAGAAGTGGATGATCTCCACCTTGGGCGAATACGCCTTCCGGCGCAATTACCTCGGCCTCAAGGCTTCTATTTCTAAGGGGGTGAGTGGATGAAGCAGGTACAGTCTGCGCTTGCAAATATCGGCATTCCCGTGTTCGCGGGCGTATGGCGCGCCACATCGTCCTCACCCAACCCGCCCGTCCAGTACGCGGTGTACTCCACCACGAAAACGGAAGCCTCACATCATGACGATCAGGTCACGTCCTACCGTACCTATGTTTACCTGAACCTGTGGAGCGATACCGATCCAACAGAGATGGCAGATCGCATCCGGCAGGCTATGTACGCGGCGGGTTTCTCCATGGTGGAGGAATCGGATAAGGGCTATAACCAACCCGCCTATGATACGGCGACCAAGCAGTACACCGTGCAGTGGACGTGGTGTCTGAGGGAGGACGTAAGTCTGACTAGCGCCGAGGACAGACCATAGGTTCCCGCAGGCGCGTACCCGGCGAAGCGCAAAGCGCTTTGACGGGCGATATAGGAGGATGTGATTTGACATGCCGATGGAGCTACAGGGCTTCGACGATCTCCGTGACGACATGACAAACATGGCTGCCGCCATGGAATTCGGGACGGGTGTCAATCGCGCGTTGGAGGCGGGCGCTGTGCCTATAGAAGAACAAATGAAGCACAACGCCTCCACAGATCCCCAGATCATCACCGGCGATCTTCACGATTCCATTCACACCGGTAAAGTGAAGAAGCGTTCCGCCGGAGGCAAACATATCACTGTTGGTGTTCATCACAAAGAGCGCGGCGCGTACTACGCCGTGCCGGTCGAATTCGGGCACGGCGGTCCCGCGCCCGCTCCCGCGCATCCCTTCGTGCGTCCGGCTTTTGATACGAAAGTCGAAGAAGCCTACGGCATCATGAAGGACATTTTAAGGGATGAATTGACCAAGTAACGACAATAGGAGGATAAACGATATGCCTACTCCCACGGCTTCTCCTGCGGTATCTTCTACCGTTGGTCTTAAAAACATGGTGCTCGCGCCGCTGACCGAGGACACCGAAGCGACGTTGACCTACGGCGCTCTGCAACTGGTCGCGGGCGCGATCGAGGCGTCTATCACCCCGGAGAACGCCGACCCGGATATCCAATACGCGGATGATTCGGAGTTCGACGTGCTGTACTTGGACCCCGAACTCTCATTCAAGACCAAGATGGCCGATCTGCCGCTCTCCATACAGGAGTTGATTTTCAACAACAAAATCGACGACAACGGCGTGCTGATCCGCACGTCCACGGACAAGCCTCCGTACTTCGCGGTCGGCTTCAAGTCCGAGAAATCGAATCACGCCTTCCGTTACGTATGGCTGTTCAAGGTACGCGCGAAGCCCGTGACGGAGAGCTACGCCACGAAGGAAGGTACGACCGTCACCCGTCAGACCGGCGAGGTTGAGTGGACGGCGATCAAGCGCACCCACGACAATCAGTATCAGGCGGTAGCGGATGAAGGCGAGAATGGGTTCACGGCCGAAAAGGGCGCGACCTTTCTGCAGTCGGTCTACACGCCGACTTTCACTCCCGCGCCGTAATCGAGCATCTACCAATAGCACATGCCGGGCTGCAATCGAGCGCCCGGCATGTGCTTTTCTGAACCGTGAAAGGCGGTGAACGGACATGGCGCTCGAGGCTTTGCAGCGCAACGGCCACAATCTGGGACTCGTGGAGTGCGATACGGAAGGCGCGTTCGACATGCCCGTGCTCCAACCTGTTCAGATAGAGAAGCGAATCCTGTGGACGAGCTTTAACTGCGCCAAGACGACGCGGAATCGAGCGATGTTTGGCGTCCACTTCTTTGTAGACGATTACCTGTTTGAGCGCACGTGGAATGACCCGGCGCGCTACGCAATACTGCTGAAGGACTTCAAGGCGGTCATGACGCCTGATTTCAGCCTGTTCACCGATTATCCGAAGTCGGTGCAGATATACAACCACTATCGTAAGCATCTTCTCGGCGCGTATTGGCAGCGCATGGGCATGACAGTCGTTCCCTCTATCTGCTGGAGCGACCATTCAAGCTATGACTGGTGCTTCGACGGCGAGCCGCAGGGCGGCACGGTCGCAGTTAGTTCCGTTGGCACGCAGAAGAACCAGCAGGCGCGGGCTTTCTTTCTGGATGGCTATCGAGAGATGCTCGCGCGTTTGCGGCCTTCAAAGGTGGTTTTCTTCGGCGATGTGCCTGCGGGCTGCGAAGGAAATATCGAACGCCACGAGGCTTTTTATCAATCCGTAAATTCACGGCGTAAGACTTGACTTTTGTCGGGAAACGAGGCATATATGGGTGGAAGAGGAGGATCGAGCCATCGCGGAGGCGGCGGAGTCGGAGGTGCGCGAGTCGGTCGCGGTCAGCTCGCGCCTTGGCGAGATAATGATTCCGCGCTTCGCCAGATCATGCGAGATACGGGCTTAACCGAGGCGATGGCTCGGCTCGTGCAAGCAAACCTGATACGATTTTTCGGCAACGACTACAATACCTTCACGGCCGGTAACTTGCCGATAGAAACAGAACGGATATCAGACGCTATTATGAATATGCCGTACTATAACGGCGGAACCATCTATCGCGGCATCCATCTGGAGGACGACACGGCCAACCGGTTGTTTTATGATACATGGAAACCGGGAACGGTGCAGCACTTTACAGACACGCTTGGTACGCTGAAACCAATTGTCCAATCCTTCTCCAATCAGGAAAGCGTAGCGGAAAACTTCGCAGGCTGGGGCTATAACAATCCGGGAGTTACGACTATCAAGTTCGTGGTAAGCGGGAATAAGACGGCTGCCGGAGTACAGCATATTTCGCACTTTGGCACGCGTGAATCCGAGGTACTTTCGCCGGCCGGTCAGGAGTTCAAAATCCTCCGCGTCGCGGAGTCAACGTCGCGCTGGGGCGGACGGCAACTCACGTTTTACGTCGAGGACGCGGGCAGGAAAAAGAAAAGGTAGGAGGGCGTTGAAATGCGTGACACAACGATAAAATGCATAGAGTATCTACGCGTGGTCGGCGCTGACGCTTGCGAACATAAGGAAAGGCTTTATCTGGACGAACGTTTCGACGCATGGCACAAGTCGGCATATGAGGATGCGGGGTTTCTCGATTATGACAATTATTTCGCGCACGCCGACGCTTGCCGGGAGAAGCCCGTTCAAACGCTCTCGCTCGACGAGACCCGCAGTAGAATCACCTTCATCCTGAGAACCGCGCGCGGAAGCTATACGTTTCTGGATGAACCTATTCGGGATGGCTCTCTTCTCGCGCTTCTGGAGCGTTACCTCGAACTGACCAGCACGGAGCGCGAAGCCATCGCATCCGGCATCTTCGGCACGGCGGTCGCCGACGCGGTGGGCGTTCCCGCCGAGTTTATGAGCCGCGAGGAGCTTTGCCGTAAACCCATTACCGATATGGTCGGCGGCGGCGCGCATCAGCAGGTTGCCGGAACATGGTCGGACGATACGAGTATGGCATTATGTTTGGCGTTCAGCATCGCCCAGCAGAAAGGCATCGACGCGGACGATATCATGAAGCGCTTTTGCGACTGGTACAAAAATGGCGCATATTCCCCGCACGGCATGTGCTTTGACATCGGCATGACGGTGACAAAAGCGCTCAGCCGCTATACCCAAGGCATACCGGCACAGGAATGCGGCGGCGCGGGCGTACAGGACAACGGCAATGGCTCCCTCATGCGTGTCCTGCCGCTGATCTACTACCTCTTGGCGCGGTACGGCAGTCGCTTTGGCGAACAGGATGAAGCGATGCGGTGTATCGATCTGGTTTCATCGTTGACGCACCGCCATCCTATATCGCGGGTCGCTTGCGGTATCTACCTGAACATTGCCGCGCGTCTGCTGCTGGGCGATGCCATACCTGGCGCGCTACAGCGCGGCGTCGATACGGCGCTTGGCTGGTACACCTCGTATGATGAGTATGAGGATGGTTTGGATTGCTGGGCGCGCATCCGCGATGTGACCGCGTTCAAGCCGCTCCCGGAGGATGAAATCCGAAGCGGCGGATATGTAGTCGATACACTGGAAGCAGCTCTCTGGTGCCTCTTAAACTCCAAAAACTACCGCGACTGCGTGCTGAAAGCTGTTAATCTGGGCAGTGATACGGATACAGTGGCGGCGGTAGTCGGCGGACTGGCCGGTATCCACTACGGACTGTCCGGTATTCCATCGGATTGGCTGGATGGATTAAAAGGCAAAAAGCAACTGAACGATTGCTGCGACAGTCTCGCTGTTTTTTGTAACAGTCACAAGTAAGAAAATATCGAAACTTAGCCTCGCGGTCATCGCCGCGAGGTTTTTGTCTGGGAGGAAGCATCATGATCACCTGTAAACTCGGCGATAAAAAATACACCGTGGACTTCGTCTCCGGTCGCGCGCTGCGCGAAATGGAGCCTGCCGCCAAAATGTACGCAAAAATCGTCGCGTTATCCAACGCCGCAGTGAAGGGCGAAACAGTGACGGAGGATGAAAAGTTCACCATCCCCGAAGCCATGGACGTGATGATCCATTGGTTCTGTCTGCTGTTCGGGAACCAGTTCACTTCTGACGACGTGCTGGACGGCTATCCCGTGGATCGCCTCATGCACGATATTGCATTGGCGCTCATGGCGGTACAGACGCAAACGACGGAGATTCTTTCCGAGTTCCCTACGAAGGCGGCGCAGGCGACGGAGAACACGGAGACGGCGACCACTCCGGCCTGACGCTGCCCGAATTTATCTATGAAACCTACAATTCGCTGCTCGAGGGCGGCTGGCGCATGACGGAAATAGACCAAATGGATATGCTGGGCTTTCTCAAGCTCCGCGCTTGGAACGCTCGCCGGGAGAAAACAAAGAAAGAGCCCAAGCAAACGTACATCGACGAAGTATGGGCGAATCTGAAACCATAAATCCGTAAGAAGCAACCGAAAACGGCTGCTTTTTTTGTTGCTTGGAAAGGCAGGTGAGACTTCATGAGCGAGACGCTCCGCGATCTGGTGGTGTCGCTGTCGTTAAACAGCGATAACTTCACTCGGAATATCAAATCCATCCAAAAGCAGATCCAAGAAGCGGAGTCCGCGTTCAAGCTGGCAAGTGCCGGGGTGGACAACTTTGAGAAGACCACGGCGGGGCTTGCCTCTCACCTGACTACGCTGGAGCGGAAGCTCACCTTGCAAAAAGATGCCGTCGGTCAATATGAGAAGGCGTTGCAAGCCGCCAGTGATAAGCTCCGCGAGTGTTACGACCGCCAGAACGACTACGCACAGCGGTTGGAGGATGCCAAGCAGAAGCAAGCCCAGCTCAAGCAGGAAGTGGCGAACGCCGCGTCCGCGTACACACAGTATAAAGCATCGCTGGGCGAAGCGGACTCCGCGACCATCGCGGCAAAGGCGAACCTCGACGCGGTCAAGGTCGAATACCGCGAATCCGTCCAAGAGGTCAAGAAGCTCGAAGGCCAGAACGTCGCGCTCAAGAAATCCACACAGAACGCTGCGGACGCTTTCAGCGCTGCACAGACCAAATTAAACGGCGCGAAGGCCGTAGTCCAAGAAACCGGAAGTGAGCTTGAGAAGTGCAATTCCGCGCTCGCGCTTTCCCGGACGCAATGGGACTCCGCAGGTGAAACCATCGTCCGAAGCGAGCAGGCCATCGCCAGCGTCGGAAAGCAGATGCAGAACGCGGAGAGCCGCTTCCGACTGGCCGCCGCAGGCATCAAGGATTTCGATAAGAGCGCCGAAGGCTTGAGCGCCAAGCTCACGCTACTTCGGGAGAAGCTTGTCCTCCAAGAACAGGCCGTCACCAAATACGAGCGCGCGCTCGCCGCTGCGAAGGAACAGCTTCAGGCGGCGCAGACCGTCAACGACCCGGAGCGAATCCGTCAGGCCACAGACGCCGTTCAGGATGCCGAAACCAAGCTAAATAACGCCCGCGCCGCCGTGAAACAGACGCAGGCGGATATTGCCGCTTGTAATCAAGAACTCAAGACCGCCGCGTCCGCGTGGACGGCTGCCGGGAAATCGCTGGAGGACTTTGGGAAGAAATGTGATACCGCCAGCAAGACCATGACCAAGGTCGGGCGCACGCTCACCACCACGCTCACCACACCCATCCTCGCGCTGGGCGCTGCGGCGATCAAGGCAAGCATCAGCTACGAGAGCGCGTTCGCGTCCGTCCGCAAAACGGTTGACGCGACGGATGCCGAGTATGAACAGCTTTCCGGCAGCATCAAACAAATGTCCACGCAGGTAGCCTCCTCCGCCGACGATATCGCCGAGGTGGTCGCCGTCGCCGGTCAGTTGGGCATTGAAAACAGCCACCTCATGGAATTTGCCCGGACGATGATCGATCTGGGGAATTCCACGGACATCGTCGCGTCAGACGCGGCCTCCACGCTGGCGAAGTTCGCCAACATCATGCAGATGGATCAGTCGCTGTTCCAGAATCTGGGCAGCACGCTGGTTGATTTGGGCAATAACTACGCGACGACCGAGTCTGCAATCATGGAGATGTCCATGCGCCTCGCCGGTGCGGGCAAACAGGTCGGACTCTCCGAAGCGCAGATTTTGGGCTTCGCCACTGCGCTATCCTCCGTGGGTATCGAGGCGCAGATGGGCGGCTCGGCGTTCTCCAAAGCACTGATTAAGATGGAGGTTGCCTCCGCGACGGGAGGCGACGCGCTTGCCGACTTCGGCAAGGTTGCGGGCATGACCGCCGAACAGTTCAAGGCACTCTTTGACGCCGACCCCGCTGCCGCGTTTCAGGCGTTTATTGTCGGTCTTTCCAAACTGGATGACGAGGGCGAAAGCGCCATCGCCGTGCTCGAGGAGATTGGAATCAAGGAAGTGCGCCTGCGCGACACCATGCTTCGCGCCACCAACGCAACGGAACTGTTCGCCAATACACAGGTGACGGCAAACCGCGCGTGGGCGGAGAATACCGCGCTGACTGTCGAAGCAGAGAAGCGTTATGCCACCACGGAGAGCAAGCTCAAAAACCTCAAGAACACCGCGACCCTCTTTGCGCAGCAAATCGGCAACGACCTGAACCCAACCATCCAAAACCTCATTGACGGCGCGGGCGAGCTGCTCCAGAAGTTCCTCGATATGGACGAGGCGCAGCGGAGGCAGATCATCAAGTTCGCGGCGTATGTCGCCGCCATCGGTCCGGCGATCCTGCTGCTGGGAAAGCTGTCCAAGGGCATCGGCGTAGTGTCCACCGGCATCGGCAAGTTCGCCACGGCGGTGGGTAAGGCAGGCGGCGGCTTCTCTGGCTTTATGTCCGTGCTTGGCAAATCACCCTCCGTATGGCTGGCGGTCGCCGCCGCCGTGGTCGTTGGCACGATTGCTCTGGCAGACTATATCTCCGGCGCGAAGCAAGCCCGCGAAGCCCTCAAGGGCATGGAAGAGACAGCGAAATCGTGGAAGGACACCGCTGCCGAGACCTTCTATGGCGAAAGCAAGGGGCTGTCCTTTTTCGGTATGTCGGAGTCGGATTTCGCCCGTGATAAGAAAACCGCGTCCGACTGGCTCACTAGTCTACTCGCCGTTTGGACGGACGGCAAAAAGGAAACCAATGAGATCGTTAAGGAATGGTCGGATTCCTTCAAGGCTTTGACCGCTTCCACCCGCGAGGAGCTTGCGTCGCTGAAGCAAACCGCAGATGAGGCTGGCTACACTTCCGTTTCCGACCAGCTGACCGCCGACATTGCAAAGCTGGACGCGATGGACGCAGAGATCGAGCGCTTGCTCAAAAAGCGTCAGTCGAAAAACTTCACCGAGGCAGATAAGATCAAGCTGCAAGAGCTGATCGACGCGCGGGAAGCCATCGAGATCAAGTACCATCTCACATCCGCAGATACGGACGGTTTTGAGACCATCGCGCAGAAGGTGGAAGCGGAGATTGCCCGCGCACAGGCGCGCGGAAAACAGGACGCGGATGTGACTGTGTACGAAAACGCCATGGTCGCCGCCGCCGAAGGCATGGCCGCCGTCAACGCGCAGATCGACGCGCAGTACGACAAAGAATATGGCCTAATCCAGCTCATCGAGGACAGCACCGAGCGTCAGCTGGCACTGGATGAACTGAACGCCAAGTACAACGCTGATCGGCACGCTGCGGCGCTGGAATACGCGCAAACGCTCGCATCCGTAGTCATGCCTGTGTGGGAGCAGACCGATATCCAGCAGGCTGGCACAGACATCGACACGCTTACACAGAAGCTGCGCGAGTACAGCATGGCAGCCGAAACGGAGAAGCCCACGCTTTTAGCTGACCTAAACGAGTTAACTGCATCTATGGACGAGGGTGCGCTCACCGAGTACATCGGGCTATTGACGCAGATTCAATCGCTCATGGACAGCGGTCTTTCGGAATCCGAGATTCAGGCGATGTTCCCGGAGATCGACTTCTCCGAAGCGCTCACGCAGATTGCGTCCATTCAGGACTACTTGAACACACATTCCGTGGAGCTGCCGGGGCTGTCCAGCATATTCAGCGAAGCCATCCCCGAGGAAGTGCTGAAGATCGCAACCGACCTCGACATGACCGGCGCGCAGGCCAGATGGGACGAGTTCGCCGCCAACCCCGGCGCGATCACGACGGAAGCCATCATCAGCGCGTATGTGGACGCGGAAAATGCTGCACTGCAACAGCCCAAGGTGGAAGCGTTTATCACGAAGTACACCGAAGTGCCGGAGGGCGCTGACAAAGCATCGCTTACGCCTACAGGCTTGGTTGCCTACATCGCTACTTATGCGGAAGCGATTACCGGCGCGGACGTTTCCGCACTCAACCCGACCAACATCACAGCGATGGTCGCGGCGTACAAGGAACTGGATGCCGGAGCGGACATGTCTACCCTCAAGCCGGACGAGATCACCGCTTACATCATGCAGTATCTCGAGAAGGAAGGCGTGGACACCTCGAAACTAACGCCCCAAGCGGTCACGGCGTTTGTTCTCGCTTACGAAGAAGTCACGGGCGGCGCGCTCACCACGGCGCTCACCCCGGACGACGTGACGGCTATGGTCGCCAAGTATCTGGAAGCGGAAGGCGTAGACATTACAGCGCTGACGCCCGGTCAGATTGAGGCCATTGTGAACAGCTACGCCGAGGCTACCGGCTGTGATAAGTCGCAGCTCCTGCCTTCCCTGACCGCCTATATCACCGAGTACAAAGAGGCCGAGGGCGTATCCGTTCCTCAGCTACAAACGCGCGTTGTGATCACGGGCTATGATTATCTGGCCTATCAGGGGCTGAAAACCGGTACCGGCATGGAGTTGGAAGTGCCTGTGCGATTGGGCGAACTGAAGCAGGGAGAGCTTGACGCATTACTTTCCGAGGGCAAGGTGAAATTCTGGCAGGATGGCGTGGAAGTGCCCATTACCGCCGTGCCCAACGGAACCGTGACGGCAGAAACCGTCGCCGCACTCGATCAGGACGGCACGCTGCACGTGTTCATTACGCCCGAAGTCACCGGCACACAGGAAGCCATCGACAGCGCCAGCCAAGCCGTCGATGAAGCGCTTAAGCTGGGCGGCACATGGCAGGCGGCCTGGGCGGGTATCGCGCCTACCACGACCATGGACATGGTGGACAGCGCCATCGGTCGCTTGGATTCCTATCAAAAGACGCTGGACTACAACGCGTGGGATAAGTTCTGGGCGTCCGTCTTTGGCGAATCCACAAACCGCGACGTGCTGGACACCAGTATGAAGCTGGACTTCAGCGCGGAAAGCGTCGCGGAGCTTTCCGCCTATGTAGCTGAAATGGTCTCTGCCATTCAGCAAGGGCAGGCTGTGTCCGACACAGACCTGCAAAATCTGCAAAGCATCGTCGCCTTCCTAAACGGGCTTGATGTGACGGGTACCGGCGCGCACGTCCGCGAGGGCATCGCGCAAGGAATGACCGAGGCGGGCTTTGCCAGCGACGCGGAAACCGTCGCCGGAAACCTTGAAACCGCTCTGAATACCGCGCTGGGAATCCAGTCGCCCTCCACGCGCGTGAAGCCCGTGGGCGATAACGTCGCGGCTGGCGTGGGCACAGGCATGACGGAGCATGACTTTACTACGGATGCCTCCACCATGGCGACGAGTGTGGAAACGGCGGTAACCACTGCGCTAACGGGCGAAACGCTCAAACCAACGGGTACAAGCGCAGCGGAAGGGATTGCCTCCGGCATGACCGGCTTCAGCATGAGCGGAACGGGCAGCGCCATTGCGGCGACCGTCAGATCGGCCATTGCCGCCAACCTTACCGGCACAACGCTTCGCTCCGTCGGCGTGAACGCCATGTCGGGCTTGACAGCGGGCATCAATGCGGGACGGGCGGGCGTGATCAGCGCCATGCGCAGCGCGGCAAAGGCCGCCGTCACCGCCGCCAAGAGCGAACTTAAAATCAAGTCGCCCTCTGGCGTGTTTCGTGACGAGGTTGGCAGGATGTCCATGAAGGGCTTCGGTCAGGGCGTGCTTTTGGAGAGCAAGAAACAGGCGAAGGTTATCCAGAACGCCGCGCGCTTCCTGACCGGCGAAGCCAAGACCGGGAGCATCTCTACGACTAGCAACGACAACCGCAAAACCTACAACCAGTCCAGCAGCGTCAACCTATCCGGGAACAATTTCTACATCCGCGACGAGCAGGACATCCGTTCGCTGGCGGTAGAGATTGCCTCGCTCACCCGCCGCCAACAGCGCGGTAAAGGAATGCGGCTGGCATAGAGATTAGGATTCCGAAGGAATCCGGGTCGGCGGGGCATATACGGAATTGCCACGCCGACAATCACGGCATAAATAACTTGACTTCTGCACGCTTCAGAGGCATAGATACGACACCCTAAAGAACGGAGGAATTGCAAATGTCCCATTTCAATACGCTCGTATTCTCGCATACTCCCGAACAAGTGGACGATCTGCTCGCGCCCTTCAACGAGTGCGTCGAACCCGGCTCGCCCTATGGTGTGTTCGAGGAAGATGACGACGCCGATATGGACAAGACCACCGGGCGCAAGGGCTACTGGTGCAACCCAAACGCCAAGTGGGACTGGTACGAGCTGGGCGGCAGGTGGCGCGGAATGCTCAAGCTCAAGGAAGGCAAACAAGGTGAATTCGCCCCGCTTTCCAAATATGACGATCCGGCGCGCAATCGTCCCGGATACTGCGACCGCGCGCTTGCCGCCGATATCGATTTTTTCCGCGATGAAGCTGCGTATCAGCACGCGCTGCGTCGCTGGGAGGTCATGGTCGAAGGCGCGAAGCAAACGCCGGAGGAAAAGGAAGATTTCTATCTCCATCTGTACAAGCCGGAATACTATCTTCAGCGGTTTAACAACAAGGAGTTCTACGCTGAGCACGAAGCCGGTTCCGTACCGTATGCCTACGTTACGGCGGACGGTGAATGGCGGTGCGCCGGGCGCATGGGCTGGTTTGGCTGCGACGATGTGGCGTATGAGAGTCTGCAAGCGCATATCAAGGGTTTCTATGAATACCTCGCGCTCGCCGAAAAGCAGGAGCTGCTCGCCAGTATGATGGATTTGCACATCTGATGGCGTAGAGCAAGTATAACAATGAAGAAACGGGATGCTTTCGCTGAGAGCGTCCTTTTTCTTCTGCAAAACGGAGGTGTTCCGCTTTGGATGACTGGTTTTCTTGGAACAGCGTCCGATGCACAGCACATGGCATTCATGTTTCAGAGCAGCCGCCCATCACACTGCCCGCCGAACGTGCGACTTATATTGATGTACCCGGCAGGCCGGGGAGCCTGACGCTGCTCGAGGGCGACGATGTGTATGAGGACATGATTCTCACCGCGATCTGCTTCGTTCAGCGCTCGGACCATATTGGCGCGTTGGCCTCATATCTCAAGGGGAACGGCAAGGTGACGTTCGCAAGTAGGCAGGACGGTTTCTACTACGCGCGAATCGTGAACCAGATTCCTTTTGAGAAGATACTGCGCGGCAACCCGCATCGCTCCTTCGCGGTCAATTTTCGATGCAAGCCCTTTTTCTACCTGAATGATTCGCCGTCGATCACGCTGACGCAATCCAGCACGTTCATCACCAATCCGGGCAGCGTTTCCTCCGAACCGGTGATCACGGTATACGGTTCGGGTGAAATCACACTCATGGTTGGCATGACCATTGTCGAGCTTTCTGACATCGCGGGGAGCATCACGCTGGACACGCCGCTGATGGAAGCGTACAACGGCGTAACGAGCATGAACAGCTGTATGAGCGGCGATTATCCGACGCTCCTGCCCGGCACGAACGCCATAAGCTGGAGCGGCAACGTAAGTCGGGTTGTGATCCAGCCGAACTGGAGGACGCTGTAATACCGCGAGAGGAGACGACGCCTAATGATCTGCGTATATGAACCGACCTGTACGGACTTTTCCAACAACGGATTGGGCGTCGTCAGTCCTCAGTCCTGTACCGTGACCGAAACGCTCAACGGCGAGTGGGAACTGACGCTCGTTCACCCCATTGATGATTATGGCAAGTGGCAGCGTCTTGCGGAAGGGTACATTCTCCGCGCGCCCGTGCCCGCGAGCATGACCCCGCAGGTTGATCTTGTTACGCAGCCCTACCAGACCACAACCTACGATGTGCTGGTCTATCGCGTTTCCACCAGCAAGGACCCGCTCAGGCTTCGCTCGGGTACGGGAACGAGCTACAAAATCCTCGGAAAATACAAGAAGGGCACCGAGGTCATCGTACTCAACAAGACTTCCTCGAGTTGGTATGAAGTCACCTGCCCGGACGGTCGGCATGGGTACATGGCTTCGGAGTATCTCACCTACGTGCGCACCGAAACGCAGAGCGTGCAAGAGAACGTCGGATTTCGCAATCAGGTAGTGGAAGCGCGTCAGCTGCGTGATCAGCCGTTCCGCATCTACCGCGTTGTGCCCGATCTGAGCAAGGTTACGGTCTACGCGCGTCATGTGTTTTACGATCTCATGGACAATATGCTCAAGAGCTACAAGCCCGCCTCCTCGACGGTGGGCGCGGCTGTCGTACAGCACATTTTTTCGGATTGCCTGTCTCCTCACGACTTCACATTCTATTCCGATCTAGCGACCACCGCCGCCGAGGTGGAGTTTGAAAACGTGAATCCCGTGGAGGCGCTGCTCGGCGAGGATGGCATTACAGGCAAGTATGGCGCGGAACTCGCCCGCGACTGGTTCGACGTGTTCCTCGTGGCGCACGTCGGTCACGATACCGACGTTCAAATCCGTGAGCGCAAAAATCTCGTGGGCATCTCCTACGACGTTGACCTAACCGACGTGGTGACGCGCATCATGCCTACGGGCGAGGACAAGGACGGCAACATCCTCTATCTGCCCGAACTATACTTTGACAGCCCGTACCTGAACGCCTACCCGCAGCCCAAGTGGATACACCTGCCGACCACGGACGCCAAGGAATCGGACGATGAGGACGAGCCCAAGAGTAAAGCGCAGTGTTACGAGGAAATGCGGCAAGCGGCACAGGACGAGTATTCGGCAGGCTGTGATCTGCCGACCGTCACGCTCAAAGTAGACTTCGTCAGCTGTTCCAATACTGAAGAGTATAAACAGTACGGCGCGCTGAACGAAATCTTCCTCGGTGACAGCGTGCGCGTGATTGCGCGGCGTATCGGGGTAGAAGTATCTATGCGCATGACGCAGTACACCTACGATTGCCTGACCAAGAAGTACACGAGCGTCACGCTGGGCACGGTCGCCGATACGCTGGAAGGCGCGACAATCTCCGCGCGGCAGCTTGCTTCCGGCTCGATCACCGGCTCAAAGCTAGCGCTTAACTCCATCGGCACGGGTCAACTACAGGTAGCAGCGGTCGGGTCGCTGCAGGTGAAGAACGCCGCCATTGGCTCGGCGCACATTCAGGACGCAAGCATCACCCGCGCGCATATCGCAGAGGCGCTCATCGACGTGCTCAACGTCAACGCACTGACCGCCGTAACTGCCAAGATACAGGAGCTTGTGGCGGGCAACATCACAACCGACGAGTTGTATGCGGCGGTCGCGTCGATTGCCGCGGCGCAGATCACCACCGCCAACATCGTGAGCGCTGACATCCATTGGGCGGATATCGAGGCGCTGGCGGCGGCGACCGCGCAGATCGCTCAGGCACAGATCACCACGGCGAACATCAGCGAAGCCAATATCGACTGGGCGGCCATCACCACGCTGACCGCTGCATTCACAGTCATCGCCAACGCGAGTATTGGCAGCGCCGATATAGACTGGGCGCATATCAAAGACTTGGCCACGGATACCGCAATCATCACGCAGGGTGTAGGCGGCAAGCTCTACATCGCCGATCTCGCTGTGACCGAAGCCAACATGGTTAGCCTAACGGTCGGCGAGCTCATCGTCAAAGGTACGGATGGCGGCTTCTACGCCGTGAGTGTGGACGGCGAGGGTAATATCACTTCTACCCGCAAGCAGGTCGGCAATGCCGATGTCGGAGACGCCAGCATCAACGCCGGAGAAAAGTTGATCGAAGGCACAGTCACGGCGGCTTGCCTAAACGTCAACGACATCTTCGCCAACAACGCCATCATCCGCAGCCTCATCGCCGCGAATATCGACGTGGACACGCTCTTTGCGCGGGAAGCGACCATTGCAGCACTCAACGCCGCCGACATCACGGGCAATACCTATCTGCGGCTCATGGTGGCGGGCAAAGCAGATGCAAGCGACGTGAACGCGCTGACGGAGCGGCTTTCGCAAGCCGAGCTAAAGATTACGGATAGCGCCATCGTGTCCACGGTCACCAGCAGTACAGCGTATCGTCAGGCGCAGGAGCAGATTTACTCCGATATGGATGCACTGCTCGGCTTTCGGGTCGAGATTGTGGCGGGAACGGTGTTCCTGACAGAGAACGTCCGCTCCACCACTCTGATCGCCCGTGTTTTGCACGGGAATGAGGAAGTCACAGATACCATTCCCGCATCTCGCTTTCAATGGCGGCGGCAGAGCGAGGACGGCATGGCGGACGCAGTGTGGAACGACGCGCATCAGGGACTCAAGAGCGTGCTCGTGTCTACAGCGGATGTGCTGCGGCAGGCGTCCTTTAACTGCGAATTGCTGGACGAATAAGGGATTTCCTGATATACTGTAATAAAAGCAGAGACGCTAGAAGTACCGGATTTGGGAAGGGAGGCTATCGCGGTATGGGGTTGTTTGGTAAGAAAAAGCAAGATAAGTTTGGTGAATGGTTAACTACAGCAAATGACAAGCAACTTGAAGATGCATACGAATCGAGAAGATTGCAATGGCTCAAGGATGGCCAATGCGGTACGGGTGAAAAGACTCCAGAAATGCAGAGAATCAATAGTGAGATGGGCAAGCGATCGGCAGAAAAGTGGGAAAATAATCCGAAACGTAATAAAGACCCAAATTTCCGCTGGACAGATGCAAATCGTTGGGATAAGGATTAATCCAACAGAGAACTTATATCAACAAATGATAGTGCTACAAATAGCACATTACTCTTGCGTCCCGCCATCTGGCAGGGGCGTTTTTTCGTGCCCATAAACACATTAAGGAGGCGTTCTTATGCCCATCATTGCAACCGGTCAAATCTCCATCGTCGATTTGACGGACGGTAAAAGCCTGTCCTGCTACATCACGTCGAATCTGCCAAAAACGCAAATTCTCGACCCGAACCCCGGCGGCGCGGTCAACCCCAACTGGTCGGGTACGCCCAAGCTCATTCTGACGCCCGTAGTGTTCGCCAATCAAACCGCACTCACCTTGACTGCCGCTGGTGTGACCATCACATGGAAGCGCAAGGAAGGTGCGGGCGCGGAAGCCGTGTTGGCTGCGGGCGAAGCTGTAGCGGACGGCGTGCTCACGGTTTCAGCGAATAAGCTCACCGGAGTAACCAGCGGATTGCTCACCTACCTGTGCTATGTCACCTATACCGACCCCGAAACGGGCATCCCCGTGAACGTGGTGGCGGATATCACCTTCTCGCAGATCAAGACGGCGCTCAACGCGCAGAATGTGTGGATCAGCGGCGAGCAAATCTTCAAGTACGACGCGTCCTCCGCTGTTACGCCCGTGCAGATCACGCTGACCGCGAACGCAGCGAACGTGACCATATCCAAGTGGCAGTATAAGAACGCCTCGGATGCTTGGACGGACTATCCGACCACCTCCGACAACGCCAGCATCACGGGCGGCACGCTGAACGTGAAACCGACTCATGCCGTCTTTGTGGGCGACTGCGCTACGCTTCGCGTGCTGACCAGCGAAGAAGGCGTGACGGACGTCATCACCCTCTACAAGGTGCGGGACGGCGCGGCGGGTACGCCGGGTGGCGCGGGTGCTTCCGCTCCTATGGCTTTCCTCACCAACGAGAATATCACCTTCGCGGGCAACGCCTCGGGACAAGTCGCCGCCGTCACCAAGACCTGCAATGTGGTCGCGTATACCGGCACGAGCAAGGTGACACCCACTGTGGGAACGATCTCCGGCGTGCCCACCGGCATGACGGTCACGAAAGGCAGCGCGGCGAACAATGAGATTCCTATCTCCATCGCCATCGCCGCCAATGCCACGCTGGGTGGATCGGGCGCGCAGCAGGGCACGCTGTCCGTTCCCATCACAGCGCCCGTTTCAACCACGCTGCTCATTCATTGGTCGAAGGTCAACACGGGAGCCACTGGAGCGGCGGGCGTTCCCGGCACGGCAGGTCAAAACGCCGTTGTGTTTTCGCTCTACGCGCCGAACGGTTCTGTGTTTCTCAACCAGACTGGCTCGTTGACGATCCAGACTTCCGCGTTCGACGGTACGACCGCCATCTCAAGCGGCGCGACCTACGTCTGGAAAAGGTATGTGTCCGGCGCGTGGCAGACTATCTCCGGTCAGACGAGTACGTCGATCTCCGTAGCAGGCTCGACTGTTAATGGTGTTCAGGCTTTCCAGTGCATTATGACCTACGGCGGCAAGACGTTCACCGATACCCTGACGTTGACCGACAAGAGCGACAACTACCAAGCTACCATCGAATCCAGCGGTGGCGATGTGTTCAAAAACAGCATCGGAACGTCGACCTTGCTCTGCCGCCTGTTTCAGAACGGGACAGAGGTGGATGCCGACGGCACAGGGCACACCTACAAATGGTATCGCCGTGACAAGGACGGCAACGCGCTCGACAGCGGCGCGGTGTTCGCCACGGGCAAATCTGTCGCCATCGACGGGGATGACGTGGACATCAAGACCACCTTCACGTGCGAGGTGGAGTAATGGCGCGGCACATAGAGGGAGGTGAGCGTGATGATCGCGGCTTCGCAGATCACCATTCGGGATGAAAACGATATGCAAATCGCGGCGACCGCGCCCACGAATCCCGCCGTCAACACGCTGTGGCTGGACACATCCGTCACGCCCAACATGCTCAAACGCTGGAACGGTACGGCGTGGGTGGAGTGTGGGGCGCAGCCTGCCGCCAACGAGATTGTTGTTGGCACGCAGACCGCCGCCACAGGCGCGTGGACGGGCGTTGCGGGATTCGCTCAGCTTGTGGACGGACAGCAGATCACCTATTGGCTGCCGTACCCCGGCTCCGGCTCCGCAACACTCACGCTGACGCTGAGCGACGGCTCTGTCACCGAAGCGATCCCCTGTTACTACAGCGGCGTGACGCGGCTTTCCACACACTACCCAGCAGGCAACGCGATCCATTTTACCTACAGGGAGAACGCCCAAATCTCCACGACTACGATTGCCAAGGGCTGGTGGGCGGACGCAAACTACGACTCGAACTACTATGACAGGCTTCGCAGCGCCGCCTCTATCAAGGCAAAGAGCGCCATCACCGCCTACCGGCTCATCGTCGGCGACAGCGATGGTTTCTTTCATTTAGCGCCGCAGGTGCCGTTCGACGTGTCCCGCGCGGTTCTCTATGCGTACAGCGCCATCGCGGCGAACGCGTCCAGCGTGAACTGTTATCTGTCCTACCCGTCCTGTTATCTGCGTTATCAGATGGCGACATTTACGGGCGCGGTTGGCGCGTCCTGTTATCTGGTGGGTACGCTGGTCGGCTCGACCTTCACGCCCATCAGCAATATGTTCACTACGACCGTGCCAACGACAGAGGACGGGTACACCTACATGCTGCTGGGACTGACGACCAGCGCGTACTACGTTTGCCTATACCCGGAGCATCCGCTGTATCGTCATGTGGTCGGGGCGTTCAAGCCGCTCGCGCAGGTGGGCTATGAAGCGCACGAGGAAGCCCAGAACGTCCAGACGAACCTGACCACGGCGATCTCGCAGACAAACAGCGCTATCGCGCTCAAGGCGGACAAGACCGTGACGGACAGTCTCGGAAACCGGCTCACCACCGCCGAGGGCAACATCACGACGCAGGCCGGGCAGATCGCGCTCAAGGTGAACACCTCGACCTACAACGCGGAGAAGGTATATCGCGGAACGACGGCTCCCGCGTCGCCATTGGCGAATACGCTCTGGCTGGACACATCGCTCTCGCCCAACATTCTGAAAAGATGGACAGGCAGCGCGTGGGCAGCGATGGGTGCGCAGGAACTCAAAACCAGCGGCATCACCATCGGGCAGAACAACGTGTCCATCACCACCGAGCAGTTCCTGCTGCAGCTGCTCGACCCCAACAACAACGAGAACATCCTGATGGAGATGAGCGCGTCCGGCAATGTGGGCTTCAAGGAACTGTACGCTGACGAGATCATCTCAGATTCGGTGCCGCTGGCGTATCACGGGCCGTCCGCGCTGTACGTCAGTCCTTCTTACTCCGGCACGAGCGACACCTACTTTCGATCTCTGGGCGAAGCGGTAACGGCAGTGAACAATCGCTATCTGCCATACGACCTGTACATCTATCTTCCATATAACTACGGCACGGTGTACGAGTACGCGGGCGTGCAGCTGCGCGGCGTTTCCGGCCCCGGAAAGCTGGTCATCTACGGCTACAGCAACACCACGCTGGCGAGCTACATCACGATCAAGGGCTGTTCGGCGCATATCGTGCTGCAAAATGTAAGTCTGCGCGAGATTCGCTCGTTGGTGAACGGCACCAGCCGCAACGGGTATCTGGTGGAGTGTCAGATGAATCACTTTGTGGAGATCAGCGGCTGCACGCTGGACGCCAACGGCACGACCTACGATTCCGTGTATGTACGCAGCAGCCACGTCGTGCTCATCAACTCCGGACTGTACAACGCGCTGCAGGGGCTGGAAGTGTATCACGGCACGGGCGTCATCAAGAACTGCTCTGGTTCCTGCTCGTGGGCGATGGTCGCCTACGCGGGGATCATCTTCGCGTCCGGCACCGTTCCTGCGGGCAGCAGAAGCTCCGGCGAGAACGGGCAGGTATTCGCTACGGGCGTGACGGTCAACTACGGCACCGCAATTCCCACGGTCACGCCGGACGAGACGACTATCCAGTACGCTACGCTTACCAAATCGTGGCGCGGAAGCTGGCGCTCGGATACAGTAGACGTCATTCAGGGCGTGTATTCTGACAGCGGCTATTCATCCTCACTCAACTGGAATCGCGGCTGTATGTGGTTTGGCAACCTGATCTCTTTGTTGTCGGGAACGACAGTCAGTTCGGCAACGCTAACGCTGCATAGAAAAACAGGCAGCGGTTCGGGCGCGGCAAAAACTGTCTATCTCTGCGCGATCACCAATACTTCCGCCAGCGGCACGCCGTCTATCGCCGCGAACTACGGCGCGCTGGGTACCATTGGGCGCGGCGCGACGGTCACGTTCGGTATTCCCGTTGCTGCGGTGCAAGGGCTGGCTAACGGCACTTACGGCGGATTGTGTCTCTACGAAATGCCCTACAATTTTGGCAGCTCGACCTACTCCAACTGCTACATGCGCATGAGCGGCACGGACGAATCCAGCTACAAGCCTTACCTGACCATTGTCTACAGCGGCGGCACTTCTTGGGGTTAATAAAGGAGGAGAACGTTTTGAAAATCATCATTCCCATGGAAGGGCAAGTGCGGACGATTCTGCACTCGCCCTTTTTGATTGCCCGAAGGGAAAGCGAAACCCAGTACAGCCTGACGGGTCAGGCAATGAGCATGACCGGCATCACCGCCGATATGATCCTGATTCTGCCTGACAGCACGGAGGTAACCGAAGGGCAGGTCGTAACGGATGCGCTTCGCATGGCGGCGCTCCCGCTGGAATCCTTCGTGACAGTCAGCGCCGAGGATGCGCTCTCCGACACGCTGGGCTTACTCATGCGTGCCGCCGTCGCTGACGGGAAGATCACTGACGAGGAACTGCTGCGCGTCGCGCCCGCGCTGGAAGGTCGCCTATGGCAGCCGGGCATCGCCGTCACCGTTGGTGACGTGTATTCCTTCGGCGCTTTTCTCTGGAAGTGCGTACAGGCTCACACCACGCAGGGCGACTGGTCGCCAGACCTCACGCCTGCGCTCTGGCACAAGGTGGAGATCGTCAGCGAGGATGAAACGCGCGTCTGGGCGGCGGCGGTTGAATACGCCGTGGGCGATGTGGTCGCATACCCGGACGCAAATGGTACACGTTACGCTTGCCTGCAGGCGCACACGTCGCTTGCCGGTTGGGAGCCGCCCAACGTCCCCGCGCTGTGGCAAGAACAAACCGGCGAAAGGGAGGCGTGATGATGCCCTTTCAGTATAGCGTGTCCAGCGGTCGCATTACCTGTCCGCGCGGCGATACCGGGGCGTTGAACTTTACGTTCAGTGGAACGATCAGCCTCAAACCCGGAGATATGCTGGTATTTGGCCTGTACAGGCCATCCACGAAGGAAACGATGCTCCGAAAGCAGGTGGAAATCGTAGACGGCTCGGCTCTTCTGTTATTCACCAACGCCGATACCCGCGACCTGCCCGCAGGCTCTTACAGGTATAACTTACGCGTGGTGACCGATCCCGAGTTCGACGCGAACGGACTGGTTGTCTGCGCAGATGCGACGGATAACGTTCTGTCCATCTACAATGAACTGCCGAAATTCGAACTATTGGAGGCGGGTGTATATGTCTGATATTTCACTCAATACCGCAATTCCACAAGTGAACATCGTCGTAACCCCATCCGGAATGAACGGCAGAGATGGTGTAGACGGCAAAGACGGTGTCAATGGTCGAGATGGCGCGGATGGTGCTCCCGGTCAGGACGGCGTGGACGGTGTTGGAATTATGTCCGTCTCCGTTGATGAACGAAACCACCTGTTGCTCACTTTTACAGATGAAACCGTACAGGATGCAGGCTTGCTGGATACGGTTGATTCAACCACGCTGGAAACCATTTCGCGGTTGGAAGATATCAGAACAGTTCTCCCAAACGCCCCCTCCAATCGCGGTACTGCACCCCATGACGGCGCGGTGCTTACTTTTATTGACGATGACGGTACGACTCGTTTTCTGAACGAGCATGTACCCGTCTACAGAAGGCATGGCGTGACCGCAACGACCGCCGTGGTGGCCAGCCGTGCCATCACAACGACTGGTATCACAACCTCCGGCGACCCATACGAGGCGATGAGCTTTGCACAGCTTCGAGCTTTGGCTCGGGATGGCTTCGATGTGCAAAGCCATACATGGAGCCATGCCAGAAGTGTCTTCAACTCCGGCTATAACCAGAACGCTACGGATGCCGAAATCGATCAGGAGTACCGCTTAGCGGATGAAGCATTCCGCGCCAATGGCTTTGACTGTAACTGTATGGTCTTTCCCTGGGGCGCGCATCAGGAGCGCCATCTCGCTCTTGCCCGCCGTTATGCCCGCTTTGGCGTGAACTGTCGCGGCACAGACGGTATGAACGAGGATATCGGCAATCCCATGGACATCAATCGCTTGGCCGCTTCCACGAACGGTAGCAATCTGGCGCAGCTTAAGGCCGCCATCGATACCGCAATCCAGCGAAGCTGCTGGCTCATTATCATGACTCATGCGGGCGCGACGCAGCCGGACGCGACTTCTTTGGATGAGCTTCTGGCTTACGCTGAGACGAAAGGCATCCGCATCGAGAACTTCCGCGAGGCCGCGCGCCTGAAAGCGCCCGCCTACTACGCCGGTCAGGGCGGCACCGCCTTTAAGGTCATGCCGGATGGCAGAACCAGTTTGACGCTTACAGACGCATCGCTTGCCGCGCTCATCGAACGCGCCTACGCGCTGGGCTGCATTTCGCCCATGGCCGAGGCAATCGAGTCACTGACTGCCGTATGGACAGGCGACGCGCCGATGGAGGGCGAAACGCTGGATACCTCGCTGATCGCCGTGACCGCGCATCTGCATGGCGGCGGGACGCGAGCGGTTACGAGCTTCACGGTAGAAGGTACGCTTACAATGGCAGCGGGCGAAAACCAACTGACGGTGCGCTATGGTACGCTGACTGGCACGTTGACCGTTACCGCCATTGCAAACGAGAGTGAAGCCACTACGCTGCTTGCGGATTATACTACGCAGTACAGCGGCGCATCGGAGCGTGACCGCGTTTGGTTTGCACGGCATATGGAAGCGGGCACTTATTTGCTTCATGTTGCATTGTCCGAGCCCATGGGCGCAAGCAACAGCGCCAGCACCTATGCGTTTGCCCTGAAAACCGCAAGCATATTTGGCGATGCCAACGGCATCGATCTGTATCGTCTTTCGACGACGGAGATGCAAAGTTTGACGAGCTTCGATGCGACATTCACGTTATCCGAACCCACGGACGGTTTCTTCCTGTTTGCGAAGCTGCTCAAAAAGGGCGTTCGCATTCGGATATATGTGGATGGCGAGGTCACGGACAGTGATCTTTTGAACGTCACGCCGGTGGCGACGATTCAAGGCTCCGCCGCTGCTCTGGGCGAGGGCTGGTTCCCCGTGAACCTGACAGCGGGCTTGCATGCGTATAAGCTGGACGTCGGCGGCGCGGCGGAATCCGCCGGGAACGCACTGGTTATAAAGACCGCTACGTCTGAAGGTGACATGAGCGGCGAAGCGTTGTTTACGCTCACTGGCAAACAATGTAACGGCGGGCTGTGTATGATGGATTCGCTGACATTGTCCCAGCCGGTTTCGTATCTCTATGTCACCTTCGCGCCTTCGACCAAGAGCACGTTTACGGCGTCGTTGATCATGGTGTAACAATTCACACACAATAGGCAACAAGCCGCTTCCCTCGCAGGGAGCGGCTTTGCTATATCACGAGACGGAAATGATGGTATGGATGATTTCGGTTGGTGGGCCGCCAAATGGTGGGTCGCCGCGCTGTTTGGCGGCGTTCTCGCTTTCTGGCGCTGGCTGATTGCCCGTCAGAAGAAACGGCGGAAGGAAGCAAAGGTGCAAAAGGACGCGCTGGTAGCGATTATGTACGACCGGCTGACGCAGGCGTATAACTACTATTCGCATCTTGGGTACTGTACGATGCAGGATCGGCACAACTTCACCAAGCTGTTTAAGGCGTACCAAGCCAGCGGTGGTAACGACAACATGGAGGACATCATGCAGCGGCTGTATGATCTCCCCACGGAACGACCTGATGATAAGGAGGACTGACTCTATGAAGAAGCTCTTTGCGATTCTCGCTCTTGCTCTGGTGACTTTTACGCTCTGCCTGCCCGTGATGGCGCTGGCGGAGAGTGCTGTCGCTATCGATGTACCCACGGTGCAGCCTGCCGTCCCCGCTGCCGGTTATGACTGGACGGTGCTAGCCAGTGTCACGGGTGCGACGGCGTTTACGCTGCTCATCGTACAGTTCATCAAGGCTCCTTTGGACAAGCTCTGGCACATCCCGACGCGCGTGGTGGTTTATGTGATTGCATTTGCCACGCTGCTCATCGCGCAGGTGTTCACGGTCGGCTTTACGATTGACGGTTTGGCGCTGACCGCCGTGAACGCGGTGATTGCGGGGAGCGCGGCGATGGGCGCGTATGAGATGACCTTTGCCAAGTCGGACAAGCCATCGAACGAATAAGGAGAATTGAATAACGAAACGGGCGGCGGTGATAAACCCGTCGCCCGTTTCTATGGGTGAAAAGAACACTCGCAGCTATTGCGCTTTCGTCGTCAGAGCAAGCGTGAGGTACCCCTTACGCCCTGCGAAAGCCTCGAAGGACTCTTTACTCGGGTATGCGCTGATGCTCTTGAGCAGTCTGACATCGCCATGCTTATCCTCGAATCCAATCAGAACGGCATAATACTGCTTTCCAGAGCGGGTATACGTATCCGTCAACAAATCGGCGGCATGCTGCAGTGCCTCCTGAATCTGTTCTTCGGTTGCTTTCAACGTGTAGTACGGAGAGCGCGGAGCGGCGATGCCTTTCTTTTTGCGATACGCGGCGAAGGATATGATTTCACCCATACTGACACCTCTTTTCCATCCAATTATAACAGACGTCTTAAACCTTGTCTATCAAGAAACGAAAAATGGAGGTCAACATGACAGAAACCAATCGGGCGCTCATTCCCTTCACCAATGAGCATTTCGCGGCATGGTGTCAGAAGATGATCGGGCAGCCCTACTGGTACGGCTGCGTCGTCTATAAATGCACGTCGAGCTTGCTTTCCCGTAAGACTGCGCAATACCCGTCGCACTACGGTTCGAATCGTACCGCGCGCTATAAGCAGGACATTGCCGCCAAGAAAGTCGCGGCAGACTGTATCGGCGGCGCAAAAGGATACGCATGGACGGGCGGCGGGCAGGGCGTGCTGGAAGCCATTGGGACGGACAAGACCTTCGCCAGCAAGTATGGCGCGAATGGCTGCCCCGACAAGGGCGCGAACTCCATGTTCTCCTACGCCAAGAGCAAGGGCATGGACTGGGGCGCTATCGGAACACTGCCAGAGATCGTGGGCGTCGCGCTGCACAAATCCGGCCACGTCGGTTACTACATCGGGAACGGTTATGCCATTGAGTGGCGCGGTTTCGCCTACGGTTGTGTGAAAACCAAAGTCGCGGGGCGTGGCTGGACGCACTGGTACAAGCTGCCGTTCATCAACTATGGCGCGGTCTCCACGACCCAGCCTGATACAGATACTCCTGCTATTGATGCCGTTCGCAATCTTTCCTATAGAGCCGGTAAGCCATTGCTGCGCGGCGAGGATGTGCGAAAGCTACAGGTCGATCTGAACATGCTTGGATTTGACTGCGGCGCGGCAGACGGTATCTTCGGCAAGAAAACAGACGCCGCCGTGCGCGCGTATCAGGCGACTAACAATCTGGAGGTGGATGGCATTGTCGGATCAAAAACGAGGTGCGCGCTGGAACTGGCGCTGGAATCCGCTGGCACGCCGGGCAGCGAGCCGCAAACTCCTGCGGACAAACCCACTGAAGGCACAGAGGATTCTGGCGAAACGCAAGCGCCCGACGAACCCGTAACCGATTCCGATGAGGATGATCCTGACGAGGACGATGACGGCGACTATTCCGAGCCGGAGCAGATCGTGACGTTGAATTATGGCACGCGCCTTCTGCGCTATCGTTCCGGGCGCACGATGATGACCGGCAATGATGTGGCTGCGGTACAGACGCGGCTTACACAGCTTGGCTTCAATCCCGGCACTGTGGATGGTGTCTATGGCTCGAAGACCGTCTCGGCAGTGAAACAGCTTCAGATGCTTGCCGGCATCGAAGTGGACGGGATTGTCGGGAACGATACCCGCAAAGCGCTGCGGGAGTGGAAGTCTTCAGGCGAGCCTGCTCCGGAAGCACAGCCCGTCACCATCCGCATCAAAATGACGCGGGAGGAAAATATCGCGGTCTATGGCGCGGAGGAGATCAGCATCGACATCGAGGAATATCTGCGCGGCGTGGTTCCTTCCGAGATGTACGAGTCCGCGAACATCGAGGCGCTCAAGGCACAGGCTATCTGCGCCCGCACCTACGCTTACTATCGCCGGAACAGCGTGCTCTCCGATACAACCAATCACCAGTCGTTCCATGCCGGAAAAATCGGCAAGAATTCGCGTTCGGATGAAGCAATCCAGTCAACGTGTGGTATGGTGCTGACCTACGGCGGCACGCTGGTGAACTGCTTTTACTGCGCGTCCAATAAGGGTATGACCAAGCGCAGCGGCGATGTTTGGAACACGCACTATCCTTACTACGTCAGCAAGTCCGACGAATGGGACGAGGCTGCCCGCGAGGAGAGCAACGTAACCTCCTTCGGTCACGGCATCGGCATGTCTCAACATGGCGCGATGTGGGCGGCGCGGCATGGCGTGAGCTATACATCCATTCTGGCTTTCTACTATGAAGACTGCGCCATTACCAGCAACTATAACGCTTAACTTGCAGGACGGGGTGTCTGTTACAGATGCCCCGTCCGTAAATATATCAAGCGTTAAAATTTGATGCTTATATGAGCCGTCCGGCAACGGGCGGCCACCTTTTTTGAACGGAGGAAAACGGAATGACCGATGAACAAAAACGTCTGACGCTCCAGCAGCGGGACGACGGCAAGACCTATACCGCGATAGCCGCCGAATTGGGCTTATCGAGCAATACAGTCAAGTCCTTTTGTGCGCGAAGCGGCATACAGAAGACCACCATGATGAAGACGAGCGTTAAAACGCTCCCTATGGAACACCAAACGGGTGCCACGGTGGAAGAACCGTCTAAAGCCGGACTTCTCATGCAACTCGACCATTCCGTTTGCCGTCAATGCGGAGCCGATCTCCACCTGCGCAACGAGAATCAGATGAAACGCTTCTGCTCCGAACGCTGCCGCCAGAAGTGGTGGCGCGCCCATCCGGGCTTGATTACCGAAAAAGCGTCTGTCTCCGTCTGCGCCGCCTGTGGCCACGCCTTTAAGAATAACGGAAACCATGCCCGCCGCTACTGCTCGCGCGCCTGTTATCTGCGCAGCCGGTTTGGCGAGGGATGTTATGGGGTGACAGTTCATGGCTAATGTAATCAATATGACACATGAGCAGCTTCAACGTGAAGCGAACTACCGCGCGGCGTTATCTGCATTGCATTTTCTGCGCAATGCCGACGTTATCACCGATGCGGAAGCCAGGCGGATTGAACAAATTCTGCGGAACAAATTCTCCCCCGTATGGGCCGCAATCGCTTGATAAATCGCGGATTATCGCTTGCAATCGTCCGCGTTTAGAGCGAATATGCTGACGAAGGGAGATGACCTCATGCTTGATAGAACGGAATCTAATGAGAAAAAAGTGACCCTGATTCAGCCTTCGCTTCCCGAAACACCCAAGCGTCTGAACGTCGCCGCCTATGCCCGCGTCAGTTCGGGCAAGGACGCGATGCAGCATTCACTCGCCGCGCAGGTGTCTTACTACAGCGATCTGATACAGGACAACCCGGAATGGCGGTATTGCGGGGTATTTGCCGACGAGGATTACACGGGCACGAAGGAAGAACGTCCCGAGTTTCAGCGTCTGCTGGCGGAATGCCGCGCCGGGAACATCGATATGGTGATCACCAAGAGCGTCAGCCGGTTAGCCCGCAATACCGTGACGATTCTGCAAACCGTGCGGGAGCTTAAGCAGCTGGGTGTTGATTGGTACTTCGAGAAGGAAAACACCCACAGCCAAAGCAAGGATGGCGAGCTCATCCTGACAATCTTGGCATCCTACGCGCAGGAGGAAAGCCTGTCGGTCAGCGAAAACTGCAAGTGGAAGATACGGCATGGGTTTCAGGACGGCAAGCCAACGTTTACCACTATGTACGGCTATCGGATGAAGCACGGCGCATTCATCGTAGTCCCTGAAGAGGCGGAGATCGTGAGAACGGTCTTCGCCCTTTTTCTTTCGGGATTGGGGCGCAACGCCATCATGAAGCGGCTGGCGGCGGACGGCGTTATTACTCGAAGCGGAAAGCCTTTCAGCGAGACGGTGATTGCGGGCATGCTGCAGAACGAGAAATACATTGGCGATTTACTATTGCAAAAGACCTTCGTCGAAAACCATCTGACGAAGAAGCAGCTGCCGAATCGCGGCGAGCTTCCGCAATATTATGTGCGCGACCATCACGAGGCAATTATCGACCGCGAGACGTTTGCGCGAGCGCAGGATGAAATGGAGCGCAGAAGCCTTGCCGCGCCGGTACGTTCCAATGCGGGGCATTACCCGTTTACTGGCATGATCGTCTGCGGAAATTGCGGATGTCACTACAAGCGGAAAATCACGAACGGCAAGGTCGCGTGGAACTGTGTGACGTTTCTACAAAAGGGCAAGGCACTCTGCCATGCCAAGCAAATCCCCGAAGATACCCTTTACAAACTGACAAACGAGGTGCTGGGCTTGGACGCCTTTGACGAGGAAACATTTCATCAGCGCATAAGAGAAATCCGCATCCCCGCCTTCAACCATGTGGTTTTCAGTTTCCACGACGGGCATGAGGTTGAACGAGTTTGGGCAGACCGTTCCCGCGCTGAAAGTTGGACGGACGAGATGAGGACACGGGCGAGGCAGAGCGCGCGGAAGGAGGTATCAATATGAGCTTTACTCCCTTTATTGGCGGCGAGGAGCGCGTCACATCGGACGGGCATCGGATCACCGCCATGCCCGCCACCAGAGAACGTTATCGCGCCGTCAACGCGCCCGCCTCTCACAAGCTCCGCGTGGCGGCATACGCTCGCGTCAGTACGGATAACGAAGAACAAGCCACGTCTTATGAGGCACAGGTGGACTACTATACCCGATACATCAAGAGCCGCGAGGATTGGATTTACTGCGGTATGTACGCTGACGAGGGCATCAGCGCCACTTCTACCGCCAAGCGTGGGCAATTCAAGCAAATGATTGTAGACGCGCTGGACGGGAAATTCGACCGAATCCTGACAAAATCCGTTTCACGTTTCGCCCGAAACACAGTGGATTCCCTGACCACCATCCGCAAACTGAAGGAAAAAGGCGTCGGCGTGACGTTTGAAAAAGAGAACATCGACACGTTGGACAGCAAGGGCGAGCTGCTCATCACGCTAATGTCCTCCCTCGCGCAGGAGGAGAGCCGCTCCATCTCCGAAAACACCACATGGGGGCAGCGGAAGCGTTTCGCGGACGGGAAGGCAACGGTTCCATTCAGTCGGTTCCTTGGCTACGACCGAGGCGAAAACGGCGAGATGCTTGTCAATGAGGAGGAAGCCAAAACCGTGCGTCTCATCTACAAGCTGTTTCTTGATGGAAAGTCCATTGCGGCGATTTCTCGCCATCTGATGAAAGCCGGTATACCCGCGCCGGGCGGTGGGCAGACGTGGCAGACCACAACCCTTGAGAGTATCCTGACCAATGAGAAGTATCGCGGCGACGCACTCCTGCAAAAGACGTTCACGGTTGATTTCCTCAGTAAAAAGATGAAGCGGAACGAGGGCGAGGTTCCCAGCTATTACGTAGAAAACAGTCATCCCGCCATCGTAGACGGCGAGGTGTTTGAGTTGGTGCAGAGTGAACTGTGCCGGAGAAAGGAATCCGGTCGGCGCATCTGTTCCGGGCATGTTTTCGCTGGGAAACTCGTTTGCGGCGAATGCGGCGGGCTATATGGCAGCAAGGTCTGGGGCAGCAATACCAAATACCGTAAGGTTGTATGGCAATGCAACAACAAATACGGGCGGTATGTCAAGAAAGCAACTGAGGACGATGTCGCTGAAAAGAGCGGAATTACCATTGGCGCGACCCACTGCGCTACGCCGCATTTGACTGACGAGCAGATAAAAGACGCGTTTATTTCCATGGTAAACGAGATGCTGGAGCGCAAGGACGAAATTATAACATTCTATGATGACCTTCTTGCACAAATCACTGATACCACGGCTTTGGAAGGCGAAAGGGAGAAATGCTTATCCGAACACGGAAAGCTGAACACGGAGTTCGACGACTGGGCAAAGCAACACGCCCGTCACCCAATGCCTCAAGACGTTTACGAGGCTCATTCTATCGAGCTGACTGCGGCTATCGACGCGGTAAAGGGCAAAATCATGAAGCTCGACAGCGAGATGACGAAGCGCAAGGCAAAACGCGCCAACGCTGAAAACATCCTGCGTCGGCTACGGGTGGAAGGACCGATTACCGCGTTCGATGAAGGCATGTTCGGAGCGCTGGTCGATGCGGTGACAGTGTACAGTGGGAGAGTGGTGTTTCGGCTGAAGGACGGGAATGAAAGGGAAATCGGTATTTGAGTCTTTGCGGAATACCCATTTTCTGAAGTGAGATTCATAAAAGCCTGCACTTCAAGCAACTTACTGGGCGTTAGTAAGCGGCTTGGGGTGCAGTTTTTCTCGCTAAAAATTACTGGAATTTGCTTGACGGACTTCGCTTAAACGAATATACTATTATTGAGATCAATAAGCTTGTTGAGGTAGCGCTATGAATGGCTATTTAACGGTTCAAGAAGTTGCCGAAAGATGGAATATCACATCGCGCCAAGTGCAAATACTCTGTCAAAAAGGTAGGATAAACGGAGCAACGCGTTTGAGCCGAATATGGATCATTCCGGAGAAAGCCGAAAAACCCACGAGTAATAGAAATAGAATTGAATGCGCAAGGAAGAGTAACAGTAATGATGAATAACGATTTGATTATGATGGACTTGTTTTCTGGCGCAGGGGGGTTATCAGAGGGTCTGTCGGAGGCAGGGTTTCATAGCCTATTTGCTACGGAAATTATTCCACAATATGCTGCAACATACCAAAGAAATCATTCTTCTGCGAAAGTAGTAACTGCAGATATTCGCGAGCTGGATGCAGATCAAGTACGTAATGATCTTGGCATTGAACGGGGGGCGATAGATTTACTTGCTGGTGGACCTCCTTGTCAGGGATTCTCTATAAACGCGCCAATAAGGAGTGTACTTGATCAAAGGAATCACTTGTTTAAAGAATACCTTAGGTTTGTTGATGCATTCGCGCCTAGGGCTATACTAATTGAAAACGTTCCAGGACTCGTATCTTTTGAGCATGGTGCTACACTCCACGCAATACTAGACTCATTGGCAGAATTGGGTTACGGTGCAGATGTCCGTATACTTGGTGCAGCTTACTATGGGGTCCCACAAATGAGATGGAGAACTATCATTCTCGGCCTTAGAGGTAAAGTCCTGCCTTCAACAGCATTTCCAGATCCGATTTATCATGCACCAATAAGGCCGAATTTTACTACTACGTTTGACGGACATTCACTGCTAAAAATCCCTTCACCAGAAGCCTCCGCGAGATTTACAACCGTTCGTGAAGCTATTGGTGATTTGCCTCCGCTCAAGAGTGGTGAACGCGGAAAACAAGTTAAGGATTATCTTTGTGATCCAATGTGTGACTACCAAAGACGTGCTCGTTTGGGTAGTACAGGCGTCTATAACCATGAAGCACCTAGGCTATCCACCGAAAACCAAGAACGCTTACATTATATTAAACCGGGCGGTAATTGGACAGATATTCCTGACGATTTACTGCCCAAGGGAATGCAACGTGCAAGAAAATCGGATCATACAAAACGATATGGCAGAGTGACTCCTGATGGACTAGCCTCAACCATCTTGACTAAATGTGATCCGCATTGGGGTGCATATTTTCACTATGAGCAGGATCGTTCATTTACAGTTAGAGAAGCTGCAAGAATACAGTCGTTCCCTGATAGCTTTGTATTTACGGGTTCGCAAGTACAACAATTTGCGCAGGTTGGAAATGCAGTTCCGCCATTACTTGCAGAAGCTGTTGGTATTGCACTTAAATCTGTACTGACGGAGGGTGAATGAGATGGCTGGCTACATATCTGAGTTTTTTGGCTATAGAGCAGATGATAGATCGCCAATTGCTGCAGAAACTGCTGCAAGGCAAATTTGCCCATATTTGGGTAAGCAATGTCTAAAAATACTTTCACGGGATCACACTGTAGCTGGGGTTTGTGCCGTCCGTCAAAAAACCGATGGTTCCCCAGATGTAATATGCTGTCCGATAAGAATCTACGCTGATAACTACAAAATGTTACATACAGTGGCAGCACAAGCCTTTGCGCACGAGTATAGACTGTATGCCGGGCGAGTAGCGGTAGAAAATGCCAAGAAAGAAAACGGAGCAGTAGCCGTGTTCGGACATGGCTGGGGAGGAGAATTACGTCTGCCGCAACGAAAAGGCACAGGCTCTTATTTCGTCGACTGGGTTTTAGCACGCCTGAACGGCAATGGTGAACTAGAAGAGTTCACTGCAATTGAAGTCCAAACAATAGACACAACAGGCAATTATCGAGAAGCGCGAACTGCTCTGATGAATGAACGTAAAATTGTTGCTGATACCGTGGGTCTTAACTGGGAAAACGTTTCGAAGCGAATAATTCCACAACTCATCTACAAGGGACAGGTATTGCAGCGGGAAGATTTATGTAAGACGGGTCTTTTCTTTGTTTGTCCGCATGCTGTTTATGAAAGAGTGCTCAATCGTCTTGGCGGCAAAGAGAGAATCCCAAAATTTCCAACTCAACCCGCATCTATACATTTTGTGTCCTATGACTATCTGCCCAACACAAAGGAAAAGGATGGAATGATTGTTCCCCTAGGAGTCATTGAAGAACACTGTACGACAGTCTATAAGGTTCAAGAAGCGTTTTCTGCAATGGATTTGCCCGAAGGAAACGTATATAGAGATGCGATAAGACGCTCGTTGTATGGCGCAGATTCTTGATGGCAGATGTTTTTTTGCGATTAACGATACTAAGCTTTCCACTTCGAACAGGAGGCATTTGCCGTGAACAGAGTGACAATAATTAAGAGCAGTAATCCAGATATTGGATTGTTCACACGAACAGCAACCATTGGCGATGAATATGCTCTTGTGGATCAATTTATTGAGTATTACTGCAATACGTTCATACGCAATAATAAGAAAACTTGTCTTACCGTGTTTGTAGAACCCCGAATTGACTCTGGATTTCCTGATATAGTTTTTGCGTCTTACTTACCATCGATCGTCGATAACTGGTCGGAAAATAGAGAGACGTTAAGCGTTTTTGACCTTAAGCTGTTGTCCTTTCTTTGTACTGCTGATGACATTTCTGGTTCAAGAATTATATCGACTCTTGGTTTTCCAGAGAAGCAAACATTGACCTCTCTTGAAAGGCTTATGGATGCTCGATTGATATCATATAGGAGCCACAGTTGGCGTGTTCGAGAAATACGCAGCATCTTTAGTATTACAAAGCTGATTGCAGTAGAGGCAAAGTTAACTGATATAAGCAAGGTCGTAGAGCAAACGCATATAAATACACGTTTTGCATCACAATCATATGCGCTAACTAGTTCTGCTCATCCACAGATTGAAACAGTAAAAACATTCAAACGCTTCGGCTTGGGTTTGTATGGGAAGGATTTACAGTTTAAACGGCTTGTTGAAGCTAAGCAGTATGCTTTGCCATCTAGTTACTTGTCATTTCAGTTTAATGAATGGATAGGGAGATATATTGCTCACCAAGGGGGGAGTCAGTATGCTTGATTTTTCTACGATAGAAGCATCGCTCACTAATGCTGTGCAAATAGCTCGTGGCGGGCAAAAAGTTGTATATAGTGCAACACATAAAGAATATGGCAGTGTTGTTGTTAAGTTATTTTTTAGAACTGATGCCCGCTCACAACGTGAAATAGATATTAGTGTTGAGAATGAGTTTGACTGTGTTCCAAAAGTATATGAAACTGGATATGTAACCTATAATGGAGTTGAAACGCTATACGTCATAGAAGAGCGTATTGAAGGTGAGGAACTGCGAAAACGGCTATTGCGCGGAGACCGATTTTCACTAAAAGAAGCCGTTGATTTTCTGAAACAAGGATTGATTTTTATCAACAATCTAGAGAGAAAAGGAATTGTTCATCGGGATATAAAGCCCGAGAACATAATTCTATCCTCCGAAGGCAAGGCATATTTCATAGATTTTGGCATTGCTAGGGTATTAGGCGCTCCTTCGCTCACGAAAACAGAAGCACTAGTTGGTCCGCATACTCCTGGATATGCTGCGCCAGAGCAGTTTAATAACTTAAAGAGTAACATCGATTCGCGAGCAGATTTGTTCTCAATTGGTGTAGTAACCTATGAATGTTTGTCGGGTAACAATCCTTTTTGTGAAGGAGCAACTAGCCATTTAGATGTTCTACAACGAACAGAGACAATAACTCCGATTTCATTCCAAATAACTGGAGATGCTCAGCAGCAGTTTATGGGACTTCTCAGTTCATTGATGGGAAAATATCCATCGCGAAGGCCGAGAAACGCATCACAAGCACTAGAGTGGTTAAATGCAGCGAATGCTACGCTCCATTATGAGGAGGCGAAACCATGAAGTTCTACTTACAGATGGGTTACGGTATGCAAAAAATGTGTCGAGATTTGTGTGCCTCTTGGGGTGATGCAACAGTTATTCTTAGCCCGCAGAACATCTATCCAACGACCCAATTATTTCCGTACGCCGAATCATTGCATAGCATTGGTGGATCTGTGCTTCTTGATCCCCAATTATATGCGCCACGCAAATACCAGAAAAACCTTCAGAAACACAGCTACTGGCCGCAATCCGATTTTACAAGCATTGAGCTAGGAGAATGTACTGGACTGCTTACAGAACTCGCCACCATAAACGCTAACCTTAACTCGGAAGCCTTTATCCTACCTTCGAGCATTGTCAACAGAGTTGATAAGCGCTGGAAGAATATTCAATGTGCAATTGCTGATCAGGCGAGGACGGTATCAGGAGGCCAGCGCACGCTGTTAACTATCGCGCTCGGAAAGAGTGTACTTGCGGAAGAAGCGCAGATTGAAATGATTATCCAGTATGCTGAGAGTTGGGATATTGATGGTGTATATATAGTGTGTGAGCACCCGGATCAACAATACTTAGTTGATAAACCGATATGGATGGCAAATCTCATGTCGCTTGTGGGCGGTATTAAGCGCCTTAATAAAGAAGTCATTGTTGGGTATGCAAATCATCAAATGCTTCCGCTATCGTTAGCAAAGTGTGATGCTATTGCAGCAGGTAACTTCCTGAACGTTCGGTGGTTTCAACCAGAACACTTTATGACAATGGATACTGATGACCCTAGCCGTCGAACGACATGGTATTATTGTCCACAAGCACTTTCGGAATTTAAGCTAACTTATTTAGATGTTGCTCATCGAGCAGGAATTCTTGATAAAATGGCAACACCAAAGCAAATGCAAAATGACTATAGCAACATTTTATTCTGCGGTGCCGTACCATCACTAACAAATTACAAGGAAGGTGACTCTTTCAAGCACTATCTGCATTGTCTCCGTATTCAATGCGCGCAAGCTAGTAAATGCACTTATATAGAAACAAGGAATTCTCAATTTGCACAGTTGGAGACTGGTGCCCAGATACTTAGCGGATTACATGAGGAGCGGGTAAAGGGACAAAATCGTGACTTCGGAGAAATATGTGATGTCAATGAAGCAGCCATACAGATTTTTGATAAGGAGTTTGGATTTTCGATAGCGCAGGAGTGGTAACTGCACCAAAGATGCTCCGATGTTTAATTTGCAGAGGTGACGAGGAGGGGGATCATGGGCAGATGGAACAAACCTGACATTCCACATAAGGGGTGGCGTTTTGAAGGCATGGAAGACCTCGGGGAAGATGTGTTCGATGGCGAAATACCGTATGAACAATGCGAGATGTGCGGTAAGGAGAAAATTCGATATGTACATCTTCTGAGGCACCCCGATTATGGTGAGATACGAGTTGGTTGTGACTGTGCCACAAAGATGCTTGATGACTATGTGAATCCTAAGCAACGAGATCGTGACATGAGAAATCGCTCAAACAGGCGAAGCTGCTTTATGAGGCAGCAGTGGCAGTGTAAAGCGACAACGGGGAATTATTCGCTTCGATATAAAGGCGAGTGCATTACCATCATGAAGAGTAAGTTTAGCTCTGGATGGGGTGTGATATTCCAACAACAGCAACGATGGAATTATAATGGAAAAAAGATTAATGACATCCAAACCGCAAAGCTTGTGGCTTTTGACCTCTTTGATTCACTTCATGAGGTTGAACATGGGCCGGAGATGCATTGGGATGGAGAACGTTGGATTTACTATTAATGTCAGGTACTGAAATGGAGTTCTTTGGTGCATTTGCACCAGAGCGGTGCGCCAATGCGCCAGTGGTGCGCCAAGCGGTGCATTTGCGCCAAAGATGCACCGGTGGTGCACCAAAGGAAAATATGCCGTCATAGGGGCAGGGCGTTTGGCGCAACTGACGCCCTCTTGGTGCACCAGACGCACCAGAGACAAATCCCGAAAAGCCCAGGCTGCAAGGGTTTTCTCGGCATATGTAAAAAAGAACCTGTACGATTTCTCATACAGGTTCTTTTTTATCACCTAAGAGGTGATGTTGTGGTGGAGGTGAGGGGAATCGAACCCCCGTCCGAAAGCACGCCAGTACAGCCTTCTCCGAGCGCATCCAAGGTTTTAGGATTCCCCTCGCCGCACGCCCCCTGGCGGGCTTGCGGTTACGGTAGCTTCATGATTACGGGTAACGCTTCAAAGCTTTGGCGCACTCGTTCCCCACATTGCTGACGCCGATGACCTGACCTGTGGGCAGTCAGGGTCGACGCGCGGCATTAAGCCGCGAAAGCGAAATCGCTATTGTCAGTTATTGTTTTTCCCCGTTTTAACGCGGTACAGGGTCCGCGGCTCGCTTACCATACCTCCGAAAACTCCCGTCGAAACCAGAACACCCCCATGTTGTGGATGGCGCTGACCCGCTCATCCATCCTGCCTGCGGCTAAACGCACGCTCAATTTCGCGCTGCGCATCCTTCGCGGCAGCCGTGTCGCGCTTGTCGTGCAGATGCTTGCCTTTGCAAAGCCCCAGTTCAAGCTTCATGCGCCCGTCCTTCAAGTATACCTTCAGGGGAATCAGCGTATACCCCTGGCGGCTGACGAGTCCGCTTAATTTGCGGATTTCGCCTTTGTGGAGCAGCAGCTTTTTGGGCCGGACAGGGTCGGTGTTGGAAAAGCTTCCCTGCTCGTAGGGGCTGATGTGCATGCCCTCGGCAAACACCTCGCCTCCGCGAATCATGCAAAAGCTCTCTTTCAAGTTCACACGGCCCAACCGCATGCTCTTGACCTCCGTACCCATCAGGCAAAGGCCGCACTCGTAGGTTTCCTCCACGAAATACTCGTGATATGCCTTCTTGTTTTGCGCAACGGGCTTGATGCCCTTTTGATGCGGCATGTCGGAAACCTCCCTCCGGCTTATTTGCGCTTACACAGCAAATTATTATACCATGGTTTGACTTCAAAACGCAAGCACTTGCCAAGCGTTTTCCAATCGCCTATAATGTTTCGGGAAAGAGTAGGGGGGAATAGCATGAAGGAAATAACAGGTGTGCGCGAAATGGCGCAAAAGGCCCGTGGCGCGTCCCTGCGGCTGGCAGCCGCGAGCATTGATACCAGAAACCAGGCGCTTCTCGCCATTGCGGATGGCATTGAAAGCCGCAGACAGGAAATTCTGGCAGCCAATGCTCAGGATATAAAGGAAGCTGCGGGAGAACTCAGCGCGCCGCTTCTCAGCCGCCTTAAGCTGAACGAGGGAAAATGCACCCGTATGGTCGAGGGCTTGCGCGCGCTTGCAAAACTGCCGGATCCTCTTGGGGGTGTAACGTATGCCAAGGAGCTTTCACCCGGTTTGGATCTTTATCGCGTTGCCTGTCCCATCGGCGTGATCGGAGTCATTTTTGAAAGCCGGCCGGATGCGCTGGTGCAGATATCCTCCCTTTGTCTAAAGAGCGGCAATGCCGTGCTGCTTAAGGGCGGACGCGAGGCCGCGAAGACAAACGAGGCGCTGACGCAAATCATCGTAGAGGCCGCCGCTGCCTGTGGCTTACCCGGCGGCTGGTGTGCGCTGCTTCATTCGCGCGAAGATGTTCAGGAAATGCTCAAGCAACATGAAAGCATCGACCTCATCATACCGCGCGGCAGCAACGCCTTTGTCCGCTATATTATGCAAAACAGCGATATTCCCGTGCTGGGGCATGCGGATGGGCTTTGCCATGTTTATGTGGATGATCCATGCGATCTGGAAATGGCCGTCAGGGTGCTGGTGGACAGTAAAACCCAAAACCTTTCGGTTTGCAACGCAGCCGAAACGCTGCTTGTGCACCGCGGCGTCGCCAAAGCGTTTTTACCCCTGGCCGCCGCCGCGCTATCCGAAAAGAATGTGGAGCTTCGCGGGGATTTGGAGACGCAGTCGATCATCGCCTGCCATGCCGCCACGCAGGCGGACTGGGAAACGGAATACCTGGACGCGGTTCTTTCGATCCGGATTGTCAGTTCCTTGCAGGAGGCGGTCGAACATATCAACCGCTTTGGTTCGCATCACACGGATTGCATTGTTTCCAGCGAACTGTCGCACGCCAATACGTTTTTAACCCTTGTGGACAGCGCCGGCGTGTTTCACAACTGCTCCACGCGCTTTGCGGACGGCTTCCTGTTCGGTTTTGGCGCGGAGGTGGGCATTGCGACCGGCAAGCTGCACGCGCGTGGGCCGATGGGTATGGAAGGCCTGTGCACCTACAAGTACAGGGTGTATGGACATGGGCAAACCCTCGCCGCGCTTAACGATGGCGAAATTTCGCTGACGCATCTGGACATCGGCAAGCAGCTTCCGCAATAACAAAGCTAAAGAAAAATAAAGCGGACGCCGCGGAGGCCGGATA
>JAEYOW010000047.1 GCA_023411375.1 Bacillota bacterium | reverse complement strand
TATGCGTAGAAGGTGACCAGATGCTCCCAGTTGTCTTCCCAACTTTTTACCGCACTGGGATATTGCTCCGCCCATGCTTCCTTAACCTGCATCAACCCCTCTAGCGCTTGCTCCGCATTTGCGGCGCGGTAGATGCGTTTGAGATCAGCCGCGAACGCCTTGATATGCTTATAGCTAACATACTTGCAGCTTGCTCTCATTTGGTGAACAATGCAGCGCTGTACCTGAGAATGAGGGTAAACTGCCTCGATTGTCTCCACAAAGCCTTTTAGTCCATCCACGCAGCAAAGGTAGATGTCTTGCACACCTCTGGCTTTCAGGTCGTTAAGCACACCCATCCAGAACTTTGCACCCTCATGCTCTCCAACCCATATGCCCAGAATATCCTTTCTTCCTTCCATATTCACGCCCAATACCACATAAGCCGCTTTTGTCTGTATCGTATGATTGTCACGGATTTTGTAATGAATGGCATCCATGAAGATAAAGGGATAAACTGCATCCAATGGTCTGCTTTGCCACTCGTTCATCTCTGGCAGCAACTTGTCCGTAACCTTGGACACAAACTCGGCGGATATCTCAACCCCGTACAAATCGCGTACTTGAGCTGAAATGTCACGGGTGGTCATTCCGGCAGCATAAAGATTGAGTACCTTTTCTTCCAACCCGTCAGCATTTCGATGGTACTTGGGCAATACCTTGGGTTCAAACGCTCCGTTTCGATCTCTGGGAATCTTAATTTTTACCGGCCCAAGTTGGGATTTCACTGTTTTTTTGTTGTAGCCATTACGGTAATTGTCTGCATCCTCCGACTTTTCACAGCGTTCATGCTTGTCGTATCCAAGCATATCATCCATCTCTACTTCCAGCACTTCTTGTAGCACTTGTTTAAACATGTCTTTTATACAAGTCATGATGTCCCCTGTGTTTTGAAATTGCTCGCTCTTGATAAGCTGGCGGATCGCTTCCTTGGGCAACTGCACCGTGCGTTCTTTCTGTTTTTCCATACTTGGCCTCCATGTCGAAAATATTTTTTCCCTTTGGTATTTTCTCTCATGTTTGCCTTTTCTATGTGCTTTTACACGGAAATTTTTACAGCCTCGGCCATTCGGCATATCATGCCGGATGCCGTAAGCGCTACATGACATTCAGGTAATCAATAAGCACCTGATTGGGCGAACGCATGCCCAGACACGTCATGATGTAGCTGTTGGATGCACGCTGGTATACCGCCAACTGTTTGCGCCCATCTTCCAGACTAAACATCTTCAGCTGGTTGTAGAATCGAATCATATCCGTGCGGTTCTGCCGCTCTACTTTACCGTTGTGCCGGGGCGTCGCAATCCGAATTCGGTGATACAGGATTCCCATCTCCATCAAAGCCGTTTCAAACAATGCTTTATGTCTTGATTTAGTGACCAGCAGTGCGTTGGTGAACTCCGTTCCATTGTCGGTCTGGATCATCCGGAGCGGAAAGGGCACGGCCTTGACCAACTTTTCCAAGAAGTCCTTGGCACCGGCTGTGCCGTGCTCGTTGTACATTGCCCGGTACGTCCAGCGCGTACACTCATCCTTAGCAATGTACACATAGCATTGCCCGCAGCCGCCCACAAGGCAATCCGATGGTACAACCTTAACGTCCGCCTGCACCTTTTGTCCCGGATAATCTGCGCGCTGATAGGGTTTGTTCTTCCGCGGCTGTTTTTTCTTCTTTAACGCTCCTTCCAGCTTGTATGCCGTGCGTTTGAAGCACCCGTAGCTGCGCGTATAGCCATTTCGCTTTTATCATACCCCCGGATCAAATCGCTCTTGTACTGTCCGGCATAGCGTTTGACCAGCTTTCATTCGCCTTGCGTTTGTTGGCGCGGCATGTGATGCGGCCTTCGGGATCGGTCTTTCAGGCTGTTTATGCTTCCGTCATAGCGTTTTAGCCACTTATATACCGTCTTGCGGCTCACATGATACCGATTGGCTGCTTCCGTTACTCCGTGTTTTCCTGCCCATTTCAATATTCTTTGACGATGATACGCTTCCTGTGTTATTCTGTCCATGGAGAACCTCGCTGTGTGATGTGTTTTTAGCAGAACTATCTTACCACAGTTTGGTTCTCTTTTCTTCTCCCCCTGTTACCTATGTTTGACACTCATACACATTTTCACAAACCCGGGCGCGGCGCCGGTTATTGGAAAATTCCGCTCCACAGCATGCTCAGCGGCAAAATCAATACAAGCGCAGGCATCAGGTCGATCAAACCAACCGATTTGATCCTTGCAATCCTAAGCCCGGCCGCCAACGTCAGGATACCCCCACACGCCGACAAATCCGCGAGAGCCGACGCGGTAAAACAGCCCGCGGCCAGCCTGCCCACGCCAAACAGCGCCAGCATTACCACAAGCTGGGCAAAGGGAATCAGGCACACGGCTCTACCCAGCACGGCCGCAAATAAAAGCGCCGTAAAAAAGTCGAGCACCGCCTTGGAAAACAGCACCTCGGCGTTACCGCTCACACTTTCTATCAAAACCCCATACCAACCGAAACCGCTGAAACAAAAAAGCGCGACAACCATAACATACAGCGCCATATCCATATCCCTTTCGCCGCGACATAGCGGTTTTATAAACCTGTGAAGCATTTCCCGCGTCCGCTCCTCCAGCCTGAGCAGATGACCGGTGGAAAAGCCGATAAGCACCGCCAGCACAACCGCCGTCATCGAACGCGCCTTGACAATGGAATGGATGCCGATGGCCATGGCGCAATACCCAAACAAAATTGGAAGGCTTTCATGAAGCCTTCTGGATAGCCTTCCGGCCAGCAGACTGCCCAGGCAGCTCCCCGCCAGAACGGATAATACATTTGTCAAAATGCCGACAGGCATGTGATCTCCCCCCTCTTATTCCCTGTTCTCCCAAAAACCGGCAAAAAAAGCACGGCATGGCTTCGGCAATCAGCCCGAAAACCATGCCGTCCCGGCGTCCGAAAAAACTCACTCCGCCACGGCGCCTTGCCCGTCTTTTTTCCCCGTCCATCTGCTACCCAACAGGATGTAAGCAAGCATCACGGCCGCCAGCGTCAAGCCGGTGATATCGCACCACGTTGTCGGGAAAATCAGGAACGCGGCGCTTGCGCCAATCAGCAGGCGTTCCAAAACGTTTAGCTTTCTTCTGAGCCAGCCGATCACAGCCACTGACATCAGCACAACCGCCACCGTAGAACCGAACACGACCCACACGGCGTCCAGCGGTGAAGCGCCCACCAGCAACAACGACGGCCGGTATGCGTATATATAGGGAATGATGAATCCCGGCAGTCCAAGCATAAACGCCAGCCAGCCCGTTTCGCCCGTCCGGCTTTTGGCGATGCCGGCGGCCGCATAGGCCGACATGGCAACCGGGGGCGTAATGAAGGAGATAATAGCGAAGTAAAATACGAACAGATGCGCCGCAAGCTCCGGTATCCCGGCCTGAATCAGCGCGGGCGCGCCTATGCTTGCCGCGATGATGTACGCAGCCGTAGAGGGCAGGCCCATGCCCATGACAATACACGCAAGCATGATCATCAATAGCATCAGGAAAAGATTTCCTCCCGACACCTCAAAAACAATGCTGGTAAACTTCACGCCAATGCCCGTCATGCTCACAATGCCAATTACAATTCCGGCGCACGCGCAGGCAATCGCGACGGGAACGGTCGTTTTTGCGGCGGTAATCAGCGCTTCCACAATTTCCTTCAAAGGAAACCGCTTCTGCGTAATAAGCGTTTTGGTAATGCCAACCGCAAGCAAAGCGACAATCGCAAAGATAGCGGCGTAGTTTGCGGAGTAGCCAAAGCCGAGAAGCGCCACAATCAGGACAAGGATTGGAATCGCGTGGTACCAGCCCTCCTTAAGCACTTTTTTTACCTTCGGCAGCGCAGAAGCATCCTCCTTATCAAGCCCTCGCTTGTCGGCCTCCAGAAACACGGCGACGCCAAGGCTCAGGTAGTACAGCAACCCTGGGATAATAGCGGCGAAAATAATCGTCGAGTAGGGGATTCCCGTCACATCCGCCATCACAAAGGCCGCCGCGCCCATAACGGGCGGTAGAAGCTGGCCGCCTGTGGATGCCACCGCCTCCACGGCCCCGGCGAACGCCGGGCGGTAGCCGACCTTTTTCATCAGGGGAATGGTAAAGGTACCGGTGGTGACAACATTGGCCACCGCGCTGCCGTTAATGGAGCCCATCAACGCGCTGGATACAACTGACGCCTCGGCCGGTCCGCCCTTCATGCGCCCCGTCAGGGCATATGCGATATCAATAAAGAACTGTCCCGCTCCAAAGCTGTTGAGCAGTTCGCCAAAGATGATATACAGCGCAACAAAGGATACGCTGGCCCCGATGCATGAACCAAAGATGGATTCCGACGTCCAGGCAAGGTAATTGGTGATGTAGGAGACGCTGTAACCCTTGTGCGCGATCAGCTCCGGCATGTAGGGACCAAGCGTCGCGTAGGCGATAAAAATGCATGAGAGAGCTGTCAGCGCCCAGCCGACAGTACGGAAGCTGACGTAGAGAATTGCAAGGATTAACAGCACGCCCATGACGATATCGGTCTGGCTGGCCCCGTTGATTCCCCGCATGGAAAGCGCGGGCAGCGTGCTTCCATTCACAAAATAGACGCCGACAACCGTGACCGCGCACGAAAAGAGCAAATTGACGATCACCCCGCCCTTGGAACGCTTGATAGCCTTCACACCCTGAGAAAGGAAGAAGAGCAGGAGAATAAACATGACATGGATGATGCGCTGCTGCACCACCGTTATGCTTGTTGAGCATGATACATAAATATGAAAGACCGATATGATAAGACACAGGGCCGCCAGGAGCGTGCCGAGCACGCCGCCCAGGCTCTTTTTCCGTTCCACCATAGTGCCCTCCTCCGCCGGATTCAAGGGGCTGCCGAGCCGGTTAAGTCACTCAACAGCCCCTTCATTCGCTTACTTTAATTTTTCGGGAACCGTCATACCGATTTCTTCAAAGTATCGAATCGCGCCGGGATGCAATGGAATATCGATTTCCTCAAGCGCGGTTTCCAGCAGCACCTGCGTAGATACGGACTTGGTGCATTCGCTCCATTCGCCCCGGTTTTCCCATACCGCCTTCACAATTTCATATACCTCGTCGTCCGTCAGTCCGGAATTCGTCGATGTGCACATAATGATCCGGCTCTTGGGAATTACGACGTCCTCGTCAATGCCGGTATAGGTTCCTGCCGGAAGCGTGTACATGGTGTAGGCGGGGTAGTTTTGATAGAACGCCTCGTTGTCGATGGCAATTAACTTCGCGTCGGCGGAGGAGCAAAGCTCCGCCAGCGCCGCGGAGTTGATGGGGTGCGTGGCGATCATCGCGTCAATCTTGCCGTCCTTTAGGGCCGTCACGCCGTCCGCCTCGCCCATGAACTGCGCCTGAACCTTCGTATAGTCCAGTCCGTAAGCGCCAAGCAGCGCACGGGCGGCCATCTCGCCGCCGCTGCCCGCAGAACCCATGCTGACGGTCCTGCCCGCCAGATCTCCGATGGATTCAATGCCGCTGCTTTTAAGCGTGAACACCTGCAAATAGTTATAGATGGTAGAGTACAGCGCGCGGATATCCGTAAACGCGTTGCCCTCATAATCGTTCTGCCCGTAGTATGCAAAGGACGCTACCTCTGTCTGGCTGATCGCCAGCTCCGTGTTGCCCTGATGCAGATTGCGCAGGTTTTCAATGGAAGCGGCGGTCGCCTCGCCGGTTGCGGAGATGCCTTCCACGTGATCCGTGATGGTCTGGGCCATGCCAACGCCCATAGGATAGAGCGCGCCAGCCGTACCGGCCGTACCGATGGTAATACGCTTGGGAGCCGCGAAGGCGCCGCTGGCGGCGCACAGGCAAAGTACAAAGCATAGCGCGACAGAGAGTACCTTTTTCATGTTGACCTTCCTTTCTTTTGGCAAAACGTTTGGGGTAAAGGGCAAAGCGGTCCGCTTTGCCTAATGGGATCATTGCTCAATCAGGCGAACCATTTTTGCCCCGATATGCGTCATTTCTTCAAAAAAGCGGGGGAAGGATACGCTCACATGCTCCACGGAATCGATAATGGTTTCGCCCTCCGCCGCCAACGCCGCGCATGTGGATGCCATAACGATGCGGTGGTCATGGTGTCCGTTCAAAGCGGTTCCCTTCAGCTTGCTGGGATAAATCGTTAGTGTGCCGGGCGTCTCCTCAAACCGGCCGCCCATCTTGCTAAGCTCCTCCACAATGGTCTTGCAGCGGTCGGTTTCCTTCATCCGACATGCCTCTATGTTGGTCAGGACTGTCTTTCCCTCCGCAAAGCAGCCTAAAACCGCCAGCGCGGGTATGGCGTCGGGCGTATCCTTGCAGTCGATTTCAATGCCGTGAAGCGGATGCCCTCCCTCAACAATCACACCGTCCCTGCCGCCGTTTAGCACCTCCACATGGCCGCCCATACGGTTGATAATATCCACGTACATCCGCTCGCCTTGAAAATCATTGATATCCATATCGAGCAGCTTGATGCGCGACCCCTTCGTGACCGCAGCCGCCACCATTGGATAGGACGCGCCGCACCAGTCGCTCGGCGCCTTCTTGGTAAAGGGCCGGTAGGTTTGTCCGCCAGGAATGATAAACTCCTCATAATCGCGGTTGATCATCTCCACGCCGGCCGCCTTCATCCAGTCCATTGTCAACGCCGCGTAGGGGCGCTCGCCAAGGTTGTCAAAAACAATCCGCGTATCGCCCGTCAGCAGCGGGCAGCATACCATCAGGCCGATGGACCATTGCACGTTTTTCCCTGGCATGTGAATGGTGCGTCCACCCTCGACGGGTCCCTCCAGCATCAGAGGCGCAAGCTCGTTATCCCTTGTGGAAACGGCCTTTCCGCCCATTTCACGGATGGCGCGCAGCAGGGGAGCGATGGGACGGTAACAAATCTGGTAGTCGCCCGTCACCACGCTCTTGCCGGGCAGCATGGCGGCCAGTGTTGTCAAAAAATAATAACCCGTCCCGGAATTGCCCACATCCAGCACCGCACCAGGGATCTTCAGCCCCGCGTACCCGGGGCTTTCCACAATCCAGTGCGCGTCGTTATCGGTATTCACCTTCGCGCCCAGCGCACGGCAGCACTCCGCGATGGAGTAGCTGTCTACTCCGGGCATGGGATTGAGGATGTGCGAAGTGCCTCCGGCCAGCGTACCAAGAATGAGCCCTCGCGCCGTACCGGACTTGGAGCCCGGAATTTTAACATCACCCTGAAGCGCCTCTGACGGCGAAATCTTATAGTACATTTCAGCACCTTCTTTTCTGTTTTGATGGGTTGAGTATAGCGGAAGGCGCCAGGATTGTGAAATAGTTATCAGCTATCTATTTATAGACATAGCCTATTAAATGTTTCTATCCATTGTTTGCTTCTATATGTCAACAATAGCGATATCTCCCCCATTTCTTCCGGTCATTCGTCGATATTTTGAAGAAAAAACTCCTGAAACTCTCGAAGTATCGGATGGGAGACAGCGCTTTTTCTGGTGATAATCGCCGTCTGCGTGCGGATTTTCGGCGTAACGGGAATACAACGCAGGGTTGGCCGCATATACTCCATTGCCACATGGCGCGTCATCACGGAAATACCCAGGCCCGTTTCCACAAAGTTGAACACGCTGGTCATGCTGGGGCATTCATTAAACACAGGCAGCTGATAGCCCTTGGCAATAACGGCGTTTTCAAACCTGATTTTAACGCTTGAGCGCGGATCGGTATAAAAAAAGCTTTCCTGGTAGACATCCTCAATCGTTACGCTCTCCCTGTCCGCCAAATGGTGCCTTTTGCCCATAACCACGTTCAGGCAGTCCTCTAAAAAAACGTTGATGCTCAGCTGATTGCGAATCTCCGGCTCCATCAAATCCAGCGCGATGTTGGAGATAATCACATCCACCTTTTTTTGTAAAAGCATGTTCAGCAGATCGACGCTCCACTCAAAATACATGCTGGTATTGATCTGCGGATGAAGCTCCTGAAATCTGGCAAGAATGTTGGAAACGTTCAGGTGTGGATAAACCACCAAAACCCCTACCAGCAGGCGGCCTGTCTCGCGGCGCTTTTCCTCCTGCGCGGACATATGAATCAGCTCCACCGCGTCGATAGCCCGCTGGGCGCATTCGGCGCACACCATTCCAATCTCCGTCAGCGTTACGCTGCGGGTAGATCGCTTAAAAAGCTCGACGCCCAGCTCATCCTCCAGCTTTTTGATCTGCTGGGACAGCGTCGGCTGCGTCACAAACATTTCCTCCGCAGCCCGCGAAAAATTTTTCGTTTTGCTTAGCGCTAGAAAATAGCGCAGCTGCATCAATTCCACTGCGATTCCTCTCCCTTGAAACCCGGCGCGCCCGCCGCTTCCTCCGTTTCGGCGCGAAAGGCCGGCCGCAAATGGATAAGCATGGTATAAAACGCCGTCTGCCACGGGCCGCCGGCGGGCAAAGGGTTAACCGTCTCTCTTGTCCTGATCAAACGCCGTCGTTTTTCATGGTATATCAGCTTTATTGTAAGGCATGGGTACCAAAAAAGCAAGCGGCGTAAAGCAGGGCAAACCGTTGGACGGCTCCCGTTAAGCGCCCAGCCATTCACGCCTACGCGCGAAATACAGCCAGACCCCAAAGGCGTCGGCCAGCACCCAACCGATGGGAACGGACCACCAGATGCCCAGCACCCCAACGCCCGGCATCGCGGAAAGCCCATAGGCCAGCAGCACGCGGCTACCCAGAGAAATAACTGTTAAAACGATGGAAACAGTCGCCTTTCCCAAGCCACGGTAAAACCCATACAGCAGAAAGAGCACGCCGATACCGGCATAAAACGCGCCCTCAACGCGCAAATATTCCACGCCGATTTCAATCATCCGCGTCTCCTCAGCGTTGATAAACAGGTGCATCAGCGGTCTGGCAAAAGCGCAGACGCACGCGGACGCAAGCAGGCAAAACAGCACGGATATTTTGACCGCGGTTACGGAGCCGCGCCGGATGCGTTCGCTTTCTCCCGCACCGTGATTTTGAGCGATAAAGGTTGAAAAAGCGTTCCCAAAGTCCTGAGCGGGCATATAAGCGAACGCGTCGATCTTCACCACCGCGGCAAAAGCGGCGCTCACCGCAAAACCAAAGCTATTGACCAAGCCTTGCACCATCAGAATACCGAGGTTCATGATCGACTGCTGCACGGCGGTCAACGTGGAATTATGGATAATCAGCCCCAGTAACCGCCGGCTGTAACGCATATGGCGCCTTTGCGGGCAAAGCCGCCTGCCCCGGAAGAAGAAATAAACAGTGATCAGGACGGCGGATAGCGCCTGCGCGATCACGGTCGCTAGCGCCGCGCCCGCCACCCCCATGTTAAAGTTGAGGATCAGCACCAGGTCCAAAACGATATTCGTCACCGCGGCAACGCCAAGAAAAACAAGCGGCACGGCGGTATTGCCAGCGCTTCTGAGCACCGAGGCAAAAAAATTGTAGACTGAGACAAATGTCATTCCCGCAAAAACGATTTTCAAATACTCCCGCGTATACGCCACCGCTTCTTGCGGAATGTTCAGCCAAACGAGCAGCCGCTCCAGCAGCGCGAACGCGAGCACGTTGATAACCAGCGAAACGATCATGATAAAGACCACCGCGTTAAAGATGCTGGTTTTCATGTCGTCTATTTGATTCGCGCCGTAAAGCCGCGCAAACACCACGCCGCTGCCCATGCACAGCCCCAGGATGACCGAGGTTAAAAGCACCATCAGCGCATAGGACGAGCCCACGGCCGAAAGCGCCGTCGCGCCGATCGTTCTGCCGACAATCAGCGTGTCGGCCACGTTATAGAGCTGCTGCAACAGGTTGCCTAAAATCATAGGCAGGCTGAACGCAATCAGCGAACGCCCGATGCTCCCGGTCGTCAATCGATGTTCCATTCAAAAGCTCCTAACGGTATCTTTGGTGAAACGCCCCCGGTCGATTGTATCATCATTCCAACTGACGGGCAAGCCGAAAAGAAACGGGCTTGAAGGCCCGGCATTCTCCCCTCTTTCGTCAACATACTGCCTTTCCCATGCCCGCCGCTCCACCTCAGGGGCGAATTATGCGGAAAACCGGGCCTGCTTTACCACCCGACCAAAATATGCTATAATGCTGATATTCCACTAAAATAAAGGAGGACAGGCCATGACGCGCTATAACCGCGGGTACAGCAACGTGATGCGTTCCAACCGCTATCGCCCAATATTGGTCATTTTGCTTGTCATTTTGGCAGCGTTCCTGCTGTTTAAATTCGTTGGCGTAGGAGGAATCAACGAAGGCAACTTCGAAAGCCAGAGAAACGCGAAGCTGAGAAGCGAAATGCAGCATGCGATGAGCAATACAAACAGCTTAAGCCGTCTGGGCGCGACCAGCACATCAGGCGTGCTGGGTAAAATCCGCCAATATGTTCACGGCATCGAGGTGCTCAACGACCTTAACGTCAGCATGTATGGGGAGGTTGGGCGTTTATACGCACAGTCTGAGTTTGATAACATTTACTCCATCATCGAGGTTTACGACGCTAAACTGGTAAGCGGCCAGAAGGTCAACGATTCCCTCACCTCGCTTACCGAGGCCATCGAACAGTTAAGCCTGCTCACAAATACCGTCCTTGGCAACGTGGAGCCTACTTCCACTTAAACAGCACTACGCCGCCCAGCATCAGCGCCAAGGCGATAAACTGTTTCGTGTTCATGCTTGCTTTTTCCTGGCCCAGCCACCCAAAACCGTCGATCATGGCCGCGACCAGTAGCTGCGCGATCAGGATGGTCGATATGGCCACAGTCGCGTCAAGCCCCTTGATGGAAAGCATTACCGTCACAGTGATTACAAGCCCCAGCGCGCCGCCCAGAAGATAGCCCTTGGGCGTCGTTGCGAACGCCTTTAAATCGCCCGTTCCAAAAATCCACATTACGATCAGGGAAAGCAAAAACGCCGTTCCCTGAACATACGCGTTCGCCTCCCACAGCCCCACATCATCCTGAAGCCGCGTGTTCATAACACCTTGAACGCTCATAGCGGCTCCGGCAATGATGCTGAACAAAAAACCGATCACAAAATCGCCTCCCCAGTGCAGTATGCTCTGGGGAGCGCGGTTTTTATACGTTTCAGTCCTTTGGCACGGCTGATGAGATCATCTGAACCATCCGGTCGTGGATGCGCTGCATGTCTCCGTCCAGCGCGGAAATCCGCTCGGCCGCGTCATAAAGCTCCTCGTTGAGGTTCTCGGGGACGTCCACAACCTCCTTATAGCGAATTTGATGCTCCAGACTCGCCCAAAAGTCCATGGCAATCGTGCGGATTTGCACCTCAACCGGCAGCATCAGCTTTCCTTCGCTAAAAAACACGGGCACCTCCACAATCAGGTGAAGGCTTCGGTAGCCGTTCGGCTTGGGATTGCGGATGTAATCGCGTTCCTGTACCAGGTGAATATCGTCCTGCCGGGTCAGCAGCCCAGCGATGGTATAAATATCGTTCAAGTACGCGCATACCACACGAATGCCCGCGATATCGCGCAAATTCTTCATAGCGCTCTCGGGCGTAAGGGGCAGGTTCTTGCGGCGGAGCTTTTGGGCTATGCTTTGCGGGCTTTTGATACGGCTTTCCATATGATGGATTGGATTGCGGCTGTGCCGCATCTGAAATTCATCGTCCAGAATCTCCAGCTTTGTCCTCACCTCGCGCAGGGCGGATTGATAGCGGCATTTCAGGGTAACAAAGCTATCCACAAGCATTTGAAATTCTTCAGGCCATACCGGCAAAGGAGAGAAGGGCATAGGCTGCCTCCTTCAAAAAAATACAGGGCGGTAAACCCTTATAATTCATTTTACATCAAAAAACCTCCTGGGTCAACGTACATTGAAGTCGGCTCCGCGCGCACACTATAAGCGAGGTGGATGCCATGCAATGGCTTATGCTGCTCCTGTGGGGCGCTGTTTCGGTATTCGGCGCACGCGCAAAGGCACGCGCCCTGTTTGTGCGGACGCTTATAACGGCAGGACTCGCCGTCTCTATGCTTTCCCAGCTTTGGCTGCTCAGGCTGGACGGCCAGCTAACGCTTGCCACCGGCCTTCCGCTACACCTGTGCGGCCTGTTTGGTTTGCTCTCCGTACCGCTTCTTTGGCGCGCGCCGTCATGGCTTATGGATTTCTCCATCCTGCTTGGAGCGCCCTGCGCGTTTTTGGCGCTGTGTTTTCCCGCGGTAATCGGCAGCGCCAACCAACAGCTGATGACCCTTGCCTTTTACCGCCTGCATGTGCTCATCCTTTGCGTCCCCCTGCTTCTGATCAAAGAGGGAAAGCCGCTGCCGGAGGACCCGCGCATGGCGTTTTTCCTCGGCAACGGCTATCTGCTGCTTGTCAGCGCGGCAAACCGGCTGCTTCAAACCAACTATCTTTTTTTGCGCGCGGCCCCCGCCGGTACGCCGCTTGAACCGCTGTTTGCGCGCGGAACCGGTTTTTACGTGTGCGCGCTTGAAATGCTGTGCATGCTGATGATGGCGTGGCTCTCCGCCCTGTGCCGGTATCTGGAAGGCCGCCGCGCGGCAGCCGCTATTGCAGAAAATACGTGAGCATATAGCCTGTATAGCCGTTATACTGCACCTTGCACCAATCCGGTCCGGGCGACACGATCGTAACGCTCCTGCCCGTGGGTACGCGGATCTGGATGTTGGAATGGGTCATATCCGGCGCCGAGCGCAGGTTCACATAGGTGCCGCTGGGGTGGTAAACGGTGCGCTTGGGCGTGGAGGGCAGGTTGTAAAGCTTCAGGTAGCGGGTCATGACATAGCCGGACACGCCGGTATTTTGCACCGTTACGGCGGACCATTCGGTTCCCTGCTCATCCACCCACAGCTTTGCGCCGTTATACAGCTTATCCAGCACACCCGCGCCCGTGGACGCGAACGCGCGAAGGTTGAGCGCCTGCGTGCTCTTTGGGTTGGCCACGACGGCATAGCTGGTGCCGACGGCCCCGCCGCCGTTCTGCGCGGCGTTATCCTTTGCGGAATGCAAGCCCTCCACCAAAAAATCCTTGCTCATAAAACCGGTATAACCGTCGATGGACACCCGCCACCACCCGTTTCCCTTGGCAAGCACCATCACGTACCGGTCGCCCGGGAACTGCCGCACCACGCCATAGCCTGAACCCGGGCCATTGCGAAGGTTCATAGCCGTATTGTTGGGCGTTTTAATGGTGGCTACGGTGCTGCTGCCGGGCACGTCCATAATGGTCACAAACTCGCTGCGCACATAACCCGTCTGTCCGTTGATCTCCACGCAATACCAGCCGTTTTGCTCGTTAAGCACATACAGGGGCACCCCGTAATAGAAAATGCCCAGCACCTGCGCGTCATACCGGGGCTGCGCGCGAAAGTTAAGAAACGAGCCGCCGTTCTGGTTCGTAACCAGCGCGATGCGCGCCGTTCCCGACTCGCCCGACACGTCGATATAGTTCTTGCTCATGTAGCCGGTCTTTCCATCCGGCGTGCGCACATAGTAGAAATTATTCTGGCTTCCTGTGATTTCTACCCAGGTGCCGCGCGAATAGCTGCCCAGCCATTGGCTGGAAGAGCTTCCCTGCGAGCGCAGGTTGAGCGTTTCGGTGCGGCTGACCACGCCGAAGCTCTGCGCAACGGCCGTGCCGATCATCATAACGCAAAGCAGCAGCACAAGCGTTGCTAACAGGCGTCCTTTCAAAACAGGATAATCGTTGTTCACGCTGTTTTTCATGGGTAAACCCTCCTTGGTGGTGAGTGAGGAAGGATGTTCCTTTCATTCAAAAAACGCATGATAGATTGAAAATCTTCCCATTCTCCAAACTTTTAAGCATCCTTATGATATTTGGGCAGGCGCAGCGCGCTTTCGACCGCGTGCTCAGCCTGTCCGGCAAGGCCGGGCTGCGGCCGGACGTCCCCGAAGCCCACATGCAGAAAGAACTCATGCGTGCCGTTATTCCCCGTCACCGGGCTGTGCGTCACCTGGAGCACGTGGGTTTCCTCCTGTGCGTTCAGCTCGTCCATCAGCCGCAAAAGCAGCGGCAAGTATTGCGCCGTATCCATCTCCCCCGTGCGCCTTGCCTGCGGGTCGTCCGTCTCAAACAGCGGCTTGACCAGGCATATCAGCTCGCCCCGCCCGTGCATCACGGCGCGGAATTGCGGCACGGCCTTCACCAATGACAGGTAGCTTAAATCCACACTGCCCAGCGTGGGTACGGGGCTGAGCGCGAGCAGCTTTTCATCGCCCAGATTGGTTTTTTCCAGGTTAACCACACGCGGGTTCTGCGCAAGCGTGCCTGCGAGCTGCCCAAACCCCACCTCCACGGCGTATACTAGGCCCGCGCCGTGCTTGATCAGGCAATCCGTAAACCCACCCGTGCACGCGCCCGCGTCAATGCAAATTTTCTCCCGAACCTCGACGCCGAAATCAGCGATCGCGCCCTCCAGCTTGTATCCGCCTTTGCCCACATACCGGTCGTACAGTCCGCGCACAGTGATCGGCAGGTCGGGCGCGACCCGCTGCCCGCCCGTCAGCACCGGAACCGCGCCGCAAAACACCGCGCCGCTCATCAGATAAGGCAGCGCGGCTTCCCTGGTTTCAAAAAAGCCCTCGTTCAGCAGCCGCTCCAGGGCGGTTGTTTTCTTCACCATACATTCTCCGCCTTCGGCAGCTTCAGCCACTCAAGCACCCGCCGGATATGATCATCCCAGAAATCCCACGTATGCGCGCCCGGTCCGGTATGATACTCGATGGAAAGCGCCTCGCCCCAGTTTTTCACGAAGCTCTCATTGGCTTCGAAAAGAAAATCCTCCGTGCCGCAGGCAACGTACATCCGCGGCGCTTTTTCAGGCGACTTGCTCAGCCGCCCGGCAAGCAGGCTCAGGTTGTCCTCCCCGTTTTTCAGCGTCTGCTCCCCGCCAAAAATATCGTCCAGCTCGCGCAAAAACTCCGGCGGCTGACGTGTTCCCTCGTCATAGGATTTTTCTATTTCTAGCGCGCCGGACAGGCTTGCCACGGCCGCATACCTCTGCGGGCAGCGCAGCCCCAGCTTCACGGCGCCGTAACCGCCCATGGACAGGCCGGCGGCAAACCGCCCCTCCCTGCTTTGGGAAAGCGGAAAATATTGCTCCATCACACGGGGCAGCTCCTCGCTGGCAAAGGTGAAGTACTTCGCGCCATGCGCCATATCGGTATAGAAAGACCGGTTTACGGCTGGCATCACCACCGCCGCGCGGTATTTGCGCGCATACTGCTCCAAGCGGGTCTGCCTCAGCCACATGGTATGGTCGTCGCTTAGCCCGTGCAACAGATAAAGCGCGGGCAGGGGCCCGCCGCCCTGCTGACGCATGACGTTCGCATCCGGCAAAAGCACATAGGCCGCGGTTTGAACGCCAAGCGCCTCGCTGTAAAAGTGAAAATCGGAAAAGAACATGAGACGCCTCCTTGGTTGGATCGTAACTGTTATAAGCGTCGTTATTGTACCACAAAACGCGCGGGCTGAACAGCGACTTTGATGAGAGAGGCACAGACAAAAAACATTTCTTTTCGCTCAACCCTATTGACAATTGCGCAGCGCCGGCGTATGATAAGCGCAATCTAATAAACCGTTGAGGAAGAGGAGTAACTGCCCAAAACGCAGCAAAGGGAGCCGTGAACAGTGGGACCACGGCATGCGGCGGAACAGTGAATGGACTTCCGAGGGCGGCGGCGAAAGTTCTGGTGGGACCGTAGCTGTTGACGGGATTCCACACCCGTTATCAAGGTGGCATGTATGATGGTACATGGTCAAAGCCCGTTTTACGGGGAAATTGAGTGGCACCGCGGAAACACCGCCTCAAGCAACAAACGTTGCTTGAGGCGTTTTTCATTCTTCCCGCCCGTGCGCGGCCGACGCAAGCAAACGAAAGGATGGATTCACGATGAAAAAGGCAATGAAGGTTCTCTTAACGGCGATGGTTCTGCTTCTCGCCACCGGTTTGGCGGCCTCTTCCCTGGCCGAGGGCGCGACGTACACCATCGGTATCGCACAATTTGCCGAACACCCAAGCCTCGACAACTGCCGCGAGGGCTTTATTCAGGGGCTGTCCGAGGCCGGATACACCGAAGGCGAAAATGTGGCCTTTATCATCCAGAACGCTCAGGCGGACATGGGCCTCGCTCAGCAGATCGCAGCCCAGATGGCGCAGGAATGCGACCTGGTATGCGCGATCGCCACCCCCATGGCGCAGGCGGCCTTCAATGCGTGTATGGACAAAAACGTGCCCGTTATCTACACCGCGGTCAGCGATCCCGTAAGCGCCATGCTCGCCAATGCCGAAGGCAAAAGCGGCAGGGCCGTCACCGGTACCTGCGACCTGCTGCCCGTGGAAGCGCAGCTTAAGCTGATCCGCGCCTTCCTGCCGGAAGCGTCTAAGATCGGCATTCTTTATACCACCAGCGAAACCAACAGCGAAAGCCAGCTGAAGCTCTATCAGGACAAGGCCGCAGAATACGGCTTTGAGATCGTCCCCAGCGGCATTTCCACCGGCGCGGATATTTCCCTTGCCCTGGATAGCCTGCTGCCCCAGGTTGACTGCCTGACCAACCTGACCGACAACACCGTGGTAAGCTACTTGGCCGTGGTGCTTGACAAGGCGAACGCCGCCGGCAAGCCGGTATTTGGCAGCGAAATCGAACAGGTTAAAAACGGCTGCATCGCCGCCGAGGGCGTCGAGTATATCTCGCTGGGCCGGCAGACGGGCAAAATGGCGGCCGAAGTGCTGGGTGGGACGTTCGCGGGCGACATCGCTTTCGTCTCCAGCGAAGGCGGCGATATGACCTATAACCCCGGGGTTGCCGCCAAGCTTGGCGTTGCCATTCCCGCGGCCGACCTGGCGCGCGGTATCGACGTTACGAAGGAATAACGGCGGACGGGGGATGATGAACACCGCGCCCGCCATTATCCCCCGCCCCATTTCGGAGGGACATTCATGGGTATTTTCACCGGTATTCTGGAGGAGGGACTGATCTACGCCATTCTCGCGCTGGGCGTGCTGATCACCTACCGCATCCTCGATTTTCCTGACCTGACAGTCGATTCCTCGTTTCCGCTCGGCGCGGCTGTCAGCGCCGTCCTGACGCTTAACGGCATGCACCCCGTCCTCACGCTTCTGGCGGCGACCCTCGCGGGCGCGCTGGCCGGGCTGGCGACGGGGCTGATCCATGTCAAATGCCATGTGCGGGACCTGCTCAGCGGCATCATCACCATGACGGCCCTCTACTCGATCAACCTGCGCATTGCCGGACGGGCCAACCTGCCTTTTTTCAACATGGAAACCCTTTTTGACAATCCGCTTGTCGCAAGCCTTCCCACCTTCCTGCAGCCCTGGTCGAAAGTGCTGGTGGTGGTTCTGATTGTGGCCATAGTAAAGCTTCTGCTTGACCTGTTTATGAAAACAAAGGCGGGCTTTCTGCTGCGCGCCGTGGGCGACAACCGCACCGTCGTCACCACGCTTGCGCGCGACAGCGGCACTGTAAAAATCGTGGGCCTTTCTATCGCCAACGCGTTGGTCGCGCTTGCGGGCGCGGTCATGGCGCAGAAAAACCGGGTGTTTGACATCTCCATGGGCACGGGCGCGATCGTGTTCGGCCTGGCGGCGGTCATCATCGGCGCCAACCTGTTTAGGCGCATGAGCTTTGTTAAGGGTACCTCCGCCGCGATTATCGGCAGCCTGATTTACAAGGCCTGCGTGGCGTTAGCGTTGTCGCTGGGCCTCGTGCCCCAGGATTTAAAGCTGGTAACCGCCGTATTGTTCCTGATTATTCTGGTGCTGGGCGGCGCGCGCAGAAAGAAGGTGAAGTTCAATGCTTGAGCTCAGGGATGTCAGCAAGGTCTACTCGCCTGGCAGCGTGAATGAAAACTGTCTTTTCCGCCATTTTAACCTTACCATTCCGGACGGACAGTTTGTCAGCGTTGTTGGCTCCAACGGCAGCGGCAAAACCAGCATGCTCAACCTTCTCTGCGGTTCCATCCCCGTGGACGAGGGCGGCATTCTGATGGGCAGAAAAGATATAACGAAGGTACGCGAGTGCCGCCGTTACCGCAATATCGGGCGCGTGTACCAAAACCCGGCTATGGGTACCTGCGGCAGCATGACGATTTTGGAAAACATGGCCATGGCGGATAACAAAGGAAAGGCCTTTGGTATTACCCCCGGGGTGAACAAACGGCGCGTCGGGCATTACCGTACGCTTTTGGGCGAGCTGGGCCTGGGCCTGGAGGACAAGCTGCATGTGCCCGTCGGTTCGCTTTCAGGCGGACAGCGGCAGGCCATGGCGCTTTTGATGAGCACGCTCACGCCTATCGAGTTTTTGATTCTGGACGAGCATACCGCCGCGCTTGACCCAAAGACCGCTGAGATCATCATGCGGCTGACGGATAAGCTGGTGCGCGAAAAGCGTCTTACCACGCTGATGGTTACGCACAACCTGCGCTATGCGCTGGAATACGGCGACCGGCTGCTGATGCTGCACGAAGGCCGCATCGTTTTGGACCGCGCGGGGGATGAGAAAACGCGGCTGGGGCTGGACGAAGTGCTGGGGCTGTTTAACGAAATCTCAATTGAGTGTGGCAACTGAGGAAAATACATTGGGTGTTATGGTTGAAAAGACCATAACACATCAGTGCGTTGATAACGTCAATAATGTTGCGTTACAATACATAGGTAACAGCCTGCAAATTTTCATCCCTCAGGGGGTTGACTTTTTATTTGCAGGCTTTTTCTTTTGTTTTACAACTGTAATACTAAAATTGCTCAGCATGAGCAAAGCAACCGTCAGTCTCAAATCCAAACGATTTATGATTTGTATGAATTCTGAGAAATATATTGATATGGTGATGCAACTATAGCCCGCCCAAAAAGGCCTCTCTCTCCTTTTTCTTGTGCGACCACATTCATGCGTTTGGCGCGGCCCAAGATCAGGGCAGCGTCATTTAAAACGAATTTTTACGCAGAAGGCATTGAGAGCCATTTTTGACACATAAGTGAGAACAAATTGATCGAAAAATCGATCTTAAAGGCGCGTGGCGCAAATTTGAAGTCAAATGACGCTGCCCTGGCCCAAGATAAGGGGGTATTGACAATTATCATTTCGTTATTTATCATAGGGTACGGACGAATGATGTACGGAGGTACGATATAGAATGTTTTCTCATCTATATGAAAAGCTCCTTAGCGAGGAAAAAAAGTTAGCCGTCGTCGGTCTTGGCTATGTAGGAATGCCCCTTGCAGTAGCCTTCGCCAAAAAGGTCTCTGTCATCGGCTTCGATCTTAATGAGAACAAAATCAATCAGTACCGTTCAGGTATTGACCCCACTTGTGAAGTGGGTAATGATGCTATAAAAAGTACAAGTGTTATGTTTACAAACAATGAAAATCGTCTTCGTGAGGCAAGCTTTCATATTATAGCCGTGCCTACTCCCATTAACCACGATAAAACCCCCGACCTATCACCAGTGATCGGTGCAAGTGCGATTTTGGGACGTAACCTTACGCCCGGTTCCGTTGTGGTATATGAATCCACCGTTTATCCCGGTGTCACGGAGGAGGTCTGCATACCGATTCTCGAAAAGGAAAGCGGTCTTATATGCGGAGTGGATTTTAAAATCGGCTATTCTCCCGAGCGCATCAATCCGGGTGACCGGGAGCATAGTTTGGAAAACATTCGTAAAATTGTGTCCGGCATGGACGAGGAAACGCTTGATGTTATTGCCAAGGTGTATGAACTGGTTATTATGGCGGGGGTGCATCGTGCCAGTTCCATCAAGGTTGCCGAGGCGGCCAAGGTGGTGGAGAATAGTCAGCGTGATATAAACATTGCCTTTATGAATGAGCTTGCTTTGGTCTTTGATCGTATGAATATCAACACTGCGGAAGTCGTTGAAGCCATGAACACAAAGTGGAACGCTTTGGGCTTTCGGCCCGGACTTGTTGGCGGGCATTGCATCGGCGTTGATCCGTATTATTTTGTTTATGAAGCTGAACGGCTTGGCTACCATAGTCAGATCATCCTATCCGGACGAAAAATCAATGATGATATGGGCGCCTACATCAGCAGCGTTATTATAAAAAAGCTAGTACTCGCCAAAAAACGCGTATGCAATGCTAAAGTGATCATTTTTGGCATTACATTCAAAGAGGATTGCCCCGATACGCGCAACAGTAAAGTCAATGATATCATTCTTAGTTTGAAAGAATACGGGGTAACGCCAATTGTCATTGATCCTATAGCAAACGCCGCCGATGCCGAGTATGAATACGGAGTAAAGCTTCAACCGATGGAAGCGGCCCAAGATGCAGACTGTTTAGTATATGCCGTGGCACATAAACCGTTTCGGGAAATGACGCTTGATCAGGCAGACGCTCTTTTTACTCATTGTCCGGCATGTGAAAAAGTGCTTATTGATATTAAATCAATTTTCCCTATGGCCGAACTGGAACGTCGGGGCTGGTGCTGCTGGCAACTGTAGGCTTTTACTGAATATTAAAATGGAGGTATTAGTATGAGAAGGGCGCTGATTACGGGAATTACGGGTCAAGACGGATCTTACTTGTCCGAGCTTTTACTCGAAAAAGGCTATGAAGTCTTTGGAATTTGGCGTAGAAAAAGCATTGTTGATTATGGGAATGTTGCTCATTTGAAGGATCGCATCCACTTGGTTTATGCCGATATGACGGATTTGGCTTCTTTGATTGCCGCGTTGAACAAGGCCATGCCGGATGAGGTTTACAATCTAGCAGCACAGTCGTTCGTGGCTACCAGCTGGGATACTCCTATATCCACCGCGGAAATTGATGCGCTCGGTGTGACCAATCTGTTAGAAGCCATCCGTACCATCAAGCCTGATGCACGATTCTATCAAGCGTCCACCTCGGAAATGTTTGGTCTTGTTCAGGAAGTGCCTCAGCGTGAAACCACTCCCTTCTATCCGCGTAGTCCTTATGGTGTGGCAAAGCTGTATGGTCACTGGATTACCAAGAACTATCGGGAAAGCTATCAGCTTTTTGCATGCAGCGGCATTCTGTTTAATCATGAGAGCGAACGTCGGGGATTGGAGTTTGTTACTCGCAAGATTACACATGCGGCGGCTCGTATTCAAGCCGGTCTTCAAACGCATGTGGAGTTGGGCAATCTGTCCGCAAAACGTGATTGGGGACATTCGCAAGATTATGTAGACGCCATGTGGCGTATGCTCCAGCAAGATAAGCCTGATGATTATATTATTGCTAGCGGCGAAACGCGCTCCGTACGTGATTTTGCTCAAGCCGCCTTTGCCGCGGCGGGATTCACGCTGCGATGGGAGGGCGAGGGGGTAGATGAACGCGGTATCGATGTAAAAACGGGACGCACATTGGTTAAGGTTAATCCCGCATTCTTCCGTCCCGCCGAGGTGGAGCTGCTTTGGGGCGATTGCACAAAAGCGCATACTGTTCTTGGCTGGAAGCGCAATATCAGCTTTGAAGAAATGGTAACTCGCATGGTGGAAAATGATAAGAAAAACGTAGCAGCAGGGGTACAAGCCCAATGAAAGCTGTTGTGATCGGCGGTGCGGGCTTTGTGGCGCATTACATGCTTGAAGCGCTTAAGGCGGCGGGGAATATAGAGGTTCATGCAACGCGTCTGCAAGGAGAAAAAATCACTGTGGACGGGGTAGTCACACATGTTTTGGATGTGCGTGACGGCGATGCTTTTTTTTCCCTGCTGAATGAACTCAAACCCGACCGGATTTTTCATTTGGCAGCGATAAGCTCCGTTGCACTGAGCTGGAGTAATCCGCGCCTGACGGTTGACGTCAACATTATCGGTGCCTTGAACTTATTAGAAGCCATGCGCAAAGCAGGCGGCGGAGCCCGCGCACTTCTTATTGGTTCCGGTGAAGAGTATGGCTTTTCCGGTCGTGAAAATTGCGTTTTAGATGAAAGTATCACGCCTAGACCGGGGAATATATACGCTGTAACCAAATGCGCGCAAAATCAGCTGGCGACAGTCTATGCTAAGGCATATGATCTACCGGTGGTGCTTGTTCGAGCCTTTAATCATATCGGGGCGGGACAATCTCCGCAGTTTGTAACGGCGGATTTTTGCCGACAGGTAGCCCGGATGGAAGCGGGACTTGACGAGCCTGTTATGCGTGTTGGCAATTTGGATGCGGCGCGCGATTTCTGCGATGTCAGGGATATCGTTGCCGCATATATGCAGCTGCTCGAGGTTGGGCAGCCGGGCGAAACGTACAACGTCGGAAGCGGTAATGCATTGCCCATACGCAATGTGATTAAGGAGATACTTTCTCTATCCTCCATCTCCATTGATGTCCAAACCGACCCTAAAAAGCTACGCCCGCTAGACATACCTTCCATACGCGCAGATATCACGAAGATTCAAGCGGTATGCGGGTGGAAACCCCGTTATTCTTTGCACGAATCACTTCAAGACGTCTTAAACGACTGGCGCCTGCGTGTGAGCAAGGAGGAAGAATGGCTATGAAGGATGCTGTGCAGAATGTTTTGGCGGTGGTGGTGAGCTATAACCGCAGAGAACTGTTGATGCAATGTATTCATAGTCTGCTTAAGCAAGATAATGCCGCTTGCGATGTGCTCGTCGTGGATAACGCCAGCACTGACGGTACGGGTGAAGCGGTTAACTCGCTTCAAAATAAACGCGTTTCATATTATAATACTGGAAAAAATCTTGGGGGTGCAGGTGGTTTCAACGTCGGGCTTCGGCTGGGATTTGAAAAGGGTTACACGTACCTTTGGGTCATGGACGACGATACGCTGCCCAAGCCCGATGCACTTGCTGCCCTTTTAGAAGCTGACCGTGTCGCGCCTGAAGGATATGGTTACTTGTCCTCCGTTGTATTATGGACAGACGGCGGCGAGTGCCGTATGAACCGTCAAAAGCTAAAAAAGTCTTTCTATATTGATTCTCCATTGCTGCGTTATGGTATGGTGCTTTGTGAACAGGCCACATTTGTAAGCCTTTTTCTTCCAGCAAAGACGATAGGTGCTGTCGGTTTGCCTATCCGCGATTTTTTTATTTGGGGCGACGATATTGAGTACACTCGGCGTATCGCCGTCAGAAAAGCGATGCCAAGCTATTTAGTTGGGCGCAGTCAAGTTGTGCATGCAATGAAAGACAATAATGGGTCTTCCATCGCAAAAGATTTGCCCGAGCGTATTCCTCGCTATCGATATGCTTACCGCAACGATCACTACACCTATCGTAAAGAAGGTGTGCGCGGGTTTGCTTTTTATACTGCTAAATGCATATTGAACATGGGACGGATATTGAAATATTCAAAAACTCATCGTTTTCGCCGTTTGGGCATTATCGCCGGACAATATATCGCTGGCTTCTTTTTTAGACCCAAGGTTGAAGCCGTCACTTATTCCAAGGAAAGCGGGAAGGACTTATGATTAAAGAAAAGCTGGGGCGTTATCGTTTCCTTTTTGAGGAATTGGTCAAGCGAGATTTTCAAAAAAAATTCAAAGGAACGGTTTTAGGTGCTGTATGGAGCATTCTATCTCCATTGCTTACGCTCACGGTAATGCGGCTTGTATTCACCAATTTTTTTGGTCGTAATACCGAGCATTATACTACTTATCTTTTTGCAGGCAACCTCGTGTTCAGCTATTTTAAGGAGTCTACCTCTACGGGCATGAATGCGTTGGTAGCAAATAAGGCAATTATTACCAAAATAAACATTCCGAAATACATGTTTCTGTTATCCAGCAACGTATCCGCGCTGCTGAACTTTTTACTGACCATGATTCTGTTTTTCGTTTTTGCAGCCATTGATGGTATCACTTTTTCATGGAATTTCTTCATGCTGCTTTATCCCACCTTTTGGCTGGTAATATTTAATTTAGGGATTGGCTTGATTTTATCGGCTTTTTATGTATTTTTTAAGGATACCAGCTACCTTTATAACGTATTCACAATGCTTTTGATGTACATGAGCGCTATCTTTTATACCGTTGACTCTTTCTCGGAACAGATGCAGCGTTTGTTTTTGCTAAATCCTATGTATGTATACATCAAATATTTCCGTATTATCGTCATTGATGGCAATATCCCCAGTTTGATGTACCACCTCCTGCCTATCGGATATGCTTTGGCGGCGCTGGCGATCGGCGCATTTATGTATAAGCATTATAATCGGAGATTCCTCTACCATATGTGAGTGAGAAAGGAGGGAGTAGATATGCAATCCGTTATTTCCGCAAAAAATGTTTCCATCGGCTACATGGTGGGCGATCTCAAAGATATCGGTCTGAAGGAATTCTTGCTCGGAAAACTAAGAGGCACCTACGAAACTAAGAGTTTTTGGGCTGTTAAGAATGTCAGCTTTTCCCTTGAAAAAGGGGATATGCTAGGCATTATCGGAAGAAACGGCGCGGGTAAATCCACGCTGCTTAAGGCAGTTACGGGCATTATGACACCTACGGAAGGTTCACTCGCGGTGCGCGGACATATCTCTGCGTTGCTCGAGCTTACAAGCGGCTTTGATCCTGAACTGACTGTAAAGCAGAATACCTACCTGCGCGGCGCTATGCTGGGCTTTACACGGCAGTTTATGGATGAGCAGTATCACCGCATTATAGCCTTTGCCGAGTTGGAGGATTTTGAAAGCCGCTATTTTCGTCAGCTTTCTTCCGGTATGAAAGCTCGTTTGGCTTTTTCTATTGCTAGTCTGATGAACCCAGATATACTGATTTTAGACGAGGTTCTCAGTGTCGGCGATGGCGCGTTTAGAGCGCGCAGTGAAGAGAAAATGCGCGAAATTATTAAAAACGGCGCTACGACCATTCTTGTATCTCATTCCGTACCACAGATTTGCGCAATGTGCAATAAGGTACTTTGGCTTGAGCGCGGGCAGCAGATCGCTTTCGGCGCGGCAAATCCGCTATGCGATGCCTATGAGAGCTTCCTTAGCAACGGCAAATTGCCAACTCCTGAAAAAATTGCAGATATTCTGCGCAACTATAAACAGGAAGAGCAGGTGCAATGAACACGGCTTACAACAGTCGAAAGGCGTCCGAAGACGCCAACACACGCTTACGTGCGCTTGTGATTGCAACGGATAATCACCCCTCCTCTGGTGCTTTTCTCAGTATGGCAACACTTTGCAAGCTTCTCATACGCGACCAAAACGTTGAGCCGTTGGTGGTGCTACCACGCTCGGGCGCAGGTGAAAAGCTCTTGCGCGAGATGAGTATTTCATATGTCCACATTCGTTCCTTCAGTTGGGTAAGATCATTGGGACAGAACCGTATGCGTTCGATCATCGAGCAAATGGTTAAACGTCCAATAAATGCCCTGGCAATATGGCGCATTCGACGGCTGATACAACATTGGAAGCCGTCCGTTGTGCATACCAACACTATTTATAGTTATGTGGGTATCCTTGCCGCTCAGCGCGCCGGTATTCCACATATTTGGCATATTCGTGAGCTTTTGGAGGCGGGACAGGGTAAAACGCTTTGGAACACTTATAGAGGCGAAGCTTTGATTGCACAGTCAAATTATGTTATTGCCATCTCTGATTGTGTAGCGCGTGAATATGCACGCTTCGTGCCGCCCGAACGATTGATTACCATTCTCAACGGCGTTGATGAAACTATTTATCATCAAAAAGCAAAGCTCGTTTTGGAAAGCGACGTTCCCAAACTGTTTTATGGCGGTGGTTATGACTCAACAAAAGGCTTTGATGAACTGATAACAGCGCTTGAAAAGTTAAAAGGTCTCCACTCTTTTGAACTGTTTTTGCTTGGTGATGTTCCTTCAAACATACCGAACAAGCTTCGCGCAGCAAGGATTCTTGAGAACACGCATCTTTTAGGATATCGCAACGATGTTCCATCTTTGTTGAACAATATGGATATTTCCTTTTGCACCTCAGCCTTTGAAGCCTTCGGACGAAAAACGGTGGAAGGTATGATGGCAGGTGTGCTGGTGATTGCTGCCGATACGGGTGCAACGTTGGAGCTTGTCCAACATGGAAAGACAGGACTTCTTTATCGGCAGGGAAATGCTGATGATTTGTCGAAAATAATTCTTGAGAGCTTGAATTATCCCGAAAAATCGCGACTTATTGCTCAAAATGGTCGACAGTATGCGCTCGGCCATTTAACAGCAACGCGTAATGCCTCGGAAATTGCAGCGCTATATCGCACAATAAGCAGAATAAAGGAGAATTTGGTATGACACAAGAGAACTCCATTATAAATATTGCATTGATTACCGATGAAGGCTATGCTATGCCTACCGGGGTAGCGATTTTTTCCCTCAAACAAAACCGTGATCCTACTTCACGGTATCATATCTATGTTCTGTGTAATGCGGTTTGCTCGCAGACGTACAAACGTTATCGGTCTATGATAGAAGAAGGCTTCGAAATTACGCTTATTGACGTCACTAAAGACGCCGAGCGTTATAAAGACGCTGCCTTGCGTGATATGCATGTAACTGCTACGGCCATGTTTAAATTCGATTTGCCCAAGTATTTCCCGCAGCTGGATAAGATCCTTTATGTGGATGGCGATGTATTGATTCAACACGATCTTCGGGAAATTTATGAAACGGACATATCCGACGTTTATTTAGCCGTCGTCGAGGATATGAAGGCTATGACACGCTACCAACCGCCGATTTTGATTCAGTTAAGATTGAATCATAAACACTATTTCCATACAGGCATGATGGTAATGAACCTAGCAAAGCTGCGCCAGGATGATATACCCGCCCAGCTTCTGAATTATCGCATCCATGGTATAAACTACTTTATGGATCAGGATGCGTTCAATGCCGTTACCGACGAAAAGGTTATATACCTCTCTCCCCTAACAAACTATTGTTTCACCTTGGATATAGAATTCACGAACGAAGAAATACTTTCTTATTATGGCATCGAAAACGAACCCCGTGATACGGCGGAACGTCAAAGGAAAGCGATTGTTTTCCATCTTCCGGGAGCGTATAAACCTTGGCGCTTTCAAATGTGGGATCTGACGACGTTGTACATCGGATATTATTCAACATCGCCTTTTGGCGTTGACAATCTCATTTTGAAGCAGCTTCCCAAATCAAAGGATACTGAGAAACTGGAGAACCTGCTTGATTCATCCAAGAAAGCGCGAAAGATGGTTGCGCCTAAAACCCTAAAACAGCTCTTAGGCGGCGATTGGATGGGCGTGAACCAACAGGAAACGCGCAGTCCGAAGGTAACGCTTTCCATGACTTCTTTCCCTGCACGTATCGACAAAGTACCTACAACGCTTGTACAACTGATGCAACAAACATACTTGCCCGATCGCATCGTCCTATGCCTCTCTCCCGACGAATTTCCTAATCGTGAGTCAGATTTGCCCAACCAGTTGCTAAGTCTGCGTGAGCATGGGCTTGAGATCCTTTGGGGAGAAAATCTCCGTCCTCACACAAAGTATCAGCATACTGCGGTGCGGTATCCCAATGATATCATCATAACAGTTGACGACGATATTTGGTATCCAACCAATCTAGTGGAAACATTGATGCGCTGCCACCAATGCCATCCCAATGCAGTGGCTGCCATGCGTGCGCATCTGATGACCTTTGATGATAACGGCAGTCTTTTACCCTATCGTAGCTGGCATTACCAATGCTCAGCATATGTTGACCGTCCATTAATGTCCCTGTTTGCAACTGGGGTAGGAGGCGTACTCTATCCGCCCCACCTGATGACTTTTGCTGATACGTTGGACGTAAGCAAGATAAAAAATCTTTGTTTGAATAATGATGATATTTGGTTGAAATTCATGCAGGTGTTAAGCGGCGTTCCAGTCGTTTTGGCTTGCGCCTGCTATGATTTGGACGTGATAGAAGGTACGCAGAAGGTGGCGTTAAGCCTTACCAATGTGCGTTCAGGTGAAAACGACAAGCTAATGAACCTTATGCTTGAACGCTATAATACATACTACGGAGCGGATGACAGCTTGGTCAGCCGCATGTTTAGGGATAGGAGAAGATACATGAAGCCTACTGTACTTCCGTCAACCGATAAAGTTTCATTCAGAAATCTGTTCAGAATGCCGCTCAAGTCGGTTTTTAAGAGTATTTTCCCCATACCGGTCAAGGGTTTTATGCGCGAAATCAGCATTGTAAAGGGTTTGCAGGAGGATACCCTAACCTATATAGGTACGATCACAAATGATCTAAACGAAAGATTCGATCGCCAGCAGGCAGCCATTGAACAATTAAATCATCAACTTGACAATGCGCTTACTGAGCTTAAAGCATTACGCGAGTACAAGCAATAATGAACATGCAACAGAAGTATTGAAAGGACTGGAATTGGAATGAGAACCGTCGTTGTAATTATGGCTGGCGGGCGCGGCGAGCGCTTTTGGCCATACAGCAGGCAAGGTAAACCCAAACAATTCATCTCTCTGTCCGAGGATGGACGCACTTTGATTCGCTGCACAATGGATCGCCTCTCACCTTTAGTGACACCGAATGATGTATACGTTGTAACCGGCAATGATTTCTCATCCATCGTCCATGAACAGTTGCCCGAGCTGCCTACAGAAAATATCCTTTGTGAACCAAGAGGTCGCAGCACCGCGCCTTGCATCGGATTTGCGGCTTCGGTAATCCAAAAGCGCTATGGAGATGCTGTCATGGTGGTTCTTCCATCCGACCATCAGCTTCGGGATGAAGCCATCTTTATTGACAGCCTGCGGCGCTGTATCGACGTTGCTAAAACCTCAGGCTGTCTACTCACGCTGGGAATCACCCCTACATATCCGGAAACCGGGTATGGTTATCTGCAATATGACCAACCTTATATCGAGCACGGCGAAGTTGGCGTATATCGTGTACGGCGCTTTGTGGAGAAGCCTGATTTGGCTACTGCCAAAGAATATCTATCAGAAGGCTCTTATCTTTGGAATAGTGGAATGTTTGTCTTTACTACGAAAAGTTTGCTGTCCCACTTTGATCGTTTTTTACCTGAGCATGCCGCTATCTTAAAAGATTTGGAACACGCGGTCGACACGGATCAGTATAAACAAACACTCACCGCGTGCTTCGACGCAATGACTCCGATCTCTATCGATTACGGCATCATGGAAAAATCAGACGCTATTCTAACAATTCCGAGCAGCTTCGGCTGGGACGATGTCGGAAATTGGGATGCTTTGGCGCGCATTCGAACACCAGATGCAAACGGAAATGTTTTAGGTAATAACGTTTTATGCGAGGAAACCGAGAATTGTATACTCCTCAGCGGCGGACGACCTTTGGTCGCTTTGGGGCTTCATGATATCGTTGCGGTAGATTGCGATGATGTTGTTTTTCTTTGCGACAAGAGATCTACGCAAAATATCCGTCAACTTCTTGAAAATATCCGTAAAAATTTTAAACAATCAATTTTATAAGTATATTTTTGAAAAAAATATGGTAAAATGTAGGTGCTATAATTTCATGGTTATATTCCCACAGGAGGTTATAAGCGTTTTAAGCAGTATGGAGGGGAAATAGAATGAAAATGTACAGAAAGATTCTTGCCATGGTTACGGTGCTTATGTTGTTAGCAACAAATTTTCCTGTGATTAGTATTGCTGAGGAACAACAAAGCTTGCAACCCGAACAAGCGGAAAGGGCTATATTGCCTACTGCTGCGCCGACGGCAGAGCCTACTGCTGCACCGACGGCAGAGCCTACTGCTGCGCCGACGGCAGAGCCTACTGCTGCACCGACGGCAGAGCCTACTGCTGCACCGACGGCAGAGCCTACTGCTGCACCGACGGCAGAGCCTACTGCTGCAC
>JAEYOW010000012.1 GCA_023411375.1 Bacillota bacterium | reverse complement strand
CTTCTGCGCGCGCGCAAGCCCATATGGCTCAAGGGAGAGCAGCTCGGTATCAGTCATCGTATTTTTCCAACTCCCGGTAAAGCGTCTTGCCCGCGTCGTTTTTGGGAATGAAGGGCAGATGGCGCGTGGCGAATCCGGCCTGGCTCAGGCCCGTCTTTTCCACCAGATAGGCGCGCATGTCGGATAGCCTTTCGCAGCTGGTGGAGAAAATCACCAACCGGTCGTCCCTGCCGGCGCAGGCGCATTCCGCGTCCGGGAACGCGGCCTTGAGCATCCGCTCCGTCTCGTCCAGGTTAACGCGGTTGCCAAACAGCTTTAAAAACCGCTTTTTACGGCCCACAATGGTATAAAAGCCCTCCGCGTCCATCTGCGCCATGTCGCCCGTTTCCAGCACGCCGCCCCGCTCGTCGCCCTTGCCCAGGTCGGCCGCGCATTCGGCGTAGCCAAGCGTCACATTATCGCCAAAGTATCGAAGCTCGCCCGTCACGCCAGGCTGGGTGATCACCGAGCCATCCACGTCGATCAGCTCAAACCGGCCTCCCGGGATGGCAATCCCCATCGCGCCCACCTTGTCCAGGCTCCTGTCCCACGGCAGGTACGCCATGCGGGCCGTCGCCTCGCACTGCCCGTACATAACGATGAACTTCCGCCCCGTATCCCGGCACCACTCCACAAATTTCCGGTGAAGCTCCGGCAGCAGCTTGCCGCCCGCCTGCGTCATGGTGCGCAGCGTCGGCAGCTCCATGCGGGTGAAGCGCATACGGTCCAGCATTTCGTAGGTATAGGGCACGCCGCCGAAGCTCGTCGCACCCTCCTGCTTAAAGAAGGTCCAGAACTCCCGCTGGGCAATTCCCTTTTCCGTCAGCAGTACCGTCGCCCCCACGTCAAGATGGGAGTTGAGAATGCTCAGCCCATAGGTATAGTTCATCGGGAGGGTTGTAATCGCTTTCTCCTCCGCCGTCAGGTCCAAATACGCCACAATACTGTCCGTATTGGCGCGAATGTTTTGATAACTCTGGCGCACAAACTTCGGGCTGCCGGTGGAGCCGCTGGTCGTCAGCAGCAGCGCGAGCTCAGGGTAAAGCGCCGTTTTTTCCTCAAAGGGCGTTTTGAGCAACCGATAGCCGAACCGCTCATATACCGGCTCGCAGCCCTCCCACGCAAAATCGTCCGGCGCCCAGAAAAACGCGGGACGGTACGCCTGATAGAGCGCTGAAAGCAGTTCGCGGTCCGTATCGGCGTTAAGGAGCGCGGGCACCACGCCGCCCTCCACAAAGGCCGCGTAGCCAAGCACGCTGCCCAGGGTGTTGCGGCACAGGTTGAACGCCAGGCAGCGTCCGCCGAGAGCTTTGCACAGCTTCTTTCCCTCCGCCGCCAGTTGCGCGTAGGTAAGGCTCCCGCCGTGCTCGTCAACCAGCGCAGCCCTGTCCGCGAATCGGTCAAATCTCCACATCATATTTGCGAAGAATCTCCTTCCCCTTTTCAAAAGAGCTCAGGTCGATAATGTCGTCCATATCCACCATGATATCAAAAGTATCCTCCAGCGCCGCGATCAGCGACATATGGCCCACGCTGTCCCAGCCGTCGCTCTCGCCGTATACCAGCGAGGGCACCTCGCTTTCCGCAATCTCCAGCGCTTCGGAAAACGCCTTTACATACTTTTCCAAATTCGTCATGTTACCCTCTCCTTTGCTTTTCCTGCCCTATGGGGAAATCAGAGGATGCCGCCGTCCGCGCGCCACACCTGGCCGGTGACATAGCTGGCCAGGTCGCTGGCCAGAAATGCCGCCACATTGGCGATTTCCTCGGGTTTGCCCTTTCTGTGCATAAGGATTTTTTCCAGCTGTTCGCGCTCTGCCTTCTCGCTCAGGCCCGACACAAGGTCCGTATCCGTCAGGCCGGGCGCAAGCGCGTTTACGCGGATGCCGACGCTGATCAGCTCGCGCGCCATTTTTTTTGTGGCGGCGATCACGGCGGCCTTCGAGGCCGAGTAGTCCAGGCGGCTGTCGCCATCCAGCCCGGCAACGCTGGCGATGTTCACAACCGCCCCCGCTTTGTTGCGCGCCATCAGGCGCGTGCCAAGCCGGCTGACCTCCACCATGGAAAAAAAATTGATATCGAAAATCCCGCGCATATCTTCCTCGGAGGTCATCTGAAACATCCTGTCCTCGCCCATCGCGCCCGCGTTGTTAACCAGGATGTGAAGCGCCCGCTTGTCCGCCATCACCTGCCTGAACGCTTCCTTGATAGCGGCGGTATCGGTCAGCTCGCAATACACAGGCCTGATCCACACGCCGCATTGTTCCGCCGTCAGGGCGCAGTCGCGCTCAAAGGCCTCGTCCGGCTTGCGGGCAAAGGCCCAGACGTTTGCGCCCTCCCTCGCGAACACGTGAAGCATGGCGTTGCCGATGCCGCGCGCCGCACCGGTAATCAGGGCGTTTTTCTCCTTCAAAAGCATGGCTATTCCTCCTGCGTAGCGACGGTTACGCGCTGTTTCTCATAATACTCCTGATAGAGGCTCAACACGTAGTCCAGCATATCCGTATCCAGCGCGTCGCCCATGAAGGCGGCGGGAATTTCATCCACCGGCTTCATGATAACCTCCGTCTTTTCCGGGTCGTTCATATCGGCGTCACGCTCGTCCATGGCGGCGTCGTAGCTCGCAGCCTCGCCGTTTAAAAGAGAGCGCAGCGCGCCGCCGGATGCCATGTTCGTAAGCCCATAGTCCTCGACGCCCTCCGGGCGGTAACTGACGCAGCCGATCACCAGCAACACGACCGCCACTAAAAACGCGCCGATGCGCAGCCCGTCCTTCTTTGCCGTGCCAATTGCCGGAAAGCGCGTCCTGCCCTCCGCACGGCGCATGATCCAGCCCGCCCAATACAGCGCCAGCGCGCAGCTCATGAGCACAAAGGTGTAAAAGTAAGTGTTAAGCGCCCGCCCGTCACCCAGGTAATTGCCCGTGTACAGTGTGGGCGCGAGCTGCGCGCAGAACAGGCACACGCAAAGCAGCGTGGTCCAGATGGGATGGTTATAGCGGAAGGGGCTGCCGCGAAGCGCCTCGGACAGCTGCCATACCACCAGCGCCCAGACCACCAGCAGCGGCAGCGAAAACCAGCTGCCCATCAGCGCCAGCCCAAAGTAGAAGGCCTGCGCAATCGCTTTGGGCGCACTCATGCCGCCACTGAGCGTGGCCGCGCGCACCGCGTTGCCCGGGGCCATTGCACTGAAGGCAAAGCAACCCAGCAGCAGTACCAAAAGCCCAAGTTTCGCCCAACGCCAGGGACGCTTTTTGAAAAAAGCGATTCCAACCATCAGGACATCCACAAGACACGCCAGAAGCAGCGTGGAATACTTGCCGCCGCCCACGACGACCGTCAGCAGCACCAGCAGCGCGTACATCGCAGTCCGCGTGGCGGGATGCTCGGCACGGTCGAAGCTGAGCCATACGCCGATGCGAAGCAGCGCCACAGACCATAAAAGCGTATAGGCAACCCCGCCGTTGAACCAGAAAAACGCCTCGCTCAAATCCGGCACGAACTGGATCATCACAAACCCGACAGCGCTGAAGGCCATCCAGAAGGTCACGCCGTCGGCGTGAAGCGTCTTAATGAGCATCTGCCTCAAAAAGAACCACAGCGCGAACAGAAAAAACGTCAGAAGAACTGCCGTCGTAATCCAGTACAGCCCCTCGCCAAACAAAGCGGGCTGGAGCGCGCTGATCAGCGAGGTGGCGTAGGTACCCTCCCAGGTATTGCGAATGCCGACGGTATTTTGAACCGCCGCCTTAACCGTTTCAAGCAGGCTTCCCGTATCGCGCCACGCGTCGTGGGTGAGGATGGAGAAGCCGAAATCATCATAGCAGGCATGATTATAGAATGAAATCGCATACAGCGGCATCAGGCTCAGCAGCAACGCTGCCACGCACAGCCACGAGAGGGCGCGGTTGGAAAGCCGCCTTTGCGTCAGCTTGGTTTTCACGGCGCTTCCTCCTTCCCCGCAATCGCGATGGACCGCTTGCCGTAGTACCCGCACAACGCCGGCCGGACGTCTTCAGCCGCGCCCGGAGTCAGCAGGTCGCCCATAAATACGGGCGGCACCGCGCTGAGAGGCGAAAGCGTAATATCCGGCAGGGACGCGTCGTTTAGCAACGTCTCGCGCGCCTTCATCTCCCGGTCAAATTGCGCGGCTTCGCCCGTCACGATTGAAAGCGCGGCGCTGACGCCGGCCATGTTCTGCACGCCGTAGAGCTTATCCTCCGGGCGCTTGTAACCCAGGCAACCGACCAGCAGCGCGCACGCGCACGCAAGCAGCAGCCCACGTTTTGCCCTTTGGAAAGGCTCCCCCGGCTCTTGCGTCCGCCGCGAGATATAACCAAGCAGATAATACAGGTAGATAAACCACATGAGTACAAAGCTCTGAAAGTAGGTGTTCACAATGCGCCCGTCGCCGATGGATGCGATGGAATAGAGCGGCGGCACAAACTGCGTGCAATACAGGCAAACCATCAGCCCAAGCAGCAGCCATGGATGCTTAAACCGGAACGCGCTTCGCCTTGCCGCGCGGTACAGAAAGGGCGCGGCAAGCGCGGATACGGCCAAAAGCGGCAGGCGAAGACAGCCGCCGATCTGCGCCACGCCCTGGTACAACGCTTGCGCGACCGCCCTGACAGCAGAGGGCTGATAACCGATGATACCGGCCCGCACCGCGTTGCCCGGCGCGGACATGCTATAGAAAAAGCAGATCAGGAAAAGCGTCCACAGCGCAAGAAAATGCCATTTACGCATATGCTTTTTGAGAAAAAGCCACAGGGTAATAAGGGCGTAGGCGCACAATCCGAAAAGCCCGCCGCCGTAGCTGCCGCCGCCCAGCAACACCATACACAGCGCCAGCGCGGCGGTGAGCAGCGCAGCCTTCGCGCCGCTGCGCGCGCGCGCAAGCCCAAGAGAAAGGCCAAAGCTGAGCGCCAGCAACGAGTAGACAAAAGTGTTCCCGATCCCGCCGTTAAACCAGTAAAACGCCTCGCCCGGATCGGGCATAAATTGTAGCAGAAGCGTAAGCGAAAGACAGCTTAAAATAACCGTTTCACGGCGGTCAAGCCCGAACATTCCGCCAAAAGCCGCATGAAAAAAATAACCAAAGCACAGAATAAACGCACTGAGCAAAATAAACGTTCCGATGAAATACAGGCTTTCTGAAAAAACGCCCGGTTGAATATTACTCAAGAATGTGCCCGTATAGGTACCCTGCCAGGTTTGGCGGACACTCTGCGAGCTGGACACAGCGGTCTTTAGCACCTGAGAAAGGCTTCCAGTTTCCACCCACGCACGGTGCGTATCGGCGGAAAAGCCATAATCGTCGTAGTAGGGGTGATTATAGAACGAAACCGCATACAGCGGTAGGGCGCTCATCACAAGCGCCGCCACGCACACCCACATGAGCAGCCGCTTCCCGCGTTCCGCTGAGGATACCGCGTTCTTCATGGCCGTCTCACGCTCCTTTCGTGCGAAATATGTATGCAGTACCAAGTTTATATTATAGCATGGTTCATTGAAAATTGCTAGACAGGGATGGAGCGGCGGCCAGAGCGCCTTTATTTTCAGTTTTTTGCTTGCGGCGTTTTAAGCTGAAACGCTAACTCGGTTCCTTTTCATAAACTCCTGAAAATGAAGGTTTTTTGCTCGTTTCGCCTTCATTTGCACCGTCACATTCTCGGATTTGATCTTTATATAAAAAAACCGCCCGGCTTTGAACTGCACCCCTAATGTTAGACAGTATGATATACTACTAACATTAGGGGTGATTTATTATGCCAAAGGGAGCACCAAACAAGCGATACACAGCCGAGTTTAAGCAAATGGTAGTAGAGACCATGC
>JAEYOW010000011.1 GCA_023411375.1 Bacillota bacterium | reverse complement strand
ACCTCCACGGGCTGTGTAGTGTACAGCTCTTCCCGTGTCAAGTATAGCAAACACTCACTCACAGCAAAAGCACCGCGTTTCATAACCCCGTCGGTGCCTTTCGTAGAAAGGCGGATTATAATTATGACGCAACGGGAGCACCAAATCCTGCAATGGATACGCGAAAATCCGCTTATTTCCCAGCAGGAGCTGGCCGAGCGCGCGGGTATCACGCGATCTTCGGTGGCGGTGCATGTGTCCAACCTCATGCGCAAGGGAAAAATCAAAGGGCGCGGATATGTGCTTGCGCAGGACAGCTATGTGGCGGTTGTGGGCGCGGTCAATGTGGATATCAGCGGCACCCCGGCCACAAAGCTCGTCGCCGGGGATTCCAACCCCGGCCATGTGACGGTCACGCTGGGCGGCGTGGGGCGCAACATCGCCGAAAACCTGAGCAGGCTGGGCCTTCAAACGCAGTTGATTACGGCGCTTGGCGAGGACGCGCACGCCGGGCAGCTGCGGCAGAGCTGCCGCGAACTTGGTATCGACGTAAGCCACAGCCTAAGCGTACCCCATGCGCGGACCTCCACCTACTTGTGCCTGAACGACTGTGACGGCGAGGTGGTCGCAGCTGTGTCGGACATGGCGATCTACGACGCGCTAACGCCCGCGTACATGCGCACGAAAATAGAGGTGCTCGACCACGCGGCGCTGGTGGTGCTCGACGCGAACCTTCCCGCAGAGACGGTCGAATATCTGGCGGAAAACTGCAAGGCGCCGCTGTTTGCCGACCCTGTGTCGGTTAAAAAGGCGGAAAAGCTTAAGGGCGCGCTGGGCAGCCTTACCGCGCTTAAGCCTAACCGGTCCGAGGCGGCATTGCTTACCGGCGTAGAAATCCGGTCCAATGCCGATTTGGCGCTCGCCGCAGATGCGTTTTTCAGGCTTGGGTTGAAGAACGTGTTTATCTCCCTGGGGGCGGAGGGCGTGTACTTCAACGACGGAAAGGAAAGCGGTGTTCTTCCCTGCTTTCCTTCGCCTGTGGTGAACACGACGGGCTGCGGCGACGCGTTTATCGCGGCGGCGGCGGCGGGCTACCTGAACGGTGTGGGCCTGCGCGAAATGGCGCGCATGGGGCTAGCCGCGTCCAGCATCTGCGCGGGGGCGGAAAGCGCGGTCAGCCCGGCGGTTGGCATGGAGGCGATCGAGCGTATTTTGAACCCGCCCCAAGGTCAAAAACCCTGACGGTTGTATTATATTTTGTTTTCAATGAAGAAAGGAAGGCTAAAATGATGAATTTGCATAAGTACCTGGACGTATCCCCCGAGGTCAAGGCGGCTATTGACGCCGGGAAACCCGTTGTGGCGCTGGAATCCACCATTATTTCACACGGAATGCCCTATCCCCAGAACGTGGAAACCGCGCTCAATGTGGAAAAGATCGTGCGCGGGAACGGCGCGGTACCCGCGACGATCGCCATCATCAAGGGTAAGATGACCGTGGGCCTTACCCAGGAGCAGATCGAGTATTTGGGCAAGAAGGGCCTGGCCGTCACCAAGGCCAGCCGCCGCGACCTGCCCGTACTGCTTTCGCGCGGCGAGGATGGGGCCACCACCGTAACCACCACGATGATCGCCGCCGCGCTCGCCGGCGTGAGGATTTTCGCCACGGGCGGCATTGGCGGCGTGCATCGCGGCGCGGAAACCACCATGGATATCTCAGCCGACCTGGAGGAGCTTGCGCAGACGCCGGTTATGGTCATCTGTGCGGGAGCCAAGAGCATCTTGGATCTGGGTCTCACGCTGGAATACCTTGAAACCAAGGGCGTGCCGGTGATTGGCTACCGCACGAAGGAGCTGCCCGCGTTTTATACCACGTATTCCGGCTATCAGGTGGATTACCGCCTTGACACGCCGGAGGAGGTTGCCCAAGCCTTCCGCGTGAAGCTGGATTGCGGGCTGGCTGGCGGCATGCTGGTGACCAACCCCATCCCGGACGAGTACGCTATGGACCTGGATTACATCAATCAGAATATCGACGCGGCCATTGCAGAAGCCAATGCAAAGGGAATCCACGGCAAGGAGACCACGCCCTTCCTGCTGGATAAAATTCAGAAACTGACCGGCGGCGACAGCCTGAAAGCCAACATCCAGCTGGTATACAACAACGCGAGGCTGGGCGCGCAGGTGGCGGCGGCGCTGGCGCGGTAAGCGCGCTGGGAATATTGTCACACGCCCATGAAAAGCGCGGCTTCATGCATGTAAAGAGAAACAAGCGCTGATGACGTGAGTCATCCGCGCTTGTTTCTCTTTAAAATACATTCATACTTAAGCTCAATTAAATTTCAATTGGTTTGCGCAAGAACTGATTCATTATGGGCCAAGCGCATGCCGGGGTTGTCCGTTACTTCAACGGAATCAAAACAGCCGCATCCGGCAACCGCTTCTGCCCGCGTGCATCATAGGTCACGGTCAGGCCGTGCACCCGCAGCAAATCGTCCTGCGTGACGCGCGCGACCGTTTTGCCTTTGTATTCCTCCGACCAGTAGCCTCCGTCGCCCAATAGCCGCCTTGCATGATCACTCATCGAATAGCTGACGTAGTTGAAGGGCAGCGTCTGGCCATCACTCCCGGACAACTCGAACCGCATGCGTCCCGGAAATCCCTGAATGGTATACCAGACAAGGAAGCCGCCGTCCGTTACCTCGCAGCTTTCCAGACGCAGGGACGCGCCGCTCTCCAGAGCCACATCAGCGGGCAGCGCATCCAGCGCCACGACGGCCTTGCGCACATTCGCCTCATCCAGACGGACGCTTTCAACCACAGGCACGAGGGTAAGCGCATCGCTGCTTTCTCCGCCATAAAACCAGGCCTCGTTGCGTATCCACACGGGATGCTCCTCGCTTGCGGTGCTGTTGCCGGTCATGCTGGCATGGGCCGTAACAAGCGCCTCTCCGGCATCGTCCAGCAGTCGGTAGTCAAAGAAAGCGTTGTTTTCGCCCGTTGCCTTGAAATTGATCAGGCACCGGTTGCCAAAGGGCGTAAAGGAAATACGCTCGATTACATAGTCAAAGCTTACGGAGGGTCCTTCCTCCCAGCGTTCCAGCCGCTGGCTGACGGCCTTCAGCGGCGCAAAGGCGCGCGTAGGGTCGCTTGCCCGCGAGCGGTCGATGCTCAAGTCGCAGCCGCCCTCATAAGCGTTCAGCCCTTCGTTAAAGGTTCGGCCAAGCGTGATTGCCTGGCCGTCCGTCAACGGCTCTTGGAGTGAATACACAACCATGCAGCGCTGCGAATAAGCGTCGATTGGGCGGCCCTCGCGGCATACGGTATCCACAATGGGCAGCCACCCGCCGCCCAGCCATACGTCAAGGGCTTGAACCTGCCAGTCGTAGGCGTGCTGGAACGAGCCGTCATAGGCGATGGGTAAAGTGGAGGTTTGCTTGTAAAACAGCGCCAGTACATCATCGGTTAGGGAGAGGTTTTCAAGCTCAAAGGTGATAGCGCCGCCGCCAAAGGCTTCCGTCCACCGCAGGCCTACCGCGCCTGTAATGCCCTCAATCGCCTGCGCGTCCCTGATAAAGCGGCTTTGAAAACCGTCCAGATAGGGAACCGGCGCGCCGTCTCCCAGCACGACGGACAGGCCGTCCCCTGCTTGCACGTCCTTCATGGGGACACACAGCAGCACAACGAGCGCTGCAACGCATGCAAGGCATAGCAAAAGTAACTTTTTCATGGGTTTTCCTCCTTCTGCGAAATCGGATGAAGCGTTGTGGTAAGGGCGTCGAAGCGCTCCTTGGTCATCCCGTTATAAAACGATAGCCGCATGGTTTCGGGAAGCTTTTCAAAAGCCCGGTACACGGCGGTCAGCCGCACGCCGCCGCCCTCGGCGGATTCGTTTGCCTGGGAAGCGGTTCCCCCGGGATAGCGTTGGCCGTTTTCGTCCAGCCATTCGACCCAGACGCCGTCGCGAAGGTTTAGCAGCGTCAGGTCGTCTGTGTTCTCGCCCGCGCCATAGGCATAGGTTACATAGGTCGCGATGGGCGTTTGCTCGACAATCAGCTCCGTCAGCGTCAAGCGGGCTATGGGCAGGTCGATGGGCGTATCCGCTGCAAAGAGGCTTCGCGCCTCGGTCACCGGTACCGTAAAATCAAGCGTGCCAAGGCTGAGCCGCTCCTGATGGGGCTTTTCGCCGCTGTAAACCTCATAGGTGCTGAGCCTGAGACGGGCCTGCTCGCCCGCTGCGGGAAACGTGACGGTATAGAGGATATCCTCGCCGTCGTAGTGAACCTCGGGCGCGGATGCGTCAATGGACTGTCCGAAACCGTCAACCGGGTCGCAGCCCGCCTGTACCAGCAACCTGCCTGTTTCATAGGCACGGTTGGAGAAGGTCTGGCCCTCATCCTCCCGGTTGTTTTTCCACCAATCCATGCCCCATGCCGCCTGCGCGTTATAATCCATCAGCAGCGCGCCGCCGCCGCCGTGGACGCGGATGGTCGCGTAAATCTGATGTCCGTCATTGACGGCCTGCTCCACGGTGAAGGCGGCATGCCGCGGCTGTTCCGCCGTTTGTGAAATATCCGTCTGCACCAACCTGGCCGCCCCGGGCAGCAGAAACCGGCGCAGGTTGCCGGTCAGCGTATCCAGCACGCCAAGGCTGGAAAGCGCCAGCGCCGTACCCGCCAGGAGCAGTAACATCGCCGCCAGGATGATCGCGGGCCGAAGCCGGGCGTGCCGGCGCGGTGCGGCCTCCAGCCGCGCGACCGTCGAGCGTACGCGGCAGCAAAAGGAATCCGGCACGGCATTGAAGGATTGCTTCCAATTATTCTTCGTCAAAATCATTCATCTCCATCAGAAGGTCTTTGAGCTGCTTGCGTCCCCGGTTCATGCGCGACAAAACCGTGCCAATGGGGCAGCGTAGAGCGGACGCGATTTCCCTGATCGAGAAGCCCTCCATATAGTGGAGCACAATTGGAAGACGCAAATCGGCGGGCAAGGCAAGCACCGCCTCGCGCACCTCGTAGGCCGTATCCGCGTAAGGCGCGGACTGATCGGGCAGCTCCTCCACGGGAATCTCGCGCCCTTTGCGACGCAGGAGCGAATAGCATTCATTGATCAGAATGCGCACCAGCCACGGCTTCAGTCTGCCCTCGTCCCGTAGGGAATGGGCTTTCACCCATGCTTTCTCGATGGCGGCCTGTACCGCGTCCTCACGGTCGGCTTCGCTTCGCAGCAGGCCGCAACTGACGCGATACAGCGTGGCTGTCAGCGCGACAATCCGGCGGCCCAGTTCCTGTTCGTTCATTCGTGCGCCTCGCTTCCGTAGGGTTCTCGTGTCGGGCCTGACAAACCTATGACGTTTGGGAGGTGAGGAATATTCTTCGACAGGCAATTTTTGTTGGCGGATTCGCTATGAAAAAGATCCGAAGGCGCGCGTACCCTCCAAGCGGATGACGCGATGCGAACCAAAGCCATAGTGCGAAAAAAACGGTTTGACATTTGCGCGGACAACTACTAAAATCTGAAATAAAGCTGATTTAAAGAGGCTTGTGTTAACATGCGCCGCGAATCAGGCGCTATTGATTTGGAGGCCGCAAATGGGACTTTTGCTTTTGCTTCCCTTTTTCCTTGTCAGATTCGGGCTTTTATCCTTGCTAAACAGGGCGGCGGTAAAGCGCGCCGCTTATTTCGCGCCGTTGGCGGATAAGGAAAAGCCGGCATTCTGGGTTTATCAAATTTCCAACGTGGCGATTGTGGCCGCCATGCTGTTTCTCACAATCAAAAGCACTCCGTCGTGGCTGCTTTTGACGGGCTTGGCCGTGTATGCGGCGGGGTTCATATTGCTGATTGTGGCGGTGGTTAATTTTGCCGCCCCGGACGGGACCGGCCTGAACCGGAAGGGCCTTTACCGGCAGTCCCGCAATCCCATGTACGTGGCGTATTTCGTTTTTTTCATCGGCTGCGCGCTGCTGACGCAATCGTGGATATTGTTCGCGTTCGTGCTGCTGTTTCAAATATCGGCCCATTGGATTATCCTTTCGGAAGAAAGATGGTGCGCCGGGAAATTTGGCGCGGATTATCTGCAATATATGAAAGAGGTCAGGCGCTATCTTTAGCGTATGGGGATTGGCCTTTGAAGGATGTAGAAAGGACAGGCCGCGCAATTACGGCCCGTCCAGATTATCAAATGCTTGCGCTAAATGCGCAAATCAGGGAAATCCAATTTTGGAGCGTCACTCTCCCGCGTACGCGCTGGCGCTCTCGCCGGCGATCCGGCCAAACACGATGAAGTCGGCCACGGCGTTGCCGCCCAGGCGGTTGGCCCCATGCACGCCGCCTGTCACCTCGCCCGCCGCGAACAGGCCCGGAATGGGCTCGCCGTTCTCGCCAAGCACCTCGGTCGCGGGGCTGATGGACAGGCCGCCCATGGTGTGGTGCACGCCCGCCGTCACCTTGATGGCGTAGTAGGGGGCGGTGTTAAGCGGATTCGCGAAGCTGGTACGTCCGAATTCGGGGTCGCTCTTGGCCTCGACGCAGCCGTTCCAGCTTTCCATGGTGGCGGCAAACGCTTCGGCGTCCACGCCCATGGCGGAGGCCAGCTCCGCATAATCGGCGCCGGTCACGGCAAAGCCTTTCTTGATGTAGCCGGCGATAACGCTGGAGGCGTCCGCCATGGCCTGATCCACCACCAGCCAGCTGTAGCTGCCCGTTTGGGCAATCTCGGCGGCGGATACCACGTCGCGCGTGCCTACTTCATCAATAAAGCGCTTGCCCTCGGCGTTGACGAGAATCGCGCCGTCGCCACGCAGGCCCTCGGTGATCAGCGCGGCGGTGTCGTACTGCACGGTGGGATGAATCTGAATTTGATCCATATCGACGGTCGCCGCGCCAACCTTGGTGGCCATCGTGATACCCTGGCCCTGCGCGCCGGCGGCGTTGGTGGTCATAAAGCCCTCAAGCTCGGGCTTATACTCAGTCACCATTTCAAGATTGGCGCCGAAGCCACCCGTGGCAAGAATAACGGCCTTTGCGTTCACGATTACCTTTTCACCATTTTTAGCGACGGCGTTAATGCCGGTTACCGCGCCGCTTTCATCGGTACGGATGCTCTCGGCGGTTGTGTTGAGCAGAATTTCAATGCCACGCTTCTCGCAGTTTTCCTGCAGGATCGGCACGATATAGCTGCCCACGGAAATGGTCTTGCCTTCGTCGTCCACAGGGCGGTGGATGCGCTTCACGGACGCGCCGCCAAAGCTTGCAACGCTGCTTAAATCCGCGCCGATCGTGTCAAGCCAACCGATGGCGTCGGCGGAGTTGCCGCACAAGGTGTCCACCAGTTCAGGATCGTTGCTGCCTTTGCCGCCGATCAGGGTGTCCAGCTCCATCAGCTCAACAGAATCAAAATATCCCGTCGGATTTTTCTGATAGGCGTTCCACTGTTCTGCCACAGTGGCGGCCAGCTTGGTAACGGCCTCGTTATCGGCATATTTTTCCGTTGCGGTGGCAAGCGTTTTTTCAACGCCGGCGGCCTCGTCGAAGGTGTTTTTATCCTGAGCGGCGGTTTTGGTCGCGTTCATGCCGCCGGTCGCGCGCACGGAGTTGCCGCCCACCATGGCCTGGCTCTCCACCAGCACAACCTGCTTGCCCGCGTCGGCGGCGGTGATGGCGGCCGTCATGCCCGCGCCGCCCGCGCCGATTACCACAACGTCGCAGGTGCGCAGGATGTCCTCGCCCGCCTTGTTGCCGCCGGTGGAGACGGCATAATCGTCAGGGTTGAGGCCGGCGGCGGTCAGGGCCTGCCTGGCGGCTTCCAAAATGGCGTTGGAGGTGATGGTAGCGCCGGCGACGGCGTCCACGGCGATGCTGCCGCCGTTTACAATATCAGCGGGAAGTTGCTCAACCGCGACGGAGCCGATGCCCTCGGTTTCGGAGCCGCCTTCGGCGGTCGCGGCGGTAATCTCGCCGTTGTTAAGCGTCAGGGTGACGGTCACATCTCCGCCAAAGCCCTTGGCGGTGCCGCTGAATTCGCCGCTTACGGCGGAGGGGAGGGCTTCACCCAGCGCCGCCTGCGATACCAGCAGCAGAAGCGCCGTCAATGTGGCGAGCATGCGTTTTTTGAACATATCCGTTCCTCCTTTGGTTTGTCAGGGATTGTGGAATTTTTAACGAAAAAAGTATAACAGCTATGCTTCCGAAACGCAAGGAAAAACAGGCGGTTTGGAAGTAGTTTGCTATATATTGTGGTTATGGGGGTATATTCATATGGCATAACGTCCGCAAGTGGCTGTATAAAAAAGCCTCCGCTTACACCAGACGTGTGAGCGGAGGCTTTTCTTTTGGTTGCTCAGCGTTCCTCCCGGAAATAAGCCAGCCCAAGCCCGGCGGGCGGCTGGTCCTCCCGCTTCTTGCGCAGGCTGGTAAAGATCAGCACCACGATGGTGACCACATAGGGCAGCGCCTTGAAGATCTCCTGCATGCTGCGGTCGAGTCCGGGGATGTAGAGGTAAAGGATGTACAGGCCGCCGAACAGCAGAGAGCCCCAAATGGCGTTGAGCGGCCGCCACCGGGCAAAGATAACCAGCGCGATGGCCAGCCAGCCGCGGTCGCCAAAGCCGTTGTTCATCCAGGTGCCGCCGCTGTACTCCATCACAAAGTACAGGCCGCTCAGCCCCGCGATGGCGCCGCCGATACAGGTGCTCAGGTATTTGTACAGCGTCACGTTGATACCCGCCGCGTCGGCGGTGGCCGCGCTTTCGCCCACGGAGCGAAGGTTCAGGCCCAGGCGCGTTTTATACAGGAACCAGCTTAAAAAAACGGTCAGGGCGATGGAAAAATAGGTTAGGAAGCCGTAACTGAAAAGCAGGTCGCCGACAACGGGCAGCTCGCTTAGAAAGGGAATTTTGGCGCGAAAGGCGCTGGCGGTCACGGCGGTGGAAATCTGGCCTACGCCGCCCGCTAGCTTGGCCAGCGAGCCGCCAAAGAAGTTGCCAAAGCCCACGCCAAAGGTAGTCAGCGCAAGGCCCGTCACGTTCTGGTTGGCGCGAAGCGTAATGGTCAGCACGCTGTAAATCAATCCGCCGAACGCGGCGCAAAGCAGCGCGCACGCAAGCGCAATCAGCATGCCAACGAAGGGAACAGGGTTTTCCACGCCGTTTTCATACAAAAACGCGCCCATCAGTCCGGCTACACCGCCCATGTACATCATGCCCGGCACGCCAAGGTTCAGGTTGCCGGATTTTTCGGTGATAATCTCGCCGTTCGCGCCGTAGAGGATGGCGATGCCTTGCGCGATGGCCTTTTGTAAAAAGACGATGATAACGCTCATGCCTTAACCTCCTCCTTGACCCGCGAGCGGAACTCGACGCGGTAGTTGATGAAAAACTCGCAGCCAAGCACGAAGAACAGGATAATACCCGTCAATATCTCGCTGGCATTCTCGCTCAGGTTAAACTGCGTGGCGATCTGGCTGGAGCCCTTTTCCATAAACACCAGCAGGAACGCGACCACCATCATCGCAAAGGGGTTGAGCTTGCCCAGCCACGCGACCACGATGGCCGTAAAGCCGCGTCCGCCCGCTACGCTTGTGGAAATGGTGTGGCCCACGCCGCTGACCAGCAGGTAGCCCGCGATGCCGGCAATGCCGCCTGAAATCGCCATGGTGCGGATAATCACCTTTTTGACGTTGATGCCGGCATAGCGCGCGGTGTTCTCGCTCTCGCCGACCACGGCGATCTCATAGCCCTGCTTGGAATACTTCATGTACACGTACAGCAGCACCATCAGCGACAGCACGATGAAGATGGGAAGCAGATAGCCGTTGCCCGCGATGGAGGGCAGCCAGCCCGTTTCCGCCCCCTTGTTGATCAGGCCGACGTTGTTGGAGCCCCGTGGGTTTTCCCAAAACACGATGCAGAAGGTAACCAGCTGCATGGCGATGTAGTTGAGCATCAAGGTAAACAGCGTTTCATTGGTATTCCAGTTAGCCTTGAAAAACGCGGGAATCACACCCCAAAGCATGCCTGCAGCCACGCCCGCGAGGGGGGAGAGGGTGTACAGCAGCGCAGGAGGCAAATCCTTGCCGTAAATCAGCACGGCGGCGGTCGCCAGCGCGCCCGCCAGCACCTGGCCCTCCGCGCCGATATTCCAAAAGCGCATCTTGAACGCCGGGGTAATCGCCAGGCCGATGCACAGCAAAATCGCCGCGTCGCGGAAGGTGACCCACATACGGCGGGTGGTGCCGACCGCGCCGTTCCAGATGCCGCCGTATACCTCCAGCGGGTTCATGCCTGTCAGGCCAAAGATGATGAACGCGCATACCACCAGCGAGCAAAGCACCGCGATCAGGCGGATCAGCATCGCCCGACCCATGGAAATATCGTCGCGCTTGACAATGTGCATCAAGGGCTCCTTCATAACAGCGCTCATGCTTCGGCCTCCTTTGCGTTGCCCGTTTCAAAACCGGCCTTCGTCATCAACAGGCCGACCTCCTCCTTGGTGGCGGTGCGCCCGTCCACCACGCCGCTGACATGGCCGCCGGAAAGCACCAGTACACGGTCGCACAGGGCAAGCAGCACATCCAGGTCCTCGCCCACGCAGATAACCGCCACACCGCGCTTTTTTTGCTCGTTCAGCAGCCGGTAAATGGTGTAGGAGGAGTTGATGTCCAGCCCGCGCACGGGGTAGGCGACCATCAGCACCTGGGGGGCGGAGGCAATTTCGCGCCCGACGAGCACCTTTTGCACGTTGCCGCCGGACATGCGGCCCACAGGCCATTCAACGCTGGGGGTGACGACCTCCAGTTCCTCGATAATGCGCTCGGCCAACCCGCGCGGCTGCTTGCGCTCGCTGAAGAACGAATGCCCGTGCTTATAGGTGCGCAGCATCATGTTGCCCGTCATGCCCATGGAGGCCACAAGGCCCATGCCAAGGCGGTCCTCCGGCACAAAGGCGAGGCGGACGCCCAGCGCGCGGATGGCGGCGGCGCTCATGCGGGTGAGCTCCTTGTCTGCGCCGGTTTCATCGGTGTAGGTAACGGAGCCGCTGGTTGTGGCGCGCAGCCCAGCGATGGCCTCCAGAAGCTCCTTCTGGCCGCTGCCGGCAATGCCCGCCACACCCAGAATTTCGCCGCTGTACGCCTCAAAGCCCGCGCTGTGCAAAACCTCCCGGCCCTCGCGGTTTTCGCAGCTCACGTTTTCCACGCGCAGGCGAAGGCGCGGGTTGACAGGCTCGGGACGCTCAATATCAAGATCGACCTTCTTGCCTACCATCATCTCGGTCAGCGAAAGCTCGTCGGCGTCCGCGGTGTTTACCGTGCCGATGCTGTGCCCCTTGCGCAGCACCGCCACGCGGTCGCTCAGGCTCAGCACCTCGTTTAATTTATGCGTGATAATGATGATGGCGTGGCCCTGATCGCGCATGTTTCGCAATACGCCGAAAAGCTTATCCGTTTCCTGCGGGGTCAGCACGGCGGTAGGTTCGTCCAGAATCAGAATATTCGCGCCGCGGTAAAGCATTTTGACGATCTCCACCGTTTGCTTCTGGGAGACGGACATTTCGTAGATTTTGCGCTTCAGGTCGATTTCAAAGCCGTATTTTTCCGTCAGCGCGCGGATGTCGGCCTCGATCTTTGGCATGTTGAGCCGAAGCTTTCCCGGCAGGCCGAGAATGATATTTTCCGCGGCGGTCAGCACATCCACGAGCTTGAAATGCTGATGAATCATGCCGATGCCCAGCGCAAAAGCATCCTTCGGCGAACGGATGACGACCTCCCGGCCATCCAGATAGATATGTCCCGCGTCCGGGAAGTAAATGCCCGCGAGCATGTTCATCAGCGACGTTTTGCCGCTGCCGTTCTCGCCCAGGACGGACAGAATCTCGCCCCTGCGGACGGTCAGGTCCACGTTTTCGTTCGCGACCACCGAGCCGAAATGCTTGGTGATGCCGCGCATCTCAATCATGTCGTGCTGTGCCATGGTAACGCCTCCATCTTGGGGTTGGGGGGTAAGGAACGAAAGAAAGAAAAGCCCTGCTGCCCTTCATACAGGCAGCAGGGCTTGGATGGGAAAAATTACTTCAGCGTGATTCCGTCGACGATCAGCTCAAAGCAGGGCGCGCTGCGCAGCTCGGCCTCGCAGAAGTAGCCGTCCTTGATCATCTCGTTGCCCTCAAAGCCGTACACAGTGTTGTAGCTCTCAACGGCCTTGCCCTCCACGGTGAAGGTGGAGCAGTCGAACACATGAAGCGTGCCGTCGATCAGAGCCTTTTCAACCTCGGCAACCTTCTCGGCGGTGCCGGGGGCCACGGCGGCCTCGTTGAGCTCGGTGGTGGCCACGGCGCCGTCAACAAAGCCCTTGCACCAGTCGGCGGGAATTTCGGTGCCATCGATCACGCTCTTCACCGCGAAGGTCACGTAAGGCGCCCAGTTGTTGGTGGGAGAGGTGAGCGCCATGGTGGGGGCGGTGGGGATCATGGAGATGTTGTAGCCGACGATCGGCACGCCCGCGGCTTCGCAGGCGGTGGAGGCGCCGGTGGTGTCCGCGTGCTGGCTGATCAGCACGCAGCCGTCCGCGATCAGGGCCTCGGCGGCTTCCTTCTCAAGGTCGGCGCTGGCCCAGCTGTTGGTGTAGGTCACCTGCATGGTGGCGCTGGGGCACATGGAGCGCGCGCCCAGGAAGAAGCTGGTGAAGCCGCTGATAACCTCAGCGTAAGGATACGCGCCGACATAGCCGATCTTGGCGGTCTCGGCGGTGATCTTGCCTTCCTCGATCATCTGGTTGAGCTTCATGCCGGCAACCACGCCGCTCACATAGCGGGCCTCGTGGATGGCGGTGAAGTAGTTGTGGGTATTGGCAAGGCCGGTCGCGGCGGCCTTCGTGCCGGTCGCGTGGCAGAACTGGATTTCCGGATATTCCTTCGCGGCCTGGAAGAGGAAGTCCTCATGGCCGAAGCTGTTGGCAAAAATGATGTTGCAGCCTTGCTCCGCAAGGTCAACGGCGGCCTCGTAGCAGGCTTCGCTTTCGGGAATGAGCCACTTAAAAATCAGCTGGTCGTCGGTGAGGCCGAGCGCTTCCTTCATTTCAAGGGCGGCCTTATAGTGGGAATAGGTGTAGCCTTCGTTTTCATCGCCGATGTAGATGAAACCAACCTTGATCTGATCCGCGGGCACACCCTCGGCGCTGGCGGAAACGGTGACCATGCCCAGCACCAGGCACAGAACGAGCAGCAGGCTTCCGAGCTTCTTCATGAAAACCATCCTCCTGACAATGCGATTGTGGGAATTGTTACAGGAGTATGATACAACATAACAGCTCATTTGTAAAGTGTAAAACGAGCAAAAGACGAACGTTTTTAAAAAGAATGTCGAATTGTGTTCGGCCTTTGTCAAAAATCCATCCGGCAGATCGTTCATGGGAGATTGACAAACCAATTCCCCTGCCGTATACTGTGGCTGACAAGAAACCACGCGAATATTCGGTTGACGGACTGGGGAGAGACCGCGCTTTGGCGGCGCCGAAGGGGAAAGCTTCGCACAAGCTCTCAGGCAAAGGAACCCAGCCCCGACGAAGCTCTGGAGAGCAGCGATGCACCGAAGAGGCAATCCGTCCGCGTCGGCGGAGAAACTTTCAGGTAAAGCGACAGAGGCGCGAAAGGCGGCGGTGAAAAGCCGCGTGCCTTCGCGCCTGTTTTTTGCACTAATGTAAAGCAAAGGGGTTTTCACCCCGGCAAAGGAGGAAGTTATGGAAGAAACCGTTCTCAAAACCCCGCTGTACGGGAAGCATGTGGAGCATGGGGGGAAAATGGTTCCCTTTGCGGGCTACTCGCTGCCCGTGCAGTACGAGGGGGTCATTGCGGAGCATATGGCCGTGCGCACGGCCCTCGGGCTGTTTGACGTCAGCCATATGGGAGAGGTCAGCTTCACCGGTCCGGACGCGCTCGCCAACATTCAAAACCTGCTGTGCAACAATTATGAAGGACTCGCCATCGGGCGCGTCCGTTATAGCCCCATGCTAAACCCACAAGGCGGCGTGGTGGACGACGTGCTGGTGTACCGCGTGGGCGAGCAGGCATACCTGATGGTTGTCAACGCGGCCAACCGCCACAAGGATGTGGCGCATATTCTCGCAAACCGCTTTGGCGAGGTTGAGATCACCGACCTGAGCGACGGCATTTGCCAGCTTGCGCTCCAGGGCCCCGGGGCGGCGGGGGCGCTGGGCGCGCTTCTTGCGCCGGAAAATATTCCGCAGAAGTATTACAGCTTTCTTCGCGACGTGGATGTGGGCGGCGTTCGGTGCCTGGTAAGCCGCACGGGCTATACGGGTGAGGACGGGTTCGAGCTATATGCCGCCGCCGGGGATGGTGAAAGGCTGTTCGACCTGCTGGTGGAAGCCGGGAAGCCCTTCGGGCTCAAGCTTTGCGGCCTGGGGTGCCGCGACACGCTGCGCCTGGAGGCGGCCATGCCCCTTTACGGGCATGAGGTGGACGATACCGTCACGCCCTTTGAAACCGGCCTTGGCAACTATGTTAAGCTTGACAAGCCGTCCTTCATCGGCAGGAACGCTTTGGTTGCGGCGGGCGAACCCAGGCGCGCGCGTATCGGCCTTAGGATGGTAGGGCGCGGCATTGCCCGCGAGCATTTTCCCGTCTATCACCGCGATAAGCAGGTGGGCGCGACCACCAGCGGCACGCATTGCCCGTACGTGGGCGCCGCCGTCGCCATGGCGCTGGTGGAGACCCCTTACCAGGAGGCGGGCGGCACGCTTCAGGTGGAGATTCGTGGAAAAATGGTGGAAGCGGAGGTTGTGCCGCTGCCGTTTTACAGCCGCAAAAAAGCATAACCAACATAATTAGAAGGAGGAACTGAACATGGAAATCCGCAATGAGCTGAAATATACCGAAAGCCACGAATGGGTGAAGTACGTGGACGAGACCACCGTTTTGGTCGGCCTTAGCGACTTTGCGCAAAAGGAGCTGGGCGACCTGGTTTTTGTCAACCTGCCGGGAGAGGGCGACGAGGTGACGGCGGGCGAAGCGTTTGCCGACGTGGAAAGTGTTAAGGCTGTCAGCGATGTGTACTCGCCCGTTACCGGCACGGTCGCCGCCATCAACGAGGAGCTGCTCGACGCGCCCCAGAAGATCAACGAAACGCCCTATGACGCGTGGCTTTGCAAGGTGGAAGGCGTTTCCGAGGCGGCGGGGCTGATGGACGCGGATGCTTACCGCGCGCTGGTTGAAAAGTAAACAGCCTGAAAGGAGAACCCTCTATGGCCAACTATCTTCCCCATACCGGCGTCGAACGGGAACGGATGCTGGAGGCGCTGGGGCTTGACAGCCTGGACGGCCTGTTCGCGCAGGTGCCTCCCACGGTCAAGCTGAAGGAACCCGTCGCCCTGCCGCGCGGCATGAGCCAGATGGAGGCGCTGGACGCCATGAAGGCGCTGGCCGCGAAGAATACCCTCTATTCTCTCACGTTGCGTGGCGCGGGCTGCTACGATCATTTTATCCCGCCCATTGTCAGCCGCATCGCCGCCAAGGAGGAATTCGTCACCGCCTACACCCCATACCAGGCGGAGATGTCGCAGGGCGTGCTGCAATCCATTTTTGAATACCAGTCGCTGATGTGCGAGCTCACCGGTATGGACGCGGGCAATGCGTCGGTATACGACGGCGCGACCGCCGCGGCCGAGGCCGCCGTGATGTGCCGCGACCGCAAGCGCAGGGCGACGCTGATAAGCGCGGCGGCGCACCCGGATACCATCGCCGTGATGAAAACCTATTGCTATGGCACGGGTGACGAGCTGCGCATCGTGCCGGAAAAGGACGGCGTAACGGACGCCGGAGCGCTCGCCGCCATGCTTTTGGACGACGTGGCCGCGCTGTATGTACAGCAGCCAAACTTCTACGGCCAGCTGGAGGATGTCGAAGCGCTGTTTGCGCTGTGCAAGGAAAAGAAGGTCAAATGCATCCTTGGCGCGAACCCGATGGCGCTCGCACTGCTGAAAAGCGGAGCGGAGGTTGGCGCGGACGTTGTCTGCGGCGACGCGCAGCCCTTCGGTCTGCCCATGGCCTTCGGCGGACCGGGCTTGGGATACATGACGGCGACCGCCGCCATGCAGCGCAAGCTGCCGGGCCGTATCGTGGGCCAGACGACGGACGCGGAAGGCCGGCGTGCCTTTGTGCTCACCTTGCAAGCGCGCGAACAGCATATCCGGCGCGAGAAGGCCTCCAGCAACATCTGCAGCAATCAGGCGCATTGCGCGCTTACGGCCTCCGTCTACCTGACGTACATGGGTCCCGGCGGCCTGCGTGAGGTTGCGCAGAGCTGTACGGGAAAAGCGCATTATTTCGCGGAGAGGCTTTGTGCCGTTCCAGGCGTTTCGCTCCGGTATCCGGGTCCCTTCTTTCATGAATTTGTGACCGTGCTGCCGCGCTCCGCGCAGGAAATTGAGCGGGCCTTGGCGAATGAATGCATGTTAAGCGGGCTTCCGCTTTCCGAAAACGAAATGCTCTGGTGCGTGACCGAAAAGGCCGGCAAGGCGCGGCTGGACCGCGCGGCGGACATTGTGCGTTCAGCCTGCGCGGCGGACGCGGACGGAAAGGGGGTGCGCGCGGAATGAGCGGGATTGTTTTGCTTAGCTTTGAAAAAAGCGTTCCGGGTCGCAGAAGCTGCGTGCTGCCCGAATTGGATGTGCCCAGGGCGGACGTGCCCGAAGCGTTTGCCCGCCGTACGCCTCTCGCGCTGCCCGAGCTTTGCGAGGTGGACGTTTGCCGCCACTACACGCAGCTTGCCGGGCGTACGCATGGTGTCAACGACGGTTTTTATCCGCTGGGCAGCTGCACCATGAAGTACAATCCGGCGCTGAACGAGGCCGTTGCGGCCCTGCCGGGCTTTACCGACGTTCATCCGCTCGCGCCTGAAAGCGCTACGTTGGGATGCCGGGAGGCCGTTGGCGAGCTGGAGCGCGACCTTTGCGAAGTTACGGGGATGGACGCGTTCACCCTTCAGCCCGCGGCGGGCGCGCACGGCGAGTTTACGGGCATGCTGTGCATCAAGGCCTACCACGAGGCGCGCGGAGACATGAAGCGCACAAAAATCCTCGTGCCGGACAGCGCGCACGGAACCAACCCGGCCAGTGCGGCCATGGCCGGCTATGAGGTGGTCAACGTTCAAAGCAGGCCGGACGGCTGCGTGGATTTGGAGCATTTGAAATCCCTGCTTTCCGATGAGATAGCGGGCATTATGCTCACTAACCCCAACACCGTCGGCCTTTTTGAAAAGGATATCCTCGAAATCAGCCGGCTGGTGCACGGTGCGGGCGGGCTTTTGTATTACGACGGCGCGAACTTAAACGCCATTCTTGGCCTTGCGCGGCCCGGGGACATGGGCTTTGACGTGACGCACCTGAACCTTCACAAGACCTTTTCTACGCCGCACGGCGGCGGCGGTCCGGGCAGCGGCCCGGTGGGCGTAAAGGCCGCGCTCAAACCGTTTTTGCCCACAACCGCCAGCGCGGGCGGGCAGGGCAAGCTTCAGGTAAAAGCGTTCTATGGCAACTTTTCCGTTATGCTAAAGGCGTTATGCTACCTGAAAACGCTGGGCCGGGACGATCTGCGCGGCGTCAGCGAGCATGCCGTGCTCAATGCCAACTACCTGCTCAAGCGTCTTAAGGCGGCGGGCTATGTGCCGGCCAGGGACGTGCCGTGCATGCACGAATTCGTCCTGAGCCTGGAGTCGCTAAAGGAGCAGAAGGGCGTCAGCGCGCTGGACGTCGCCAAGGCCCTCATCGACCATGGCATCCATCCGCCGACGATGTATTTCCCGCTGATCGTACATGAGGCGCTGATGTTTGAACCGACCGAGACGGAGAGCATGGCGACCCTCGACCACGCCGCCGACGTGATGCTGGAAATCCTCAGCGACGCGGAGCGCGACCCGGAGAGTATGCGCCATACCCCCCACAACGCCGCGATCGGCCGCCCGGACGAGGTGGCCGCCGCGCGCAATCCAATTTTGAGATATCACCCCGAAAGGGCGTAGACGAATGATTCGACGCACTGCCTGCCTGATTGCCAGGGGCACCGACCCTTACCGCAATCTCGCCATCGAAAAGCACCTGATGGATACCTTGCCTGAGGATACGGCTATTTTGTACCTCTGGCAGAATCAGCATACCATCGTCGTCGGGCGCAACCAAAACCCTTGGTACGAGTGCCGGGTGGAGGAATTTCTGGAATCGGGCGGGCAGATCGCGCGGCGGCTGAGCGGTGGCGGCGCGGTCTATCATGATTTGGGCAACCTGAACTTTACCTTTATTTTGCCCAAGACGGAATTTGATATCCCGCGCCAGCTGAGCGTGGTGGGCATGGCGGTGGGCGCGTTTGGCGTCCAGGTGGAGGCTAGCGGCCGCAACGATCTGCATGCCGGCGGCCGCAAATTCAGCGGCAACGCTTTTTATAAGGCGGGCTCCGCGGCGTACCACCATGGAACGCTGCTGGTGGAGTGCAATATGGACGTGCTGGCGCGCTACCTGACCGTGGATAAGCAAAAGCTGGAGCAGCGCGGTGTGCGCAGCGTGCCATCGCGCGTTGTGAACCTGCGCGAGCTATCCTCCGAAATAGGCATTGACGCGTTACAACAGTCGTTGTATTGCGCGTTCGCGCGCGTGTACCGCGCCCAGCCCGCAATGCTGGACGAACGTATGATGGACAGGCCCACGCTGGAAAAGCTGACCGGGCAGTTTGAAAGCACCGATTGGATTTATCCCGAATCGCTGCCGTATGGGTTTTCCGTGGCGGAGCGCTTTCCGTGGGGCGGCGTGACGGTAAAGCTGCTGACGGAGGGCGGCGTTATCCGCTCGGCCAAAATTTTTACCGACGCGATGGAGGCGGCGCTTTTTACCCGTATTGAGCAGGCCCTCGTAGGCTGTCCGTTTTTGATCAGCGCCATTGCCGGGCGGTTTGAGCAAAAGCTGGAGCTGCTACGGGACCAGCGGCTATTACAAGTCGCGGGAGATGTGTGCACGCTGATCTGCGGGCGCATCCGCGCCATGGACCGGGGCGGGGAAACACACGTTATGTAAAAAAGGATGACGATAACCATGACCTATGATTTAATTGTGATCGGAGGCGGGCCGGGCGGCTACGCCGCGGCGCTTGACGCGGCGAAGCACGGCTTGAAAACCGCCCTTGTGGAACGCGACAGGCTGGGCGGAACCTGCTTGCAGCGGGGCTGCGTGCCCACAAAGGCCTATTTGCACGACGCGCGTCCCGGCGCGGATAGGCAAGCGATGCTTGCGCGGAAAAACGAAATTGTCGATACCCTGACAGCGGGCATTGCCCAGCTGATGAAAGCGGGCAAAATCGACGTGTACGAAGGCACGGGCACGCTTGAGAGCGAAGCCGCGCCTTTTTCGGTGCGCGTGACGGAGAAGGACGGCGGAGAGCTGAACCTGGAAGGCGCGCGCGTGCTGCTTGCTACCGGGGGAACACCCGCGCGGCTGCCCGTGCCCGGTTGCGGCGATCCCGCCGTGTGGACCAGCGACGATTTGCTGGGCGTACCCGGCGCGGAGGCGTTTGACTCGCTCGCCATTGTGGGCGGCGGCGTGATCGGCGTGGAAATGGCGTGCATATTCGCGCGCTTGGGCGTGCACGTTACCATCATCGAGGCGGAGAAGAACTGCCTGCCGATGCTGGACAGGGAGCTTTCGCGCGGCGCCGAGGCGCTGCTGCGCAGCCTGGGTGTTGACCTGATGACGGGCGCGAAGCTGACCTGCGTTGAAAAAACAGCGGACGGCTTCATCATATCGTTTGACAGGGGCGGCGCGCAAAACGTCGTGTGCGAGCGCGTACTGCTCGCCACGGGCCGCAGACCGGCAACGGACGGGCTCTTTGGCCCGGGCGTAAGCCCCGCGGTGGAGCGCGGCGCGGTTGTAGCGGATGCTGATTATCAGACCAGCCTGCCCGGCGTGTACGCCATCGGGGACGTGAACGGGCAATGCCAGCTTGCGCACGCCGCGCACGCTCAGGGACTCGCCGCCGTCGCGCATATGCTGGGAAGGGAAGCGCCTGTCGATACCGCGCTTGTGCCAAGCTGCGTCTACACCACGCCGGAGATCGCTTCCGTCGGCCTCACGCAGGAGGAGGCGAAGGCGCGCGGCGTGGAGGTGGCCGTGGGCAAGGCGCTTACCACGCAAAACGCGCGCAATTTGATTGAAAACCTTGGCCGCGGCTTTATCAAACTGGTTTTTGACAGGCATAGCGGCGTATTGCTCGGGGCGCAGCTGTTTTGTGGCCGGGCCACCGATCTTATGGGCGAGCTTACGCTGGCTATTGAGTGCGGCCTGACGGGCGCGCAGCTGCTTCGCGCCATGCGGGCGCACCCAACCTTTTATGAAGCGGTGACCGGCGCGGTGGAGAAGGCAATGGAATAAACCCCAGTTCGCCCCTGTTTTTGTGGTTCCGTGTGCCGTCTTTGGGAAGGATTGTCGCAAATACCCCATCCCGCTTCTGCACACAATAGCCGCGAGGAGGCGAACAGCATTGAAAAAAACTTGGATTCTCTTGGTGATCTCAATACTGTGTCTGGGGTTGTTCACCGCTTGCACGAGCAGCGCCGACACCATGCCCAGTCCGATCCCTTCCGTCAGCGTTTCACCGTCCGCTTCGCCCATGGCGTCGCCGAGTGTCTCGCCCACCACGTCAGCCGGGCCAACGGCTGGTATGGAGGCGGGAGTGAACACGATTGAGGATGCGGCGCGTGTGAGCGAGATGGTGGAGGATGAGGCGGAAAAGCTGTCTGAGATCGATGACGCGGAGGCTGTTGTGGCCGGCAATATCGCGCTCGTCGGCGTGAAGTATGATGCCCAGTATCAGGGCGGATTAACCGAGCGGCTGATCGAGATGGTGGACGCGCGCGTGCAGGCTATCAACAAGACCATTACGACCGTGCATGTGACCGACGACGCGACCTTGATGGACAAGATCAAGATGCTTGAGGAAAAGGTCGAAAAGAAGGAAATCACCTTTGAGGAGCTTCAGACGCAGGTGCTGGACATCGGCAGCAAAATGGCCGGCGGTAGCGACGTTAACGTTAACCAGCCGCAGAGCACGGCCGGCGCTTGATGGCGGCGCCCGCGACGCGGGCCGGCAAAGGCCGAGGCTTTTTTGCTGAAAACGGACAAAAAGGATGCGGCTGGCGCAAAGCCGTGCGGCAGCAGGCCGGAATGGCAAAAGATGATAGACACGAAAGTGCCTATCATCTTTTTGCGTAAACATGCATGAAACTTGTTCATGCACCGCTGCCTTTAACAGTCATACCAGTTTTTATTCTATCACCGGAAAAAAGCAGAGCCGTTTGCCAGCACTGTCCGCGCCGGTTATCTCCTCGCCGCGCCAGCGTAGGCTGTAGGTTTTGTCGCGGAATTGGTACCGGGCAACCTCTGTTGAAAACCGAAAGCGGATGGATGCACCTGTGCCTGGCGCGATGCCGGACAGATAAAGCCACTCCCCACCGGTGAAGCTTTCGGCGTTTTTCACCTCAACACTTTCGCAGTTGCCGGGAATCCGCACCCTGAACGCCGTGCCGGGACGCCGGACAATCAGCTCCGCCATATCCCCGTGGCCGTAGGGGCTGCGGAAAGAAAATGCGTCCGTTTCGATGTCAAACAGAAGATTGATGCTGAAAAGGTTTCCGTTTGCGCTCCATTGGGCGCGAATAGCCTCGCACAACCCCTCCGCGCCGCCGCCGACAATATCCCAATTGAAGGAAAGCGGCGCTCCGGCGTGGTCCTCATGGCCGTATGGGCACGGGAAACCGAAAGCTCCCTTTCCCCGGCTGGCTAGGCGGTATGCTTCGGGATGTGACGCATCGTCCGATTCCGGAATAAAGGAGGTATCCAGCAGCTGTGCGGGCAGCAGATGAGCGCGTAGGATGCGCTCGGCGCGCGCGTAATATCCGGGAAATCCCCACTTGCCAAGAATCAGGCAGGTTTCCAGCATATCGGCGGTGTTATTGATCTCCCCCACGTCATCCCGGCGGTCGTGGTTTTCAATACACCAGCCGAAGTCCAGGGCAATCTGCCGCATACCGTTTTCCAGAAAGCGCTTGACACGCCTGAGGATGGCGATATCCCCTACCGCGTCCCCAAGCAGGGCCAGTGAGCTGAGCGTGGAGGTGGTGGAATGTGTGTGGCCGCCGAACACCTCAGCTTGATAATCGCCGTGCGCGTTGATCACATGGCGAAAACAGGCATCCTTGAGCCGCATGGCTTGGCGAAGCGCCTTCACCTCGCCCGTCGCCTGATAAAACTTGACGAGCGGGCCAATGTAGCGGCCAAATGTGATGGGAAACGGCGAAGCGTTCGTACGGGTCCCGGACCATTTGAGCAGTCGGCCGCCCGTGTCTCTTGCCCATTCCGCTTCGCGGAGGCAGCCCTTTTCATCGTCGAAATACCTATCCACCTGCTCGATGAACTTGACGGCGAGTTCATACGCGCGTTCATCTCCGCGGTAGCGCACCAGCGCGGTAAGCGCGTGCATCACCTCGCGTAAATTATGCAAGTCCGTTTGGTTTAAGCATTCGCTCGTCTCTACGTCCATACAGGCGGGAAAGCCCATCTGGGTAGCCGTTAGGGAGTGAAGCGCCCAGTGTGCCAAATTGATGATGGCTGCTTCATCAACCGCAAGTCCGAGCACATCCTGCGCGTTGAGCAGAGCGTTGAGCCATCTTCCCGGTACATGGGCCATGCTGAAGCTGGCGTGGTGGGTATTGCCCCAAGGCTCTCCCACCATGACGTTTCCAAAAAAGGGCAAGCCGCCGTGCGTGGGATCAAAAAAGGATTGCATGGGCCTAAGGCTTTCCTCAAGGGCTAGGCGCAGGCTGCGCTTGTTGACTTCCACAGTTTTCTTCATTGGCTCTGGCTTCATTGTAAGTCTCCTGCCTTTCAGTCCAGCAATTGTGCTTCCCGCTCGCGGAAATAGCGCACGCTGTCAAAGACCAGCCGATCCAGAAGAACGGGATCAGCCTTGGTGTTTTGTGCAGGATAAGGATCGCCGCCGGGGCCAAGGGGTTCGGCGGTAACGAAGCAATTGTCGTCGTTGTTATAGCCTATCAGGTACAGGGACATGATGATCGCGTCGATATCAAGCGAGCCGTCGCCCAGCGCGCAGCGGTTGGTGTCTGCCATATGCAGATTTGTCAGCAGGCCCCCCGCCTGCCAGATGGCCTGGGCGATATGCGATTCGCCCACCAGCATATGGTACGCGTCGCCGTTGATGTGCTGAACGCCGGGATGGTTAAGCCTCAGGATATAAGTCTTCGCCTCCTCAAAGGTGTGGATAATGCTGGTTTCTGCCGCGCGGATGGGCTCTATGGCGGCGCGGATGCCATACCGCACGAATATGTCGGCAACGCGGGAGAGGCTGTCAAGGCTGCGTTCAATTTCGCTGTCGTCATACTTCCAGGCTCTGCCGACTGCGGCAGGGCAAACCAGCATGTATTTTCCGCCAACCCGCGCGGTAAAGTCCACCTCGCGTTTGATATAGTCAATCGCCGCCTGGCGTTTTATGTGCCTGTTGGACGAGAGGTCGTTGTCGGCGCTAAACATGCCGCACACGCCGCTTACGGAAATGCCGTGAGCCGCCATGATATTTTCGATTTTCGCCGGGTTGTAGCCCAGGTCTGGCCCATAATGGTTGCCGTGCAGCTCGATATAGCGGATGCCTGCCTTCTCGAGGCGTTCGCAAGAGGTTTCAAAAGCCTCCAGGCCAAAGCCCCAATTGCTCCAGGAAAATTTCAGCCTGCTGCCAAGCCCATTTGGCGAGCCGCGTTTTAATTCCTCAAAGGCTTGGCGAATCTGGTGGTTGGTTTTTTCAAAGCGTTGCATTTCCATGACGGCACCTCCTCCGTTTTTAAAATCAAGGACCGTCGAAGCCGACGGCCCTTGAACGAATACAGGGAACAATTTTGAAAACGGTAGGGTATTAGAAATCAGCGACCATGCGCATTTCAGCGGCGGCATCCGTAACAGCGGCCGGGACATCCTTCAGGCCCGAGATGACCGAGGATACGCAAGCGCGCCAGATGGTTTCCAGATCGGCAAAATATGCGGGATTTTGCATGCCGACGGTGTTGGAATAGGCCTCAAGAAACAGGTCCAGCCCATCAAACTGGAAGGGATAGCTTTGCGGAACATTGATGGTGCTGCGGGCGGGAATGTTGGAGCAGACCTCGCTGAAATAGCGCTTGTTGAAGTTTTCGCCGCCGCTCCAGGCCGCGAGCAGCGCAGCCTCATCATAGTGCTTGGTGGCGGAGCTTACTTGCATGGAGGCCCAGGCGCTGGTTTGCCGGTCGGAATACTTGGTGGGTATATAAGCCGCAGAAACGTCGGTGTAGTTTTCATTGGCCAGGCTGTAAACGGTCCACAGGCCGGTGCTGATCATCGCCACGCGGCCGTTCATAAATTCAGCCGCGTAATCCAGATTCGTCCAGTCGGCGCTGGCCCAGCCGTTCTTTACCGCGTCGGCGTAGAACTGCATCAGCTCCCTGGAAGCGTTGCTGTCAAAGGCCACGTCGGTAGAATCGTCATTCAGGTAACCGGTGCCAAAGCTATACAGCCAGCCGGTATTGGTATAGTAGGTATCGGGCAGGAAAAATGCGTAGGCATCTGTGTTCTTTTCAATCAGGTCACAGGCGGCCACAAATTCATCCCAGGTCCAGCTGCCTGTGGGGATGGTAGCGCCAGCCTGACGGAAGATTTCATTGTTGATCCAGAGCACGTCGTTTTCCCACAGCTGGAGAAAACCATAGTATTCGCCATCGTGCATAGCCAGCTTACGAAGCGCCTCGGAGACATTGGCCTCGTACTCTGACTGCCATTCAGAATTTTTCTCTAAGAAGGGGGTCAGCGGCAGTACCATCTGGTTTGCGAAAAATACGTTCTCCGTTTCGCCGGGGCAGTAGACCAAGTCAGGCGCGTCGCCGGAGGCATACATGGTCTGGATTTTGGTGGTATAATCGGACCAATCCGAATTAGGGATGTAGACAAGCTCCACTTCGATATTTGGATACTCCTTGGTGAAATCGTCGTAAATCGAGGCCAGACGGTCATTCCCATTTTCATCCATGACATAGGCGGTGCCGAAATAGGCAACCTTCAAGGTGATCTTTTCCTCCGCACTTGCCAGCGGAAGGGTGAGAATCAACGTGAGGACTAGGAGCAGACTGAGAGCTTTTTTCATGAGAGTTTCCCCCTTCGTTTATTGATATCGCGCCGAATGCTTCCGTGAAATCTGGCCACAATTTCACGGGCCTTTCCTCTTCGCGATACTTATGATTTTAGGCCCGTCGTGATCATGCCCTGAAGCAGCCACCTTTGGCAGGTAATAAACAGCAATACCGGCGGGATCAAGGCAATGACGACGGCGGCGAGGATCAGGCAAATATCCGTTGAGAAGGAACCCAGCAGGAATTGCATGCCAAGTGGAATGGTAAATTCGTTCACGTTAGAAAGCAAAATCAATGGAAGCAGGAAGTTGTTCCAGCTACCGATGAAGCAAAGCAGGCCCGCCACAATCAGCGATGATACGGACATCGGCAAAATAACGCTGAAAAAAATTCTTATATGGCCCGCCCCATCCATATAGGCGGCTTCATCGTAGCTTTTGGGAATGGTCATGTAGAACTGCCGGATCAACAGAAAGCCCATGGGATAGTAAATTCCCAGCAGAATGACCGACCAGCGGTTGTTGATGAGGCCCAAATCGCGCATGGTAAAGAACAGAGGAATCAGCGTAACGGAGCTTGGGATCATCATACCTGAGAGCAGGAGCGGCATTAAAAGCTTCTTGCCGTGGAACGAAATCCTTGCCATTGAGTACGCAGCCATGCACGTCACAAGCAGCATGAGCGCCGTTGTAAAAATGGCGATATAAAGGCTGTTACCCATAAATTTCATGATGGGAATCGCGCGGAATACATTGAGGTAATTGGCAAAGTTCAATTGCTCCGGCCAAAAGGCGGGCGGCACGGAAAACGCTTCCGAGCGTTGCCGCATGGAGGTGCTCAGCACCCAGCCGAACGGGGCAAGCCAAAGGATACACAGCGCCAAACATGCCAGGACGCCCGCCGCGGTGAAAAAACGCTTTTTGACCATTCCTTTATTCATAATCGTAATTCACCCACTTTTTCTGTAGCCTAAGCTGAATCAGCGTCAGTACAAACACGGCGATAAAAAGGATGGTTGAAATTGCCGCCGCGTAACCCATATCATAGGATTTAAACGCCTTGCGGTAGATGTAGAGCGCGGCGTTGGTGGTGTAGTAGCCCGGACCGCCGTCCGTGATAAAGAAAGGCTCGTCAAACGCCTGCATCGCGCCCGTCATCACGATAATCAGCACAAAGAACATCGTAGGCGTAATCAGCGGAACGGTAATCTTGCGAAACATCTGAAAGGTGTTGGCACCGTCGATCCGCGCGGCCTCGTAGTAGCTTTCCGGAATGTTTTGCATGCCCACGTAGTAATACAGGAAGTACTGTCCGATAAATTTCCATGCGCTGAAAATAACAATGGAAAGCATGGCATAGTTTTGATCCACCAGCCATGGGATTTTGGCGGCGTTGTCAATCAACCCGCACTGCACCAGCAACCAGTTTAACGGGCCGTTCTCCGTCGCAAAAATAAATTTCCAGGCGATGGCAACGGCGCTTGTGGTTACCAGTACGGGCAGGTAAAGCGTTGTGCGCGTAATGCTGCGGACAATCCTGCTTTTACAGCTAAAAACCAGATAAGCGATTAAAAGCGATAAAATCACATGCAGTGGCAAAAGCATCAGTGGTATGCGCACCGTGGCTGCCCACATATTTGCCGCGTTGGGATCAAGGAAGAACAGCTTTTGAAAGTTCTTCAGGCCAATCCACTGTGGATCCGTCATCATGCTGTATTTGGTAAAAGACAGGTAAAAAACTGTTTTTAAAAGGGGCCATCCAACAAAGACGAAAAAAACAATCAATATTGGCAACAGAAACAGCCAGCCGGCCAGGGTGTCTGAAAGCTGCTTCCTGCCGCAACGTCTCTTTTGATCAGGCAAGCACTGCGTCATCCGTACCACTCCCTCTTTACATAAGCTTTTTGATGGATTGTGCTTATAATATACAGCCGTTTTGAGATTGAGCATAGTTCATTTCATGCACAATAATAGCACAATTCTGCAAACAATACCGTGCAGAACAATATAATCAAACAATTGCAGAATCGTGCTATCTTATTCATTTCCCGATGCTATCTTTTCCGAACAGCCTGATATATATATGTAGTAGCAACCTGTTGGAAAGGAAGGGAATAGCCTATGAAAACACTAAGGATGCTCATCAACACGCGGGACAGCAAAGGAACCATCAACAAAAACATCTATGGGCAGTTTATCGAACAAACCGGCAGAATTATCAACGACGGTCTGTACGTGGGGGAGAACTCCCCAATCCCCAACAAGAACGGCATACGCACGGATATATTGGAAGCGTTTCGTGAGCTTAAGGTGCCGCTTCTGCATTGGCCGGGCGGATATACCACGGAGTTTTACCACTGGCGCAACGGCATCGGCCCTAAGGAACAACGTCCGCGTATTCCGGATACGCTGACCGGACGGGACAGCGGTATTCCGCAGTTTGTCGATGATAACGCGTTTGGCACGCATGAGTTCTTTAACCTGTGTGAAGAGCTGGACTGCGAACCGTATCTGGTATTCGGCTCCGGGCAGGTAAGCACCGAGGAAATTCACGACTGGGTTGAGTACATCACCTTCGACGGAGATTCCACCCTTGCGCGGCTACGTAGTCAGAATGGCCGTGAACAGCCCTGGAAAATGCGCTACATGACCGTGGGAAATGAATGGTGGTTCTACGAGCCCGCCTCCTCCTATGCCGTGCGTTACTGCAAGGGCATTCATTTCGCTAAAAATTACACGCGCAACCCGTTTCGTATCGTCCGCGGCCCGCAGATCGAGGATATCCACTTCACCAACGACCTGATTGATGCGCTTCCGTCCGGCTTTTGCGACGCCGTTACGGTATACATCGTCATGAGTGAGGCAAAGTTTGGCCAGACGCTGAAAGCCGTAGGGTTCAGCGATGAGGAGTACTATGCATCCTTGCAATTTATTCCCTATGTGGACAGGCAGCTTGACAGGCATATCGGCGTCATCCGCAAGCGCCCGGAAAACGACGGGATAAAGATATGCGTGGATGAATGGGGCTGCTGGCACGACACCGGGAGGGACGCAAACTGGAGTATGCGTACAACTATGCGCGACGCGATCATCGCGGCGGCAACGCTAAACACCTTTAACAACAAGTGCGATTACATCGAAATGGCGGCCCTGTGTATGACGGTCAACGCGCTGCACTCCGTGCTAAAGACGCGGGAAGAGAAGCTTGTAAAAACTCCGACCTTCTATGTGTTCAAGCAATACCGGGAGCATCAGGACGCACGCCACGTTTTTAGCTATGTGCAGGAGGACCATATCGAGGCGCCGCAGCTCGCCATCCCGACGGTCTCCCATTCAGCTTCCATGAAGGATGGCAAGCTTCTGCTTTCACTTGTCAACTGTTCGGCCACGCAAGCCGTGCAATTGGATGGCACTATCCTTGACGACGCATTCACCTCGTGCTTTGGTGAAATCCTTTGCGCGGACCCGCGCTGCGAGAACACCTTCGACTCGCCCGACGGGGCCGTGACGAAGCCTTTTACGGATTTTACGCTTTCGGGACGGCGTTTGGTTGTTACGCTGCCGCCCTCAAGCGTGGTCACCCTGACGCTAGAGCCGTAAAAACCAGAAGAAACCTGATCCAGGGCTAGCGAAAGCTAGCCCTGGATTGATTTTCTGTATTCAATGGGTGCGTATCCATAAACCGACCGAAAGGCGCGTGAAAAATAATTATAGTCGTCGATACCCACCATCCGGGCAATTTCGTTGATTTTATAGTCCGTCGTGGCCAGCAGGCCGATCGCCTTGCCAAGCCGACGCTGCTTAATCAGCTCGCAAACCGAAAGTCCGGTGATCTTACGCGTTTTGTGACTGACGGTCGAAGCGCTGCAATAGACGTGACGGGCGATATCCTCGATGGTTATTTTGCGGCACAGGTTGTCGTCTATAAACTGGTCGATCTTCAGCCACATGCTATCCTTGCGGATTTTGATCATGTTCTCAAAGAGCGAGCTTTGGATACAGGACAGAAGGATGCGCGCCGCCGAATTCACATAATCCAAATCCTTCATCTGCAAGCCGTCCACAATCTGGTTTAACATCTCTTTATCCTCAATCAGGCCAGCGCACCGCCGCTTAATCGTTTCCCGTTCTCCCTCCGTGCCGTCCAGAAGCTGGCCAAAGATGATGTAGCCGGCGATTTCGGACTCGAAGAAGATGGGAAAGGCATTTTCGATCAAGCCCAGATGGCAGCGGTAGGAATATATTTTCTGCTGCGCCGCCTCCGCTTCACGCAGGCCATTCGTCGTGCTTCGCAGGCAGCGCAGACAGCCTTCCTTGCTAGTGCCGATCAGAGCGCAAAGCCTTGAGCAATCGCATTCGCTTGAGCAGATCTGCTGCTTGTCCACACCAAACATGGCAATATGAAGGTGCGTGATTTTATTAAAATCGGAAATAAAGCGCTGGACGAGACTCAGGTTATACTCCGCTTTCAAGTTCCCACCTCCGGCTAAACGTTGATTTATAAAGGATTCACCAATTAAAGCTTCCAACCGTTCAACGTCAAACGACCAATAGATACTGATGGAAGCGTTCATACTCGTCTGCATTATTTCATAATTAGCGGGAAAATTCAATGCTTTTTTCTTCCAGTATGCAAAAGGGGCGGGCTGGAAAGGCACGCTCAATCCCTTCCTGGGCGGGCACTGGAAGGCCAAGGATACCCCAAAGCCCCCGGCGCATTTGCGCCGGGGGCTTTCTACTTATGTCTAATGAATCGCCGGTCTGTTTACTCGGCGGGGGCGGCGGTCGGCTCGGCGCTGTTTTCCGCGCCGTTCTCCACCATGTTCTCAGCCTCTTCTTCGCTTACGCTGTCCGAGGGTTCGCCCGCGGCGGCTTCGGCCTGCTTGGCCTCGATTTCAGCGATGCTGGGGGTCGCGCCCGTATAGGCGATGTCGGCCTCGGTCATCCACTGTTCCAGCGTCTTGGTGTAGAGTTCGCTCTTTTTGGACTCCAGCAGGCTCGTGCGCTTGGCCTCGCGCTGCGCGTCCGTCATGGCGATGGGGCCTTCGGCCACGTCGCCGATGTACTTGACGATGTGCACGCCCAGGTTGCTCAGGTAAGGAGCGGATACATCGCCGATGCTGTCCACGCTGAAAGCGGCCTCGACAAAGGCGGGCACGTAATTGCTGGACGCGGCGGCAACCTCATAGCCGCTGGTCTTGTAGGGCTCGGAGGTCATGCCGGGGTCGGTAGCGGTGCCGTCGGCCTTCACGCCGTAGGTGGCGATCAGCTCGTCAAAATCAGCGCCATCAGCAATCTTCTGGTTGATTTCGTCGATTTTATCCGCAAGGGATTCAAGAATGGCGGCCTTGGCAGCGTTTACCTGCTCTTCGGTTACAGGCTCGGGCGTGGCGGTCGGCTCGGCGGTGGGCTCGGCGTCGGGAGCCGCGCTCGCGGCGGTGTCCACCTCGCCCTCGCCGCTCTGGGCCTCGCTGGCTTCGCCGCTCAACTGCTCCTCATAGCGAGCCTGCAGGTCCGTATAGGTGCTCATCAGGTCGGCGTCCACCTCAAGCAAAATGTGCTTGACCGCGCGGAAGCCGGCGGGCTTGTACCAGGGATAGTCCATATCGCTGGCGGAACCGTACATCATGGCGTACATCGCCATCTGATCAACATAGTTTTTATACTCGACATAGGCGGCGATATCGTTCTGGTAGAGCTCCTTATCAGCGGCCACCAGGTCCTGATACACCTTCTCGACCTCTTCGTCGGTCACGGCGACGTCCTGCGTCATCATGGCTTCCACCTTGTCGAAGATGGCGTAACGCCTGTAGCTCTCACGCAGGCTTTCCGGAGTATAGCCGGAATCGTTGTAATATTTTACGGCCTCCTCCTTGGCGGCGGCCTTCTCTTCCTCCGTGCTTTCGTCGGTCAGCTCGGAATGATAGTAGCTGAGATAGTTTTCAATGGCGGTATTCCAATCGCTGTCCGCGGTGGACTCGGCCGTGGCGGCCTCCTCCTCGCTGAGCTGGTCAAGGCCAAGCTCCTTGGCCTTTTGCATCAGAAGGCGCTCGGTGATAATGTTTTCCAGCGCCACGGCGCGGAACAGCTCGATGTTCTCCTGCAGCGTCAGGTCGTAGTAGCTGCCGTAGCTGCCTACAAGGCTGTTGTAGGCGCTTGCAAGATCGCCCCAGATGATGGGATCGCCGTTGACGGTTGCAAGTACCGTGTCGGACGCAAGCTCGGCGGCGGTGATGGCCGCGACGGCGCCGGTATCGGCGGTGGGCTCAGCGGCGGGGGCGTCCTCCGCAAGCGCGGCGGCGCTGAGAAGCATGCATGCGCACAGCAGCAGCGAAACGAGTTTTTGAAGCTTTGACATTGGATCAACGTTCCTTTCACAAACGGATTATCAAAGGGGGCGGTTCTGGGCGCGCGCCGCCGGTGCGGGCACACGTGCGCCTCACGATTTGATATCTCCGCCATTATGACATACAAAAGCGCTTTCCGCAAGGGTTTAGAGGTCGAATGCTAGAATGTTACAGACTATTCACAGGTTGATCACTTTTAATAAAGGAGGTGGCCGCGTGCGCGTTGTGATCGAAAAAAACGCGCGCCTGTTGACTTTAACGGACGGCGCGCGCGCGCTGCTGCGCTGCCGGATCGCATTGGGACGGGCGCCCGAAGGCCGCAAGGAAATGGAAGGAGACGGCAGGACGCCCGAGGGCGTTTACCGGGTCTGTCTGGTCAAGGAGGCGGGTAAGTATGGAAGAAGCCTGGGGCTGAGCTATCCGAGCCCTGAGGACGCCCGGCAAGCCCTTGCGAAGGGGCAAATCGACGGGCACACCTTTGAGGCCATCCGGCTGGCGCATGCGCAAAATCGGAGGCCGCCGTGGGGGACACCCCTTGGCGGCGAGATTTATATCCATGAAGGCGGGACGGCGGCAGACTGGACGCAGGGCTGCGTCGCGCTGGAGGAGAAGGATATGAACGTTCTGTTTTCTTACCGGAATAAGATTGACGAGGTGGAAATTCAGCCCTGACGCGATTACAGTGGGTTCATTCTGCGTTTGCCTGCTGATTGCTTGTTGGAAAGCATGAAAAAAGCCCTGTTCCCTACCCGGACGGCCAGGAGGACAGGGCTTTTTGTGTCGGGATTCTCCAAGGAAACTCAGTAGCCGGACGATTCCCCGCCGTCAAAGGCGGCGACTTCTTCGGCGGTCATTTCGCGAAGCTCTCCGCGCGCGAAGCGCTCCCCGGCTTCCTTCATAATCTTTTCGGTAGCGGATACGCCGCAGCGCGTAGCGCCGATTTGACGCGCGCACAAAACCGTGTCCAGGTCCCGGATACCGCCGCTGCCTTTAACCTGTACGCCCAATGGCACGGATGAACGCATCAGCCGCAGATCGGCAAGCTTGCAGCCGCTTGTACCATAGCCGGTGCTGGTCTTGACCCAGTCGGCGCCCGCTTCGGCGGACAGCTCGCACGCGCGCTTTTTCTGCGCGTCGCTCAGGTAACAGTTTTCAAGAATGACCTTAATCTTTGCGCCGGCAGCGTGCGCGGCGTCGCAAACCGACCGGATTTCATCCTGTACGTAGGCCTCGTCTCCCGCGATCATCCTGCCGATGTTGAGAACCATATCCAACTCGTCGCAGCCGTCGGCCAGCGCGGCCTTCGCTTCCGCCAGCTTGATTTCCGGCTTGTGGTTGCCGTGCGGAAAACCGATGACCGTGCATACCTTTACGTCGCTGCCGTTAAGCAGTTTGTTAACCAGCTTCATATCGGCAGGACGCGCGCAGACGCTGGCGACGTCGTATTGAAGGGCGGTTTCACAGCCCCTGCGGATGTCCTCCTCGGTCAGATAAGGTTGAAGGGTGCTGTGATCCAGCATTTTAGCGATATCGTGAGGGGTTAGGCTCATGATGGATTCCTCCTTTGTTTGATAACCGCGCCGGTCAGGCGCCATATGGCTTTAGGCGGAAGCGGAAGGGCGGATAATGCATGGTGGAGATAATGCTCTCTCCCGTGGGCAGGGCGGTTAAATCCTCGTCGCAGACGACGTATTCATCCACAACCTGCTCCACTATGCCGCGCTGCGTGGAGGAACGGTAGGCTTCTACCACGCGGTGGCGGCCATAGAGGCTTTTGACATAATCGCGGCTTGGACGGTCCTGAAGGCGGAAGGCGACCGTCGTGCCGATGGCGGAAAGCAGGGGCTGGGCCGCCGCGCCGTAACGGGCTTCCAGCGCGCCTGTCCCGATGGACGACAGCATTACCCTCAGGCCCTTGCCCCGGCCGAGCAAAAGCGCGTCCTCCAGATGGGGAAGCGGGGACAACACGCTTGCGTCGTCCAATATCAGATAGATATTGCCGTCGCGGATAACCCGGCTGAGCGCTTCCTTGAGGCAGAGGTCGCAAAGCGCGGCGAATACCGGGCGCGTCAGACTGCCGTGAGAAGGATCGTAACAGATAAAGACGACCTTGCCGCCCCGAGAACGGAGCAGGGGGCGTATGCCCAGGGTGCCCTCGCGCCCGAAACGGCCCGCCAGCAGCTCCCGCGCCGCCTGCTGAAGCGCCGCGACCACGCCCTGCGCCTGCTCGCTTCCCGGGTCGCCCAGGTAACAGGAAAAGGCGCGGAGCTCCGGCTCGGACTGCAAAATCTCGCACATGCTCTCCGCGTCAAAGCCGTCGATCAGCTCCCGCAGAGCGAGGTTGTTGCACAGGTCATTGCCGCCCTGCTTTTTAAGGTAGACGATCAGCGCCATGGCCAGATCCCGCGCTGCCATGGGATAGAACGGACGTACCGCGCCACGGATGCGCTCCTGAAAGAGCAGGTCGCACAGCGAGGACGCGTCCTCGATCAGGCGGTCGGGGTCCGTCAGCTCCTCAAACAGGTTCCAGTCGCCGTCGCCGTCCGGGCCGCAGGCGCGGCTGTCGTCTGCGAGCACCGCGTCGCCCGGCTGGTACAGCGCACGGTAAAAATCTCCCGTCGGGTCAAAAATAACCATCACATCATCCTGGGAGAGGTTGGCGCGCAGGTTTCGCGACAGGTGCAAAAGCATGTTGGTTTTGCCCGTGGCCGCGCTGCCCAGAAGCAGCATATGGCGGTCGAGCATGCTGTCGCCCACGGGCAGGTACGCGCCTTTACCCATGCCGTCCGTTCCCACCAGCGCGAAAACCGCCTCCGGGTCACGGTAGGGAATATCCTTTGCGATTTGAAGGCCTTTTAGGACGTTTGGCTGCGGCATATGCTACCTCCTGAAAATCAGGGGTTATGTTTTTTGCGCTCCAGAAGCTGCGCCATTTTACCCTGCTTGTTAATGGTTTGAGCTGCGTTTTCCCGCCCGGACAGCCGGTTCCGGGAAAGGTCGGTCATGGACACCTTGGGATGGGTGCTTTGCAATTTCTGCTTCATGGACCGGTTGCCGGCCGTGCCCTGCGCTCCGGTAGCTCCCTTGTCAAGCGCAGCGGCTTCTTCCTCCGTGAGCGCGCCGTCCCCGCTTGGCTCGTCCGCCAAATCAGGCTCGGAGGATGCTGCCGCTTCGGCTTCCTGCGTTTCCGCCGCTGCCTCCGGCTCGGGTTCGGATGCTCGTTGAACCGCTTCTTCCTCCGTGAGCGCGCCGTCCCCGCTTGGCTCATCCGCCAAATCAGGCTCGGAGGATGCTGCCGTTTCGGCTTCCGGCGTTTCCGCCGCTGCCTCCGGCTCGGATTCCGTTGCTCCTTCGGCGTTCTCTTCAACGGGCACGTCCGGCTCCTCATCCGGCGCGCCGTCATACAGCTCGGCCATGCCGAAGCAACGGACGCTGTTGCGCATGGCGTATCCGCTTTCGATACTCAACTCGCGCAAAGGGTCCACGGCAAACGCGACCGGCTCGTGCTCCTCCTCGTCGGGCACGCCCTCGCGGTTTTGCTGCATTCGGCGCAGATAATCAATATCCGCGTCGTAGCCGCTTAACTGTCCGCGGCCCTGCGCGGCGCCCTCGTGCGCCACCTGCGCGGCCAGACGCTCCACTTTTTCATTTAGCAGCTCCCTGGCGCGCTCGTAAGCTCGGGAACCCGTCTGCATCTGCGAAAGGGCGCTTTCACGGCGGTACATCGCGTCCACCAGCTTGCCCTTATGCTCCTGCAACGCGGCCAAGGCGGTCATGCGACGGAAATCCTCCGTTCCGACGCGGGTATTTTCACACTGGAGCCGCGCCTCTTCAGGCGCCAGCTTGCGCTGGCGCAAAAGCTCCTTGCTTTCACTCAAAAAGACCAGCTTGTTGATCATACCCAGCGGACTCATACCACTGCCGTAGGCGGGATTATTGAGGGTGTCGGCCACCATGGGGCGAATGTCCCGGTCACGGACGATCACCACCCGCACACAGTCGGGATAGCGGCCGCCGCCGGTTTCGGGGTCATAGGCGGGGGCGACCTGGAAGCCCTCGCAGAGCGAGCGGACGTCCAGCGTCATGCGCTGCTTGTCGATATACTCGCTCGCGTCCTGATAGGGCATCCAGAGGTCGCTGATAAATTCGTCGCCTTCGAAATGCAGCTGCACCAGGCGCGCGGTGGCGCGGGTGATGGGCGCGCTTTCAAAGGTATCGCAGGCGGAACGGAAGGGTACGTACTGCGTGATATGCTCGGCGCGCTTTGCGTTTTCCGTAAACAGGCCGGCGCTGGATTGCTCGCCCTGAAGGCTTTTGATGATGCACAGGTCTTGCATGACGCGGCCCAGCTCCGCCTGCTTGACGCATACGGGCAACAGGTCGTTGATACGCAGGTAATCATCCTCAAAAAGTACGGGATCATATTTTTGGCCGGATGCGATACGCTGCCGGACATAGGCGGTAAAGTGTTCGCAACGCGCGGTGACGCGCATATCCATTTCGGCGCTGCGCAAAATACCGCAACCGCGCGGATATACGCTCTCCGGCACGGCAACCGCCTGGTGTCCGCCGCCGATCATATGAATGACGAGCCGCTCGCCCATAAACGGCTGGTACTGCGGGAAAATGGTCGCCCAGGTACGGTCCACCGTCATCACGGCGCGCCCTTTGAAGCGTCCCTCATAATCGAAGTTGCGGCTGCGGTTATCGTCGGCGTACAGCTCGGGCATCTGCTCGTACAACTTCTGGTGGTATTCCGTTGGGTCGATGGAGAAGCCCGCGGGCGAGACGCGCGCGTGGTTGCTGTCCGAAGCGCCCACGTAACTCATGTTTTGCACAAGCTCAATGGGGAAAATCGGCAGAAACGAGGCGTAGCGTCCCGGCACCTCCTCGTCCGCCTGGGCAAAGGCGCGCTTAGCCTTTGCCCAAAGAGCGTCCTTGTCCAGCCCGGCATAGCTGATGATACCGGTTTGCCTTGTCGTCAGGCGCATGCCTTCGCCTCCTTTCAGGCAGGGGGATTGATTGGGCGGATTACAGGTCGTAGACGAATTGAAGCTTGGGAAGCAGGCGGTCTACCGCCAACTTGAGGTACAGGGGCTCGGCGCTGCGGTCGGCATACTGCACGAAGGCCTGACCGTCCTCGGCGCGCAGCATCAGCAGCAGCGGATCCGCGCCGTCGCAGGTGGCCGCCATGCAGAAGCACAGGGGCAGGTCGGGATGCTCGCGTTGATAAAGCAGAGCCTCGTTAAACGCGCGGGACGGAGGCGCGTTCTCTGTGTTTTTATAGGTTTCAAAAACCCGCTTGTAAAGGAAGCTTAAAGGGCTGCCCATATGCGCGACCGGCAGGTTGAAACGGATTTCCATAAACTGGCACATGGATAAATAGTCCACAATGCTCTGATGAAACCGGGAGGCGGCTTCTCCAAGCGGCACATTGCCATCCTTCCAGGGGATGGGCTGCCAAAAAGCATAGCCGGGACGCTGGCAGCCGGGCAGCACCAGCTTTTCATCCATGGGCGTGCGCAGGAATGTCAACGGCCTGCGTCCCGTCTCTTTGATGGCGGTTTGTTGATAACGGATCAGATAATCTCGCATGATGGGCATAATTGCCGTTTGCATGCTTATCACCATCCTCTCATAATTATAAACAAGATTAGGAAAAAGCCTTCGGGACTTTTGGTTAGGGAACGAGCGGTTTTTCCCGCGCAACATATTGGATGCGCGCGCTGGTCTGACCCGTATAGGGGTCGGTGGTAATCATCAGCTCCCCGAATGGACAGCGGACTTTGACGCTGCGGCGCGTGTCCGGGCACGGGTCCTTCAAATGAAGCGCGGAGAAGAGGAAAGCGCGCCGGCGGTCCGCTCCCGGGCATGGTTTTCCATTAATGGTATCGACGTAGAGCGTCACAAGCTGTAGTCCGCCGTTTTCAAGCTGGCATACGGGCGCGAGGCTTCCGCCGTGCGCCGGATGCGCGGGCAGGCAGGCAATGCCCTCCCGCATGGCGAAAAGGCGCTCCGAAAGCTCACGCGCGGGCATTCCGGCGCGCAGGCAAAACCCATCGGAAAACGCAAGGTCGCCCGATTCCTGATTGATCAACGACATGTCGTCGCTCCTTTGCGTGTCGCTTGGGCATACGCCGACAAAAGTCGACAGCCTTTGCCCTGCTTCAAAGTCTATCATCCGGCATGCGCGCTGTCAACTGCCGCTGGTGGGTTTTTTGCGTCTCTATCCGCGATTTGCGCTATATCTTGTAGACTGGGGCAGACTTGAATTTTTACAATAAACAGGGTATACTACTCCGGAAGCAAGACATCATGCAACATCCCATCGTCGATAATAGAAGCGAATCCATCTTTGAAGGAGGAATAGACCCCATGAAACTATCGGTTTTTAATCCCGTGCTGGCGGGTCAGCCGTTTGCCGAGGCCATGAAATACCTCGCGGACAGCGGCGTACAGGCGGTCGAGATCGGTTGCGGCGGCTTTCCGGGCAAAGCGCATTGCGACCCGGCAGAGCTTTTGAACGATGACGATAAGCTGGACGCGTTTAAGCAGGTGCTCAGGCAGAACCATCTGGAAATCTGCGCGCTGAGCACTCACGGCAATCCCGTTCATCCGGATGCGGATACCGCGAAAAAATTCCGTGATGATTTCGTGGGCGCGGTGCTTCTGGCCGAACGGCTCGGCGTCAAGCGTATCGTGGGTTTCAGCGGCTGCCCCGGCGGCTGCCCGGAGGATAAAACCCCCAACTGGGTGACGTGCGCGTGGCCGGAGGATTACCCTCAAATTTTGGATTACCAGTGGAACGAGGTGCTGATTCCCTACTGGCGCGAGGCGGCGGCTTTTGCTGCGGCGCACGGCATTGAGAAAATCGCCCTGGAGATGCACCCGGGCTTTTGCGTCTATAACCCCGAAACGCTCATGCGCCTGCGCGAGGCGGTCGGTCCGCTGATCGGCGCGAATTTCGACCCAAGCCATCTTTTTTGGCAGGGCATCGATCCCGTGGCGGCCATTCGCTCCATGAAGGACGCCATCTATTTCTTCCACGCCAAGGATACGAAGCTTGATCCTGTTAACTGCCCCGTCAACGGCGTGCTGGACGCCAAGAGCTTTACCCGCGAGGGCGAGCGCAGTTGGCTGTTCCGTAGCGTAGGTTACGGGCATGACGCCATGCTGTGGAAGGATATCGTGTCCAGCCTGCGCATGGTGGGGTATGACGACGTATTGAGCATTGAGCATGAGGACAGCCTGATGAGCGTAAACGAGGGCTTGCAGAAGGCCATCGCGTTTTTAAAGCAGGTTATTACGTTTGAAAATAAGAACACGGATGTGTTTTGGGCCTGACACGCGGTTTTCCCGATTATTGACAGCTTGAAGGAGTGTTTCCATGGCCCGGTTATTTGGTACCGACGGCGTGCGCGGCATCGCCAACAGTGAACTGACCTGCGATTTGGCCTTTCGCCTGGGACAGGCGAGCGCGCATGTGCTCGCAAGCGACGTGCACCGTCCGACCATCCTTGTGGGAAGGGATACGCGCATCAGCGGCGAGATGCTGGAAAGCGCCCTCGTCGCGGGCATCTGCAGCGTAGGGGCGCGCGCGGTGCTTGTGGAGGTGCTGCCCACGCCCGCTATCGCATACCTGACGCGCTTTTACGAGGCGGACGCGGGCGTGGTGATCAGCGCCAGCCATAACACGGTGGAGTATAACGGCATCAAATTTTTTGACAAGAACGGCTACAAACTGCCCGACGCCATTGAGGACAGGATTGAGGAAATCGTTCAGGACGGCATGCCGGCCGATGTGGACGTGCCCATTGGCGAGCGCGTGGGCCGCCCCGTACGCCAGCGCAACGCTACCCGCCGTTATGTGGATTTTGTCAAGGAGACCACGAACGTGCGGCTGGACGGGCTGCATGTGGTGCTGGACTGCGCGCAGGGCGCGAGCTTTGAGGTGGCGCCCATGGTGTTTAAGGAGCTGGGCGCGCATGTGAGCTGCTACTACCACGAGCCGGACGGCACCAACATCAACGACAACTGCGGCTCCACCCATCCGCGCCGCCTGTGCGAGCTGGTGCGCGAGCTGGGCGCGGACGTGGGCTTTGCCTTTGACGGCGACGCGGACCGCCTGATGGCCGTGGACGAGCGTGGGCAGCTGATCAACGGCGACCAGGTGATGGCGATGCTCGCCTTGTACCTCAAGGAGCAGGGCAGGCTGCGCGCTAATACGCTTGTGGCGACGGTCATGAGCAATATGGGGCTGGACATCGCCATGAAGAAGCATGGCGTTAAGATGGAAAAAACCAAAGTGGGCGACCGCTATGTGCTGGAAAAAATGCTTGCCGACGGCTTTGTGCTGGGCGGCGAGCAAAGCGGGCACGTCATTATGCTGGATTACAACACCACAGGCGACGGACTGGTGACCGCGGTGCAGCTAATCAGCGCGATGGTGAAGGCCCAGCAGCCGCTGAGCCGTTTGGCCGGCGTAATGCAGACAATGCCGCAGAGCCAGTACGCAGCCAATGTGGATGATAAAAAGAAGTTCGACTTCGATAAAAACGAGAAGATCACGTCCATGATCGCGGAACTTGAAAAAAAATACAAGGAGAAGGGGCGTATTGTGGTGCGCGCCAGCGGCACCGAGCCGCGCGTGCGCGTGATGATCGAGGGCCCCGACCAGCGCGAGATGGACCGGGACGTGTACGCGCTTAGCAAGCTGATTGAAAAGGAGCTTGCATGATTGGCGGCCGGCGCCGCCGGTATACCGGGACAAAAGGGGGAGCTGCCACATGAACCCAATCATTGAAAGCCTGTATAGCCGCAAATCCGTGCGGGTGTTTGAGGATCAGCCCGTCCCGCCGGAGGTAAAGCGGGCGGTGCTTGAAGCGGCCGCTCAGGCCCCGACCGCCGGAAACCAGCAGCTTTATACCATCCTGGATATAACCGACCCGGCGCTGAAAGCCAGCCTCGCGGAAACGTGCGATCACCAACCCTTCATCGCGACCGCGCCCGTTGTGCTCGTCTTTCTGGCGGACTGTGAAAAATGGCTGCGCGCGTACCGCCTTGCCGGCTGCGACGCGCGGCTGCCCGGCGTAGGCGATTTGATGCTGGCCGTATCCGACGCGACGATTGCCGCGCAAAACGCGGTGGTCGCGGCGGAAAGCCTTGGGCTTGGCTCGTGCTATATCGGGGACGTCATGGAAAACTGCGCCCGGCAGCGCGAGCTGCTTAGGCTGTCGGCCTATGTTTTTCCCTGCGCCATGCTGGTGATGGGCTATCCCACGGAGCAGCAGCGCCGGCGGCGCAAGCCGGAGCGCGCGGCGCTTGAGCATATCGTGCGGGAAAACGCCTATCATGTTCCGGATGAGGGCGAGCTGCGCGGGATGTTTGAGGAGCGCGCGCGGCGCGAGGAAAAGGAGCAATTCGATTACGACCGCTGGATACAGGCGTTTTGCAAGCGGAAGTACAATTCCGATTTTTCGATGGAAATGACCCGTTCTGTAGGCGAATACCTGGACGCGTACGAACGCGGGAGATAGGAGCGCCGGGGGCTTTACGTTAAGCGTAAAAGGGCGGACTGAAGCCAAGGAATGGGGAGAATCCCGGGTTTTCCAGCCTTGATCGGCGGCGTTTCTCTTCCAAATCATACGGGTTTAAAACATGGGGAAAGGGGCCTGCGCCTGTTCGGACGCAAGCCCTTTTCCCATATTTTAAAACGCGGAAGCCTTGCCGGCGTGCGCTCAGCTGTAGCAATCCTCCACCAGCCTGCCGTCCACGGCGGAATACCAGGCCCAGCCGTCGCACGGCTGCGTAACGTCCAGCCAATCGTACTGGATGTACCACACAGGGGCGAACACCATGCCGTCCTTTTTTCTGGCGGCGCGCATGGGCATATACATCAGCTGCGCGCCTGTAAACGTGGGCCGGCCGATGCCGTCCTTCTCCCGCCGGGCGTTGTCCTTTTCAAATTTCGTCCGGATTTCATCGGCAGTCAGCAGTTTTTCGGGCGTGTCGTATATCTCGCCGACCGCATAGGAATCGCATAGCCGGAAAGAAACGACGCCGCTTGCGTTTACAAAGGCATAGGCATAGAAGGCCACGCCTTCGGGAGAGCCAACCTTGAGGCCGTCCAGCGTTTTTTCATAATAGAGGTAGAAACCCTCGTCCGCCTCGGTCGCCTGGCTGAAATCCCAGGGGCTGTCGCTCTTGTTATAAGACTCCGCCCATCTTTTCGCCTCATAGGCGCCCAGCGTATGGATGTGCTCCACGCTCATATCCAGCGTATGTACGGGCGCATAGCCCGTAACGCCGAGCTTTTCCAGCAGCGCGTCCACCTGTGCCCTGGCCTCCTCCAGTGTGATGCCACTAAGTTCCGTTTTTTTCAGCTCGACCCGCGGCGCGTCTTTCGGCTCGGGGTAAATCTGGTAAAATCTTGCGGAACCGCCCAGACTTCCAATTGCGCTGGCAAAGGATTCGCGGGCGAAGGGCCCGGCGGGGCTGTCCGGGTGCTCCCCATAGATCCACATTTCGGTGCCGTCATATTCGGTATAATCGATATAGTTGATATCGATGCTCAACTGCGCCTCGTCATTGTAGACAACGTGGTCGTAGCGCCCGCGCTTGCTCTGGTTTTCATAGCTCGCCTGCCCGCTGCTGTTGAACCACCCCAAATCCACCTTGTCAAAAAAGTTGGCCTGCTTTTGGTTGCGCTCCAGTGCGCGGTAGATGGGCAGAGGGCTTCCCTGCGTGTAGCCCTCCGGGGTGACGACCCGGCCATCCGGCGTTTCCGCAGCCGCGCCCGCGAGGCTTCCAAGCAGCGCCAGCGCGCATAGGCTGATGAACAACCGTTTTGGCAAACAGCTTTTCACGTGCAATTCCTCCCTCGGTTATTTCAGTCACATTGGTACAGGTCGCCCAGAAATTGTCCATCCAGCGCGGAATACACGCCCCAGCCATAAGGCTGAGTCTCGTCGCTCCCTTCGTCGCGGATGGTGTAGGAGAAACGCCATACAGGCTCAAACACCATGCCTTCCTTCTTGCTGGCGGCACGGGCGGGCGTGTAGATCAGCTCCATTTTATCAATGGAGATAACCTCGGCGCCATGATCTTTCCGTGCCACGCTTTTGTGGAAGAAAGGCAGGATTTCCGTTGCGTCCAGCAGCTTTTCGGGCGTTTCGTATATCTCGCCCGCCACGTATGGGTCGCACAGGCTGAAATAGCGGATTCCGCTTGCCGTTACCAGCGCGGAGGCATCAAAGGACCGCGTGCCACCGACCACCGCGCCGTTCAGCTTTTTGCCGTACATCAGGAAGAAGCCCTCGTCATCAGCCGTTGCAACGCCGTAATCCCATACAATATCGGCAAACCATAATCCATCCTCAATCCGGCGGTTTTTCCATTCGCCAAGCTCCCGTATGCGCTCCACGCTCATGTCCAGAGCGTAGACGCACTCGAACCCCTCAACGCCGGTCTGCTTGAGCAGTTCCTCCATCTCGGCCTTCGCCCCGTCGAGCGACACGCCGTTCAACTGTGTTTTTTCCAGTTCCATTTCATGCGGCAGTTCATACACATCACCGTGGTAAGCGGTGCTGCCAAGGCTGTAAACCTCGTTGGAGAACGCGGGCTTTGCCACGATCTCTGGAGGTATGCCGGGATCGTCATATTCGATTTGCATGTCCCCGCTGTTTTCACGATAGGAAACGGTGTCCGCATCAATGTCCAGCCAGGCCCCGTCATGAAACACAAAGTGGTCGAAGCGCGCCCTTTTGCTCCAGTTCTCGTAATCCTTCTGCCCGCTCTGGTTAAACCAGCCAAGCTCCACCTTGTCAAAGAAATTGGCTTGCCTCTGATTGCGTTCCTGTGCGCGGTAAACGGGCAGCGTGCCGCTTTGCTCATATGCCTCCGGCACGACAATCTCAATTCCATTCGGCGCTTTGGCCAGCGCGCCTGCTGGTATGGAAAGCGTCATCAACGCGGCCAGCGCCAACGGTAAAAATATCCTGGCTTTCCTCATTGTACCTGTCCCTCCTTCGCGGGCTTGGGCTGCACCTCCGCAATCCAGTCCTGTCCCAAATAGGTATCGTTCGGCTCATCCCTCAGCCATTCGCCCCCGGGCGTAACCTCCCAGTTAGCCACCCACAGGCGGATGGCGTATGTATCGCCCTTCTCCACAGCAATGCCCGTGGACAGCTCAAAGGTAAACAGGATAGAGCCGTCCCGCTGGGGAAGCTGCGTATAACCCACCGTGCCCAGGTCGATAATGCCGCCCTCATCCACGCCGACCGCCTCAGCTACGGCCTTGGCTTGCAGAAGCTTTGCGCCTTTTTGCGCCGCTACCTCCGCGTAGGTGGGCGCGCCCTCGGGCGCGCGGCTTTCCTCGCCATAATGCAGGCCGTACCCGGCCGCGTCGCTCGGATAGAAATCCTCGGCCATCAACACCACGTTAGCATTCGCGGCTGGCGTGATGTGGCCAATGCCATACAGGCCGTCGTCGATGTAAACCACCTCGTCCAGCGTGTAAACGGCGTCGCCCACCTGAACGCTCTGCCCGGACTGGGCGATATCGCCGTTCAAAAGCTCCTCCCTCATATCGTTCCCATAAAACCGGCCAAAGAACTCCGCCACCTGCGACGAGAACGCGGCCACGGCCACAGCCACCAGCATCACCACGATCAAAGCGCTTATCAGCGCCACGCGCAGGCCGTGCCGGCCCGCGACGCGCACGCATCCGTCCGCATTCTTCGAACGGCCCGCCGCGAGCGCTTCCGCCATACGGTTTTGAAAGCTTTCCGGCACGCTTCCATACATGCCTTTCAAATCGTCCCTGTTCATGAGCGCACCTCCTCCAGGTCGAGGGTATCGCGCAAAAGCTGCCGTCCACGGTACAGGCGTGATTTTATCGTGCCGTTGGGCATGCGCAGCATCCGCGCCGTCTCCTCCACGGTATATCCCTCCACATAGTACAGCACCATCGGCAGGCGATATTTTTCCTCAAGGGAAGTGAAAAGCTGATAGAGATCGGGGTTGGCGTCAGGCGCCGTTTCCCGCTCGGGCAGGTCGTCAAAAAGCGTTTCGCGCTTGCGCTTGCGAAGCAGCGCATAGCATTCGTTAATGAGAATGCGCGTCAGCCATTTTTCCAGCGCGCGGTCGTCGCGCAGGCGGTCGCGCTTTAGCAGCGCCTTCTCAATCGCTCCCTGGACCGCGTCCTCCCGGTCGCATATCTGCGGCAGAATGGTGGTGGATACGCGGTAGAGCGTATTCTGCATCGCCACGACGCGGCCGGTAAATTCCGCTTGTGTCATATCGGGCCTCCTGAAAGGTGTAATGTAAGACGTCCTACACATAACAGATGCATGAGGGACGGCGCGGGTTGCATGCTATGGATGAAATACGAAAAAAGGGAACGGCATTCCTGCCGCTCCCGGTGCGTTACCCTTCCCGCGTCTCCTTTTCGTAAAGCTCCTCCATACTGCCCAGCAGCCCGTCCACGATGCGTATTTTCTCGTCGGTGGCGTTGTTTTCGGGGTTGTAGACGATTCCCTTGCCGATGGTAAGGGTCCGGTGCTTGCGGCTGGCGTAGATAGGTACGAATACCGCGCGCTTTTTTGTTTTGGCGTAATACATGGGCGCGATCATCGCAAAACCGGTATACAGCTGCCCCACGCCCTCGCGGGCGTATCCGGGCTGGCCGGGGTCGTGGTCCTCGCCGTTTTCGGGAAACAGCAGAATATTATCTCCGGCTTGCATGGCGTCCAGGGTCATGCGGAAGGTCTGCATCAGCTCGCGCGGCTTTCCGCGGTGTACGGGAATGGCCTCCAGACTGCCGAATACCCAGGTCGCCAGCGGCGTGATCAGCCGGACAATAGGGCGCTTCCAGCTTTCCGGTATCCACTTCTGGCGCATCATCGTGCCCTGGTAGATGTGCTCCACAATGGCTTCCCTGTCCATCATGTTGTCGATTACCCAGGGCCTGAAAGAAATGGGCACGTACAGGTTGGCCACCACGGGCCCGTAAATTTCGCCATGGTTGCAAATCAGGATCATTGTACCGTCCTCGTAGCCGGCAAGGTTTTCCTTTCCATATACCCGGTGGTAATACAACGGCCTGAGCAGCGTGATGATCACCTTGACGCCGAAGCGGTTCTTGTGCCGCTTTACCATTACGCTGTCCAGCTGCTGTCTAAGAGCGGGGTTATCCAACCCTTCCCTTTCCAGCGTCAGCCAATGGGCCAGTTTTTGAAAGTGGCGGTTGTTCATGGGGAAATGCAAAACGCTGACGATTGCGCAGCACAGCAAAAGCAGCGGCGGCACGATCAGCAGGGGCCTGAACGCTGCGGTCAGCGTGGCAAGGTCGAGCCGCTCCAGCCCGTTGGCGGGCATGCAAAGCAAAGTCAGCAATATCAGCGCGATCATCTGCCCCATCAGCATGGCCATTTCGGTGCTCGCGGCGCGCATCTGCGAGTAACCGCGCATATGATCCTTCAGCCGGAACACCGCCACATCCGTCATGCGGCGTTCCAGCTCGGCCAGCGAGGTAACGCTTACCGTCAGGCCGCTGACGCTCAGGCTGAGCGCCAGATAGCTCCATAGCAGATTGGGCGCGTGGCCCATCTGCCGGTAAAAGAGGAAAAGACCGTAGATCCATAAAAAGAGGCCGATCAATAGCAGCTGCGTGGCAAACGGACGGCGCACATGCCTTAGACACAGCACGGATACCTCCCGCATCACCACCGTGCAGCCCATGGCCAGCAGCATACAGGTAAACAGCTCCTGCGTTGTAAGCCCGATAAAGGTATATACCAGCACCAGCGTAAGCTGAAGCGCGAGCAGGACCAGCATATGCATTCGCTGGTACGCGCCATAGGCGTTCACCTCGCGCAGCTCGCCGGCAATATGGGCCACGGTTTGCCTGTCGATGTCGTCGGGAAGGCCCTCCAGCGCAAGCAGGTCGCGCTCGCGCCACAGGGAGTAGCCCTCCAGCAGCGCGCCTGCCGCAAAGCCGCCCAGCATCAGCCAGGCGTTGGAGGTTTCCATGGATACAAACAAAAGCCCCGCCACAATGCCAAGAGGCGCGAGGTATGAAAGCGCCATAAAGGCCCAGTAGGCGCGCGCGCCGACGGTGCGGCGCATCCTGCGACCGGTTAGCCTGCGCCCGGAAATGGCGCGGACACTGACGGAAAGCACCACAGCAAAAACGATCCACACGGGCGCGGCGCTCAGCAGCACGGGATAGAGGGCGATCAGCGTCAGCGTGCAAAGGAGCATCACCGCCGTGATGACCGTAAAGGCGATGCGCATGCGGCGCGTGAGGTATTTCCGCCCGTCGCCAAAAACCGAGTGCGTCATCGTCATGGCGACGCGGGCGCTCATAAACATTGCGCCTCCGAACACGGGCAGCATGCCCAGCGCGCTTGAAAGCATAGTGCAGTACATATACTCGTACAGCGTGTTCAAGGACATCAGCACCAGCATGACGCGGCGCGACGAGGCGACGGACATCTCCTGGGAATCGCGGGGTTGTTGCACGGCGTTCGCTCCTTTGTGTCAGGGTGCGTTTGGGGATGCAATGATTGTAACACAGTGGGCGGCGCGGGGCAAGCGAGCGGCGTTCCAAAACCGCGTGGCAAGGGCCTAACCGTCATATCCGTATGCCGCTGTGCATACTCTACCTACAAAGCCGCTTAGGAGGAGTAACGATGATGGATATGAGCATGGATTTTTTTGAGAAACAGGGCAGCGAAGCCGTCAAAGCCCCTGAGATTTTACGCGAGGAACTGCCTCTGCAGCGTTTCGTGGGCGAAAACCTCAGCCAGGCGGTGGTGGAGGGCGAGGTCGCCCTGCCCGGCGGGCTGCGCGAGGAAACGACCGTCCTGTGCGCGGAGGCCATGGCCGTGCTGGACCGCAGCGACGTGCAGACGGACCGCGTGGACGCGGACGGCAAGGTGACGTTCCACGTGCTCTACACGCAGGGGGACCCCACGCATGTCAGCTCGCTGGAAGCGTCGGCGGAGTTCAGCCACACGGTGGATTTTCCCGGGGCGTCTGCGGGCATGACCGCGCCCACCAGCTTGATGGTGGAGCATGTGGAGGCGAACGCGCAGGGCGGGCGGCTGCGCCTGATGGCGATTCTGCGCGTACAGGCGCGCGTATTTTCGGACGAGCCTTTGGCCGTGGTAACGGGCATCCGCAATGTGGACGGCCTGATGGTAAGAACCGAGACGCTCTCCGGCTGCCAGACGGTAGCTACCGGCGCGCAGGATGTGCTGGTGCGCGACGAGTGCGAGCTTAACGCCGTTTTGCAGATTACCGATACCCTGTACGCCACCGCGACGGCCACGGTACAGGATGTGATGGGCGGCGAGGAGCGCGCGACCATCTCCGGCAACATCCTGCTGGAGGTGACGCACCGCAGCGGCATGCCCTCGCGCCCCATAGTGGTGACGCGCCACACCATTCCGTTTGAGGAAACGCTTTCGCTGATGGGTGAAAATGGGGAGGCGCTGTGCTGCAACGCGGTGGTAAAGGATGTGGCCGTGCTGTCGCAGGACGGGCAGGAGGAAGGGGACCGGATGCTTAGGGCGGAGGTGCTCCTGGGCCTTTCCGCGCACGCTACGCGCAGGCGCGACGTGTGCCTTCTGCTGGACGCGTATACCACGCAGGGCAACCTGCTGATGCTTAAAACGCAGCAGGTGATGCGCGCGCTTTCACACAAGCAGGTGCATACCGCCGAGAGCGGCAAGCTGACGCTGCTGCTGGACGGGCAGGCCCCGGCGCGCACGCCGCTTCGGGCCGCCCTGCGTCCCATCATTACGGACCTTACGCGTGCAGGCGGCAAGCTGAACGTGGAGGGCATGATGGAGGCGACGCTTCTGTACATGACCGACGACAGCGAGGTGCCTCAAACCTACCAGGCTGAGGAACCCTTCCGCATGAGCTTTGCCTGCGACCTGAGCCTGCCGGAAAGCCTGATGCTTTATCCCAGCAACATCGAGGTGACGGGCATCACCAGCGACCGGGTGGAGGTCAAGTACATTCTGCATGTAAGCTGCTATGACGTGCAGCTGGGCGACGAGCCGCTCGTGGTCGGCGTGGATGAGAGGCAGGCCGAGCCGGTCGAGCCGGGCATTCTGCTCTGCTTAAGCCAGCCGGGCGAGACGCTGTGGGATATCGCCAAGCGTTATCGCGTAAGTTGCGACAGCCTTAAGCGTATGAATCCCGGCCTTGGAGACGGGGAGGGCGAAACCTCAGAGCGGGTTATTCTGTGGAGAAAATAGAGCGGGATAACGAAAGGCGTCCATGGCGAAAAGCCGTGGACGCCGGTTTTTTCGCGCCAAAGGGCTGGAGAGGAGTTTCGGGTTTCAATAAATGCAATTACGCACCGGCGCATAGGGTGCGGGCAATACCCACAGGGCCGCCGGATGGAGCGTGTCTTTTTCCATCACAAGAGCGTCAGTCTGTAATACCGCCGCATACGGCCGTCATAGGCAGTTTTTTCGGCCACACAGGCATAGCCGGCTTTTTCAAAGTTGCGCCACGACGCGCCGTTGCCGGGATCGACCGTCGCGTAAATGGCCCTGCCGTCAAGCGCGCGCGCCATTTCCTCAAATAGCTTCAGAAACATGGTATGCAAACCACGTCCCCTGTAGGCGGGCAACACCATAACATCGTGGAAATCAAAGGTGTCCTCAACCGGGTCGCCGAGCTTGCCGGCATAGCTGCGTTCGCCGCGAGCGCTCGCGGGCGAGGCTACCGCAAAGCCCGCAAGCTCGTTCCCCGCAAAGTATCCGAGCGCTTCGCGCCCGTTAAGCCATTCGTCGAACTCCCATTCTTCCGAGGGAAAATACCATGCGGGATCGGGCAGGGCGGAAAGCACAGTTTCCTGCATGCGCATCATTTGCGCTTTGTCCGCAAAAGTGAGCTGACGCAGCGCAAGGCCACGCAGCTTATAAGCGTCGACCGTTCCAGGTAGCCTCATTCGGTTTCCTCCTCCTTGGAGGCCGCGGCGGCGGCATCCTTTGTCAAAATAAAATTGCAAAGCAGGCGATAGCCCGCGTTGCGCACGGCGCACGTCATGGGCGACAGCCCGGGCAGCTCTGCGGAAAGAACGCTGAAGGCCTCGGTTTGAAGCGCGCAGAAATGCGCGTAAAGCGCCTGAATGTCCTCGCCTTCGGAGGGGATGAGTAGCTGCTTCATCCCCTCGGCGGACGCGGCTTGCTTGAGCATGCAGATCATCAGAAGCTGCGCTAGCTGTGCGCGGCCGTATTTTTTGCCGTCCGGCCGGTCCACCAGCCCCATTTTGACATAGTTGTTGACCATGGCGGGCGTAAAGATGCGCTCGCCCTCCACGTAGAGCGCCTTGCATTGGCGCTCGATAAATGTGATCACCTGATCCATGTACAGTCCCAGGTCCGGGATTTGTTCCCACTGGATCGGCGCGTAGGCCGCGAGCCTTTCGGCAAATGCGGATTGCTTGCTTTTTTTCATCCGTAGACACCTCCGTGCCAAGATTTTATCATATGGATGTAAATTCCGCAATGAGATTTGAATAAACGCTTGACAGATGAACATACTATGCTATACTAGTAATGAAAACTAGATACAGAAAGGCGGTTGCGAGATGACGTATTCGGAAATTCATGTTTGGGGAGATTCTCTTGCCAGGGGCGTGATCTACAACGAGGAGAAGGGCCGTTACGCCATTTCGCGGGAACGCTGTACCGCGCGGCTTAAAACGGCGCTTAACTGCACTGTGGAAAACCATTCCAATATGGGCGCTACGGTGTTGGACGGCCTGAAATGCTTTGAAAAATTTACGCCCGTTCCCGACGCGCTTTGCGCCGTAGAATTTGGGGGAAACGACTGCGACCTGGATTGGGCGTATGTCGCGGCACATCCGGACGAGCCCATCGCGCCAAAAGTTTCGCTTGCGCTGTATAAGGAGAAGCTTTCGGAATTCGTGACCGCGGTACGCGCGCGGGGCATGAAGCCGCTTTTGGTTACGCCGCTGCCGTTGCACGCGCAGCGCTACTTTAACTGGGTAACCCGCGGGTTAGACGGCGAGGCTGTGCGGAAGGCGCTGGGGGACGTCTGCCACATCTACCGCTGGCAGGAGCGATATTCCGTCGCGATGCGCTGCGTCGCCACGGCGCTCGGCTGCGAGCTGCTGGATATGCGGGATATTTTCCTTGCCCAGCCCGATTATGAACGGCTTATGTGCATAGACGGCATTCATCCCAACGACGCGGGCCATCGCGTGATCGCGGACGCGGCGGTAGCGGCCGCGGTCGGGGGCGGCGCGCGCTCTGTCCGCGCTCCGGCACACGTCGCGTGTGAACGTGCCGTATGACATCCCCAAAACATTTCATTTGCACAGCGGATGAAAAAACCGCCGATGCGCGGTAGGAACAGGTCCTCTTCCCGGCGTGGCCGCTGTGCACGACGCCCCTCGCAGCTTCTGCTTGGGGCGTGTTTTTGTATGTTGCGGTTTTTGCGGCGCAGAAGTATAATGGTATCAAAGATGCGGGCTTAATTGTCGCGCGTTTCAAACATAAGCAAAAGGGAGAAGAGCGTATGAAGAAATTCTGGAGTGCGATATTGGCGGCGATGCTCGCGCTAAGCTGCTGTCTGCCTGCCTTTGCAGCCGGGCAGAGCGCTTACCCCACGCAATGGGATCTGACGGAAATCTATCCCACGGCGGAGGCGTGGCAGACGGATTATGCTCAGGCCGGCGAGCTGGTCAAGGGACATGAGGATTTTCGAGGAAAGCTGTCGGATGCGCAGACAATCCATGATTATCTTCAATTTGCTTATATGGGTGAATTGACGAGGCTGGAAAACAAGCTGTACCTGTACGCGAGCCTTGGGAACAGCCTCAATCCGGCGGACGCCGTGTATGCGGACATGATGGCCAAGCTCTCCGTGCTCTTTAGCAACGAAAGCCGGCTGAGCGCCTTTGCAAGCCCGGAGATTTTTGCGATTCCCATGGAAAAGCGCCAGGAGATATTCGCCGACCCGTTGCTTAAGCCCTATGCATACGCCTGCCGCGAATACCTCAACCCGGACCGCGAGCCGCTGGGCGAGGAAGCGCTGGCCGCCCTGGCGGTGCTGTCCCCGGCCATGGGGCGGGCCAATGCCGTATACGATATTCTGAACAGCGTTGATCTGCCCAATCCGGTTATTACAGACCCTGAGGGCAACGAGATCACCCTGACGGACGAGACGTACGCGCAGATTGTCTATGGCGACCGGTATGACCGCGAGTTCAAGGGCAAGTGCAACGAAGTGATCCTGACAAAATACGAGCCCTATGTCAATACGTTCGCCGCGCTTTTGGACGCGAACGCGTCTGAAAATTGGGCGAACGCGCAGATCAACAAATACGCCTCCTCCCGGGAGGCGGCGCTTGCGGCTTCCGATGTGGACCCGGCGATTTATGAAATGATTGTGGAGGCGGCTCATAAAGGCGCGCCGGACTATCGGCGTTACCTGAGCGCGCACCGGCGCGGCGTTGGGCTGGAGGTACAGTATCCGTTCGATATGGCTACCTTCGTATCGGACTATGCCGCCGTGGAAATCACCTATGACGAAACGGTAGAGCAGGTGCGCGAGGCGCTCGCGGTACTGGGCGATGAGTATATCGCCATATTCGACCGGATGATCGAAAGGGGACATCTGGACGTTTATCCCACCGATACCAAGGTGACGGGCGCTTTTTCCATGGGCGCGGGCAATGAGTACATGCCGTTCATGCTGTTTAACTTTGCGGGCCTGCCCAATGATGTATCCACCCTTGCGCATGAGATGGGGCACTCTGTCTACACCTATCTCTCCGCTAAAAACCAGGAGGATTTATACGCCTCCCCGGGCATCTTTACCCATGAGGTAACTTCCACCACAAACGAGCTGCTCTATTATACCCACAAGATCAACAGCGCCGCCACGGATGACGAAAGGTTGTTCTACCTGGAAAACGTGCTGTCCATGTTTTCGGGCACGATGTTTATGCAGGTGCTGTACGCCGAGTTTGAGGATGAGCTGTATAAGACCGTAGAGGCGGGCGGCGCGTTGGACGCGGAGGCGCTGAGCGAACGGTGGGCCGAGCTTTACGCGCAGTATCGTGGCGATGAGATCAAAACCTTCCCCGATGGACGGTACCAGTGGGCGAGTATTCCTCATTTTTATGATAATTACTACGTTTACCAATATGCGACGTCCGTTTGCTACGCGGCTTCCCTGTGCGAGAGGATTATGAGCGGGGAACCCGGCGCGGTGGAGGCCTATCTGAATTTCCTCACGCTGGGCTGCTCTGCGTCTCCGGCCGAACTGCTCAGGGCGGCGGGGGTGGATCCGCTGGCGGAAGAAAGCTATCAGCGGGCGCTGAACTACTTTGGCGGCCTTGTGGATGAATATGAGCGCCTGGTGGACGCAAAACTGGCAGCTAAGTAACTGCGCATATATGCAAAAAGAGCCGCGCGGCGCCTCAAAACGGTGCGCTCGCGGCTCTTTTGTGCGTGCGGGTTCGGGGGGATGACAAAGGGGAAAGGGCCTAAGGTTCCGCACCCTCAATCGTCATTCCAGCGGCTACCGTCGCCGACCCAATATCCTTGAACACTTTCTCCTTCGGCAAACATCACAATGAACTGGCGATTCTACCCAAAGGCCGGAACAGGTTGTCCGGTCTTGCGCGGTTAACCTAAAAAACGCGAATTGCTTAAATCGTACGGTTTTCATATGTCTACCGATAGCTCTCGATAATCGCCTGCGTACCGAGATCGCCCTTGCCGTGATCCATCAGCTCCTCATACAGGGTGAGCACCTGATCCATCACCGGCAGCCATGCCGCATGGCTTTCCGCCTCCTCGGCGGCAATGCGCATATCCTTGATAAAGTGCTTGATAAAGAAGCCCGGAGCATAGTCGCCCTCAATCATTTTAGGGCCGTTGTTGCTCATCTGCCAGCTTCCGGCCGCGCCGGCAGAAATGCATGACAGCATGTTGCACGGATCCAGCCCGCAGGCTTCTCCGTAGCGGATGGCCTCCGCAACGCCGGCCACCGCGCCGGCGATGGCGATCTGATTGGCCATTTTGGTATGCTGTCCGCAACCGGCGCCGCCCGTGAGCACAATATTCCTGCCCATGCATTCAAATAGAGGCAGGCACGCGTCAAAATCAGCCTTTTCACCGCCCACCATGATGCTGAGCGTCGCATTGCGCGCGCCCGTGTCGCCGCCGGATACGGGTGCGTCCAGCGGCCGCATGCCGCGCTCAACCGCCGCCTGTGCGATGCGTTGCCACAGCGCGGGGCTGGTGGTGGTCATGTCGATGAGAAAGGCGCCTGGCTTTGCGTTTTCCACAATGCCGCCCTGGCCCAGATACACCTCTTCCACATCGCTGGGAAAGCCGACGATGGTGATGACCGCATCCTGCTCCCTCGCGCAGGCTCCGGCGCTCTCCGCCCAGGCCGCGCCCTCCTTAAGCAGCGTTTCCGCCTTTGCTTTGGTACGGTTAAACACCGTAAGGCCGTGTCCTTTTTGCATCAGGTGCCGCGCCATGCTTTCACCCATAACGCCGATACCGATAAAACCAATTTTCATAATCAAACCTCCCTTGACAGTCGCTAAGAACAGTATACGCCTCCGCCGCGCGCAAGACAAGGGAAAAAGATGCGGTTGACAGCACGGCTGCACCGGTGTATGATATCAATAGAGAATTGGTTACGTGAGAGGCCTGAATTTGAGGAAAAAGTGCAACTGATGGCTGTTGCCATACGAAAGGGGAATGAATGGATGAAAGCGACTAGGTTTTTCAGCGCGATGCTTCTTATGGTAGTTGTTGTGTTACAATTTTGCCCGGCGGCATTGGGGGAACAGAACAACTATTACATTATCGAGGACAGCGATGCCCGTTATCTTACGGAGGCGGAGCTGTGGGACTGGCAATACGAGGCGCTGGGTTATATCTACAACGAGTTTTTCGCCCGTCATGGGCGCGCCTTCCGCGCGGGCGAGAAGTACGACTTGTATTTCCGCGCCCAGGCCTGGTATCAGGTTAACCCGAAATACCGCTACGGGCTGTTAAACAAGTTTGAACAGGCCAATGAAAAGCTGGTTCACCAGGTGCTGCAGGAAATGCGCGCCCAAAAGACCACCAACAAGGCCGGGCGGGCTTTGCCCACGACCAACGAAGAGGCGGAGCGCAACTCTGTGCTCAACTTCCGTTCCTACGAGCTCAAGGCCGGGCAAAAGCTTGAGGTTTTTACCGGGCCGGGAGAAAACTACTACCGCTGTGCAAACGGCAAGGCCGGTGCGAGCACCAACGAAAAGGTGCGGATCGCCGGGCGGGAAAAGGGCTGGATCGCGGTGGAGTACGAAACCAACGGCGGAAGCTGGCGCATCGGCTATACCCTGGAGCGCAAGCTGAAGGATAAGCTGGATCTGGACGAGCTGGAGCTTTATTACGACAGCGGCGTGATTGTGGAAAACTGCGCCGTAACCGACGAACCTGACGGAAGCAGGACGGCGCTGGCAACCCTCAGCCCCGGGGCGGAAGTCACCCTGCTGGGTCCCTACACCGACGGTAAAAACGGCGACTGGGCCTATGTAGACGTTCAAACGAACGCGGGCCTCATCCGTGGATTTGTGCCCGTGTCGTGCGTATCAGGCTCGCCCGGCGAGCTTGATTTTGACAGTACCTATACCGACGATGGCCGGTATGACTGGGAGGACGAGGCTGATTTCGAGGGAGAGGTCGGCTGAGCCGCAGGCTCCCGCCTCATACATAACAGAGAGCCGCCGCGCCTAAATATGAACTGCACCCCTAATGTTAGACAGTATGATATACTACTAACATTAGGGGTGATTTATTATGCCAAAGGGAGCACCAAACAAGCGATACACAGCCGAGTTTAAGCAAATGGTAGTAGAGACCATGC
>JAEYOW010000030.1 GCA_023411375.1 Bacillota bacterium | reverse complement strand
CCGCCCCTGGGGCCCCGCGGCTCCGTATCGCATAGGACGTAACGCGGCTTTGCGGCGGTTAGAACAACAGGTATGCCAGCGTCACATAAAGCCCAAGGCAGAACATCAACAGCCCAAAGCTGATCGAGCGGGTCAGCTGCCTGAACTGGGTAATCGCCTCTTCGCGGCCGGCGGCAAAGACCGATACAAAGCTGGTCTGTATCGGGTTGTTACGGCGCACGGTTTTGTTGAGCAACCCGGCGCACCAGTCGAAGAAGCGGCCAACGGCAAAGGTGAACCGCGTGCCGACGGGAATGGGCGCGCTCTTCTGCTTAGGGGACAGCACGGTTTTGCGGGCGGCGAGGGTCAGGCCGTCCGTGCTGCCGTCAAGCATCCGGCCCAGAAACAGGCCAAAGCCCTTGAGCAGGAATACCAGCCAGTCCGTCAGGTGGTCAAGCAGGTAGGCGACGCCGTAACCGATGGCGGCAAGCAGCGAGAGCACCGGGCGGTATAGCAGGTTTTCAAGGTCCAGCGCACGGGGCCAGCGGTTTAAATAGCGTACGGTGCCGCGCTGGTCGGCATCTGTCAGCCAGATGCGCACAAGCGCGTAAAGAATGCCGCCCATGATCAGCGATTTCCCCGCGCCCATCAGGTTTTCCGCGCTGAAATAAGCGATGGGTAAGGGTGGGGTGGCGGCGTTGAGGAAAGGCTGCGCCAGACTGCCTACGCCTGTCATCAGCACGCCCGGCAGCATTCCCAGCGCCGGGATGACCGCCGCGCAGAGCGTGAGGGCAACGGCGGGAGCGGGGGACAGGTAGTTCTTTTGCGCGTCGAACTCCGCCTGCCGGGTCGGATGCTTCTGCCAAAACAGGCAGATGTAAAGCTTGAGCATATAGCACAGCGTCATGCCGCCCGAGATGAGGAATATCCACTCCGCGATTTCATAGGGAGCGGCGTTGCCCCCGACATGGGAGAGATGGGCTATATACTCCAGGATGCCCTCGTGCAGCAGCGACTTGCTGATGTACCCGCTGAACAGCGGCACACCGCTGATACCAAGCGCGCCCATCAGAAACGCGAAATGCAGCACAGGCTTGCCCCGGCCAAAGCCGCGAACGTCGTCAAGCTCAAGCGCGTGGGCGTTCATTGCAACCACGCCCGCACAGAGGAACAGCACCAACTTGAACAGGGAGTGATTGACCATGTGCTGAACCGTTCCGAACGCCGCGAGGCCGTTTTCACCGCCAAGAAGGCCGCTTATGCCCACGCCGACCATAATAAAGCCGATCTGACTTAAGGACGAGCATGCCAGCGTGCGCTTTAAGTTGACGGAGAATACCGCCAGCAGCGCGCCAAGGAACATCGTAATCACACCCAGGCGGAAGATCAGGTCGGCAAAGCTTTCGCTGCCGCGCATCAGGAAGCCGCTCAGCACCAGCATGCCGAAGATGCCGGCCTTGGTGAGCATGCCGGACAGCAACGCGCTCGCCGGGGCGGGCGCGACCGGGTGCGCTTTTGGTAGCCAGATGTGCAAGGGGAACGAACCGGCCTTTGCTCCGAAGCCAAACAGGATGAGCAAGGCGGGCAGCCAAAGCGCGTCCAGCCCCACGGCCTGCGCCATTTCGGGCAGCGCGGAGAAGCTGGCGGCCGCCATGCCGCCGGGCAACAGGAACAGCCCCATCAGCATCACCAGGCCGCCGATGATAGCGATATAGAGGTATGTCTGGGCGGCACGCATGGCCTCGGGTGTCTCCTCGTGCGCCACCCAAGGATAGCTTGCCAGTGACATTACCTCGAAGAACAGGAACGCGCTGTACAGCGTATCGGACAAAAAGAGCCCAACCGTAGCGCCGAGTGTGATGAGCGTGAACAACGCATAGCGGCCCACGCTGTGCTCATGCGCGAAATAATCATGACTGAATATGGACGTAACCAGCCACATAAAGCCCGCGATACAGGCGTAGAGCGCACGGAAGCCGTCCGCGCGCATCGAAAGACCAAGGCCGCACAGGCCGTCCCAGGAAAACGCGGCTTCCGCGCCGCCTGCCGCCCCGGCGAGCAGCCACAGAAGCATACCAAGCGTCAGGGCGCTGGAGGCGATCATCGCCGTCACCGCGCCGCGCTTTTGCGTGCGGCCCAGCAGCCACGCCAGGGGCGCGGCAAAGATCGGCGTTACCGCCGCGATTAACAATAGTGGATTTCCTTGCATATCGACCCTCCTTAAAGCAGCCCGCCCGCTACCTGCCCGAGAAAATCCGCGAGCGGGGCGGAGAAGAACACGAGCGCGAGCATGACCACGCACAGAATTACAAGCGGGATTTTCATGCACGGACCCGGATCGTAGCCGCGCTCCTCAAGCCCGGCATTGGACGAGAGGGGCAGCGCATAGGCGGATACGGCGGGCACCAGCAGATAGATGGCCGTCAAAATGGCGGAGATCAGCAGCACGGCGATGCCGGCGACGCCCAGCACGCTTCCACTGTCCAGCGCTGCGGTGGCCAGCGCCCATTTGCTCTGGAAGCCCACAAACGGGGGAATGCCCACCAGCTCGACGGCGCAAAACGCGAATACCGCGATGATAAACGGCATTCTCCTGCTCATGCCGCGCAAATCCTCCACGTGGGTTTTGCCGGTTTGAACCATCACAGCGCCAACACAGCTGAACAGGGATATCTTCATCAGCGCGTGGAAAACCATATGCAGCAGGCCGCCGCGTAAGCCCGCCGGGGTCAAAAGCATCGCGCCGAACAGCACGTAGCTCAGGTTGCTCATGGTGGAATAGGCCAGGCGGCGCTTCAAGTGCTGCTCGCGCACAGCCATCGCGCTGCCGATGAGGATGCTCAGCATCGCCAGCGTGAGGCAGACAGCCTGCGCCCAGGTGCCGCGCACCAGATCGGCGCCGAAGCAGTAATAGCTCATGCGGATAACCGCGAACGCGCCGGCCTTAACCACGGCCACGGCGTGCAAAAGTGCGGTAACGGGCGTGGGCGCCACGCTGGCCGTGGGCAGCCAGCCATGCAGCGGAAAAATCGCCGCTTTAACGCCAAAGCCAAGGAAGCCAAGGGTAAACATGGGCAGAATCAGCGACATGGGCGCGTCCCGCATCGCGGGAATACCGCCGATGGTAAAGTTGGAGGTACCGCTGAAATGGATAACCGTAACCAGCGATAGAAACGCCAGCGCCGCGCCGCCAAGCGAATAGTAAACATACTTGCGTCCGGCATATACATTCTGTGCTTTCATGCCGTGCATGACCAAAAACAGCGTGGAAAGCGTCAGAAGCTCATAGAAGATATACAGCGTCATCAGATCCTCCGCAAAGGCGATGCCGAGCGTAACGCTGTAGCTTAGCAGGTAAAAGCCGAAGAAGGTGTTCTCGCCACCCTCGTGGCGCATGTATTCAAAGGCGTAGAGCGTCGCAAGCGGCCACAGGAACGCGATCAGTCCGGAAAACACGCGCCCAAGGCCGTCCAGACGGAAACTGATGGTCAGCGCGGGCGTCAGCCTGAGCAATGTCAGTTGATGCGCGCCGGAGGTAAACACGCACCCCGCCGTAAACGCGGAGGTGATCAGCGTTACCGCGAGAATAAAGATGTTGCGTACCCTGCGGCTTTCCGGCCGCCATAGAAACAGCGCGGCCGCGCCCAGGGCGGGAATGGCCAGTGAAACAAGCAGCATTTTTTATCCCCTCCCTTACAGCACGCCTGCCGCGACGGTTTCGATTGCCGTCTGCAACAGGGAAGGCCACAGCCCCAAAAGCACGGTAAGCGCCGCCAGGACGATCAGCGGAATCAACATTTTTGCGCCCACCTCGCAGGATGGATAGGCTCCGGCTTCAGCGCCTTCCGGCCGGCCGGGGAAGAAGCCGTCGATGCTGACCGGCAGCAGGTACGCCGCCGTCAGCAGGGCAGATACAAGCAGCACCACGGGCCCAAGCCAATTGAAAACCGGAATGGCGCTCGCAAGCGCGCCCTGCGCGAGTTGCCATTTGCTCAGGAAGCCGCTCATCGGAGGCACGCCCACCAGGCCGACGCCCGCCAGCGTAAAGCACCACAGGGTAACGGGCATTTGTTTGCCGATGCCGCGAAGGTCGCGCACGTCCGTCTTTCCAGTCTTCAGGATGACCGCGCCCGCGCAAAGGAACAGCGCGTTCTTCATCACGCTATGGAAAAATACATGCAAAATCGCGCCCGTGAAGGCGAGTTCGTTAAGCAGGAACAGTCCGAACAGCATATAGCTGACCTGCGATACAGTCGAGTAAGCCAACCGCTTTTTCAGGCCCGTCACCTTGAAAGCCATCATGGACCCCATAAATACGGTGATCAGCGCCAGAATCAGAAGCACGGTCTGCACCCATGTGCCCCGCACAAAATCTGGCCCGACAACGTAGTACAGCACGCGGATGATGCACAGCACACCCGTTTTGGTGATTACGCCGGAAAGCACCGCGCTGGCGGGCGCGGGGGCGATGGGGTGCGCTGTGGGCAGCCAGCCGTGCATGGGGAACATGCCCGCCTTGGTGCCAAAGCCAATGATGGTTACCAGCAGCACCCACAGAAGCGTACCGCCGCTTTGCGCGATTGCCGAGGGGTCCAGCGATCCGCCGGGCACAAACAGCGGCGTCTGCGCGCTCTGGGTGAAGAAGAAAATGCCGAAGAGGCCCATCATCGCGCCCGCGATGGAGTAGATCAGGTACTTGACGCCCGCCGCGACGGCTTCTTTGGTCATGTTGTGAAGCACCAGCGCCACGGAAAGCAGCGTCATCATCTCAAAGCACAGGTACATGGTGACCAGCGTGCCCGCGAAGCTGATGCCCAGCAGCGCGCCCAGCGTAAGCAGGTAAAACGTATAATACCGCCGCTGCGCGCCGTCGTGGGCCATATAGCCGAAGCTGAACGCGCAGGAGTTAAGCCACATGGCCGAGATCAGCAGCGCGAACAGCCGGCCGAGCGTGTCCGACTGAAAAACGATCGGCAGCGTGGCCGTAATGGAAAAAAGCGAGAGGCTTCCATCGCCGGTCAGGCAGAGCGCCACTGTTAGCAGAAAGCTGAGCGCGAGCGCCGTCATCACAAACGCGTTGCGGGGTTTTGTCTCCCGAAGCGCGGGCAGAAACCAGCAGAGCGCCGCGCACAGTATGGGGAACAGGGGGACCAGAACCAGTAAAATCGCTTGCATCTCTGTCGCCTCCTTACGCAAACATGTGAAGCCCGCGCGCGATTGCCGTCACAATCGGCTGCGCCAGCAGGCCCACCAGCAGGTTGAGCAGCACGAAGCCCCACATCGCGGCTGTGGAAAGCCTGCTCTTTTCAAACGGCGGGGGCGTGAAGCCCTCGCGCGGCGGACGGTACAGCGTGATGACGGTCCGCATGAAGTAAAACACGTTAAGCAGCGTGCTAAGCGCCAGTGCGATCAAAAGGACCCACAGGTGGACGCCTCCCCGCTGAAGGGCCGCCTCGCTGAAATAGAGCTTGCTGACAAAGCCCCCAAGCACCGGGATACCGACAAGGCTCATCGCGCCGGCGCTGAAGCATACGCCCGCCGCGGGGTAACGGAAGCCCGCGCCGCGCAGGTCGGAAAACCGCTTGCTGTTGCCGGACGCGTCCGCCAGGCCGGAGGAAGAGATAAACAGCGCGCTCTTTGCCATCGCGTGCATCAGCAGGTGGTAGAGCGCCGCCACAAAGCCGGCCTCCGTGCCAAGCCCCATGCCCGCGTAGATGTAGCCGATCTGCGCCACGGAGCTGAACGCCACCATGCGCCGCAGGTCGTGGCTGTGCATGGCGTTTACGCTGCCCATGATCATCCCGGCGACGCCGAAGATAAATAGCAGGTTGATGGCGTGGTTCTCGATCACCAGCTCCAGGCCGATGACGCGGTAGAAGATTTTAATCAGTAAGAACACATAGGCCTTGCTGACGATGCTGCTTAAAACCGCGCTCGCGGCGGGCGTGGAGTAGCCGTAGGCGTCGGGCAGCCAGGTGTGGAACGGATACAGCGCGCTTTTGATGCCCAGGCCCACGAAAAACAGGCCGATGATGACGGTAAGCGGCGTTTCGTATTCGCCGGATTCGTGAAGGGCGACCAATGATTCATGAATGTTTTCCATCAGCAGATGGCCGGTGAGGTTATAGGTGATGGAAATAGCGATAAGCAGAAGGCCGGACCCCAGCAAGCTCATGATCATGTAGCGCATGGCGGAAACCATTGTGCGGCCGTTCTGGCGCGACATGATCAGCGCGCAGGCCGCGATGGTCATGATTTCGATAAAGACATAGGCGGTGAAAAGGTCGTTGGTGTAGAGCATGGACATCATGGCCGCGAGCACAAGGTCGAGCATCACGCACACGAGGTTCTGCTTTTTACGATCCACCTGCTCCTCCAGCTTGCGCATGCCGCCCAGCATGCTCGCCAGAAGGATGAGGCTGAAGCATACGGCCAGCAGCGCTTCCAGCACGCCCGCGCGCAGCTCGTTGCCCCATGGCGCGGGGAAATGGCCCATCATGAAGTTATAGCTCTCGCCATAGCGAAGCAGGAAAGCGAGCAGCCACCCATTGAGCGCGCAAACCAGCGCCGAAAGTGCGACCGTCCACCACTTGGCCACGCGTGAGGGAACCATTGCCGAGGCGATGCCGCTGATCATGCAAAGCATGATGGAAAAGAAGGGCACGTTTTGAACAAACTGCATTTAGCTGTCCTCCCCCTTCATCAGCAGTGTAATGCGGTCAAAGTCCAGCGTGTGGTACCGGCGGTACAGGCGGATGGTGAGGGAGAGCATGAGCGCGGTAACGCTCACGCTGACCACGATGCCCGTCAGCACAAGACCGCTTGGAATGGGGTTGATGTAGTTGGCCGCGGAGGTGATACCGTCCTTGAGGATGGGGGCGGTACGCCCGTTGATATAGCCTACGGACGTTAAAAACAGGTACACGGCGGTATCCATGATGTTGAGCCCGATGATCTTTTTAATGAGGTTGCGCTGCAGAAGCAGCGTCGTAAAGCCGATGCCGAACAGGAGCACGGCCACGATTTCCTCCAGGTGGTTGGAAACCGTCTCCCACATATCACATACCTCCTTTGCGAAACAGCGTGTAGAACGCGTACATCGTGCACATGACGATCAGGCCCACGCAAATATTAAGCGGCAGGATCAGGCCCGAGGACAGGATAGCGCCCGGCGTGCCCAGCGGGATGCCGCTTTCCAGGTGGTTGGCACCCATGAAAAACGAGTAGCTTTTAAGCCCGCCGTAGGTCATCAGCGCAAGGAAGGTAATCCAGCGGAAGGTCTTGTAGGTGAAAAAGCGCTCGGTTTTTTGAAAGCCGAAGGCGTTTAGGTAAAGAATCAGTCCGGCGCCCATGACCGCGCCGCCGCTGAAGCCGCCGCCCGGACTCAGGTGCCCGTTTAGAATGATATACATGCCGTACAGCAGGATGATGGGCACCAGCACGCGCGCCGCAAGCTGAAGGATCGAGTCGTTCTTCGGCTCATGGTGGCGGTCGTCAAACTCGGCCTCAAGCATGGCGGGGGAGGGATGCTCCGGCGAGTGGTCGCCAAGCTTTAAAAGAAGAATGACGCTGCATGCGGCCACAAACAGCACGGTGGACTCGCCGAAGGTATCGAAGGCGCGGTAATCCAGAATCATGCCGGTAACGAAGTTGACCGCGCCCGTTTCCTCGATGCCCTTTTCAATATAGCGTTCGGAAACCTCGTTGTTGTAGGGGTTATCCGCCGCTCCAAAGGGCGGCAGCGCCACGACCGTCTTTAACAGGAACAGGATGATGGCCGCGCATACCAGCACGGAAAGCGTGCGGTAGATGTGGTTGAGCCACTTAAAGCCCTGCTGCTGCGACCACTCGTGAAGGCGCTCGTATTGCTTGTGCTCCTCCTGGCGCAACTGATTTATGTGTTGCTCAAGCTCCGCCTCCTGCTCGGCAAACAGCTCGGGGCTGATCTCATGCTGCGCGCGCAGGGACGGCTCCGTAACGCTGCGCTTGATTTCCTCATCCAGCCGGTGCTCGTCCTCGGTCATCCAGCGCTTGAAGCGCTGGGCAAGCGAAAGACGGGGTTCATTCGTCCGACTCATGCTCGTCCTCCCTCTCGCCCTTGATGGCGTGTATTTTTTTCAGCGTGATGAAGAACAGCACGCTCGTCACGCCCGCGCCGACGGCCGCCTCCGTGATGGCGAGATCGGGGGACTGAAGGAGCATCCACACGATGCTCATCAAAAGGCTGTACGCCATGAAGATGACCACGCTCACAAGCAGGTTGCGGCTTATGCACGTGGCGATGGCGCAGGTGAGCAGAAAGCCCAGCACGATGACGGTAAACAGGCTGTTCATGCGCGTTTCGCCTCCTCTGCGTCCAAAGTCAATATTTCCATTTCCTGCTCGGGGTGCTCGTTGGTGGTAAGCTCCAGCCGGGCGATCAGGTGGCTGGCCGTGGGGCTGGTAAGCCACAGGAAAACCGTCACCAGCAGGTATTTAACGATGAGCCAGCCATCATTGGAACTGACGCACAGCGATACCAGCACAAGAAAAAGCCCCAAAGAATCGCCCATCGAGGCCCCGTGCATGCGGTTAAGCACGTAGTGAAAGCGGTACTGCGCGACCACGCCGATCAGCAGGAAGAAAAGCCCGCACAGCATCAGCATTACGGTCAGCCAGAAACGAACCCAGTCAAGCATTTTGCTCCGCCTCCTTTTGTTCCCGCGCGGCGGACTGCGCGCTTTTTGCCGCGCGCCGCTCCCGCTGCTCCAGCGCTACGCCCATGTATACCTTGCACAGCACCACCACGGCCAGAAAGCCCAGCAGCGCATAGACCAGCGCCACGTCGACCAGGTAGCCCTCTCCCAGCATCATGGCCAGGATGCAGATCATGGCGAGGGTAAGCGTGCATATCATGTTGATGGAAACGATCCTGTCCGCGATGCGGGGCCCGCGAATGGCGCGGAACAGGCATAACAGCGTGAGGATGCTCAGGCAGACCAGCACCGCCATAAAGAATACGTGGTAGGCGTTTTCAAGCGTCACGGCCATTTCCTCCCTCCTGCATATCAAGCAGCCGCCGCTGGAACGGCGTATCGTCAATGCCATCCATAAAACCCTTGTCCAGGCAGTGAACCGTCAGCTCGTCACCCCCGGAAAGCACGGTGATGGTGCCGGGCGTAAGCGTGATGGAGTCCGCCAGAACGCTTTTGGTTACCGGGCCGCTTAACGGGGTTTTAAAGGTAACAAGCTGGGGCTTTACCTCGATTTTGCGGTTGAACACAATGCGCGTCAGCGCCGCGTTTGCCTTGATAATCTCCATGATTAAAAGCCCCAGATAGCGAAGCATCTTGGGCACGCGGCGCAGTGCGGCCAGATCCTTTTTGGGGCTGTAGTCCAGGAACGCGCAGCAAAACGCATACAGCACGGCCGAGATTACCGCGCCGAAGGCAGCGATCTCCCACGTCAAGCGGCCGTTAAACACGACCCAGAGCAAAAAAAAGACAAGAAACATAATGGCCCTCTCCTTATTTGGGTATTATGGATGTTTCGTTTAATTCCATTTAATAGGAAGAAACGAATACGCTGTCAGCTTGGTATTGTACGCCGGATATCAAGAAATGTCAAATGCTGATTTAAAATCATTATATTTAGTTGTTTTTCTGTGAAAGAGAGAGATGAAAACGCAAAATATCTTTCGACGCTCAATCGACATTGATAAGACAAATCTCCGGTGGGTTAAAGATTCTGGGGATTTGAGGATAGTATGAACAGCCCCGGCTGATGATGAGGGCAGTATCGCCGACGCGGTACAATCCGCCTGTATACCTGGCAAACCAGCCCTGCGGCGGCGCGTACAATCCATTGAGCAACAGAGGTATGCGCACCTGGCCGCCGTGCGTATGCCCGCTAAGCACCAGATCAAAGCCGTATCTGGCGTACCAGTCGATCAGCTCCGGACGGGGCGCAAGCAAAATGCGGTATCCATCCCCGGGAAGGGAGGAGAAGCTGCTGTCAAGCTGGCGCAGGTAGCGGAGCAGATCATCCGTATAGGCGTCATAGGTAGGATCACCGATGCCGCTCACATAAACGCGCCTGCCCCGGACGTCCATGGCCGCCGCATCGCCATCCAGCACCATAATGCCAAGGCCTTCTAAAAATGGCAGAACGGCGTCGTATGCCCCGCGCCGCAGATCGTGGTTGCCACTGACAAAAAAGCAGGGTGCGATAGCAGTCACGCCCTCAAAAAAAAGCAAGCGATGGATGGCTGGGATACAGCGAATCGAAAAAATCACCGGCCAAAAAAATAGCGTCGGGATTTTGCGAGCTGATCATCGAAAGTATTTCGCGCTGGCCTTCCCCGTAGCTGACGCTGTGGAGGTCGCTCACCAGCATGAAGTGCAAGGGCGGGAGCGCCGCGCCGGCCGCGAGCGCGTACCGCCTGAGCGTTAGCCCGCGGTAAAGCACCAGCCCCGTCAGCAATCCAAGAGCACAGAATGCCACCACAGAGATAATAAGCCATTTGCGGCGGCGCGCGGCGGCAGTCGTTTTCACTCCGCCCCCCTCGTTCGTATCGGTTTTCAAGTTCAAGCAACCCATACCGCAATCAACGGCAGAAGAGGCCCGTTTCGTCTCCGCAGGCGCGTTTGCACGGACTTACGGCGCGCCCAGCGATTTGAGCCGGTAAAGGTAGACATGCTCATACCAGAAGCCCGCGGGGCTGTCCGCCGTGGCGATAAGCTCGTAGAGACGGTCGATGCTTGCGGGCTGCTTGCCGCGCGTGACGACAAAATCGCAGACGCCGTCTTCAATATAACGAATTTGCTCGTCTAACATTTCCTGAAGGGGAACGTTGGTCTGGTGAAAGTATTTCACGCTGGGCACAATGCCTGCCGCCGTGTAAAAGCCGGCATCCATAAAGCCGTAGTTGAGCAGCGTGGGGCGATCATACCGCTCAAGCACCTCCGCGAACTGGTATTGCATGGTTTCCTTCCTGGGCAGGCCAAAGGATTCCTTTACATTGGGGCTTAGCGCCGGGCAAAGAGCCAGGCAGGCCGCGCAGCAAAGCGCGCCGGTCGCAGGCAGAAGCCCGCGCCGCGAGGCCAGGGCGTTCAGCGGACGGCAGAGCGCCAGGCATAGGGGAGCAAAGCCAAGAGAGACAAACGCGGCCAACGCAAGGCCGTAATAGGGATAGCTTTTTCCCCCGACGAACACGCCTAGCGCGCAAAGCGCCGACGTCAGCAGAATCGCCATGCGCTCCCACTTCATTGCCTGCCCGCGGCATATGCCCCAGCCAAGCCCGAGCACAAGCACAAGCGTATAGCGCAGGTTTCCGCCAAGCCAGGCCAAGCCGGATTTGGCCATTTCCTTGATGCGCCCAGCCACCCCGGCAGCCCCGCCACCGTCCGAGTATAGAAAGAGGTTGTCATAGAGATAGGTTTTCAACCAGGGAAGCACAGCGCCGTTGAGCCCGAAATAAGCCAGCCACGGCAGGCAGGATAAGACGAACCCAACAGTAAACCAGCCCACGCTGCGAAAGGCCTCCCGCCACCTTCCCCGCGCGGCCTGTGCGATGAACAGGGATAGCAGGAAGCCCGCGTGCAGACCCGTCATGGTAAACTTGATCCAGAATACGCAGCCGAACGCGAGACCGTTCAGCATAAGCCTCCCCGCGCGCATGGGCGCGGGATGACGCCGTTTGAAATAATCCAGCAGGTCATATAGCGAAAACGCGAGAAGGGGGAGGCAGAGCTCCTCGGCGCTATCGCCCTGCTGAAAGCTAAGCGATGTATAAACCGTAAGCGCGATAACGGGCAACGCCAGAAAAGCCGCCCTGTCAGCGCCGTAGAGCGCAAGCAGCCGGTAGGCGAAGGTGAGGAACGCGGCGGCACAGAGCGTTTCCAGCAGGTAGACGCCCGTAAAGCTCATTGGTGAAACCAGCGCGCACAGGGCATGAAGCGCGTACAAAAGCGGCCCTTTGTGGTCGTACAGGTCGCGGTAGACCACCTCGCCGCGAAGCATTCCTTTGCCGATGGTAAAGTAGATGTTGGCGTCCGCCCAATCATTAATTGGATAGCCAAACGAGGATTTAGAGCAGAAAAAGAGCGCCACAGCCGACAGGATCAGCGCATAAGCAAACACCAGCCAAAGCGGGACGGCCCGCCGGGAGGGGGATGAGGTCATAACGACGCCGCCCTTTCCGTATGAAGATGAGGAACAGGGACAGTGTAGCATATTTGGCATATACGGGCAAGCGGAGGCCCGCAACACATGCCCGCGCTTGACACCTCCGCACGCGAAGTGTAGGATGAACGGTGTAAAACGGACATATGAATATATAAAGGGAAAGGGTGGGGATAATGCTTCATTTTGAATGCGACTATACGGGCGGCGCGACGGAAAAGGTATTGAGGGCGCTGTGTGAAACCAATGGGGAGCAAACCAGCGGTTATGGCGAAGACCCGCATTGCGGCCGGGCTGCCGATTTAATCCGTGAAAAATGCGGCCGTGCGGATGCCGCGGTGCACTTTGTGGTGGGCGGCACACAGGCGAACCTGACCGTGATTGCGGCCGCGCTCAGGCCGTTTGAGGGCGTGCTGTGCGCGGATACGGGGCATATCAACGCGCATGAAACCGGCGCGGTGGAGGCCACGGGACACAAGGCGATACCCCTTGCCCAGCGCGACGGAAAAATTACGGCCGGACAGGTGCGCGCCGCCGTGGCTTCGCAGCGTGAAGACGCGAGTCACGAGCATATTGTACGGCCCGGAATGGTTTACCTGAGCCATCCGACAGAGCTGGGCACGCTCTATACCCGCGCCGAGCTTACGGCCATGGCCGATACCTGCCGCGAGCTAGGCGTTTTGCTGTTTATAGACGGCGCGCGCCTGGGATATGGGCTGGCGGCGGAGCCGGAAGTAGATCTCGCGTTTCTGGCGCGGATCTGCGACGCGTTTACCATCGGCGGCACCAAGGTCGGTCTGCTGTTTGGCGAGGCGATTGTGCTGACGAACGCGCAGTTGAAGGATTGCTTCCGGTATCATATTAAGCAGCGCGGCGGCATGCTTGCCAAGGGAAGGCTGCTGGGCGTGCAGTTTGAAGCGATGATGGACGGCGATGATTATGTAAAATTGTCCGGACGGGCCAACGCGATGGCGCAGAAGCTGAAGCGGGCGTTTCTTGCGCGTGGCTGCGGCATGCTTGTGGATACGCCGGCCAACCAGATTTTTCCCATTATTCCCGACGCGGCGCTCGAGCGGCTTTCGAAAAAATACCGCTTCTCCTTTTGGGAAAAGGTGGATGAAACGCATAGCGCCGTACGCGTCTGCACCTCCGTACTGACGGCGCGTGAAGATGCGGACGCGTTGCTTTTGGATATCGCTGAAATGGTGGTTTGAACAGCCGTATGAGGTGATATTGCACAATATGTTGTGGTGCTTTATAAAATGATCATGGCTGTCGGAAAAGTGTTATCAAAAGTAAGAAAAAAGCATTGACAACGTAATAAAATTGTAATATTATGAGCATGATAAAAGGGTTCCTATCCGTTTGGATAGACGCTATGATTTTCGGCTTTTGCCGCAGAAATACGGAGGTTTCGCCATGAGGATCAATGATCGGAAGAGAAGGACAACCGCGGGAGCGCCGCGCGCCTTATTGTCGCTGGCGCTGGCGGTGTGCCTGCTTTTTTCCATGCTCCCGACCGCTTTGGGCGCAGTCTCTGCCGGGCGCTATCCAAGCGATCTGACGCCTTCCAACACGAAGGTGTACATCAAGCTCGCCGCGCCCGTCGTGTTTTTCACCGGCGACACCTACGGCGTTGGAACGACGGTCGCGCCCGCGGCAGGCACGGTCTGCCAGCTGGTGACGGACGATTATTACACCCATCCCACCGACGGGCGGGAGTATTACAGCGTCTATTATCTGGGTAAGCGCTATAACGTGCTCAGGAGCGACGTACAGGGCAGCATCATGTCCGACGCCGACGTGACCAGCTACATTACGGGCACGGTCTGGACGCAGACCCCGTATACGACGCTTCGCAAGTCGGACGGGCTGGTGGGCGATATCCGCGTGCAGGCGGTACAGTATGCGCTGAACCTGCTGGGCTATTCCGTCGCGATGGACGGCGAGTATGGCGAGAAGACCTCAGACGAGGTTCGCAAGTTCCAGCGCGCCAAAGGGCTGGATACGGATGGCAGCGCCGGCCCGCTCACGCAGGCGGCCCTGTTTGGCCTGGCATCCGGCGGTACGGTTTCCGGCGGTGGTTCTTCCGGCGGCTCATCCGGCGGCTCGTCCGGCGGCAGCACCGCAACGACGGGCACCCTCAAGACCAACGTAAGCGTGAACCTCCGCAAATCCACCTCCACCAAGAGCGCGCGGCTGGCCGTGGTGCCCAAGGGCGTCACGCTGACCTACACCAATGTTACGACCTCTGGCGGAACCACATGGTACAAGGTGGTATATAATAACCTGGACGGCTGGCTGATGGGCAGCTTTGTCAACGCGGGCGGTTCCTCGGGCGGCGGATCTTCGGGCGGGGAAGCGGCTATCGGCACGGTGACGATCACCAAGCCCAGCACCCGCGTGCGAAAGACCGCAAACGGTTCCAAGACCGGCACGGTGCTGGCGCTGAACTCGGTGGTTGACCTGCTTGCGCAGCCCACCTCCGCAGGCGGCTACAGCTGGTATAAGATCCGCACGTCAAGCGGGTTGGTCGGTTTTGTGCGGGGCGATTGCGCCACCGCTACCATGGGCGGCGGAGGCGGAAGCGTGACCCCCTCCACGGATAAGACGTTTATCAGGCTTCCCGCAGCTACGCTGCTGTTTACCACCGAGGCCAAGCCGGCCAGCGGCGGCACGACGGTAAGCGCGGGCACGGTGCTTCAGATGGTCAGCACCGTCACCTATACGTCGGGCGGCGAAACCTATTGCAGCCTGTATTACAACAACAAAAAGCACAACGCCGTTTATAACGACGTCAAGAACGGCATCATGAGCGATAGCGAGCTGGCCGCGTACGTGCTGTCGCTGTGGAACAGCTCTCTCAACGCCTCGCTTAAGCGTGAGCTTGACCTGGTGGGCGATGTGCGCGTATATGCCATGCAAGTGGCGTTGACGGTGTTGGGTTACTACACCGGTTCGCTGGATGGCACCTATGGCGGCGGCACGCAAAGCGCGGTGCGCAATTTCCAGCGCAAGGCGAAAATTACGGTCGACGGCGCCTGCGGTAACGAAACCTGGTCGGTTTTGGCCGCTCAGGCCAAGGCGGTGTCCGACGGCAGCGCGTCGGGCGGCGGTGGCAGCGGTGGCGGCGGCGGCGGTGGCACTGTCGTCGGGAACTTCGGCACCGTCAACAGTGTGGAAAAGGCGACCTGGACCGCGGTGAACGACGGAAGCGTTCCGCTGTTCAAAAAGGGAGCGACCGCCACGGTCATGGACGTGGGTACCGGAAAAGTATTCACCATTTACCGGTGGTCCGGCGGCGCACATGCCGACTGCGTGCCCTATACCTCGTCTGATACCAAGGTAATGTGCGATATCGTCAACTTTCCGTATAACAGCAAGCATCCCACCAGCTCGCAGCTGGCGCAGATCAAGGCGGACGGGAACAAGAGCAACGTAACCTATACCTGGCCGGACTTTAAGAATGCGTTTGGCGGTGGCAAGGATATCGGCTCCGCGTGGGACCGCAGGCCCGCGCTGCTCAACGTCGGCGGGCGGGTGTTCGCAGTCAGTATCTACGGCTTCCCGCACGGTTTTAATGGCACGGACAGCTTTGCCAAGTCAAAGTTCCCCAACGGCTCGTATTTCTACGCGCAGAACAATTACTATGGCATGATGTGCGTGCATTTCGTGGGCAGCACCACGCACTCCGGAAACCTGGACAGCCAGCATCAGGGCAATATTGACACGGCGTACAATTACGCCAAAAAGCTCTGGCCCACGCTGGTCAAGTAATAACGTATCCTTCCAAGAGGGGTAAAGCAAAGCCCGTGGATTGATTCCGCGGGTTTTTGCATATCCTTCTATAAAGCGTATGTAAAGGAGGATGTTATGAAACCAATTCATTATTTTGCCGGAGGCAATACCGCGCGGGGCTTTTATACCTGCTTTGAGGATATTCTTCCGCGCGCGGAGCGCAGGCGTATGTTCTATTTAAAAGGCGGTCCCGGCGTGGGCAAGAGCACGATGATGCGGCGGGTGGGCGAGATGGCCGAACGGGCCGGGCTGCGGGTGGAGTATTTCCATTGCTCGTCCGATCCGGACAGCCTGGACGGCGTTTGCCTGCCGGAGCGCGGCGCAGCCATGATGGACGGGACGTCGCCGCACGTTTACGACCCGGTGGTGCCGGGCGCGCGCGATACGCTGTTGAGCTTGGGTGACTTTTTGGATGAGGAAGCGCTGCGTCCGCACGCGCGGGAGATTGAGCGGATACAGGGGGAAATTTCCACGAGGTTCAGGCGTTGCTACCGCTACCTGAACGCGGCGGAAAATGTGCGGCGGGCGGCGGAGCGTGGCGCCGAAAACGCGCAGAAGGCGCTCGCGGTTGCGGAGGAATGGTGCGGGCAGCTTCCGCTTAGAGGGGGCGCGGGAAGCATTCGAAGGCTGTTTGCCGCCGCCTATACGCCAAAGGGCCGTGTGGATGCGCTCGGCTCTCTTGGCAGCGAGCGCAGGATCACGTTTGAGTGCCCCTTTGGTCAGCATGCCACGCAACTGATGCGTACGGTCGCGGAGCGTGCCGCCGCACGCGGCCTAAAGGTGGTGGAGCTGCTTAATCCGCTCTCGCCTGACGAGATTGATCATGTGGTGCTGCCCGCGCATGGAATCGCTTTTTGCACGGGCGTTCGCGGACAGTCGGACGACGGCGAGTGGCTGGATGCGCAAAGTGTTTTTGATATGCGGGAGACGAGCGAAAAGGAGCTGGGTTTCGACCGCAACGCGTTTGAATTGCTGATTCAGAGGGGGATAGAGCAGCTGTCTGTGGCCAAAGTGTTGCACGATGAGCTGGAAACGCACTACGTTGGCAACATGGATTTTTTACGGTGGAAGACCGTACTGAACAGGGTGGCCGGCGAACTGGAAATCGACGCCGGTGAGGGTGAGGCATAGGGGGCCGGACGCCGCGCG
>JAEYOW010000055.1 GCA_023411375.1 Bacillota bacterium | reverse complement strand
CCTGCCGGCGCCCGCCGCGCGCTCCTGTACGGCGCGCGCGGGCGCGATGGGGGATAGGGCCTCCGCCTGTGTGCGTGCCGGCTGTCCGCGCCCTGCCTGCCCCTCCGGCTTCTTGATATATTCCTCCATGCCATAGTGCGAATAGTAGGACTTATAGTAATACTTGCGCGACTTGTGCGTCTCCATCGTCACCTTGTTCAGCACCGCGCCCAGAATCGTGCAGCCGGATTTTTCAATCTGCTGCACCGCTTCGCTCAGCTCCCGCCTGGATACCTGATCGTTGGTGACGACCGCAATTGTCGCGTCGCATGCGTTGGCGATCATGGCCGCGTCAATCACAAGGCCGACGGGCGGAGCGTCCACGATAATAAAATCAAAGCTTGATTTCATTTCGTCCATCAGCTCCAAAAAGGTGGAGGAGGTCAACAGCGGCAAAGAATTGATAACCTCCTTGCCGGAGGGAATGACAAACACGTTGGGGATGTTGGTCTGGTACAGAATTTCATCGATAGGGCAGCGCCCCGCCAGGTAGTGCGTCAGACCGGCGCGCTGGCCTTTGACGCGCACGTCGTAGCGGCTGAAAAAGACCGACTTGCGCAGATCCGCGTCCACCAGCAGCGCCGAGTAGCCCATGTTGGCAAGCGTGCGCACAAGGTTGAAGGCGACGTAGCTCTTGCCCTCATTGGCCGTACAGCTCGTCATCATGATGCTCTTGTACTGGCTGCCGGAAAACGTGACGTTGGTGGCAAGGGTATTAACCGCCTCGGTGGATGCGTAGTCCAAAACCGGAATGTCGCCCAAAATCATGCTTTTCATACTGTTTCGCTCCGTCTGCGCTTATTCTTCTGTTCTTCCCGCTCGCCCTGCATGGGGATGATCGCGAGCACGGCAAGTCCCGTATACTTCGTAACGTCGTCGGCAGATTTAATGGTGTCGTCCAGCACAAAATGCACCACAACCGCCGCCATGGATAGAAAAATCCCAAGCAGTAGCCCGATGATCAGGCTGACCGTCTTGCGGGGGCTGACGGGAATGGTCGGCACGATGGCAAGGGACAGCGTATTGGGCCTTTCCGTCGCCATAATTTTGGATACGAAATCGCTGACCACCCTGGCGTATTCATTTGCCATGCTGGTCGCTTCCTGCGGATTTGACGATTTAACGGTGATATAAAGGATGCGCGTGTCTGCCGGATTGGCGACCGTCACCATGTCCTCCAGCTCCTCGTAAGTGTAATCCAGGCCGAGGTTGGTGCGCACCATCTCGTTAACTTCCCAGGTTTTGAAAACCTCCGTATAATCGGAGGCCAGGTAGTTGCCCAGCTGCAAATCGGACAGATTGACGACGGAATCGCTGGAATTGAGCACGTACAGCTTTGCCACCGCCTCATACATGGGCGTCGCCAGCACAAATGCGTAGAGTGCGGCCAGCGCCACGCCAAGCGCGGCGGCGATAAGGATGTACCTGAGCTTGTCCAGTAGCTCGTAGCCAAGCTCCACCAGGTCGATCTCCCGCTCTTCTCCGGGTTCGTTAAGGAACGCCGGGTTCGGCTTGGCTTGGGGCAATGGTTGATTTTCCATACGATTCCTCCGGTTTTTTGTTTGAAACGACGCCCCCGGCAAACCTGCCGGGGGCGCGCGCCCGCCCTCCGCCTGAATGATTCCCCCAAAGTTCAGGCGGGCGCTATGGAACGGCGGTGGCCGCCCCGCACAGACGGATACTTAGTTGGCGTTGCTCAAAACCGCGAGCATGACGGAGCCATCCGCTACGCTTGCGGCAAAAGCCGCGGGAAGCTGAACGACGATCTTGCCATCCACGACGGTAGAGGGAAGAACCTGCCATTCCACCTTGTCGTCCTTGACGATGCCGCCAAGCGTGATAACCGCGTCACCGGCGGCGTAAACGGCGGCGGTGCTAAGCGTCATGGAGGTGCCCACGGTCATGCTGCCGGTGCTGGAGAGGGCGAAGAACTCGTCCATCTTCAGGGTGCTGGCGTCGATGCCGGCGGGCAGGCTCGCGGCGATGCTGGTCTGCACGGCCTCGTCGAAGTAGGTAACGACCGGCTGGCCGTCGTTGACGAACTTGGCAATCGCATCCAGCTCCGCCTTGCTCTCGGCGGTGGGGGCCGCTACGGTGATCACAGGGCTGTCCGTGGTAATGATGTCGTACGTCGTCTTGCTGTTGGCGGCAAGCGCGGCCGTGGAGGCCAGGCACAGAACCAGGGCCATTACCAGGGCGATAATCCTCTTGTTCATTTTGTATCAGTCTCCTTTCCTCAGAATATCGAAGGAGGGGAATCTATATCGAAACGCCTTGCGGCCTTTCGAACGTTAGCAATACGAGGGATGAAAGGCGGTTTTCTGGTTTGCCCGAACCAATGGAGGGCAAACCAAATCCGCGGCCGCCCGCATTTCGTTAATCGCGTGACTTGGTATAAAACACATCCAGTACCAGGGCCATCAGCGCGTCCCCGTCGGCATGAAACTCTACGAAGCCGTCCGGCCCGGTCGTATGCCCGCCCGGAAGCGTCAGCGTGCCCTCCATCCGGTAGCCCGCCGCCTTGTTGGCTTCGTTGATCATTCTGCCCCGGGACAGGTCAGTGATCATATACGGCTTTAACCCGTCAAACAGCGTGCCGATAAACCCCGCGTCCCGGCGAACCCTTTCGCCCGCCAGCTCCACGGCCTTTTCCAGGAAGGCCTGCTGACGAAGCATGCGCGAGGCGTTCGTTCCGTCGCCGATGGTCATGCGTTGGCGCACAAAAATTTCCGCCTGCCTGCCCCGTAGGGTGAGGGTCGCGCCGGAAATCATGGCGGGGTCAAAGGCTGAGAAATCGTCTTTGAGGGTGACGGTCACACCCCCCAGCAGATCGTTAAGCGTTTGGATGCCGTCAAGATTAAGCGAAAGGTAGCCGCTGATGGATATGCCGCACAGCAACCGCTGAACGGCCTCCACCGTAAAGCGACAGCTCTGCTCGCGACCGTCGCCAAAGCCGTGCGCCAGGCAAATCTGGTGTGTGTTCGTCCCCAGGTCGTTGCCCAGCACGCCCAATACCGTGATTTCCGCCATGGTATCGCGGTCAATCTGAATCCTGCGCACCGTCCGGCTGCTGGAATCCACCACCAGCAGCAGCAAAAAGTCGCTCTGCCCGCCCGCGCGGAAGCCGCCTTCCAGCTCCTGCGCCTCCCGCCTGTCGACGCCCATAAACAGGAAGCTGCTTACCGAGGGATTTTTAACGTATTGCGCTCCCTGATAGGTGATGACGGGTTCCTCCTCAAACCGGCCCGCCAGGCTGCCGAAGGCCTGCGTGCTGCCGGAGCGCTCCAGAAGCCGGCCTCCGGCATAAAGCCCCGCGACCAAAACGGCCAGCAGCGCGAGGACGGCGGCAAAGACCACCAAAAGTTTTCTTTTGGAGAGGGGTTTTCGATCTGGATCTCTCATTCTCACGAAGGTTCCTCCGAAATATAGTCAAACGCGAGCCATACCTTGATCTGCTTTCCGCAAAACTCAATTAAAACCAGCCCGTTTCGGTTGCGCCTGTCCACCTTCTGTATAACGCCCTCCAGCTCCTTCAGCGGCCCGCTTGCGATTGTTACCCGCTGGCCCACCCGGTAGGCACGGGACAGGCCCAGCAGGCCGCCGTGCCGGTGCATCCACCTGGCAAAGTCCAGGTCTCCGCCCCGCAGCGCCCATGCTTCCCCGTAGGTTAAAAGCCGGAGCACGCTATCGTTCTGGTAAAGCAGATGGGGCTTGAGAGTATCGTCCGCAAGGAAAAACACGTAGCCGGGCAGCATAATTTTTACGATTTCGCTGCGCACACCCCGTTCGCTTCGGTGCTGTACCTGTTGAACGGCAAATGCTTCCCTTATACCCGCAATTTCTTTCAACTGCTCTGCCAGGATGTTTTCGGAGCCTGTTTTACAAAAAACGCAGCCCCAGTCAAGCCCGGTCTCATCGGGCGGAATATCCGCAGGCAAACTTTTTGGCATGGCTTCGCCCTCCGATTTTGTTCTCGGCTGAAAGCGTGCGTATGTCAACGCCTCGGCTCCGGCCTGAAAAGCAGGTCCGGCGCGTCCGCGCATCCTTCATTGATAAACGCAAAGAAATATATAAAATACATCTTTGCTGTAATGAATTATAATATAACTCAAAGGAAAAAGCAACCAGTTTTAGTCAAAAAAACGGATTGCCTTGATGTTACGGTTGCTGTGAAGCTGTTTTTGCTGTTCACGAATATAATCGGAAAACTGCTGGGCAACCTGCTTTTCCAGCGGATCGTAAAAAAAGAGATTGCGCAGCTCCAGCGCGGCCATCAGGCGCGCGCGGTAGCTTGCCGCCTGCATGCTGATGCCGCAGCACATCGCGATCGCCTGCGGCGTCAGGGCCTGGATTTCATGCAAAACGATGGAAGGGCATAGCACCCGGCGGGTAAAGCCGTCCGCCTCCTCCTCCAGCCATTGCCTGCTTTGCCCTTTTGTGCGGGCATAAAACGCATCCTGACGGATATGGCCCAGGTGAATATGCGCAAGCTCGTGCATCAACGTCCAGCGCTTCACCGTTTCATGCACGGCCTGATTGTAGTAAATCAGAAACGCTTGGTCGCTCTGACTCCAGACGGCAAAGCCGTCCGGGTCGTAATGAAGGTGAATATAGCTTTCAGGCTGGCTGATCAGGACGGACAGGTCCGCATAGGTCCGCAGGATTACGGCCATGTCGCCGCATAGCCTGAACACATCCACAGGCAGCGCGCAGACGGCGTACCGGATTAAAAATTTCCATGCGCTTTTACGCAAAAAGCCCTGCTGCGCCGCGTCTGTCATTTGAGCTTGTTCAAATGGTCCTGATCGATGGTTTCGCCGTTTCTGGCCGCGTAGCGCTCCCTGTCGGAGGCCAACAGCTCCTGACGGGATTCCTCGTATGCACAGTTGATTTTTTCTACCAGGTTGTTAACAAACGCCAGCGCTCCCTGGCGTTCCCTGGGTGAAAGAGTCAAAAACGCCTCGACGGCCACCTGTTCCAGCGGGTCCAGGTGGTAACTCTCGGCGAGGTCGCGCAGAATGTCGCCGCGCTCCCCCAGAAACATCGCGCCCCTGCCTTCGCGAAGCCAGGCCTCGTTTACCCTGAATACGCGGCAGATGGTAGCGACGGTTCTTTCCGTTACGTTCCTTTTTCCGGATTCAATGCTGGTGAGATGGCCCTGCGACAGGCCGATCACCTTGCCGAATTCCGTCTGCGTCATGTGCAGTTCCCTGCGTAATGCTTTAATACGTTGCGCTATCATCCAAAATATCCCACCTTTTAGCGTTTACTATTATACACAATTGGAGACGTTTCCGCAATTCAAACCGGATCCAAACTGGAATTGACAAATGTGACCATATCAGTATAATAATACATATAATCAGTATTTTCGAGGGGAGGCGCCGCATGAACAGCCAGAGGGACAAAGCTGAAGCCGCAGATTTTATTTCAGCCATTCGCAGGCTTTCCCCACAAGCCAGGGCGCTGATATTCAAAAGCGCCGCGCCTGTGGCCTCGCGGCCGGGGAAAGCGCCGCGGGAAGGCACGGTCGAAAAGTCCCCGGTTCCCGCAGGCGGGCCGGGGAAAAAATAACCGGGGCGGTCAGGGCCATTGAGGCGGCTTTTCAGCCTCCCTGCGCCTGGCTGCGTCAAGCTTATCGCGCAGGTGACGCGTTAAGCTTTCCAGCTTCGCGTCCGCGTCGCGCTGCCATTGCGCGGCTTCCTCCCTATGCGCCTTTTTCAGCGCTGCCAGTTTATCCCCTGCCGCCTGGCGCAGCCGTTCGCGCTCGCGCGCGGCTTGCCTCCGTTCCTCCCGCAGCTGCTGGTAATGCTGCTTTTTCAACGCCTTAATCTGCTCGCTGTGCGCTCTGTCGGACAGGCAAAGCAAGCCTTCCGCCCGGGCGTGTTCCTCGTGCAGCAAGCGCTGCCAGCGCATATCGTTTCTTAGCGAAGCCTCTTCAAAGTCCGCCTTCTGTTTTGCCTGCGCGGCGGCAGCCCTCTCTTTGGTGGCCGCGTGCGCCGACTGTTCCGTACTCAACGCGCGCGCACAGGCAACGGCCTCGTCTCTGAACCGCTCTGCCTCCTCTTCCAGCCGCCTCTGCGTTTGAAGCGCTTGCTCCCGAAAAGCCCGCTCCCACCGGTCCATTGAATCGCGGTATTGCCTCATGGTAAGCTGGAGATGGTCAAGCTCCTCCATAAGACGGGCGTTCTCCCTGTCGCGCCGGGCGGCCTCAGCTTCCCACCTGGCGGCTTCTTGCCTGCGCGCAGCCTCGATTCTGGCCAGCACGGCGGCTTCCCGTTCGTACTCCAGACGCAGTCGCTCCTGCTCCCTGCGCCGGTTTTCTTCCTCAAAACGGAGCTCCAGAACAGGCAAAAGCGCACGGTCGGCCAGCAGGCGGGCAAGGCCCTGCTGAAGGGCCAGCAGCGAACAAAAATCGCGGGCAGCTTCCTTGTGGCAGCCGTCCCGGTCGGCGGTCTCCGCGGCGACGGTATCATAGCCAGGATCTGAATAGCTTTCCAAAAATTCATACAAGGCAAGCGCTTGCCTGAAATTGGCGTTTTTTTTGATGACGTTCGTACGTACGATGGGGGAGGAAACCAGCGGCGTTCCCTTGAGTAGCTTGATTAGCTGCGTGGAGTTAAGCGCGTTTATCCTTTCGCGCAGTGCGAAAAGGGCCGGGAGCGCGCCGTCCCGCGCTCCGTCCGGGGCAGCCGGGCGCTCCCAACCAAAGCGCGCCCACGCCGAGACGTCCCCGTCTCCGTCCCGGATGTCCCGGCGGATTTCAAAGGCTGTTGAAGCCGTCCCATCCAAGGCGGCAACCGCCCGGAAACGCTTTTCCACAAAATTTTGTAAAACCGAAACCAATGTAAATAGAAAGCGGTTCTCATAAATCGCAAAGTTGTCCTCACGCTCCACCACCAGCAGCCTGTCGGGCACGATCTCGCCGGCGGCGTCCGTCCGGGTGATATAGCTGGAGTGTTGCGCCAGGTGCCGTACGGATTCCGCGCTGACCCGTTTAGCCCGGTCGATGCGCACAACCTCCCTGCGTGAGCGCAGAAAGCGCCGTTCCTCCTCCAGCGCGCGCTCCACATAGGGCAATCCGCGCTCGATGGCCTCCAGCCAGTCGCGCTTGAGCGTGCAATGGGCGAGCCGCAGGCGGTAACCGTCCGCGTCCGAGCCTTCCGCCGCCAGCGCATTCGCCAGCCGCACAGCGTCGGGGCACGCGGCAAGCTGTCCGCGAATATCCTTTATCAGCCGGTAAAGCCGGTCCTGTTCGTTCATCGTCCTTCCCTTCCCGGGCCGTCAGCCCATGCGTTTCAGGCGCTGCAAGTAGGCGACGCACTCCGGCGCCGCACCGCCGCCAAACAGCCGGTTTATCTCGGCGCACAAGCCGTCCACCTCGTCGCGCACAAGCATCAGGTTTTGGTTTTCCAGCTTGCGCAGCACTTTTTTGCAAAGCAGGTAATCCAAGGCCTCGCGCTCCGTACCGCCACAGCGCAGGTAAACTGGCACAAACGCCTCCATCTGGCGCATGATGCGGTTTCCGAAGGAGATGCGCAATCGCTCCATCAGGTAGTGGTCCAGCTCCGAAATTTTTGCTCTTGTTTCCTTCGACAGCGCATAAGCGGCCCTGGCCTCGTCGAAAAGCTTCAGCAGATGGCCGGCGCTCAGATGCACGGGCCCGGCCTTTTCGGGGGAGAAGGGCGTCGCCTTGGTGTCGATGTCGATGACCATGGCGCGGTCGTACACCTTGTCCGATATAGCAAAGGTGGAATCGTCGTTATTGGCGGTGCCGATATACCACATGTTGCGCGGCAGGCGAATCTTGCCGTCGCGCAGGCGCGTGGGATCGGTTTTCCACTCGTCCGGCACCACGGAGATCACCCATTCGTCATATGAGGGCATTTCCAGCACGGATAGGAATTCCGCGAAATAGTATTCAACGCGGGCAATGTTCATCTCGTCCAGCACGGTAACATACACATCGTCTGTATAGCCGGCTTCATACAGCTTTTCCAGCAGAGTGGTTTCGTTAAAATGCTTGGAGAACTCATTGAAATAGCCCAGAAGGTCGCTGCGGTCGCGCCAGGAGGGCTGGACGGGCACAATGACCGCGTCGTTTTGAAAAAACTTGCCGCATGCGTACGCCAGCGAGGTTTTGCCCGTGCCGGAGATGCCCTGCATGATGGTAAGGCGGCTGACGGATAGGCCCGCCACAAACAGCCGAATCAGCTTTAGATCGTAATACAGGTTGAGCCTGGCGGCCGCAAAATTTCGAAACCGCTCGCAAAGCTCGTCAAGGGCGATGGCTTCGTCGTAGGCGGCGGGTTTGAGGCGCTTCATCCGCGAATCGATACGGCTGAGCTTGAAAAAGCGGACGGGACGGGCCTTGCGCCGTTTCGCCGCGCGCAGAAGCCCGCGGATCGCAGCGGCCAGCGCGAACGCCGCCAACAGGATAAGCGCGTAGGGCAGCCATTGTCCGGCGCGGCCCGCGATATCCGCCGGCTGCAATGCAAACGGCAGGCGGGACGGGGAGGGCGTGGCGGTTGGTTCGGATGTGTGGGAGGGAATCTGCGTGGGCGACGGCGCGAGCGATACGGATGCCGCTGGCGCCGGCGAAGCGGTAAACGTGGGGGAGGGCCCTGGCGTCGGCTCGGACGTCGCGGCTGGGCTGGATGTGGCTTCTGCCGTATCCACGATCCAGTCCGCGAGCGCCGGGTCCGGCGTGGAGGAGGGGAGAGGCGCATGGTCCTGGCTGATCGCCACAACCGCGTATTCCCTGTGCCACCGCCCGTTAACAGCATACTGGATCAGGTACAGCTTATGATAGCCCTGGTACTGCCCGTTTTCATCCTTCCTTAAATAGATGAACTCCTGATAGATATCCGACGGATACACCTTGCGCTCCACCGTGTATTCGCCGGTCTGATAATCGCCGTCCAGCACCGTAATGGCGCAGGTGCCGCCGCTGTTTTCAAGCTGCCTGAACTGTATCTGGCCCACAAGCAGCGCTTCGGTCGCCGGAGGAACCTTCTCAAGCGTTTCAGGCAAAATGGTCATTTCATAAAAGCTCCAGGTTTTTCGGTCAAAGGCCTGGATGGTGGAGATCAGGTCCGCGCCGCCGTCGATCACGCTGTAAAGCGTACCGTTGACCAGAATACGGCTTTTTCCCGGATTGGTCACGATGGAATCCGCGCTGGGAATATCGATATGCAGCCGGTCGCCAATCGAAAGGTTCTCCCCAAGGGCCGCCCACGGGCAAAACAGCACGATTATCAGGCACAGGATGACGGCCTTGATGGAAAAAGCCCTCATTCGTTCACACTCCGTTCTGTTCGTAAATTCTCTCTGATTATACCCAGCAAATACAGCATTTGCAACATATAAATAATGCAAACGTTTTGCCGGATGAGCCGAAGCGCCGCGCCAACCTCCACCGGAGCGTCCTTCTGTTTTTTTAAAACGGAAGCGCCTGCGGGCCAAACAAAAAGCATCCCGCCCCGGCTAAACAGCGCGGGGGTGGGATGCTTGTAACAATATTATGGTTGCTTTTACTCTACCAAGGCAGCAAGCGCCTTTTTCAGCTTCAGGTTCATCGCCCGCAGGGCGGCGTTCTCAGCCTCAAGCGCGGAGATTTTTTCAGCCAGGCCGTCGTCCTCCGCGAGCAGGGCGCGCGCCTCCGCCTTGGCGTCCGCGATTGCCTCCGATAACGGCGCAGCCTTCCTGCCCCGCCGGATTTCTTTTGGTTCGGCTTGGGTAGGATTGCTTTCGTTCTTCCATTTGTATAGGGTTTGAGCGGAAATACCCAAGGCCTCCTTGGTTTTGACAACGCCGATTTCTGCCATGCTCTGCAATGCCTGCGCCTTCTGTTCGCTGGTATACCGTGCCATGTGAAACACTCCCTCCCGCTTGGATTTCTATTGGTATTATATAAGTGGAAAGGCAAACCGTCAACTATCGCGGCGAATATTTATGGCTGAAACTCAATAACGTCCGTCGAAGTCAATGGCATTTGCATTTCCCGCGCATTTATGCAATACTGTTTCAGTCAGAGGTTTTGAAATTTCGCGCAGGGCTAAGGGGGAAACGCGGATGGAGCAAAATCACTATCTTTTAACCAATCTGCTATCCGAAGAGGAGGAGCGGATTATCACCAGCATCACCGCCCATATCGAAAAAGGGGGCAAGCGCCCCGGTATTCAGCAGATCGCCAATGAAAACTATCTTTCCACCACTTTTATTGTTAAAATGTGCAAACGCCTGGGCTTTGACGGATATAGCGAGCTGTATTACCACCTTGCCCGCCAGCTCAGCAGCGGCGAAAAAAGGAAGGATAATTTTACCCTTAAAACGCTGATCGACAATTACTCCGACGAGCTGGTGGAACGGTTTTGCGCCATGCTCCACCACTCCCACAGCCAGAAGATGTTCACCTCCGGCGAGGGTTTTTCCGACCTGGTGGTTTCCTATATGGTGCAGCGGTTGTCCCTGTGCGGATTTCTTGCGTTCAGCCACGTGCATTTTTATGATTTCATGCTCTTTCAAAAGGAAAACAACCATGAGGCGGAGCGGCCGGAGCCGTCTGTGATGTTCGCCGTGTCCCAAAGCGGCGAAACCGAGCCGGTCATCAACGATGTGCGCCACGCGCGGCAAAACGGTTATAAGATCGTGTGCTTCACCAAACGGGACGACGCCACCCTGTCCCGCCTATCCGACATTGCCTTTCTGGTGGACAGCTCCAAGCAAACGCTGGTCGGCGGAATTCCAAACCCCTTTTTCGGGCATGTGATTTTAGCGTTTGAGGAGCTGATGGGGGCTTATTTCCGGCGGCTGGCACAGCCCCGTCCGCCCGTGTCCAAAACGGAGAATTAGTCACGTTTTTACGCAAACGTTAAATTATTTTGATCTTTCGCATGCTATACTGGATGCATGAGATGGCGCGATGCTTATCTCACCTGGTTTCTTTCAAGCTGTCCTGAGGAAAAATGAAACGGAGGAAGCTCGCAATGAAAAAGCTGGTCGCACTTATCCTGGCGCTTACCATGACCTTTGCGTTGTTTGGGGGGAGCGCGGTTGCCGAAAGCGGCGCCAAAAAGCTGGATACCCTGAAAGTAGCGTTTGTCCCCTCCCGTGAACCCACGGAAATCATTACCGCCACCGAACCCCTCAAGCAGATGCTTAAGGATGAAATGGCCAAGCTGGGCTATGAAATCGGCGAGGTTGAAATTACCGTCGGCACGACCTACGAGGCCGTGGGCGAGGGCATGGAAGCCGGCACCATCGACGTAGGCCTGATTCCCGGCGGCACCTACGTGCTCTATGACGACGGTTGCGAGGTAATCCTGACCGCTACGCGCGACGGCCTTAGCAAGGATTCCGACAACGCCAAGGACTGGAACGACGGCCAGCCCACCGAAGCCTCCGACAAGCAGGCGGTTTCCTACCGCGCGCTGATGATCGCCGGCCCCTCTGAGAAGGGCCAGGCGCTTACGGCCAAGGTAAACGCAGGCGAGGAGCTTACCTGGGAGGACGTGAACGCCGCCAACTGGAGCGTCATGGGCACATCTTCTCCCGCAGGCTACATCTATCCCGCCCTGTGGCTGCAGGAGCATTTTGGCAAGGGCATTTCCGACCTTAACAGCGCCGTGCAGTCCGATTCCTACGCCAGCGCCTTTGCCCGTCTGGCTTCCGGCCAGGTGGACGTGCTGGTTACATACGCCGACGCCCGCCGCGACTATGCCGAGCGCTGGAACAGCGAGTTCAGCCGCACCGCCTCCATCTGGGAGGAGACCGGCGTAATCGGCGTGACCGCGCCCATTTACAACGATACCATCTCCGTCAGCAAGAACTCCGAAATCATGGACGCCGATCTGATCGCCGCGCTTCAGGATGCGTTTATCAACATCGGCAATACCGAGGAGGGCAAGGCGGTTATCGCCATCTACAGCCACAACGGCTACCAGAAGGCCGTGGCCTCCGATTACGATAACGAGCGCGCCGCTCAGAAGCTGATTCAGGAGCTCAGCGCCAATTGATCCCTGTTTAACCATCCAGAGGGGAGGACGGCCCGCGCTCACGCGCCGCTGCCCTCCCCTTCCTCATATTATGAAACGAGGCGGAACCAATGATCGTATTCGACCACGTATCCAAGGTATATCCCAATGGCACCGTGGGCCTGGACGATGTGAACCTGAGCATTGAGGACGGGGAATTTGTCGCTATTATCGGCCGTTCCGGCGCGGGTAAATCCACGCTGCTGCGGGCCGTCAACCGGATGCATCAAATTACCGGCGGCGCGTTGACCGTTAACGGAACCGATGTGCGCGGCCTCAAGGGCAAGAGCCTGCGCAGGTTCCGGCGGGGCATCGGCATGGTGTTTCAGTCCTTCAACCTGGTCACGCGGACGACGGTCATTCGCAACGTGCTTTGCGCCTGCGTGCCGGATATGCCCTTTTGGCGGGTGCTGATGGGCGCGTTTCGCAGGCGGGACAAGATCACCGCGCTGGAGGCGCTGGACAAAATGGGTATTTTGGATAAGGCCTATATCCGCGCGGATCAGCTTTCCGGCGGGCAGCAGCAGCGCGTGGCGCTCGCCCGCACGCTGGCGCAGAATCCTAAAATCATTCTGGCGGATGAACCGGTGGCGGCGCTGGACCCCGTCACGGCCCGCCAGGTCATGCAGGATTTCGTCCGCATCAACCAGGAGATGGGGATTTCCATTTTGCTTAACATCCACCACGTGGAGCTGGCAATTGAATACGCCGATCGGGTGATTGGCATCAACCAGGGAAGGATCGTCTATGACGGCCCCTCTAAACAGGTGGACGAGGCGGTTCTCGCCGCCATCTATGGCGATGAGCTCAGGCGGGAGGAAGCGGTATGAACCTGTACGACCGGCTGTTTAAGCCCCGTAAATACACGCTGGCGGACGGCCGCACGGTGGAGGAAAGGCGCAGCCGCCTGCCGCTGATCATCTTGGTGCTGGCGGCGCTGACGGTGGTATCCGTCCAGGTGACGGGCTTTGATTTCGCTGTGCTGGTAAAAAAAGGCGGGAAGTTTTTTGATATCCTTACAGCCATGATTCCGCCCAACACCGGCTATCTGCCTAAAATATGGAAACCTTTGCTGGACACCATCAAGATGTCGCTGCTGGGTTCGTTTATCGGCGCGGTGCTGGCGGTGCCCTTTGCGGTGCTGGCCTCCAGCAATATTATTCCCAACCGCATTGTCGTGTTTGTGGTGCGGCTGTTTTTAAGCCTGGTGCGCACGCTGCCCACGCTGGTCTGCGCCCTGATTGCCACCTACATCTTTGGCCTTGGCACCATGGCGGGAACCTGCGCCATCGCCGTGTTTACGTTCGCCTATGTGGGTAAGCAGCTGTTTGAGATCATTGAAACCGTGGATATGGGTCCCTTTGAGGCTATGGAGGCGCTGGGCGCCGGACGGTTGAAGGCATTTACCGCCTCGGTGCTGCCGCAGGTGCTTCCCTCCTACCTGTCCGTTTCGCTGTTCTGCCTGGAGGGAAACGTGCGCTACGCTTCCATCCTAGGCTATGTGGGCGCGGGCGGACTGGGCCTGATTATGAACGAAAAGATCGGCTGGCGCGAATATGACAGCCTGGGAATGATTTTGCTCGTGCTGTTTATCACGGTGGTCGTGATTGAATGGATTAGCTACGCGCTGCGCAAGCGCCTGACCTGAGCGGAGGTGGGACGATATGAATACGACCATCAAAAAAGCCTATGAGTCCGCGCCCAAAAGTTGGATATGGCAGCTGGCGGCGGCCTTTGCCGTCGCGTGCCTGCTGGCCTGGTCCGGCGCGGCGATCAAGGGTAGCAACCCCACGGGAAACGGTATGGAGGTGGCGGGAAACATCATTTCCGGCATCTTCCACCCGGAACCAAAGCTGCTGTTTAACTTCACCAATTCCGGTGTGGCATATCTGCTGCTGGAAACGTTCTGCATCGCCTTCCTAGGTACGGTGGTGGGCGCGGTGATTTCGCTGCCGCTGTCGTTTCTCTCGGCCGGCAATCTTGTGCCCAAACCAATCGCCTTTGTCGGGCGCGCGCTGATTGCCGCCATTCGAACCATCCCCGCGTTTGTCTACGGCCTCATGTTTATCCGTGTGACGGGTCCGGGTCCTTTTGCGGGGCTGATGACCATGTCGCTGTGCTCCATCGGCATGGTATCCAAGATGTTTATCGAGTGCATTGAGGATCTGGATAAGCGGATTTTGGAATCGTTGGACGCGGCCGGATGTACCACCTTTCAAAAAATCCGTTACGGAATTTTACCACAGCTGATCCCGGATTTCACCTCCACCATCATCTACCGCTTTGATATGAACCTGCGCGACGCTACGGTGCTGGGGCTGGTGGGTGCGGGCGGTATCGGCGCGCCGCTGATCTTCGCCATGAGCTCCTACCGCTGGAACGAGGTGGGCGCGATTTTGGTAGGGCTGATCGTGCTGGTGCTGATCATCGAGTGGATATCCGCCAGAATCCGCGTGAAGCTGGCACGGGGGTAGAGGTATGGATGAAAAAACGCTGACCCTTTGCTTCACTTCTGATTTACACGCGCGCATTTATCCGACGGACTATGTTTCGCAATCGGAGCGGGACATTGGCCTGTTTAAGTGCTGCAACCGCTTTGAAAAGGACGGCGACACGCTGGTTATCGACGGGGGCGACCTGCTGCAGGGCTCGCCGCTGGGAGCGTTCTGCCATGACGCGGCAGGGGATGCCGGAGCCTTCGCCCGAATTATGAACCGCTGCGGCTACGATTATGTAACCCTGGGCAACCACGATTTCAACTTTGGCATGCCCTATCTTGACAGCTACCTGTCCGGCCTGCGTGCCCGCTGCCTGTGCGAAAATATAGTGGATATGGAAGGCGGCGTCAGGTTTCCGGCCTGTGTGCATACGCTGAAAAACGGCTTGCGCGTGGGCCTGGTCGGGATTACGACGGATTATGTAAACATCTGGGAGCGGCCCGAGCATCTGGCGGGCGTCAGGGTCGTAAGGCCTGTGGAGGCCGCGCGCCGCGCGCTTGAGCGGCTCAGGGGAAAAGCCGACCTGACCGTCTGCGTTTATCACGGCGGGTTCGAGCGCGATCTTTCGACAGGCCGCCCGCTTTCCCAAAGCACCGAAAATATGGCTTATCATATTTGTCAAGAGCTGGATTTCGATATCCTGCTCACAGGTCATCAGCATATGTCCGTACCCGGACAGTTCCTCTTTGGCACATATGTGGCGCAGCCCGCCGATTCCGGGCGCGAGTTCATCCGTATCCGCGCGGTGGTAAACGGACCGGAAAAATCGTTTTTCAGCGAAACAATACCGGCGGGAGGCGCCTGCGACCCCGTGCTGCTGGCTGATTTTTCGGAGATGGAGCAGGGCGCGCAAACCTGGCTGAATCAGGTGGTTGGGCGTTTGAGCCGGCCCCTTCAGCCGGAGGAGCCGCTTCATATGGCAAGCCGCGGCAGCGCGCTGGCGGATTTTTTTAACGGCGTACAGCTTGCGGCCTCCGGCGCGCAGCTATCCGCAACCAGCCTGGCAAATGGCATCGCGGGGCTGCCGCAGGTGGTCAGGCGGCGCGACGTGCTGACGGCCTACCCCTATACCAACACGCTGGCCGTGCTGCGCATCACCGGGGCGGTGCTTCGGCAGGCGATGGAGCGCAGCGCGGAGTATTTTGACCTGGACGCGGAGGGACGGCTGGTTGTGTCACGCCGGTTTTTACAGCCGAAGGTGGAGCATTACAACTACGACTACTATGCGGGCGTTACGTATAAGATCGACGTTTCCAGGCCGCTGGGGCAAAGGGTTACGGAGCTTTACCGACAAGGCGTGCCCATCATGGACGGGGATGAGTTCACCATCTGCTTAAACAGCTACCGCGCCAGCGGCACGGGCGGCTACGACTGCTATCTTGGGTGCCCGGTGCTAAGGGAGATTGGCACTGAAATGGCGGACCTGATGCTGGACTACTTCCGGCAGAGGCCGGAAATCCCGGTGGACGGCCAGGCGGGCTTTGCCGTTGTGGGCGGGGCTGAAAAACGGTGAAAGTTGGATGCCGGGAGATAAAGCGTCCCGCAGGTGGTAGCATACCGCCCGCGGGACGCTTTGCGTCAGCTGTTGCCGCCTGCCTCGGCGTCCGCGCTGATGATTTGCCGGCCTGTAGGCCCGGTAAGACGCGGCAGGCAGAAGCTCATCAGCCTTTGTAAATTACGCGGCGTCACTCATATCGCTTCCCGCCGGAAGTTTGGACGCGGGTGCACAGGCCCGCTTTCGTCCGCTGTAGGCATTTATGATTGAACCTGAAACAATGAAAGGGATTGCGATAAAAACATTTGCCGTTGGCAGGCTTCCGCCGATAAGAAAAGCCATGAACGGCGCCAGAACAGGTTTGATGAAGAAGGCGAAAGCCGCGCTGTATGCCCCGCCAAACTCCATAGCCCTGAAATAAGCATAATATCCGCCTCCGGTTACGATAATACCGAGGACAAGCATACATAGAACGGACCGGGGTTCCCATTCAAATTGCATATCCGTGCCGTTGCAGAGCAAAATGAGCAGCAGCGTGATGCCGCCAAAGAAAAATGAAAGCGTCAGGCTAACCGTAGAGCTGACTTCAGACAGATACTTTTTGGTTAAAATGGTGTACAGGCTAAACGTCAGCGCGGCGAGGAGCGCAATGCCGACCGAGGCAAGATGAGCGCTTTCCAGCGGCGTGGCGCATATGACAATCCCGGCGACGCATAACGCCGCCGATGTAATTTGTACCGACCGGAACGGTTCCCGCAAAAGCGTGGCGGATAGAAGGATGGTAAAGAGAGAGTTGGCCGAAAAGACAATGGCGATCAACGCAGGCGAATCGGAAGCCTGGATGCTGAGCTGCAGCAAAGGCATGCTGATACAGACCATAATGATCCCTGTCAGAAAAACCATCGCGTATTCCTTGCGCCGCAGGGGCCGTGGATGCTTTTTTTGTTCCGCCAGGGCAAAGGGGGCCAAAAACAAGGCTCCCGCAATAAAGCGGATCACCGTTATCACAAAAGGGCTTACGCTGTTGGCAACCAGCTTGCTTACAGGCTCCAGCATTGAAAAAAGAACCGCGGTAAGGGCCGCAAACAGTATCCCTTTTTGGGCATTTAATCTTCTCATTTTTTTAAATGCCTTTTCATAAATTCGGCCATGAGTTCCACAATTTCCGGTTGATAAAACTGATCCGCGCCGTGTATGCAGCCAATCAGCCTGTAATAGTCGCAGGGCACGCCGCAGGCCGTAAGGCGTTCGTAAAGCGCTTCGCTTTGAGAAATATCGACCGTTTCATCCGCCGTGCCGTGCAAAATCATGAACGGGACCGTTTTATTATTCACATAGCGAACGACGCTGAACTGTTCAAGCTTCTTTTGATATCCGTCGGCGGGGCCGCCCACTTTATCCAGGCATTCCGCGCCGCGAACCAGGTTTTCCCGTACCGCCTCATACGCGGCGGATAAATCGGCGATTCCATAGATATCGATGACCGCGTTGACTCCGCTGCTCATATCAAGATAATCGCCCTTGTCAAACTCATTTATGCCGGCCGTCACACCCGTCAGGCCGGCCAGCATCGCCCCGGCGGATTCGCCCATCACAAATACGTTGCGCGCGTCGATACAGTAGCGGTGTGCGTGCGCGCGCAAATACCGGATTGCGGCTTTAACGTCGATCAATTGCGCAGGCAGCGGCGCCTCGTTGACCGTCCTGTATTGCACGCTTGCCACAACGAAGCCCTGCTCCGCAAAGGAAACAAGCTGCGGCATCCAAATGTTTTGGTCCATCACCCTGAGGCCGCCTCCGCAAAGCCATACCAACAGCGGTAGCGGCTTTGCTTGACGCTCTTTATGCTTCGGCGCCAAAAGGCTCATTTTCAGCGGCCTTTCCGTTTCGCCGTACCATGCATCCTCATTTTTGTAGGTAATATCGCTGATTAGCGCGATGGCCTGTCTGCCCGCCTCTACCGTCAAATCCTTTTTCATTTGATGCATTTATCCTTTCACGGCTCCGGCTGTAAGCCCTTTGATAAAGTACTTTTGAAGGAAAATAAAAATAAGCGTAATGGGCAGCGAAGCAATTACAATTCCCGCGAAGGCGTAGCCGTATTCGCTGACATATTCGCCAAAAAACGAGCTGATGCTTACCATTAACGTAGGTGTCCTGACGCTGTTCAAAAGCGCTTTGCTGACAAGATAGTCGTTCCAGATGGTAATGCCTGAGCGAATGCAGCACGTGGCCGTTACCGGCGCAAGCAATGGAAGGAAAACAACCTTATAGGTTTTAAACGTTGAGCACCCGTCAATGTAAGCGGCCTCTTCCAGCTCCATGGGAATGGATTTCATGAAACCTGTGTACAGGAAGGTACAAAAAGGCGCATGCCATGCCGCGTGGATAAGGATGCATCCCAATATGGTGCTGTACAGGTTCAGCCTGGTGGACAGCCTCACTAGCATAAGCAGGCAACTGATAAAGGGAACAACCATCAGCGTTACGGCGTATTTATAGCAAAAATCGAAGAATTTTCCCCTGATTCGCGCCAGCGCGTACCCTGCCAGCGAGCTGACCAGGACCGTCACCAACAGCGAGCCAAGCGTAATTACGGCTGTGTTTAAGATGGCGTTGCCAATCTTCATATTTTGCCATACGTAAAGGTAATTGTTAAAGCTAAGCATGCCTGGCTCCACAGAGAGGGGAAACATGACGATATCCTCGCGCGTCTTGAGGGAACCTATGACAAAATAGTAAATCGGGATCCAAATCATGACCGTTATCAGCAGGAAGAGCAGCTCGCTGATGAGGACCGGCAGTTTCTTTTTCATCAGTAAATATCCTCCCTTTTTTTGAGCACTAGCAATTGAAGCAAGGATATGACTGTAATAACGATAACCAGCAAAACCGACAGAGCGGAGGCGACACCGTATTTATTTGTTTCAAACGAGTAGAAATAAACCCGCTGCGTCAGGAGCCTTGTGGAATAGCCAGGCAAACCGTTGGAAACCGTGAAAGGCAGCTCGTATGCCTTAAACGCGGCGATGCTCGTGGTAATTACGTTAATGGTAATGGAAGGAGCCATGATTGGGAGCACGATTTTGATTTCCTTCACCCATTTTGAGGCGCCGTCGATCTCCGCCGCCTCCAGAATATCGTTGGATATGCTCTGTAATCCCGCAAGAAAGATGATGGCGCACATGCCGATTTGACCCCATACGCTGGCGGCGATAACGGCAAGCATGGTTACGCCGTAGGTTTCCAGCCAGTTGATGCTTCCCAGGCCCATCATATTCAGCAGATAATTGATCAGGCCGCTGTTATAGTTATACATAATGTGCCAGATAATGCCGACAATAATGCCGCTCAACAGGCAGGGAAAAAACCACATCACGCGCATAAACGTGCGGTTCAAGCGCATTCGCCCGGTTTTATCCAAAGCAAGCGCCAGCAGGTAACCCGATACGACAACAAATGCCGTTACGCCAACGGCGTAAATCAGGGTAGCTTGCGCCATTGTCCAGAAACCTTCCGTGGAAGGCAGCATAACGTAATTGTCCAGGCCGACATACTTTTCCTTGCCGATGCCGTTCCAGCTAAAAAAACTGTACCGAATAACGTTGTACAGGGGATAGAGAATAAAGATACAAGTAATTGCAATGAACGGAAGCATAAAGAAGAGTCCGGTTACGGTTCTTTTCCGCTGCCATGTGCTTTTATGGTATTGCATTCGCAACTCACCTCTTTTGAAACGTGGCGGGGCTGTTTTAAAACAGCTTCCTGCTTCAAAACAGCCCCGTGGTATGTTCGGAGTTTATGATAACAGGGAATCCTTTAGCGCACGTAACGCTCTAAAACGGTATTCATGGTCTTAACGGCGTCCTCAACCGTGCCGTTGCCCGCATACGCGTCGCGCAAAGCTGTCATAACGGCATCCTTGAATTCCGCGCCATACAGGTTATAACCCATGGGAATGGAATTGAGGGTACCAACGCTGGATACCAGCTCTTTAATGCCTTCCGGAAGAACGATCATATCCATCGGCATATCGGTAAGCACCGGCACGGTCCCGCGGGCGTTTTGAATAATCTTGAAGTTTTCGGGCTTGAACACCCAATTCATAAAGAGCTCCGCGGCCTGCGCGACCGCTTCGTCGCTCTGCTGCGTCAGCGCAAAAGCAACTTCGGTAGACGTGCTGATCCACAGCTCCTTATCAGCAGCGTTAAACGGCGGGAACACCGCAACGCCCGCGCCCTCGCGGCCGCAATGCTTGTCGATGGCGCTCAGCGCGCCGGAGGAAACCCAGTTGCCGCCCAGCAGCATTGCCGCGCCGCCCTCGGCCATAATGGCAACGGCGTCATCCTGGGTGGTGGTGGAGCTGCCGGTCATCAAAAACGGAATGATCTGGTTGAGCTTTTCAATTGCCTCAGGGTATTTTGTAAAATCAAATGTGCCGTCCTTCATGCCGCTCTCATAGGCTGCGGCTTCTTCCGGGCTCTGGAAACAATTCGCGAGCATCAGCTCGTAAAGCATCCAGCAAATGGTATGGTGATCGCCGTTGATTAAAAGCGGGGCGTACTCCGTCTTTTCCTTGATATCGGCGCAGCATTGCAAAAATTCATCCCAGTTTGCCGGGACCGTTTCCCAGCCGGCAGCTTTAAGCGCGTCCATGTTTACATATAGTGCGGAAAAAGACGCGCCCTGCGTAATACCGGCAAGAATATCATTATAGGTGAAGGCCTTGGTGAATTTTTCCGGAACGTTTGCGGCGCATTCCATGCCGGTTAGGTCCTTGATTAAACCGCCTTCAATCATATCAAGATAAATATCCGAAATGGTAAGCTTGATCACGCCCGGCAAATCATTTGCCGCGATGCGGGCGGAAATGAACTCGGTAATATTCTGGTCGCTGCCGACGGATTCCAGCGTAATCCAAGGATACTGTTTCTCAAAAGAAGCTTTCATTTCAAGCCATGCGTCCGCCCAGTTTGTATCGACAATACAAACTTCCAATGTGACAGGAGCGTGCTCCTCGGCCACGGCCGGACTGGAAAACAGGGAGAGAGCCAACGTCAACACGAGCATGCAGGATAAGAGTTTTTTCATTTGAATCCCTTTCTTCATTTTTATTTATGAAAGCAATCCTGCTTTTCATACTAACGATTATTTTCATACTCATCATACATTTTTCAAAGTTCTGTGTAAATAATCAAATTAAATGTGCTTACCATATGCTTGAACATAAGGTGCTGATATGCTATGATTTTTTACGAATTACAAGGAGGTATTAAGTTTAAAATGGAATTGCTGCAGCTACGTTATTTTACCCATGCCGCCGAAACCCAGAATTTCACAAAAACCGCCGGTGAGTTCGGAGTTCCGGTTTCGAATATTTCGCAGACAATTCGGAAGCTGGAAAACGAGCTGGATGCAAAGCTGTTTGACCGCTACGGGAATAGCATTGTTTTAAATGGAAACGGCAGGTTGTTCTACTCCTATATTTCCAAAGCGATCGCCTCGGTGGACAACGCGAAACGGGCCTTATCGGACAGACGGGGATATGTTAACGGAAAGTTGAGCATTCTGGCACTGGCAAACCGGGATATGGTGTCGGTATGTCTGTCGCGGTTTCATCAAACCTATCCTCACGTGGAGCTGCTCTTTGAGCACAGCCTGGAAAAAAGGCAGTTTACCTCTTTTGACCTTATCATTGCACGGGAGGATCCGAGGCTGCTGAATTATCAAAAAACACTGCTGTTGGATGAGACGTTTATGATTTTGGTTTCTTCAAAAAGCGAGTATGCCAGCCAACCCGTAATGCCAAGAGCTTTGCTTCGAAAGGCGGACTTCATTACGCTGGCAAAGAGCAACAGCTTTGATTACGCGTTGCACAAGCTTTCCGAGCAGCTTGATTTTTCGCCGTCGGTTATGATTGTTTGTGAGGACCCGTACTATATCATGAAATATGTGGAGGTTGGTCTCGGCGTTGCCTATATCCCGTCAAAGACATGGCAGAACCGCCTGAGCGCGGATGTGGTTTTGCTGCCCGTCGAGGGAATATCGTTGCAGAGGCAGACGTTCCTGTATCACAGCCCCAGCCATGTCCATACCGAGGCCTCCAAGGCGTTTGTCAAAATGTTGATTGATGTATCCTCGGATATGTAGCCTGTCGCTATCGATGGAAAATATGAAAAAGGTGTTTCAAATCGTTGGATTTCAACGTTTTGAAACACCTTTTTGGCGGAGAAGGAGGGATTTGAACCCTCGCTACGGTTTCCCATACTACTCCCTTAGCAGGGGAGCCCCTTCGGCCACTTGGGTACTTCTCCATGGTGGACGGTCTATATGCCCTTGCATTTGTCCATTTCAGAATAAATGCTGGCGGAGAGAGAGGGATTCGAACCCCCGGTACCTTTCGGTATCACTGGTTTTCAAGACCAGCGCCATCAACCGCTCGGCCATCTCTCCATGTCGCAACCAGCGAGAGTTAGTATAGCAGGTTTTCCCGTTTTAGTCAATCATTTTTTTTTGTTGTGTAGTAAGGCCTTCCGCCACAAGCTGTTAAAAGGGGAATGCCGGCATACGGCATTCCCCAGGAATAAGGTTACTTCTCCTCAACAATTTCGTTTTCTGGCACGCTGTGGGCCACGAGGCCGGGATTATTTACCGTTTTGCCTTCCGGCATAATCAAGTTAAGCAGGATACCGGCGATGATCCCCAGACCAATGCCGCTGAAGCTAAAGTTTTCTCCGCCTATAACAGCGCCACCCATAGCCAATACCAGCATGATAGCGGCAATGCAGAGGTTGCGGTTCTTGGTGAAGTCAACATGATTCTCAACCAGGGTGCGCAGGCCAACCGAGGCGATCATGCCATAAAGCACGATGCATGCGCCGCCCAGCACGCAGTTGGGCACCGTTTCCACAATACCAATGGCCTTGCCGAAGAAGGAAAGCGCAATGGCGATTACCGCGGCGATTCGAAGCGTCATAGGGTTGTAGTTGCCGGTGGCGGCAAGCACGGCGGTGTTTTCGGAGTAGGTTGTATTGGCCGGGCCGCCGATGAGGCCCGCAGCCATGGTGGCCAACCCATCGCCCATCATGGTACGGTGCAAGCCGGGATCTTTGGTGAAGTTGCGGCCTACGACCGCGCCGTTGGCGTATACGTCGCCAACGTGCTCCACCATGGTAACGATGGCGATGGGGGAGATGATGCCGATCGCGCGCATAATTTGCGCGCCGCGGTTGGCAAAGTCAAATGTAGGCAGCGTCAGCCTGGGAACCTCAATCCACGCGTGATCGCCTATGGCGGATAGGTTCATAAGCCCCTCAGGCGCGACACCTGTCAGCGTGACGGCCAGGGTGAGCACATAGCCCGTGCCTAGCGCTATTACGATGGACGCCATCTTAAACATTCCCTTGCCATAGCTTGAAAGCAGCACGGCGGTCAGGCAGGTGATGAGCGCCAGCGCCCAGCTCCAGTAATAGCCGGCGGTGTACAGCGCAAAGCCGTTGTTGTTCTGGATGTTGTTAATGGCGGCGGATGCGAGGTTGAGACCGATAATGGCGATGCCTACACCGCGCACAACAGGCGGAAAGAGCCTGTCAATGAAACTGATACCACAAAGCTTGATGAGCAGCGCCACGATCAGGTACAACGCGCCCGCCCCCATGATTCCCCACATGGCGACTTGAATTTGCTCGGTACGGTTGGCGCCGAAATCATTCGGCCCGCCCGCGCTGTCAATCACAATGCACAACGCCGCGATAAAAGCAAAGGATGAGCCAAGAAAAACGGGGTTCTTTCCACCCGTGCACAAGTGGAAAATCAGCGTGCCAAGACCGGCGGCCAGAAGCGCGACACCCACGTCAAGGCCCGTCAGCAAGGGGACAAGAATTGTGGCGCAGCTCATGGCGAAGGCGTGCTGGAAGCCGAGGGCCAACGCCTTGCCCGTGCCGACCTTTTCATACGTCCTCGCTCCGGGGAACAGGAGATTGTTCAGTTTTGTCAAACCGTTCATTGATGCATGCTCCTTTGTATGTTTGTGCATGCAAAGACGCACGGTGCGCTTTGATCGCGCCGTGTGCCTCAACACTCGATTTCTTACTTTACAGGAAACTGCATGGATTTGTCAATAATGAAACGATCTTTATCAGAAATTTTTTTCTCTTTTTCGACAAGATTTTTGAGATGTTTGATAAATGATAACACGCTCCGTAACAGGGCTTGTCGTGATGCGGGGTGAGAGGACTTTGTTCATTGATTGATGACCGTTCGCCGGTAAAAACCTTTAGCCCATCAGTTTTTCTAATTCAATACGCAGGCTATTTTTCAGCGTATGCAATCTCTGCTCACTTGGACGAAAGGCTTCAGAATAGAGTTCAGACGCTGGTAGCCGCCATACAGGACCAGGCTCGGGCGTATCTCCGACAAAACGTGGAAAAAAATGCCAGTGCATATGAACAGCGTTTCCAACGCCAAGCAATTCGTAGTTTAACTTATCAGGCCGAAAGGCGTTAAAAACAGCTTCGGCAACCAGCGCCATGTCCTGCAAAAACATAATCCGAAAGCCACTTTCAAGAAAATGTAATTCCGGAGCGCATTCCTTGCAAATGAAAATCGTATAGCCTCTGAACCTTTGAAAATCGCCCAAAACAACATAACCAGTGTCTAATTCTTTTACAAAGTACGGATTTTCGTCCTTTTTTATCATTTCTATGCGTTTGCAAACAGAGCAATTGCACATATTCCGCCCTCCTATAGCTATATTCTCGCTGAGCAGTTGTTTAAATTAGTATATCATAAGGTAGTTATGAAGCACAATCCCAATGCGGCAGCCTCTTTTTTCTTCAATCTACGGAACAAAAAGGTCAAAAAAACTTGTCCAAACCCTTGCAATTACCATCATAACCTGATAAAATATCTAATTGGCACATCCTTGCGCCGCGCATTGACGCGGCGCCATAAGTCCAAGAGGAGGTGAAAGGTAATGAATAGGTATGAACTGACCTACATCATCGACACCGCTGTGGAGGAGAACGCTCGCAAGGAATTGATCGAGAAGTTTTCCGAGCTGATCAAGCAAAACGGTGGCGAGGTTGAAAAGGTTGACGAAACGTGGGGCAAGCGCCGTCTGGCGTATCCCATCAACGACAAGCCCGAGGGTTACTATGTGTTGGTGACCTTCAAGGCTCCCGCTGAACTGCCCCGTGAGATCGAGCGCAACATGGGCATCAACGAGAACATTCTGCGTTCTCTGATCATCAAGCTTGAGGAGAAGAAGCACAGCGTGAAGCCCCGCCCCGTGCGTGTGGCAGCGCCTGTCGTCGCTCCTGCTGAAGCTTCTGCCGAGGCCGCTCCCGTTACGGAAGCGCCTGCCGCCGAAGCGGCTGAAACGCCCGCTGAGTAAAGGAGGGTGTGAGCAATGAATAAGTTGACCATCATCGGCAATCTCACGCGCGATCCTGAGCTGCGCACCACATCCACGGGAATCAACGTTTGTTCGTTTACTGTGGCCGTGAACCGCCGCCGTTCATCGCAAAACAGCAATCAACCCGAAGCCGATTTCTTCCGCGTCACCGCCTGGCGTCAGCTGGGTGAAACCTGCCAGAAGTATCTGGCAAAGGGACGCAAGGTAGCGGTTGTGGGTCCTGTGTCCGTAAGCACATATGAGGCCAAGGACGGCAGCGGCACCCGCTACACGTTGGAGCTACAGGCCGACGATGTTGAATTTCTGTCCTCGCGTGCGGATGACGCGGCGTACGCGCCTTCCTCCGCTCCTTCGCAGTCTGTCTCCGCCCCTGCGGCCGAGTCTGGCTTCCAAGAGGTGGATGACGAGGATCTGCCCTTTTAAACAAATAGCGGACTGCCTGGCAGCCGCTTCCTGATGATTTTCCAAAGGAGGTTATAGCCCATGTCTGAGGATCGTGGTGAAAGAAGGCCTCGTCCCCGCGGACGCAAGCCCCGCCGAAAGGTGTGCAGCTTCTGCGTGGATAAGATCGAATACATTGATTACAAAGATATCAATCGCCTTCGCCGCTTCATTAATGAGCGCGGCAAGATCATGCCCCGCCGTATGAGCGGCAACTGCGCCAAGCATCAGCGCCAGCTCTCCGAAGCCATCAAGCGCGCACGTGCCATCGCCTTGATGCCCTACTCGGTAGAATAAAGCTTGAGCTGATTCATTGTATTCAATCAAAACGCGCCCGGCTTGTCCGGACGCGTTTTGCCGTTTGTATGGCAGGAGGGATGGAGATGGGGGAGACATACCCTCAGGCTTTTGACAGCTTGCGCCGCTTCTTTTCCTCCAGACGCTCGCAGGCTGTGGGGCGTTTTTTTTCGGTGCGATGGTGCGTCTTGCATGCCGCGCAGTTCCCATGCCTTGCGCACTTGCTCCGCTTGCATGGACAGTCGGACCGTTTCTCATCCATAAAAATATCCTTTCATGCTGTATATAAATATGCCGCGCGGCAGGAGGGTGAACTGCACCCCTAATGTTAGACAGTATGATATACTACTAACATTAGGGGTGATTTATTATGCCAAAGGGAGTAGCAAACAAGCGATACACAGCCGAGTTCAAGCAAATGGTAGTAGAGACCATG
>JAEYOW010000036.1 GCA_023411375.1 Bacillota bacterium | reverse complement strand
TTGCGTACGGCAGGATAGCTTGATAAATTTACGCCTTAAAAAAACCACCCGGGCGCGAGCACCCTTCCTCTTGGTAAAGGGCGCTCGCGCCCGGTTCTTTATACAATGGGTTATTTTGTAAGCGCGTCGATTTTTGCGAGCTCCTCCGCAGAAAACGCGGAAGCGGCGGCGATTCTGCAGTTTTCGATGATTTGCTCCGGCTTGCTTGCGCCGATGAGCACGGAGGTGACCGCGTCGTCGCGCAATACCCAGGATAGCGCCATTTCCGCAAGGCTCTGACCGCGCTCCATCGCAATCCCGTTCAGCGCGCGAACCTTCTCAAGCAGCTCGTCGGTCAGTATGGACGGCTTCAGATAGCGCGGGTCGTGCGCCGCGCGGCTGTCCGCCGGGATGCCATGCAAATATTTATCGGTTAAAATGCCGTTGCGAAGCGGTGAAAACGCGATACAGCCGACGCCTTCCCCGCGCAGCACATCCAGCAGGCCGTTTTCCGGTTCCCGTGCGAGCAGGCTGTAGCGCGGCTGATGGATGAGCAAATGGACGCCCATGCCGCTTAGAATGCGCGCGGCCTCCTCCGTCTGGGCGGCGCTGTAGTTGGAGATGCCCGCGTACAGCGCTTTGCCGCTTCTGACAATATCGTGAAGCGCGCCCATGGTTTCCTCCAACGGCGTTTCGGGGTCGGGCCGGTGGTGGTAGAAAATATCGACATAGTCCACATTCATACGGCGGAGGCTTTGGTCCAGGCTTGCCATCAGGTATTTGCGGCTGCCAAAGTTGCCATAGGGCCCGGGCCACATATCATAGCCCGCTTTGGTGGAAAGCACCAGCTCGTCGCGGTGTGGCCGCCAGTCGCGGCGCATATGCTCGCCAAAGTTACGCTCGGCCTCGCCATAGGGCGGGCCGTAGTTGTTTGCCAGGTCAAAGTGCGTAATCCCGCAGTCAAACGCGGCGCGAAGCAGGCTTTGCTGGACTGAGAAGGGCGTAATATCGCCAAAGTTATGCCACAAGCCGAGCGAGACCACAGGCAGCTTAAGGCCGCTTCTGCCGCAACGGCGGTAGGTCATCCGCTCATAGCGGGCTTCGTTGGGAATGTACATGATAAAATCTCCTTATTTATAAAAGGCCGGAGGGCGTGATGCTCCCCGGCCTTTTGCATGTTTTTTCTTAGACCTCGATGGTAACGTTGTCCATAGCCTTGCGAAACGCCTTGATGCGCTTGTTGATGGTGATAAAGGTGGCCAAGTCGAGCGCGGCCTCCACCAGCAGCGAGATGCCGATAAACTGCATGATGACCGCGGCGATGAATACGGGCTGCGCGATGGACAGCACGCCCAGCACAAACGAAACGGCCGCGCCCAGCAGCACAATCCACCAGCGCTTTTCACCGATGCGCTTGAGGTCCACGCCCATCTGTACCTTGCCAAAGCCGCCCACCAGAAGCGACATGCCCCAAAGGAAGGGCAACAGGGCGCTTAAGAAGTTGGGGTTAAAGAAGATCAGAACGCCAAAGCAGAGGGTGATCAGCCCCAGTGCAAGCTGAATGCCCAGCACGCCGTCCAGCACGCTGCCGCGGATATAGCTGATCACGCAGGCAGTACCGATTGCGCACAGAATGACCCCCAGCGCGTAATTGGCGATAGTAAGCGCCAGATTGGGCCATAGCAGAAGCAAAAGGCCGCATACGGCATAGAACAGAATGGCCGTCCAGCATGAGGTGGTCCGATTCCAGTCATGGGTAAATTTTTTCATAATAAGCTACCTTTCTTTCTTTTCTTTCGATTTGAAAGCGGCGGGTTAACGGGCGAAGAAGCTGTAGACGGCCTCGATCACCCTTGCGCAGTCGCTCTCGGTCATTTCAAAGAACAGGGGAAGGCGCAGCAAACGCTCGCTGCCGGAGGTGGTGTGGCGGTCCTCGCCGTGGAAGCGCCCATACCTGAGGCCTGCGTCCGCTGAATGAAGCGGTATGTAATGGAAAACAGCGTTGACATCATGCTCACGCAGCCAGGAGATCAGGTCGGAGCGCTCGGATAGGCTGCGTAATTTGATGTAGTACATATGCGCGTTGTGGACGCGGTCCTCCGGCACGTGCATACGCTCCAGCAACCCGTTGCGCTCCAGTTCCCCAAGCGCTTCATGATACTGCTGCCAGCGCGCCATGCGCTTTTCGGTAATTTGGATGTTTTGCTCAAGCTGAGCAAGCAGATAGGCGGCGTTGAGCTCGCTGGGCAGGAAGGACGAGCCGATATCCACCCAGGTATATTTGTCCACCTGGCCGCGGTAAAAACGGCTGCGGTCCGTGCCCTTTTCCCGAATGATCTCGGCGCGCTCAATCATCGCCGGGTCGTTAAGCAATACGGCGCCGCCCTCACCCATCGAAAAGTTCTTGGTTTCATGAAAGCTGAAGCAGCCAACGCTGCTCATCGCGCCGGCCGGGCGCCCCTTATACAAAGAAGTGACGGCCTGGGCGGCGTCCTCCACAATGGCAAGACCGTGCTCGTCGGCGATGGCCTGAAGCTCGTCCATATCACAGCAAACGCCCGCGTAATGAACGGGCACGATGGCGCGCGTTTTGTCCGTCACGGCGGCGCGCACGCACTGGGGATCAAGGTTCATGGTGTCGGATTTTACGTCCACAAAGACGATCTGAGCGCCGCGGAGCACAAATGCGTTTGCCGTGCTCACAAACGTAAACGACGGCATAATGACCTCGTCGCCGGGTTTGATATCCAGCAAAATCGCCGCCATTTCAAGCGCCGAGGTGCCGGAGGTGGTCAACAGAGCCTTGGGAGCGCCGGTTATGGCCTCCAGCTGCTCGTTGCAACGCCTGGTGAACTCGCCGTCGCCGCAGATCTTACGCGATTGAATGGCCTGAGCGATGTAGGCGGAGCTTTCAGCGACATAAGGGGGAATATTAAAGGGTATCAATGGGATCGCCTCCCTGCTGTTTCATCATTCGGGATCATGATGCATTATAGCACGGTTCTCGACTCCTGTCATTTTTCTTTTGACAGATGGTCGCAAATGCCGTCCAAAAACAGCGAAACGATGTCGATATTGCTGGCCTGATAAAGCATCCGGCTGCCTACGACATCCTCTACCTCGCCTACGACGGGCTGCCCGTGCTCATAGAGCATATCCACGCCCGCAAGGCAAAGCGGGGCGCCGGCCTCCTCGAAGCGGCGTATGACGCGCTGGGCCAGCGAGCGTTCGGCGGGGGTCAGGACGTGGAGCTCGGCCCGGCCGCCCAGCTTGAAATTGCTGACGATGCCCTCCCGGGCGGTGCGCATGACGCCCGCGACGATTTGGCCAAAAACCACGTATACCCGGAGATCGCGGCCCGCGTCCGATACGACGGATTGCTGGACGGCGGGTTCCGGCAAAATGCCGGACGCGGCCAAACGCCATTCCTCCGCGTCCCGAACAAGGGTGACGCGGTCGCCGCCGTGGCTGCACGCGGGTTTGAGCACAAGCGGATACCGGAGGCCTGCCGGCGGCGAGACCTGATCCGGCCTGAGAAACAGTGTTTCCGGCATGGGCAACCCGCGAAGAAACTGGTGGGTCTGCCGCTTGTCGTTACACAGCTCGCACACGCGGGCGTTGTTGTATACAGGCACGCCCATCGCCTCAAAGTGACGGCTGACTAAGGTGTGACGCTGTCTTGAGAGCACCATGGAGGGACGGTCGGGGACGTGGTTGCGAAGGCAGAAGGGCGTGCCGTCCGCGTGTACGCCCAGGCGTAGCTCCTCCAAAGTTACAGGTTCGATCAGCAGGCCGCGCTTTTCGCCCTGCCGCCGCACCAAAGCGGCAAAATCTCCGTTGACGGCCAGATCCTTCGCGCTGTACAGAAGCCAGCAGGAAGCCGCGGGCATATGATCACTCCAAACGCTGCGCGATGTGGCGCATAATTTCCGCCGCCATGTTGACGCCGGTGCATTGCAATGTGGTTTTGAAATGCGCGTTGCTGTTAACCTCGCAAATCAGAGGACCGTCCGGGCCAAACAGCACGTCCACACCTGCGAAATCGAGTCCGAGGCACTGAACCGCGCGGACGGCCAGCTCCGACTCCTCCGCGGTGGGCGAATGGGAGGCCATGGAGCCGCCGCGCGTGAGGTTGCTGCGAAAGTCGCCGTCCGTGCTGCTTCGAAGCATGCTGGCGGCCACGCGACCGCCCACCACGTTGAGCCGCGCGTCCCGGCCGTAGCTTTCTTTGACGAGCGCCTGAAAAAGCAGCGGGGTTCCCGCAAGGCTCCCGACCTTTTCGCGGAGGCTCTCCAGGCTGTCAAACAGGTATACCTGCTGCCCGAACGAGCCGAAGCATTCCTTCAGCACCACCGGCAAGCCGAGGCTTTGAACGGCTTCCTCCACAAAATCAAGGCCCGTATAGCCAATGTTGGGAAAGGTTTTGGGCGCGAGAATAGTGCGGGGCATAGGAATGCCCGCCTGCTTCAGGCACAGGTAGGTAAGGGCTTTATCGTCGCAGTTTAAAATACTCTGAGGGCTGTTGAACACGCGCAGGCCGCGCTGCTCAAGCTGCGTGGCAAGCTGAACATCCTTGTCCCAGAACAGCACAAAATCATAGCGGGCGGAGTCGAAAGCCGGCGTGTCCACAATACAGCACAGCTCGGCATTGGTGCGCACGCTCAATTCCATGCCGCAGTCCCTGGCGGCGGCGAGCAGGGTATGATAAATATCATCAAATTTAGAGGTTTTCAAAAAGGCGTTGACGACCATCAGGCCACGGGGCATGTGGCTTCACTTCCTTCATTCGTTCAGTCGGCGTTAAGCGCCGCGATGGCATCGTAGAGCGCGTCCATCACATCCATAAAGCGGGATCCTTCGCCTTCGATGAGCAGGCCGGTATTGAGCTCCAGCAGAAGCGCGGCAACCCCCAAACCGGCTGCGGTGGCGCAGACGGTGTGCTCGCGCAGGGCGGCAAAGGGGTCGTCCAGCGTGACGGGGATAAGCCTGCGGATGGAAAACGCGTTCCGCAGGACGGGCACAGCCCGTTCATCGCCGTTAAGGTTGCGGCCCCGGCCCGTGCCGATGCAAAGCGCCATGGGACGCGAAGGTGCGAGCTGGTGCAGATCCAGCACATAGCGGATGGAGTAGCTGGAGGCGTAGGCGCACAGCGCATCGCGGTAATCGCTAACGGAATCGTAGTTGGCGTCGTCCCCCAAATGGCGTGATTTATAAATGCACGGACAGCCCGCGTGCGCGTTGAGCAGGCGGCAGAGCATGCCCGTATAGCGCTCGGCCTGTTTGATGCGCCCGCCGCGCGTCTGCAAAACGGCATGAGGCGCGCTTAGCAGAACGCGGCCCGCGCCCGGCAGCAGTTCGAAGGAAGACAGGTGGTGCGGATCTGTGAAATAGGCGAGCGCCCGCTCCACCTCGTCGGCACGGCACATGCAAAACGCCTCCTTTTTGCACGAAGATCGAGATAGTGTAGCATGGGGGACGCGGCCCTGTCAATCGTGAGAAAAGGCGTTGCAATCCGGCATGCTTCCGCCTATAATAGTAAAGATGCTTAAAACCACGGAGGAGATAAAATGGAGAACCAAAGCAAGGAAAATGAACTTGGAACCAAGCCGGTAGGAAGGCTGCTTTTTAATTTAGCCTTGCCGGCGATTACAGCGCAGATCGTAAACGTGCTTTATAACATGGTTGACCGCATGTATATCGGGCATATCCCAGAAATCGGCGCGGTGGCGCTGACGGGCGTAGGCGTTACGCTGCCGGTGATCATGCTGATCTCCGCGTTCGCGACGCTGGCGAGTATGGGCGGCGCGCCTCGCGCTTCGATTATGATGGGACGCGGAAAAAAGGAAGAGGCCGAGCGCATTTTGGGCAGTTGCACCACCGCGCTTGTGATGACGGCCGTTATCCTGACGGCGGCGATTCTGCTGTTTGGCAGACAGCTTCTTTTAATGTTCGGTGCGAGCGAGGTAACGATCGGCTACGCGTGGGAGTACCTGTCCATCTATGCCATCGGTACGGCTTCGGTTCAGATCGCGCTGGGCTTAAACGCGTTTATCACTGCGCAGGGCTTTTCCAAAATCAGCATGCTGACCGTGCTGCTGGGCGCGGTGTGCAACATCGTTCTGGACCCTATATTCATCTTTGTGTTTGATATGGGCGTTCGCGGAGCGGCGTGGGCGACGATTGTCTCCCAGACGGTATCCGCCGTATGGGTGCTGCGCTTTCTTGTGGGAAAAAAAACCTCCCTCAAAATCCGCAGGGAGTACCTTCCGATCCACGCAAAAATTTACCTGCCCTGCGTGGCGCTGGGCCTCGCGCCCTTTATCATGCAGTCGACGGAGAGCGCGCTTTCCGTATGCTTTAATTCCTCGCTGCTGAACTATGGCGGCGACATGGCCGTGGGCGCGATGACCATCTTAAGCAGCGTCATGCAGTTTTCGATGCTGCCGCTGCAAGGGCTTACGCAGGGCGCGCAGCCGATTATCAGCTTCAATTATGGCGCGGACAACAAGCACCGGGTGAAAAAGTGCTTCAAGCTGCTGCTGATTTCAAGCGTGATTTTTTCAGGCACGGTTTGGGCGCTGGTGATGCTTTTCCCGCAGATTTTCGCCGCTATGTTTACCAGCGACGCGGCGCTGACGGAAATCACCGTGCACGCGTTGCGCATCTACATGGCGGTTTCCGGAATATTCGGCATTCAGATTGCGTGCCAGCAGACCTTTATCGCTGTTGGCAACGCGAAGGCCTCCGTGTTTCTGGCGCTTTTGCGCAAGGTGATATTGCTGATTCCGCTTATTTTCATCCTGCCCGCTTTTCTGCCCAACAAGGTGGACGCGGTATTTCTGGCGGAGCCGGTCGCGGATTTTATCGCGGTCAGCGTGACGGCGGCGATGTTCTTCCGCTATTTCCGGCGGTATCTGAGGGGCGGACTGGCAAGGTAGCAGGCGCGTACGGGACGGCCTGAGTGAAAAAGGAGGCGGCGTGGCATGAAGCCGGTTATCGACCACTGGACCCGGAGGGAATTGAACTTGAAATTGTGAGCCTGGCAAGGGAGCGCTGTTTTCAGTAGCCGGAAGTTGGGAAAACGCAATGCTATTTTAACGTGAAAGCGCCGTCAAAGCTTTGGATTGCTTTGGCGGCGCTTGCTTTTGGACTATTCCGCGATTACGCGCCAGGCTTCCACGAGCCGGGTAAACGTCCATGCCGCATTGGCCGGGCTTGTGGAGGGCAGCACCGTTGCGGACAAGCCGCAAATCGGCTCCAGGCAGCGCCGGTAAACTGTGCCGGCCTTTTTGCCGTTGCAATAAACGGTCCGGATGCCCGTGCGCCGTAGCAAGCCCGCGACGTCGTTTACCGCGGCGTTGCGGATGCTCTGATCGCTGCTGCCGATAATATCGCATTCGGCCAGCACATCCCAAAGCGCGACGCCGTGACGTAGCGCCAGAAGGCGCTTCTCCTGCGTCCCGGCCGGGTCGGACTCGCCGAAAACCGCGGCGAGCACGCGCCAGAAGCGGTTCTGTGGATTGCCGTAATAAAACCCGCATTCGCGTGATTTTACGGAGGGAAAGGCGCCCAGCACCAGCACCCGCGAACGGCCGTCCCAAACGGGCGAAAGGGGATTAAGCACGCGCGTATGTGACGCCGCCATGGCTGTCGCCCCCTCATCAATGATGATGCAAGCATACCAAAATTCGCGCGCAAAGACAAGGGCCGCGCACGCGGACCTCTTTTGGGCATAGGATGGCGGGACGGCGGTTTTCAGCGTTGAAGAAGGAGGGGGAGCGAAGGCTATGGCGGAATGGACGGGCATTGCGTATGATAACGTGCGATGGCAGGACCTGGAGGGACAGCCCTTTGGCATCGGCGTGGGCTACAACGGTTTGATCTTTGGAAATCTGGAAAATATGGTGGATGTGGAAGGCCCCGTAGCGATCCAGAGAAATGCGAGCAGCTACCGCGGCATGTCGATCGGCTTCGGACGGATGGGGAAGCAGACCATTCCATATAGCGCCAAGGATGTGCGCTTCCTGGCGGGCGGAAACACATCGATTGCGGGCGCGCTGACGGTGGTGGGCAACACGCTTACGGCGGGTAACGGCTTTCAGGTGGGCAGCGGCAGCACCTACCTGATTGGAAAGGATGGGAGCGCCAATCAACGGCAGACGCTCGCCCAGCTTTACGCCGCCAACGGCAGCCCGTACTGGGAGCCGGCGGACCGCGGCTTAAGCTATGTAATTTCCAGCTACGACGTGCCAAGGCGCATCCCCGCGGCGCGCGTGAACGCGAACGTTCCCGCTTTTTTCTCGGACGCGCGCGCAAGCCTTGACAAATGGCAAAGCGCGTTCGCCGGGATGACCGCGAACGGCAAAACCGCGCCGGGTGAATACGGCTACATTTTTACCGGTACAGACGCGTCGCAAAACGTGTTTGACCTTACATGGCCCGCCGGAGGCTCGGTAACGGGCAACCTTGCCTTTAACGTTCCCACGGGCAGCGTCAATATCGTACGTATTTACAGCGGCGACGAGATGAGCGTTTCCACGCCGCTGTGGGGCAGGGAAGGGCTTGAGTCGAAAACCCTTTTTGTGCTGATGAACGCGAAAAGCGTACGGCTGTCCTTTCCATCGGTTATCTACGGAAGCGTATTTGCGCCCAACACGGTGTGGAACGCCTACACCACGGGCGGAAGCATCAAGGGCAACGCGGCGCTGGCCGGGCTTTGGGTGCAGCAGGGCAGCGGGTTTGAACTGCATTGGTATCCGTTTGGCGGCGGCGTAGGGCTGGTCGGAGGAAGCGTGGAAACGCCCGCCGAGCCTGAAAGTCCGGCGTGCCCGGCATGTCCGGTCTGCCCCGCGCCGGCGGTTTGTCCGGAATGCCCGCCCGCTACGGTATGCCCCGAGTGCCCGCCTGTTCCTGAATGCCCGGCGTGCCCGGTCTGTCCGATATGTCCCGAACCCACGGTTTGCCCCGAATGCCCGGTGTGTCCGCCTGCTACCGTGTGCCCGGCATGCCCGGTATGTCCCGAACCCACGGTTTGCCCCGAGTGCCCGGTGTGTCCGCCTGCTACCGTGTGTCCGGTATGTCCCGAATGCCCGGCGTGTCCCGTTTGCCCGGAGTGCCCTGTGACATCCGGTGTGATCGCGGGCTGCGTTATTCCAAGCGGACAATGCCTGTGGCGCGTAAAGCTGTGCGATGCGGCTACGCGGCAGGTGTTGTCGATCTGGCAAAACTGTGGAATGGACTGCTTCTCGTTTGAGGCGAATCCGTCCGGGACGTATGCGCTTGAGGTGGAAACCTGCTGCCATTATGAGCTCTGCCTGAAAAACGTGGGCGTACGGTCTCTGAGCGTGCGCAGATGACGCACGCCGGCCGTGCCGGCACATCTCGTGGGCCCGCCGCATAAAAGTGCGGCGGGCCTTTATGCTGGTAAAAAAGGTTTGTTTTAAGATTTTTGGTAAAAAAAGAGTTTTCATACAGGAAAAGCTGAAAGAAAAGGCGAAATACATCTGGCATCTGAATTTGTATTTGCGACATGGCATACGCAGCCGCGCTGGGGTGCCGGTTTGTATGATACCCGTGAAGTGTCCGACTTCCATCGCGTTTGCAACGTGCGGTTGAAGATATACGACAGGTAGAAGAGGGAGGATTTCCGAAATGAAAAAAAAGACCCTTTCCCTGGTTTGCGCTATTGTGCTGGCAGCGTCTCTGCTGCTACCGCTGGTGGCGTCGGCTATGACATGGACGGCTTACGTGTACACCGCCAACGGGAAGAGCCTGAACATGCGCAAGGCCCCGGTTACGCATGCGGACAACAAGATTGCCGGCATTCCCTACGGAGCTTCGGTGACCATTTTGGATTACGTAAACAACCGGACATGGGCGTATGTGAACTACAACGGCAAGGACGGATATGTGATGAGCCGTTATCTCACCTTTGACAAGCCGGGTCCCCGCCCCAATCCTAATCCCAAGCCCAATCCGCCCCCCAGCGGCGGCGATTCCTCCGAAATCAGCTTTGCCGGGTTTCAGAAAACCGGCTATACCGTGCTGGTGCGGCCTTCCGCTCCGGGCGGCTATGTGAACCTGCGTTGGGCGCCTTCCAAAAAGCTGGCTGTGTACGAGCGTGTATACGACGGACAGGAGCTTGAGGTTATCGCGCAAAACAGCACGTGGGCGCAGGTGCGTAACCCGTCGACGGACTCGGTTGGCTTCATTATGCGTGGCTTCCTGACAACGCTTGCGGGCGACCATCTCATCGGAACCGGGGCAGGCGTCAATTAAATTGTGGTTGCCCCTACTGACTAGCTAATGAAGGAGGATATTTAAAAATGAAAAAAAGCTTTGCTTTGCTGGCGGCGGTGATCATGCTGCTCGGCATTGCCTGTGCGACGGCCGAAACGGTTGAGGTGCAGCAGGCCACCGTTGATTTTGACGTTACCATGGTCATTCCTGAGGGCTTCACCATGATGGAGCAGCGCGTCAACGATACGCTTTGCATCGACGTGCTCGCCGATGACCCCGAGGCCAATCCCACCTATTTTATGACGATCGCATTCAGCGAGGAATATGAGGGCAGGACGATTTCAGAGATGTCCGACGAGGAACAAAACGCCCTTGTTGAAAAAATATCGACTGATAATTTTGAAAAGGCGATTCTCTCCAGCCATATCACTACGGGCGGCACGCTGGTGTATGTGCTGGACGAGGATGACAGTGAATCCGACTACGCGCTGGCTTTCACGGTGTATAAGGGCTATTTCATCCAGATGTTTGTGGAACGGTTTAACTTTGACACGCTTAGCGAGCAGGATATTCAGCGGGCGATTGATCTGCTAAGCGGCATGGAATTTGTGGATAAGTAAACCAAAGGCTTTGACGACCGGGGTTGGGGCGCCCAACCGGCCCCACCCCGGGGTTTTTTGTTGCACA
>JAEYOW010000024.1 GCA_023411375.1 Bacillota bacterium | reverse complement strand
TTTTTGCCCCGGCGCGCCGCGCGGCCCGCCGGGGGGGGGGCCGCGCGGCGCAAGGGATAAGCGAAGATTCGCTAATTCGGTTTCAAAGCGTATTACTTGTAACTCGCGCCAAACAGCTCCATGGCCTCCTGAAGCCTGGGGGTCATAAACTCGGCCAGCGCGTCCACGCCGATGCTGTCCAGTTGGCTGATAAAGTTGGCGTAGTTGGTTTCAAACTCCTCGTCGTTGGCGGAAATAATGACCTTTGCCTGACCGTTTGTCTTCACATAGTCAACCATCTTGTCGTAGATCACCTTGTAATCGCCATCCGCGTCCTTGGGCACGGAGTAGGCGTACCATGGCTCGTTATGGTAGGAAAGGCGGATGGCGTTGTTGCTTTCGCGGAAGGTTTCGGGCTCGACAGCGCAGCGCGCTTCCGCCTCAAGAATCTTGGAGCCGCCAAAGTAGAACCAGGGGTTGTAGATTTCGGCATTGGTGTTGTTATCCACGGACTCGGTCCACTCCTGGCTGAATACGGGCAGGCCGTCCTCGCCGATGGTGTATTCGATGCCCTCGCGGCCCCACTGGGTCAGTTTCTGGCCTTCCTCGGAGAAAAGGAACTGCATGAAGCGGATGGATTCCTCAGGATATTTATTGTTTTTGGTGATGAAGGTGCCCGCCCAGCCCAGGTCGCTCTCGTTAAGCTTATAATCGGACAGGGGCATCATCTCGCGGAGCTCGGCCTGCGGATATTCCTCAAGAATGGCGCTGTAATAGCCCGGGCCGTACTGGGTGCTGCCGATGTTGGCAAACGCCTTACCGCTACACATTTCGGTGCGGGCGGCGGCGGTATCCCACGAGAAGCACTCGGCCTTGATGAGGCCCTTCTGGTAAAGGCGGTTGCAATACTTAAGATAATCATAGAAGGGCTTGGACTTGGCCACGATCTGGCACTGGCCGTTCTCGTCCACGTCAAAATATTGCAGCGAGCAGTTGTTCCACGTTTTAAGAGGGTTTAAGTACCAGGCGTCTACGGAGAAGACCAGGGGGGTCACGTCCGGCCACTTGTCCTTCACCATGCCAAGTACATTCTCCAGGTCCCCGGCGTTCTTAATCTCGGGGTTGCCCAGCTCCTCAAGCATATCGTGACGGTAGATCATGCTGGCGACCATGGGCGCGGCGGTCGTATTTTGCCAATCCTCATCCGTGGCGGCGTGAGAATGGAGGAAGTAGTAATGATCGTCGCCTGAGAACGCCTTCGCGTTCACGATGCGGCTGTTGTCCACCTCCCAGTCCAGGCCGTACTGGTCGATGAGCTCGTTATAGGAGTAGCTCACGGAGGGGTCGGACAGGGTATCGAGCAGCTTGCTGGTAAACACCAGGTCCGGCAGCTCGCCGGAGGCGACCAGAACGCCAAGCTGGTTGTTGTCAACAGCACGGGTGGGTTCAAGCTTGATGCCCGTGCGGCGGGTGATCTCCTCTGGGATGATGCCGGTAAACGACTCCGTGCTGTACCAGGAGAAGTTGATGAAAACGGAAAGAGTGATGGGGTTTTCGGGGTCCCCGATCATCCACTTGTCATCAACGGGCGTTTCCTCCTGGGCAAGGGCGATGGGTGCGCCGCATACCAGCAGCATCATGGCCAAAAGAAGGGTAAGGACAGACTTGAGGTTCCTTTTCATTGTTCTTTCTCCTTTGCTGTGTTTTTTGGGGTTTGGTCGTTTTTCTTGACGGCTTTAGCGTTCTCTCCTTTCGAAAACGAACTGCGAGGCTATCTTCTTCTCATATCATGAAAGCAAGCATGAATATGAGCGAGACACGGATGGCTCAGGACTTAACAGCGCCGACCGTCAGGCCGGTGACGAAATACTGCTGGAAGAACGGGTACACGCACAGAATAGGCAGCACGGCCACGACCATGGCGGCCAGCTGTATGGAGAGCGAGGTGGTTGACACGGCGCCGGCGGCCATAGCCGCGTCGTTGCCGATGTTTGCGGTGCTGGACTTGTTGATGACGGAAATCATCAGGTAGGCCACGGTGCGAAGGCTTTTCTGGCTGGTAAAAAACGCCGTCTCGTACCAGCTGTTCCAATGCGCCACGGAGGTGAAGATAGCGATGGTGGCCATCAGCGGCTTGGACAGCGGCAGAATGATACGAAGGAAAATCGTACCCTCGCCCGCGCCGTCCAGCTTGGCCGACTCCCCCAGCTCCTTGGGAACGCCCTCGAAGAAGGAGGTCGCCACCAAGATGTAGAACAGGCTCAGGCAGCCGGGAATCACATAGACCCAAAAGGTGTTTAGCAGGCCCAGGGATCTAAGCAGGATATAGTAGGGAATAACGCCTCCTGAAAAGTACATGGCAAAGATGAAAAAGCCGAAGTAGAACTTGCGAAACATCAGATCCCGGTGGGACAGGCCGTAGGACACAAGCATCGTGAACATGACCGTCAGCGCCGTGCCAATCACCGTGCGCAGAATGGTAACGCCAAACGCGTTAATCCACGTCGCGTCCTTAAAAAGGGAGGTATAGTTGCTAAGCGTAAACTTACGGGGCCAAAAATAGATGCCGCCGCGCTGCGCGTCCAACCCCTCGTTAAAGGACAGGATCACCGAAAGGATAAAGGGGTACAGGCAGCTTACCACCACCACAGTCAGGATCACGGCGATAACGATATTGATAATGATGTCCTCGCGCGTCCTTTTTTTATGCCATATGCTTGTCGGTTGCATTGCTGTCACCCCTTAAAACAGGCTGTTGCCGGAAATCTTTTTGGAAATAAAGTTGCTGGTATACACCAAAATGATGGAAATGACGGACTGGAACATACCCACCGCCGTCGCGTAGGAGTACCTCGCGTTTGAAAGGCCAACGCGCATCACATACGTCTGGATAATATCGGAGACCTCTATGTTGCCGGAGTTGCCCAGCAGGTAGCACTGCTCGAAATTGGAGCCGCTCAGGCCGCCGCCCAGCAAATTGCCCAGCGCCAAGATCAGCACCACCGTGACGGTGGGAGAAATGCTGGGAAGCGTGATGCTAACCATCTTGCGGATACGGCCCGCGCCATCGATCTCAGCCGCTTCGTATAGCGTGGGGTCGATACCGGTGATCGCCGCCAGGAAAATGATCGTCCACCAACCGGTGTCCTTCCAGATGGAGGTGAGGATGCTGATGGTGTAGAAATATTTGGGGCTGGTCAAAAGCTCCAGCGGCTTGTCCGTAACGCCAAGGGCCATCAGGCACTGGTTGATGATGCCCGAATCATCCGCCATGATTTTGAGCATTCCGGATACGATTACCCAGGAGATGAAGTAGGGTAGATAGCTGACGGTTTGGATAAACTTCTTGAGCCTGCGGCAGCGTACCTCGTTGATGAGGATGGCAAGCAAAATGGGGATGGGAAAGCTGCAAACGAGCTTTAAAATGCTCAGGACCAAAGTGTTGCGCATCAGCTCGCCAAACTTGTAGTCCGTGAAAAACTCCTTGAAATACTTCAACCCCACCCAGTCACTGGTGAACATACCCGCGATGCCGGTGGTAATCTTGTAATCCTTAAACCCGATAATCAGGCCGAACATGGGGATATAGTGAAAAATAAAAATATAGAGGATGCCCGCCAGCACGAACATCTGCAGCATTCCCTGCTTCCTGAAACGGGTTCCCGGGCCAACGTGCCTGATATTGAGTCCCCTTTGCCGCATTTCCAACTTCTATGCCGCCCCTTTCTTCTGTTATGGAAGAACACTTCTTCTCGCACCCTTACTTTAACACCGTACGCAGCGTGAGGAACACTGTCCAATCCTCATATTGGCTGTCCAAAATTACTGATAATCCGCCGAATATGACATTTCATTGGCATAAAAACAGGAAAAAGCCCCTCAGGGGGCTTTTCTACTGAAAGCGGACGGTCGGGGATGCCATGCCGATTGCCGGTAGGCCGGAATCCCGCGACGGGCATGACAGCCCGGTAGGCGCGCCCGCTATACAGCCCGGGCCGCCTCTCCGTTGCGCACCTGTTGAGGCGTCATATCCAGCTTGTTCTTCAATAGACGGAAGAGCTGGCGTTCCGTCTGGTAGCCCACCTTTGCCGCGATTTCACCAACGGTGAGCCCCTGCTCGTAAAGCAGCAGGCACAGCGCCTGCCGGAGGCGCATCTCATTGATCAGCTCCAAAAAGGTTGTGTTCCATTCCTTCTTGAAAAGGCTACAGAGGTAGCCCTCGCTCTTGCCGTATTTTTGGGCCAGCATGGTGAGCGAAATGCTGCGGTTATAATTCTCCTTCATGTACTGGTAATATTTACGCAACGCATAAGGCGGTTCCTCCTGCGTAACATGCGGCATATAGACATCGTATTTTTTAAGCAGGCTCAGTTCCTCCGCCCTGCCCAGCTCGGCGGCCGCGTTGCAAATGTTGCGCACCAGATCGTCCCTATCAAACGGCTTGAGCAGGTAATCCTTAACGCCGAAACGGATGGCAGACTGGGCGTATTCAAATTTCTCATACCCGGATAAAATGACGCACTTTTTATACAACCCCCGTTTCTGCGCCTTCTCAATCAGCTCCAGCCCATTGCAGGAGGGCATTTCGATGTCCGTAACCATCAGATCAACAGGAAGGGCCTCTAAAAGGCACAGCGCCTGCTTGCCGTCCTGCGCCGTGCGCACGTGGCACTCGACCTCTTCAATGGCCTCGATACAGGTTTTGAGTCCGTACAGAATCAGCCTTTCATCATCCACAATCAGGATTTCCATAGGAGCCCTCCTTTACAGCGTTTTCGCCGTGCTGTTTTAACCGTATAACGATCGCAAAGCCGTTTTCTTTGCTTATCACCCGCAGGCCGCAGCCTTCTCCGCACAGAAGCCGGATGCGGTCATGCACGTTTTGTAACCCGATGGACGAACCCGCGGCCTGTCCTGTATTTTTTTGCAGCAACGCTTCGTTGAGCGCGCCCGCCTGCTCCTTTGTGATACCGCGCCCATTGTCCTCAATGAGGATATCCGCCATTTCCCCGTCCCGGCTGGCGGCTATGCGTATCCACGGCTTCAGCGTTTCGTGCCGGAAACCGTGCTTAAAGCAGTTTTCTATCAGCGGCTGGAGCATACAGTAGGGGCAGGCTACAGGTCTTAGCTCCGGTGGCATCTCCACCTGATAGCGGAAATCCTCGCTCATTCGGAAGGCATACAGCTTCAAATAATCCTCAATATGATCCATCTCATCGCCGAGGGTGGTTTTTTCTTGGGTGCGCGAAACGTTGTAGCGAAGGATTTTTCCGAACAGAGCGATCATTTTAGAGGCCGCGCGGTTATCTCCCACGGCGATCAGCATGTCGATGTTTTCCAGCGTGTTATAGAGAAAATGTGGCTGTATCTGCGATTGCAACGCATAATACTGCGCCTGCCCGGCCAAGCGTTCCTTTTGGTAAATCTCCTCTGTCAGCTGATTTTGGCGGATAATGGTTTTGTTGAACCGCCGGATCATCTGCCCGATCTCGTCACAGAAAGGGTCGTTTTCGTACGGCACAAGCGCCCCGCTTGTCCGGAGATGGTTGGTGAAATTAGCGATACGCCGGGTGATGGAGCTATACGTGATGAGGAACAGCACCACCAACAGCACAAGCATGGTCGCGACGAAGGCGATGCTGGTAACCATCTCCCTCGTGCTGAGGATATGCAGATTGCCATAGCAGTAGGTGAGCTGTATGCCAAGCTGCGGCAGCTCCGCCGTTTCATAACGGTCCGCCTCGGGGATGGCCGTGCAACTCTCCAGATATAATCCGCCGGACGCGCCGCGTTCCACCAGCCAAAGCTGATCGTCCGCCGTGCGCAAGGTGACGCGCTCTCCTTCCCCGAAAAAGTTCAAGGAGCCGAACATCTCTTCAAAGGGGCAGACGACCTCGGTATAGCCGATCTGTCGGGAATACTTGCCGTTATAGAGCACTTTGTACAGCCGGCAGGTTGTGGCGCCGCCATCGCCGCTTAAAAACAGCCGGATATCCCGCAGGTTCATCTCCCCCAGCGATTGGAGGTTTGGCTGTTCGGAGCGGTTGAGCACATAGTGGATATCATTCTTTCCCTCAAGAAGCTTACGGTATACGCGGATGACCTCAAAGCGCCCGTTGATGGACCTGAGCTGTTCAAACACGGGACGCACCGTCTCCAGGTAGGCCGCGACGCCGTCCGCCGTTGAAAAATCGAGGTACTCGATATACTCCAGCAGGCTGTTGTTGTACTGGATGCAGCTGGTGCAGAATTCCACCATGCCCAGCTCCTTTTCGACAAACTCCGTGCTTTGGAGAAGGATGTTTCTTTTGCCATCGGCATACTGACGTTCAAGGCTCTTGCCGATGGTCGAGATATAGTTGACGCCAAGCAGCACCATTGGGATAAAAATGATAAAGATATACATAAGGACCATTTTGTATACCAGTGGCATATCCAAATAGCCCTGCTTCAGACTTCGAAACGCTTTCATCATCAGCACACTTCCGTTCGCGCGGTTCTGTTTTTAGTACGTTTTTCCCCAGCCAGCCCAAGTTTGGCGTATGCCCAATCTCCTGATTATTATTATATCATCCTAATTTACGGATTTCAAGAAGATTTATAAATTAACTTAATTATATAAATATGGATGAAAACAAACAAAAACGGCTTGCAATCACGCAAGCCGTTATGGAGCTGATGATGGGACTCGAACCCATGACCTCTTCCTTACCAAGGAAGTGCTCTACCTCCTGAGCTACATCAGCCTGTTAACCCTCAAATGGGCAACGATGATATTATACACAACCTGCCCCTGTTTGACAAGAGGAAATTTTCATTTTTCCAAATTTCCGTTGTATCCCCTCTTTCCGCCCGTTTTCCATGAATATCAGCCGCAGCTTTCCCGGCCAGCGTAGCCTCACGGCGTGCCGGCCGGGGGCGCTGCCCTTACGCATCCGCGCCCGTACCGCTGCCGGCGCTCCGCATATGCTCCGTACGTTCCGCTTCCTCCTGACGCTCCGCCCGCCCAAGCATCGCCATATGCGGCAGAATTGCGCGCACAACCTCCGACGCGCCCGTGGAAAACAGCGAGCGTAGCATTCTGCGCACGTTTCGCTTCACATCCGGCGCAAGCTCGCGGATAGCCTCCAGTATTTTCCCCGCGCTATCGCGCCAGTCCTCAGCCAGATCGGTTACCAGCTCGGCCTGCGCCGAATCCACTACGCGATAAAGCGTATCCACCAGAAGCCGCCGCTCCTCCCTGTCCATTCCGGCCAGCCATGCGTGAAGCGCCTCATCGGTGATTTTGCCGCTCATGTCAAGGTCGTCCAATTTGACAAAGCCGCCGTCCTCCACCTGCCACGTCATGGCGTCATGCTGCAAAATACCTGTGGAGCGCGCCTTGACCACCGTGTAAACCGGGTGGTAATGCAGCAGCATTCCAACTACGCTGCTTTGGGGAATATAGCTTTCAATCCTTTCGCTGACCGCCGCGTAACCCTCGCTTTTCAAGGTTTCCTCATCCAGGCCGGGGCCGTCGAAGCTGTATACCCGCCGTATTTTTTCCCTCGTGGGGCGGTCGACGCACGCGCCGGCGTATACGGCCAGGTTTCCGCCCTTGCTGTGCCCGCCCAGCAGCAGCGGGCCGCCGCTCCCGCGCGCCGCGCGCTCCACATATTCCACGGCCTCCATCTGCGCAGGTACCGTCATGAAGGACATGTTCAGGTCCTCCTTCCAGCCCGCGATGGTCAAATCCGTTCCGCGGAAGCTGACGTAGCCGGCGCCGTCCGGCAGACTGTAGGTACAGGCGCAAAACTGCATCTCACGCACAACGTCGATAAGGTTGACGTAATCATGCATTTTCCAGTCCCGGTAGCGCGCGAGCCCGGCGCACACCTCCGTCAGCCGGTACCGTTTTTGCTGAAAGGGGTCCAGCCGCTCATAATCGCAGTTATCCTTTAAAAAGCGCCAGGCCTCCGCCACGGTGCAGCTTTCACCCCTGTCCAGCCGTCCTTCCATGGGCATATACACCAGCTGGGTCAAAATCAGGCCATCCAGCGCGTCAAAAGGTCGACGGCTCAGGTTCTCCTCCCCTACCGCCTTTGCGTGGTCCTGAATATTGGGCATCCGGGTCGCCTCCTTCCCTCATTCGCGTACAACTCAGTATACCCAACCACACCGCTTTGCGCAAGCCCGCGCCTTGCGCGCATACGGGAATTTTGGTATAATTGCATTAAATTCTGTGTTAAAGGGGCTGCGTTCATGAAGGTATTGCACTGGATAGGCGCTGGTTTTATTCTTTTTGCGCTCGCGTTTGCCCTGGCCGGATATGCCGTGGGCGCGCCGGCGCGCGCTCTCAGGGCGAACGGGTACACGGTCGCCGCGACGGTAGTGAATGCGGACGCTCGGCATGACCGCACAACTTTTGCATATGCGGCTGGCGGTGAAGCGCATGAAACCACCCTGAACGTATATAGCTCCGCCTTTTCAACGGGCGTCCGTATACCCCTGTATGTGTCCGCGGACGGCCCCAGCCGCATCGCAACCCCTGTTGGGGAAAGCATAGCCTCCGTGTTCAACATTCTTTCCATGGCTTTTGCCGCCGTCGGCCTGTCCCTTTTTGCGCTATCGCTGGTTTGCCGGGTGCGCCGCCAGGCGGTTGACGTATATCTGAACCCGCGTTCCTCCAAGCGCTACGCGGTGGATGTGGAAAGCGCCTTGCGCTAAGGCGGCTTCCTTTCTCACCGCTGTCAAACCCTGTCGCATCCCTTTGCAAAGCCCATTATGCATGGTATAATCATATTCTGTCTCCACCAATCGAGGAAAGGGGGCCGTTGACTTGATCATCGGCCAGTTTTGCGAGACCTATCCGCCCGCGCTGGACGGCGTGGGCCGCGTTATGCTCGCCTACTGCCAAACGCTTCAAAGCATGGGGCACCGTTGCCTCTATGTGGCGCCCCGCGACGCCGCGCATACCCAAACCCCTGATTGCGAAACGCTGCTTTATCCCGGCATGCCCATTCCCGGAGAGCCTTACCGCATTGGAATTCCAGCCTTGGGGCGCGATTTTCGCCGCACCTGCGGCCGGGTGCGCTTCGACCTGGTTCACGCGCACAGCCCTTTCCTGGGCGGACGCGCCGCGAGGCGGATCGCGCGCAAGCATAATATTCCGCTGGTGGCCACCTTCCACAGCAAATACTACGACGATTTTTACCGCGCCACCCATTCCCGGCGGCTATCCCTGCTGCTGCTTAACTATGTGCTGGCCTTCTACCGCTCCTGCGACGAGGTGTGGGCGGTTAACGAGAAAACCGCGCAGGTGCTGAGGGAGTATGGTTATTCGGGAGCAATTACCATCATGCCGAACGGTACCAATCCGCTCAGCGTAACGCAGGAGGAATACGCCTCCGCCCTTTCGCGATATCCGCTGCGCAAGGGCGTGCCCACGTTGATTTTTGTCGGGCAGCTTGACTTTAAGAAAAATACCCACAGCATATTGCGTGCCTGCGCGCTTTTGAAAGACCAGGGGCTTGACTTTCAGCTGCTGATGGTCGGCGCCGGGCAGGACGCCCAGCGCCTGCGCAGCCTCTCCCACGAGCTTGGGCTTGACGGCCGTGTGATTTTCACCGGCTTTTTGGGGGAGCGCGCCGTTATGCTTTCGCTGTACCAGCGCGCCGACCTGCTGGTTTTCCCTTCCGTTTACGACAATGCGCCCATGGTGGTCCGCGAGGCGGCGGCAATGGGAACCCCCGCCCTGCTGGTGGAGGGCTCCTGCTCGGCAGAGGGTGTCACCCACGGCGGCAACGGCTTTCTGTGCCAAGACACGGTGGAAAGCATCGCCCAGGGAATTGCCGCCGCGTTGCCGGACGCAGCCGCCGTTGGCGAACAGGCCAAGCAGACCATTCCCATTCCATGGGACAGGCTGATGAAGGATGTGCTCGGACGCTATGAACGCCTGATTGATATGAAGCGCGAAAGGAGCCACGCATGAAAGCAAGCACGCGCAGGCTGCTCAACTTCCTGTTTATCGCCGCCACGCTGGCGCTGATTCTGATCATCGCGTTTGGTAACAGCGAGCTGGAAAACGCGTGGGAGGTCCTGTTCACCCTCAACCCATTCTGGCTGTTGGGCGCGCTTGTGTGCTGGTTTAGCTACCTGTTTTTCGACGCGCTGGGATATTATTATTTTCTGCGCAAGCAAAACCACGCCGTACCGCTCTCCTTTGCGCTCTATATCTCGCTGACGGGCTTCTATTACGGCAACATCACCCCTGGTGCGAGCGGCGGGCAGCCAATGCAGATCTATTACATGAAAAAGCGGGATATTCCCATCGGCATCGGCACCTCCGGCATCTCCATGAAGTTCATCTGCAACCAGCTCATGACCGTGCTGATCGCCTCCGTGCTCTGGATCATCAACGCCCGCTTCATCAGCGTGCAGCTCTCTGGCGCGATATGGGCTGTCGTCATCGGGTGGATCATCAATTTCGCCGCCGTGCCGCTGATCCTGCTGATTGCACTGCACAGGCCGCTGGTACAAGCCCTCGTCGGCTTCTTTATCAGGCTTGGCGCAAAGCTGCGGCTGATCAAAAATCCGGAGGTCGCCACCGTCCGGGTCAGTACGATGCTGGATACCTACCATGCGAGCGTGTTGCGCCTTGGCCGGCATCCCAAGCAGATCGCGTTGCAGCTTCTGTTGTCCGCGCTGAGCATGCTGGGGCTTACAAGCGTCGTGATCTGCGTATACTACGCCTTTGGGCAGACCGGCACGCCATGGCATCAGCTGCTGACCATTTCCTTCCTGCTGTTTTTAAGCGCCAGCTATACGCCCCTGCCGGGTGCGAGCGGCGCACAGGAGGGCGGCTTTCTGGTGTACTATCGCGGGCTTTTCACGGCTGGTACCATCGGCCTTGCGTTGCTGGTATGGCGCTTTATGACCTATTACCTGTTCCTTCTGCTTGGCGCCGCGGTATCCATCGCCGTCCAGTTCCGTACAGGCCGCCGCAAGCCTTCTCCCGAGCCCGAAGCTGCTGGAGAAAACGCAGGTGATCTGCCCGGGGAAAGCCGCTGACATTGCGTGCCGGCGCTTTTCCCCTATCACACGCGGTCCATAAAACCTTCTTTAAAACTTCACGCGGCTTTCATATTCCGCGCAGATATTCATGCTATCCTGAACCTGCTGCCAAGGCAACGCGTACGATGAAGGGAGCCACCATCATGCCATCCATCCGTAAAGCCGCGGCGCTGCTCACGGTGCTCACGCTGGTGCTGAGCATCACGGGCGCGCTCGCCGCGGACTATACCGCGACGGGCCTTTTCACCATCACCTATGACGACGCGCTCACGCTGGACGATACCTCCTATCAGGACGAAACCACCGGCGGGGAAAGCCGTTGGCTGTTTATGCTCTCCAACAGCGAATACATCATCGACGTCACGATAGAGCGGATTGCGGAGTACGAATCTCTAAGCCTGTTCAGCGCCACCGACGCGGAAAAGCAGCGCTATCTGAACGATACGCTGGACAGCTTTAGCGACGACAACGCGACCTATCTGGAGACGATTGAGGCAGGCCCGAATCTGATTCCGTTTTACCTCTATCAGCTGGAAAGCGAGGAAGGCCCCTACCTGATGGCCGAAACCATCGTCAAGGGCTACGCCATCGACTTCTGCGCTTACTACTGCGATGAATCCGCCGCCGCGGACGAGGCGCTGGCGGTAAGTCTTTCCTCGGTGCTGGCGAGCTTTCTTCCCGTCCAATAATCCAAATACGCATAAGCGCGGCCTCCTTCCGATATCCATTGGAGGGAGGCCGCGTCTGCTTTTTACTTTTCGGGGTATTGCGCCCGGCTGCCGCCGATATAGGGCAATCGCGCGTAGGCCATCACCACATGCGCCTCTCCGACCTTTGCGCCGCCCTCGCCCATGCGGAGCGGCACAGCCACGGGGCGGATATGCATCCCCACCAGCGTATCGCCCACATCGATAGCGGCGTCGGCCTGAATGGACTCGGCCACAGCGGGCTCATGAAAGCGCCTGTACGCGGCGGCGCCGGCGCTGCCGCCCGCCTTGGGCACGGGCATTACGTTCACCTGCCTCAGCCGCAGGCGCTCCAACGTCTCCCGCTCCATCACCAATGCGCGGTTCAAATGCTCGCAGCATTGAAAAACGGGGCGCAGCCCAAACTCCGCGCAGGTTTCTATCATCGCCTCCGCGAGCGCGTCCCCAAGCTCGGGCACGCTGTTTTTGCCGATATGCCCGCCCGCGACCTCGCTTGTGCTCAAGCCCAGCACAACCACCGCGCCGGACTTAAGCCCGGCCTCCTTCGCCAAATAGCGCACGCAGGCGCTCAGCTGTTCCGCAATTTCCCGGTATTCTTCCCTCATGGCTAAGGCCATCCTCTCCCGGCCGTATGCGCGTGGACTTAAAAACTCATTCCCCGTCCCGCCCGGTCGTCATTCATTGGCGTGGATAAACGCGTAAGCGCCGATACCTACCGCTATAGACAGGTTCAGCGAATCGATTTTGTCGTTATGCGGAATCCGCACAGCGTACCCCAGCTTTGCAAATTCAGCCGGCAGGCCGCTGCCCTCGTTGCCAAACACCAGCGCGAACGGCTCCCGGCGCAGGCGCACCGCCTCCCGCAGCAGTACGGAGCCATCCAGCATAAACGGATAAAGCGTATGCTTGGGATGCTCCGCCCGGTAAAGTGAAAAATCGTCATACTGCTTCACGCGCAGCGAAAAGATCGCGCCCATGGTTGCGCGTACCACTTTGGGGTCAAAAACGTCGGCAGCGGGGCGAATCACCGCGATGTCCAAAATGCCAAGTCCCAGCAGCGTGCGCTGAATGGTGCCCAGGTTGCCCTCGTCCATCGGGTGGTGAAGCACCACATGAGGCGCGTCTCCATTTAACTCGCTCTGCCATTTTTCAAAGACCACGGCGGCGAAACAGTTTTGCTTACCGCTGACGCGGCTCAGCGCCTTATCCGCGATTTCTTCACGCACGCGGTGCTCCCGGCAGATGGCGCGCAGCTTTTCAACGCCGTCGCCCTGCGCCTTTTCGCTCAGCAGCAGCCGCTTTGCGCGCTCCGGCGCGGCTTGCATCAGCGCAAGCGATGGGAATACCCCCGGCGCATAGCTGTAGGATAGCTCCGCGCCGTACGGCTTCAATGGCGGCATGCTTCTCGCTCTCCTTTCCGGTTATACCGCGGCACGCCAAACCATGGCGTATCCTCGCGCTTATTTTGCCGCGCCTGCGGTCCGTGCCTCGTATTCAGCCCTGAGCATGCTGTAACAAAGCTCGTCTGCAATCTCGCCGTCCGGCATCCGCCACGCTCCCCGCAGCGTGCCCTCAAAGGTGAAGCCAAGCTTCTTGATGACATGCCTGCTTTTTGTATTAAACGGAAAGTGCGCGGCGCTGACGACCGGGCATTTCAGCTCCTCAAAGGCGTAGCGCAGCACAGCGCCCGCCGCCTCGGTCGCATAGCCAAGTCCCCAATAGCGCTCGCCAAGCGCGTAGCCAAGCTCGCGCGCGCCATCCACAGAGCGCTTTTTATCCGCATGCAGGCCGATAGAGCCAATCACGCGGCCGGACTTTTTCTCCACAACCGCCCAAACCTCTCCGCCCGCGATGAACATGCCCACCACGGCACGGCTGTCCTCGACGCTGCGGTGCGGCGCCCAGCCTGCCATAGGACCTACGTTTTCGCTCTGCGCATAGGCGTATACATCCACCGCGTCGTTTGGGTCGAAGCTGCGCAGCACCAGCCTGCCGGTCTGCAACACCGGCAGGGCCGGCGTTTCCGCCCGGCTTCTGCGCCGCCTGAAAATGCTCACCTGTCATCGCCTCCGCCGTCGGCGCTGCCGCCGTCCCCATTTGGCTTGGGGTCGGCAGCGCCGTCATCCTCCTCCGCTTGGGGCGCCCCACGTTCCTCCTCGCGGTCTTCGCCGGAGTATGTGGATGGGTCCACGCCCATCTGGCGCATACGGTCGAACATTTCTTGCCTGGCAGCGCCGATGCCGTTCTTGCTGCTGACCGTCAGGTAAAATGAGGCGCACGCGCCGTTCATATAGGTGGAGATGGCAAGCTGCATAAACTGCGCGGCCACCAGCGCAAAAACGACGTTGATGGAGACGAGCAGCACCTGCGCCATCATCGCAACCAGCGACCATCCCAGAAAGCTGATCATCAGCGAAAAGTAGCTCAACTTCATATCCAGCATGGCGTGCTTGCTCTTTTCAATAGCCTCTGTCGCGCTGATGGAGGGATCTTCCGCCATGTAATAGGGCGCCATGCTGTAGCGGATCGCAGCGATAATGCCGGGCACCACCAGTAAAAGCGACCACAGAAAAATACGTACGCCCATCACGATATACAGCCACAACGCGCGCAGCAGTGAACTCATTCTACTCCAGAGCCCGGGCATGCCCAGCTCCTCCCCGCGCATGCGGCTGATAAAATAGTGGTTGCACCCCAGCATCAGCACCGGGGAAAGAACAATGGAAAGGATGCTGAGCACGCTAAACCCGATCCATGCGCCCTGGGACACCTTATTCATTTCCACATAGAGCTCATCAAACAGCCCGTAGCTTGCGTACATCATGACATCCGGAAACGCGACGCTTTGCAGAACGCTCGCCAGCGTCATAAAAACGCCGGAGAAAAACGTGATAAGCAGAGCAGTCTGCCAGTTGCCCTTCAGCGCTTCCCGCGCCTTTTTCTTAAAATAAAACGAACCCAGAATCATCCGTATGCCTCCCTTCCGCCGGTTATTCAAACAGGGCGGATACGAATTCCGAGGCATTGAAGGCCTGTAAATCCTCAATGCCTTCGCCCACGCCCACATACATGACCGGCACGCCCAGCTCGCGAACGATGGAGAAAGCGATTCCGCCCTTGGCCGTTCCATCCAGCTTTGTCAGCACAATGCCGTTGATACCCGCCGCCTCGCGGAAGGCCCGCGCCTGCTGAAGCCCGTTCTGGCCCGTGGTCGCGTCTACCACCAGCAGGCAGCGCACCGTGGCCTCCGGGTACTCACGGTCGATCACGCGGCGCATTTTCTCCATCTCGTCCATGAGGTTTTTCTTGTTGTGAAGCCTGCCGGCGGTATCCACAATCAAAAGGTCCGCCTTGCGGGACTTGGCGGCCTGTACGCCGTCAAACACTACGCCGGCCGGGTCGGCCCCCTCCTTATGCCTAACGATGGGGCACTTTGCACGCCCCGCCCATACCTCCAGCTGGTCCGCCGCCGCCGCCCGGAAGGTATCCGCCGCGCAAAGCATAATGGTGCGGCCAAGTCCCTGAAACCGAAGCGCCAGCTTACCGATGGTGGTGGTCTTGCCCACGCCGTTTACGCCGACCATCAAAATAACCATCGGCCAGTGCAAGGAGGGTTTTTCCACCTCCAGCATGCCGACCAAAATTTCACTTAGCGCGGCCTTGGCCTCCCCGGCCACACGAAGCTTACCGGTCCGGACGCGCTCGCGCAAGCCGTCGATCGCCTCCTGCGCGCAAGCCGCGCCCATATCCGAAAGGATGAGCGCGTCCATCAGGTCGTCGTAAAAATCCTCGTCGATCGGTCGGTCATCCTCCAGCGCCCCGTCCATTGCGGCCGCCATATGCTCCCGGCTTTTAAAAAGGCCGTCGCGCAGGCGGGAAAAAAGGCTTTTCTTCTCGGTCATGGAAACTATCCCCCTCTTTCTTTTCCCGGCGAAGTCCATGCTCCGCTGTTATTCGTAATCCGTCAGGTTTACGCTGACCATGCTGCTTACGCCCCGTTCCTCCATCGCGACGCCGAACAGGGTATCGCAGCGTTCCATCGTGCCCTTTCTGTGCGTGACGACGATGAACTGCGTATCGCGGCTGAACTCCTTGAGGTAATCGGCAAAATAGCTGATATTCGCGTCGTCCAGCGCGGCCTCGATCTCATCCAGTATGCAAAAGGGCGTGGGCTTGAGCTTGAGCATCGCGAACAAAATCGCGATGGCTGTCAGCGCGCGCTCCCCGCCGCTGAACAGGCTCAAAAGCTGGCGCTTTTTACCCGGCGGCTGGACGATGATCTCAATGCCGCAGTTGAGCGGGTCGGCCGGATTGTTCAGGCTGATCTCGCCATATCCCCCGCCAAACAGCCGGGTAAAGGTTTCGGCGAAATATCCCTGCAGCATTCCGAACTGTCCCACAAACACGCTCTCCATCTGCTCCAGCAGCTGGGCGATCAGCGCTTGCAAGTCCCGCTTCGCCTGCTCCAGGTCGTTCTTCTGCGCCTCCAGCTGGATGAAGCGTTCGTGCATCTGAGCGTATTCCTCAATCGCGCCGACGTTGACCGAACCCATGCGGCGGATGCGGTCGCGGATCTCCTGCGCCTTTCGGTCCGCTTCACCCTCGTCAAAGGCAATGGTTACGGTTTCGCCACCCATAGGACTTTCCCCTGCATGGCGGGCGTCAAAGGCCGCAAGCGCCTCCACGGCCCCCGCGTAGCTGAGCTCGTACGTATCCCAAAGCCGGTCGCTCAGCTGGCTCAAATCTGTCTTAATGCGCGTCAGATTCATTTCCTGCCGGTGCAGACGCTCCGTCTCCCTAGCGACAAGCTGCTGCGCGCCGTCGATCTCTGCTTGCAGTTCCTTAAGGTCGCGCTGCTTCTCGTCGCGCTTGAGCTCCATGTCGCTCACATGGGCGCGCGCCTTTTCCACCTCGCGCTCGCATAAGGTTATGCGCCCGGAAGCGTCTTCCTTTTCCCGGGCGGCCGCCGCCATATCCGTAAGCGCATTCTCGCGCTTGCGCTCCAGGTTTGCAAGCTCCTGCGCGCACGTTTCGCTGTCGCCAAGCAGACGATTCTGGTCGCGCCGGATGCGGTCGCAGTCGTGCTCGGCGTTTTGAAGCGTGAGCATCGCGTCCGTCAGCGCCTCCTGCGAAGCCTCCCGCTCACGGCGCGCCTTGTCCAGCCTGGCGGAAAGCTCGCCGGTGCGGGCGTTGAGCTCGTCGGAGCTCGTTTCCTCCTCGGTGGACTGCTTTTCAATCCTAAGCAGCTCCTGTTCAATTTCTGCAAGGCTCTCGTTCAGCTGCGCAATTGCGCTGCGCATGGTTTCGGCACGGGCCGTGTGCGCGTCAAAATCCGCCTGCGCGGTTTTTAGCCGCTCGGTATCGCGCACTACGGCGATTTCCTGCTGATGCAGCTCGTACTGCGCGCTTTCACGCCGCTCCTTCTCGCCCGCGCGGCGCTGCTCCATTTCGGTAAGCGCGTCCTGCGCGGCGCTCACGCGCCCGTTTAGCTCCGCGAGGCTGCTTTCCAGCTCCTTCATCTCGCGCTCGCGGCCCAGCAGGTTTTGCGCCTTCTGCTGGATACTGCCGCCGGTCATGCTGCCGCCGGAGTGCATCACGTCGCCCTGGAGCGTAACCAGCCGGAAGGCGTGACCGCCCGCGCGCATGATTTCAATACCGCTTTCCAGGTCTTCGGCCACGACCGTGCGCCCAAGCAGGCTTTCCACAATTCCCCTGTAAATGGGGTCAAACGCGCACAGCTCGCTGGCCACGCCCACGCAGCCCTTCATGCTGAGCACCTCGCGCTCCCTTGCTGAAAGCGTGCGTCCGCGCACCGTGGCAAGCGGCAAAAAGGTCGCGCGCCCCAGCCGGTTTTGGCGCAGGTAATCGATCAGGCGCTTTGCATCCTGCTCTGTCTCGGTTACGATGTTTTGCATCGCGCCGCCCAGCGCCATATCCATGGCCGTTTCATACTCGCGCGGCACATGCAAAAGCATGGCGACCACGTCGTGCACGCCGCTTAGGCGCTGGCGCTTGGCGTAGGTCAGGGCATTTTTTACCGCATATTGATAGCCCTCATAGCCGTCCTGAAGCTCTTTTAAGGTTTTCAGGCGCGTATCCATGGCGCGCGCACTCTGCGCGTCCTCCTGCATCTGCTTTTGACGCGCCAGAATATCGGTCAGCAGCTGCTTGGTGGAACGCTCAAACGCCTCCGCGCCGGCACGCAGCCCATCCAGCCGCCCCTGCTCGTCCCTCAGATTTTGCTCCGCCTGCGCAAGCGCGCCCGCAAGCGCGCCGTCGCGCTCATCCTCTGCGCCAAGCTGCGCCTCCAGCTCCGCGCGGCGCGCGGCCATCTGCTGCTGCATGGCGGATTGCCGCGCTTGCGTGGTGCGCACGTTCTGCATACGGTTCATGCGGTCCATAATGTGGGCCTTATGCGCGCTCAGCTCGTCCTCCAGCTTCTGCGCCGCTTCGGTGACGGCGGCGTGCGCGCTCTTGCGCGCCGCAAGCGCCTCGCCGGCCTTAGCGCACAGCGCTTCGGCCTCGCTCAGCCCGCCGTCGCTCTGCGTCATTGTCGCCTGAATCAGCGCCATGCGCGCACGCACGCTCTCCGCTTCGCCTTTCAGCCGTTCAGCGGTTTCCGCGCCGTTGGTCAAACGGTTATCAACAGCAGCCGCAGCCTCGCGCGCGCCGTGCAAAGCGTCGTTCTTTGCAAGCAGCAGACCGTGCGCCTCGCTTAAGGCCCGCTGTAAATCCTCCAGTCCGGCCTCGCCGCGCTCGCGCTGGGCGATCACCTCACCGAGGTGTGCCTCCGCCTCGCTCAGCGCGTCCTTAACCTCCAAAAGCGCTTGCTCCGCCGTGCTTTCCTTCGCGTGCAAACGCTCATGGCGCGTGAGGAACAGCCGTATATCCAGCTCCTTGAGCGTCTCGCTGAGCGCGAGGTATTCCTTAGCAACCTCCGCCTGCTTTTTAAGCGGCGCAAGGTGACTCTGCAATTCCTCCAGCACGTCCAGCACGCGCACAAGGTTCTCGTCCGCGCGTTTGAGTCTGCCCTCGGCCTCCTCCTTGCGCGTGCGGAAGCGGCTGATGCCCGCCGCCTCTTCAAAAACCGCGCGCCTGTCCTCGCTTCGCTGGCTCAGGATTTCATCGATGCGGCCCTGACCGATGATCGAATAGCCTTCCTTGCCCACGCCGGTATCGCGGAAAAGATCGACGATATCCTTAAGACGGCAGCTTCCGCCGTTCATCAGATACTCGCTGTCGCCGCTGCGGTATACGCGGCGCGTGATACTGACCTCCGTAAATTCCACGGACAGCTGATGGTCGCTGTTGTCAAATACGAGGGTGACCTCGCAATAGTTCATGGGCTTCTTTTTTTCCGTGCCGTTGAAAATAACGTCGGCCATGCTGTTGCCACGCAGCATCTTGGCGCTTTGTTCGCCCAGCACCCAGCGCACTGCGTCGCTGATATTGCTCTTGCCGCTGCCATTGGGGCCGACAATGCCCGTCACGTTCTGCGGAAAGACGATCTCCGTACGCCTGGCGAACGATTTGAAGCCGTATATTTCCAGTTTGGTAAGGCGCATTCGCACTCTCCTAAGCTGCTTGGTAATCAATATGAGTAGCTCTTAGCCCACGTACATCCGGAGGGCCGCCTTCGCCGCGGCCTGCTCCGCCGCCTTCTTGCTGTTGCCCTCGCCCGTTGCCACCGGCTTGCCCATTACCTTCACCTGCGCGGTGAAGTGCCGATCGTGGTCCGGGCCGCTCTGGCCCACAATCTCGTATTCGGGCAAAGCCATCTCATGCGCCTGGGTATACTCCTGCAAGGCGCTCTTGTCGTCCTGTCCACGCCAGGCGGTCAGCTTTTCTTCCTCCTGAAACAACCGCAGGATTACCTCCCGCGCCGCCTCCCAACCGCCGTCCATATAAATGGCGGCAAACACGGCCTCCATGGCGTCCGCCAGTATACTCGGCTTTTCGCGGCCGCCGGTCTGCTCCTCGCCATTGCCCATCAGCAGATATTTCCCCAGCTCAAGAGAATGCGCGATGACGCTCAGCGTGCGCTCGCATACCAGCGCCGCGCGCCGCGCCGTCAGCTCGCCCTCGTCCAGGCTGTCGTATTTGCGGTACAGCATGTCGCTGACGCAAAACTCCAAAACAGCGTCGCCCAGAAATTCCAGCCGCTGGTTATCCGGTAGCTTCGTGGAGGGATGCGTCAGCGCCAGGCGCAGATGTTCTGGGTTTTGAAAGGAATAGCCGACGGCTTTTTGAAGTGCTTCCATACGCATGCTCCTTCCTTACATCGCCAATGGGCGAACGAGGCCGCCGCGCGGGGGAGAGGGCGCGCGCAGGGGGTTCACCCCTCCAACCCCGGCAAGGGCTTCGCCCTTGACCCGTTACTGACCGCGCATTGCGCGGCCAAAATGGGATTGTTAAGGGGTATATCCCTTAACCGGGGGTTTAGGGCGCGCAGCCCCAACGACTTCTCCTCCGTACGGCAGCCCCGTCAAACGCGCCAAAGGCGGTTTACTGATGCTTTTCGATGTAGTCCACAACGTCGCCGACGTTTTTAAGCTGGAGGATGACCTCATCCTCAACCTCAATGCCGAACTCGCTTTCCAGCTCCAAAATCATAACCATCACGTTGGCGCTGTCGGCCTTGAGATCCTCCACCAGGCGGCTTTCGCGGGTAATGGTGGACGCGTCCACCTGTAGCTGGGAAGCGATCATATCGCGAACCTTGTCAAAAACCATGAAAATCGTCCTCCTTTTAGCAACTTAGAGATTATGGCGGGATACGCCTATCTATTCGGAAACGGGTTGCGTTTCCGCGCAGACCAACAGGTTTTCGATTTTGCCGACCACATCGCCCTCAATCATCTGTACGGCCTGCTTCACCGCGCAGGCGATAGCATGCCCGTTGGATGAGCCATGCGCCTTGACCACATTGCCGCGCACGCCCAGCAGGGGCGCGCCGCCGACCTCGCTGTAATCCATGGTTTTTTTGACGCGCCGGAAGGCGGGCTTGGCAAGCAGAGCGCCGATTTTGCTCTTTGTGTCGCTCATCAGTTCTTTTTTGATAATGCCCATCAGGGTACCGGCCACGCCTTCCATAAACTTCAGGATAATGTTGCCCACAAAGCCGTCGCAGACAATCACATCCGCCGCGTCATGGGTAATTTCACGCGCCTCGACGTTGCCCACAAAATTGAGGCGCTGATCCGCCGAGAGGATTTCATAGGCTTCCTTGGTGAGCACACAACCCTTTTCCGCCTCGGCGCCATTGTTGACAAGGCCGACGCGCGGGCTTTCGACCCCGCGCATGCCTTGCATGTAGGCGCTGCCCATCATGGCGAACTGATGCAGGTATTCCGGCCGGCAGTCCACGTTCGCGCCGCAATCGATCAGCAGGAAATAATCCTTGCCGTTGGGCAGCAGCGGAGCCAACGCCGGGCGCTCAATACCCTGAATGCGCCCCAACCGAAACATGCCGCCGGAAAGCACCGCGCCGGTGCTGCCCGCGGATACAAACGCGTCCACCTGCCCGTCGCGCAGCTTGAGCATGCCGTCCACAATCGCGCTCCGCTTCTTTTTGCGCACGGCCATCACCGGCGCTTCGCAGTTGGTGATCACCTCGGGGCAATCCGTCAGGACAAGCCTGTCGCGCACGCCTGGTTCCGCTGCGGCGAATGCGCTGTCCACAGCCGCTTTCACGGGCCCGACAGGGCCCGCAAGCTCTATCGTGAGGCCCGGGTACAGCCGCAGCGCCTCCAGCGCGCCTTCGACAGGGGCCTGCGGCGCATTGTCGCCGCCCATCGCGTCCAGATAAATTTTCATATTGCCAACCATCCTCTCAGGACCACTTACTGGCCATGAAACGCCCTCGGGGCTTTCATGCGCCTTCTTTTGTCAGTCGATTTTAACGCAGTACACGCCGCCCTTATCCTTACCCGTGGTGCCGATCACCATGAGGTTGCCGTACACGGCGGGAGAACCCTCGATTTCCACCGCTTCCCCCTCGGCGTTCGCCAGCGCAAGCGTATCGACGATCTTGCCGGTCTTGGCGTCCATCAGGTGAACGTTTCCATTGCTTTGCGCCTGAATGATCCAAGCGTCGCCATTTTTGTTGTACACGGCCACGGGGCTGGAAACCGTGGTGGCGCTAAGCGCGGTCTGCCATGCGACGGAACCGCTTTGCTTGTTCAGCGCAACGACAGCCGCGCCGCCCGCGCCCTTGCTGACGGTGAATATCACCAGGTCGCTGATGGACTCCTGTCCCACGAGCGGGCTGGCATAGCAGCCGATGTCGTACTCGGTAGTGTAAGCAAGCTCGGGAACCTCATACGCCCAGTCCTGCTCGCCAGTCAGGGCGTTCAGGCGGCGGATGGTGCACACACCTGCGCGGCCCTGGTTCATCAGCGTGTTGGCCGTATACAGGACGACGTTCTGTCCGTCCTCAATATCCAGCGCCGGCGTTGCATCCACGTTGTCGCCGGTATTGACCGCCCATACGGGCGTCATGGTGTTGATATCCACGCACTGCACGATACCGCTCTGGTCGCCGTAATAGATATAGTTGTTATACATGGCGACGCTGGCGTCGATGTTTGTGTTCTTCTTGTTCTGCTTATCGGCAAGGGTTTTATAGCCCTGCTGGGAGGTGCCCAGCGTCAGCTTGCCGGTTTGATAATCGTACGCTTCCTTCTGCGCGCCCAGCTCCACGGTATAGATCAAGCCGTTCTGACTGCCAAAGATCATGGTGCCGCTCTGGCTGTCAAACAGCGCCGCGCCGGTCACGCCGGAATAGTTGCTGTTCTTATCCTTGCCGTCGCACTGGATAAGCTCCTGCTTTTTATTGGTCAGGAGGTTGATGATGTGGTAGCCGTTCTTCACGGTCTTGCTGGCAAGGCGTGCATTGTACTGGCCTACGCCGAGGATCGGCGTGCCGTTGGTCGCGACGGAAACACCGCCGCGGCTGGGCGCGCCCAGCTCGATCGGCTCACGCGTCGCTTCGCCGTCCAGCAGGTTGTAGAAGTACAGGTTGCCGTCCTGCCCCGCGACGATAACCTCCTTAAGCGCCTTGACCCCCTTCATCGCGTCCAGGATGCCCATGCGCTGGCGCACCTCTGTGGGCCACTTGACGATGACGGGCTGTCCGGGCGCTCCCACGCCATAGTAGGTGCCGCCGCTCACCTTCATGCTACCGATCGGCTGGCTCCATACCTGGGAGAGCTTTCCGCTCTCCACCTCCACCGTGCCGTAGCTGGCGTTTTGGCGCATGGGGCCGCTGCGGAAGGTGAGCACGCCGGCCTGCTTCCAAACGGCGTAATCGCTGCCGCCCGCATACGTGGTGAAGGGGCTGAGCATGGAAACGGTTTTGGTGCGGGAGTAGGTTTTCGTGGTCTTGCTGCCGTCGTAAACCGTCGCCTCCAGCCCGATGGCGCTGGGCGCGGCCGCCTCGGCCGGCTCTGCGCTCAAGCTGGGCAGGGGCGTGGTGGTGGGATCTGGCACGGCGGTGGGTTCCGGCGTCGCGGTAGGCTCGGGCGTGCCGGTAGGCGCGGGCGTGGCAACGGGTTCTTCCGCATTGCCCAGCGCCGCCACCGGTACAACGTCCTCGCCCTTCGGCATATCCGTGCTTTCCGGGACGTCGCCCGCGTCCCCGCCCTCTGCGGTCAGCTCCACCTGAACGCTGTATTCGGAATCGGTAAAGTTCAGGTCGCCGTCGCTGGTCTGGTACTGCGCGGTATATTCACCGGCATAGGCCGCGTTCACGTCGGCATAGAGCGTCCATATACGGGTCTCGCCGCTCTCGGTCACGCTGCCGGCATCGCTGTTCATATCCGTATAGTACATGGTGGCCATGGGTGTGTCATAGCTGTCCGCCACACGCACAGCCGTCACGTCCGTCGAGGTGACAAGCGTGAAACCAACCTTCGCGGGCACCGTTCCAACCTGCGTGTCGCATACAAAGCTCTGCATAGCCGGCGCAGCCGGCCTGGGCGCCACAATTGTCAGCGTGCCTGCGCTGCGGACGCCCTCGCTTTCGGAGCCGTCTTTCTTCTGCGCATAGGCGGTAAAGCCGCCGGTATAAGCGTCCTCAACAGTACAGGTAGGTTTCCACAAAAGCACGTTGCTGTTGCTGATCACCTCGCCCGTACTCTCCATATCGGCGCTGTACGCGCCGTTGTATACGTTGACGCCGTTATCGTTAACAATGCGAAGGCCCTGAACGTTTTTGGAGGTCTGCACGGTGAAAATCACCTGCGTGGGCGCCGTATTTTCAGAGGCGGCCGCACTGAAGCTCTTGATGGGGTCCTCCTCCGGCGCGATCAGATTCTTTACGCTGCTAAACACCGACACCACGGCCGATTTAACCGCGCCCATAGCGGAACCCAAGCCGCCGCCCATACCTTCCCAGTCGGGCAGGCAAATGCCCGCGAGCAGGCCGCCGATGACCAGCAGCACCACCACGACCGGCATCAATATGCCGCCGCGGCGGGTTTCCACTTCTTCCACTTCCTCAAAATCATAACGCTTGCGGTCTACAGAGGCCTGTGGATTGAACTGAGCTTCATCCTCCAACGGCCGGCCGGGACCCCGGCGGTCGTATGGAGCCTGTCCGCCCATACCCGGCATTTGCCTGCGTACGGGCATTTCCGCTTGATCTCCGGGCATTCCCTGCGCGCCCAGCGCAATGTTGGCGGGCATGGGGCGCTTTCCCTGCGGCACAGGCCGCTGGCCGGGCTGTACCGGACGCCGGCCCTGCGGCGCGGGGCGCTGACCTGCCTGCGGCGGACGCTGACCAGATTGAGGGGGACGCTGGCCTGCCGGGCGTTGTCCAGGCTGGAGCGGACGCTGGCCCGCCGGACGCTGTCCAGGATGGGGCGGCCGCTGTCCCTGGGGCCGCTGGCCGGGCTGAGAGGGCCGCTGGCCCTGGGGCGCGGACCGCCTGCCGTCTTCCGGCGGTATGGGCTGTCCCTCCATGTCCCCCCGCTGCCCGACCGCCTCCTGATCCTGCGCCACCCGTGCGCGAACGGCCGGGCTGCCGCCGGGACGCGCCTGCACGCCGCCGCTGGGCATGGCGGTGCGGGCGCCCGTATACCTTCCGCCGGGCACGGCCGCACGGCGCTCCGAGCGGGCGGGCTCCTCCTGAGGGGCCGACTCCGGCATTTCGCTGTCGCCCGCTCCAAAAGGATCAAAGTCCGGCGCGCTTTCCGCCCTGGGCGGGGATGCCGGCATTTCATTTATTTCAGGCCGCTCCTGCTCAGCCGCATAGCGGTCCATTCGGCTGCGGCGGCGGCGTTGGGGCGCGCTGGACGCCGCGGTTTCCTCAGCCCGTGCCTCCTCCGTTTTCGCGGCGGGCCGCGCAAAGGGCGAGGCCTGCGCCGTGGGTTTTTGCTGCGGCCTGGGCGGCTCCTCCCCCGGCTCGGGCCCCTCAGCAGGCCGGGCAAAGGGCGAGCGCGCGGCGCGCTCCACGGTTGTCCGTTTGCTCACCATCTGTGCGGAAATAGGCCGCGCGATGCGGGTAGGCGCGTCGTCGCCCTGCTCCATAAAATCCGCCTCCGGCTGCCCGTCCTGCGCAAACAGGGGCAAACCGCCCTGCTGCATCTCCGCCCCCAGAGGCGCGGGCTCGTCCGTCAGGAAGCTGGCGCCCATTGGCTGGGGCGGCTGCCACGCGGCGTAATCCGCGCCCGCTTCCGGCTGGGAAAGCGGCGCGTCATAGGTCGCGAACGGGTCCGCGTCCATGCCATAACCGCCTCCCGGCGGCGAATAGCCGCCTATCGGCGCATCCGGGTTGTCCATTTCCCATGGATCCACGCCTTCCCGATGGCCTGGCGCCTGAAAGGGGGCGTTGGGGTTGGGTTGGTTGCGGTAGAAATCGCTCAAATCTTCGCACTCCTTATCCTTGGTTCCTTTGAGGGGGTAGCCCGCGGAAGCGTCGGGCGAACATCGCCTTGCGGCGGAAATGGCTTGTGAACTTCATTTGCGGCCGCTTACCGTCCTGCGGCCGGCATACGTTTTCGAACATATACCAATGCTTATTATACCAATAATCCGCAAAGTCTACAACCCCTGATTTCTGGCCCTTCCCGCCATGGCGGAAGCGACGCCTGCCCCTTGCATCAGACGAATCGACAAACCTTTCGCTTGACATCCGCCCCGAAACAGGATGTAAAACTTTCGCGGGTCGCCGTTCTGCCATGAAAAACCGGTGTTTCAGGCAGGTTTTTTTAGCCTCGGCGCAGAATACTAACCGGTAATCGTTACGGTTATTTCAACCTGCGCTTTCAGTTCGCCGCGCAGTCATTGAAGGAGGCTTTCATGCAGGATACCATTCTCGTACTCAGCCGCAACCCCGGCCTGTCCGGGCTGACCGCCCGCACGCTTCGCTGCCGCCAGGTCTATTGCACGCCGCTGCCCTTCGCTACCTCCGCTCAGGAGGCCTCGGCGCTTATGCCGCGCGGCATCGTGCTCGCGGCCGATGATGAGGACGGCGACGCGCTTGAGGATTTTGATTTTTCCCTACTGACGGCTGGCGTGCCCGTGCTTGCGTTGGGCGCCGCCGCAGCAGCGCTTTGCCGCCATTACGGCGGACGATGCGACGAAATCGCCTCCGGAAACGGCGCTGTGACGCTCGGCCTGACGGACGATCCTCTTTTTTCAGAGATTACCGGGGGAGAACGCATGCTGCGCGGTATTTACGAGCTGACGCTTCCCGATGTGCTTGTTCCTCTGGCGACCGCTACGGAACGCGTAATCGGCTTTAAGCACACCCTTCTTCCGCTGTACGCGTTGCAATATCCCATAGAGCGCAACGATCCCGACGCCGCGCAGCTTCTGTATAATTTTGCCTGCCGGGTCTGCGGCTGTAAGCCCGACTGGGACGAGGACAGCATCATCGACCAGGCAGTCAACCGCATTCGCAATGTGGCTGCGGAGGGCCGGGTCATGTGCGCGGTTTCCGGCGGGGTGGACAGCGCCGTATGCGCCAAGCTGGCAAGCCTCGCGGTAGGCGACCGGCTGATCTGCGTATTTGTGGATACCGGTCTTTTCCGGCTGGATGAACCCCAGAGCGTAATCGGCGGTTTCATGGATACGATGGGGCTTGTGGTCGCCTATGTGGACGCGAAGGAGGCTTTTTTGCGCACGCTTTCCGGCGTAAGCGGTCCTGAGGACAAGGAGCGTATCGCCTCCTCGCTGATGACGCAGATTCTGCTCAAGCAGTTGATCTACGAGCCCGATGTGCACACGCTTATCATGGGCACCAATTTCAACGACGCGCTGTACGGCTTTTCGCCAAGCGGAGAAATCGACGTCGCCAAGGGGGACGCCGATCTGCGGGTATCTGAACCCGTCCGCAATCTCTTTAAGGACGAGGTTCGCCGACTTGCCGTGGCGCTTGAGCTGCCCGCCTCCATCGCGGAGCGCAGACCCTTCCCCTCCAGCGGCCTGGCGCTGCGCGTTATGGGCAACGTAACTGAGGAGCGTCTGGACGTGCTGCGCGCCGCGGACGCGTGCTTTACCGAGGAAATCCGCCAGGGCGGCTACGAAAAACGCCTCTGGCAGTACTACGCTACCCTGGTGGAGGGGCCGGACCAGCCCGGTACCCACGCCATCTGCCTGCGCGCGCTTCAGGCGGCTCAGGGTGGGGCTTACGCCGCGCGCCTGCCGTTTGATGTGCTGGAGCGGGCGGCCGAGCGCATCCGCTCGGAGGTGCACGGTATCTCCCGCGTGGTGTATGACCTGACGCCCAGCGCGCATTACGGGGAGCTGGAATAAGCCCGGGCGGGTCGGCATATGCTCGGACAGGCGGCAAAAAAGCGTCATAGGACAATAAAGACTTTTTCGTTTTTTCCAAAAAATCACAACGATGTTGAAGGACATTAAGGATGGTGACAGCGATGCTGATATGCGATACACACGCCGATACGCTCTATGCCATGCAGCAGCCCGAACGTTCCGCCGGGCTGCCTTTTGACGTTACAAAGGAGCGTCTGCTTGGCACGCAGGACGTGCGCGTACAGGCGCTCGCGCTTTTTGTGGGGGCAGACGGCGCGCACAACGTGGTGGACGAAATCATCCAACGCGAGCTCGCAGCGTTTGAAGCGCTGAAAGCACAGGGCTTTGTGCAGATTCGCGAGGTGGAGGAGGCCCAGGCGGGGCAGGTTAACGTCATGCTCACCATCGAGGGCGGCGAGGCCTTCGGCCGCGACGAGGCCGGCGTGGACGCTTATGCAGCCGCGGGCGTTCGCGCGGCTGCGCTGGTATGGAATAATGAAAATGGGCTGGCTTATCCCGCTACCGGCGGCGGAAGCGGGAGCCTAAAGCCGTTTGGACGCAGGGTCGTGGCCCGTATGCGCAAAAACCGCATGGCGGTGGATGTGTCGCACCTCAATCCGCGCGGCGCCCTTGAAGTGCTGGACGGCGGCCCGCCGCCCATGGCCTCCCATAGCTGCGCCCGCGCCCTGTGCGACCACCCCCGCAACCTGACGGACAGTCAGCTTCGCGCCATTTTTTCGGCGGGCGGCTATGTAGGCGTTAACTTCTACCCGGTCTTTCTCAGCGAAAGCGGAAAAGCGGATCTCGACCGGGTAGTCGACCATATGGCCCACATGTGCGCACTGGGCGGCGAACATCACGTGGGCCTTGGCAGCGACTTTGACGGGATCGACGAATACCCCGAAGGCCTCCGCCACGCGGGCGACGTGCCCGCGCTGCTGGACAGGATGCGCGCCCGGGGCTTTGATGAGGCGCTGGTAAGCGCCATCGCGGGTGAGAACTTCGCCCAATATATGAAACGGCTGTAATAGAAAAGCTGTGGAAAACGGCGTTGGGAGGCTCCGCCTTCCAACCCCGCCGCATAAGGGTTTTGCTCACATGCGGCGGGTTGTCGTTTCCACAGCTTTTAAAGTTTTGCGATTCAGCGCTCCGCTTCCCCGTTCAGTTCATCCGCCACGATCCCCGCGCACGCCTCCACATACCTTGCGCAGGGGCGTTTGGCATAGTATTCCGGCGTCCGCTCGCTTGGCGCCGCCGAAGCGGCGATTTGATTTCTCTTTAACAGGTCCCGGCAGTCCAGCACCTCATAGGCCTCGGCAAAGCGGGCCGCCATGGCCTGTTCCCTCGCATAAAGGCGCTTTTTCCCCTCTGTGTCGGCCGCATCGTCATAGCCGCGAAGGGCGCTTACCACCATGAACATACCGCTGACCGCTCCGCACACGCTTCTTAGGCCGCCCATGCCGCCGCCAAAGCCGCTACTCAGCCTGAGCGCGAGGCTCTCCGTCAGCCCGGCCTCCTCCGCATAGGCGGCAAACACCGACTGCGCGCAGTTATAGCCGGAAAGGAAAAGCTCGCGTGCTCTTGTGATTTTCGCTTCCCTGTCGATCTTTTGCATGGCGGTTCCTCAAGCGCGTGCTCTGGGCTCAAGGTCAACGATCGCGTCGGCAAGCTTATCCAGCCAGTCGCCGCCAAACAGCTCGATCATGCCCTTGTCGACGCCACCCGCCAGCTTGGAATCAACCGGCAGCGCGGCCGTCAGCGGAATATGGTAACGCTCCGCGATTTCCTCGCGGTGGCTCTTGCCAAACAGCTCCACTTTGGTGGCGCAGCCCGGGCACTCCACATAGCTCATGTTTTCTACCAGGCCGATGACGGGAATTTCCATCATATCCGCCATTTTGATCGCCTTTTCCACGATCATCCCAACCAGCTCCTGAGGGGTGGAAACCAGCACCACGCCATCCACGGGAATGGTCTGGAACACGGTGAGCATCACGTCGCCCGTTCCCGGCGGCATATCGATAAAGAGCACGTCCTTATCGCCCCAGATCACATCCGTCCAGAACTGGCCGACCGCGCCCGCGATAACCGGCCCGCGCCACACAACGGGATCACTGTCGTTTTCCAGCAACAGGTTTAGGCTCATCACGTCGATGCCCGTCTTGGTTTTCACGGGAAAGAGGCCCGAATCCGTGCCCATGGCACGCTCCTTAAGCCCAAACGCCTTGGGCATGGAAGGCCCCGTGATGTCGGCGTCCAAAATGCCGACCTTCAGGCCTTGCCGCTTGGCAAGCACAGCCAGAAGCGCGGTCACAAGGCTTTTGCCCACGCCGCCCTTGCCGCTGCAGACGCCGATTACCTTTCTGATGTGGCTTTGCTCATGAGGCTTGCTGAGCAGGTTCTGGGGCTGGGTGCGCTCGCCGCAGCTCTGGCCGCAGGTGGAGCAATCATGCGTACATTCGCTCATTGTGGATATCCCTTTCTCTTTCTTACTTCCCGGAGGTTTCGTCAGTCTGTCCGCAAAGCACGCACGCCATGCGCGCCGCCTCGCGGATCAGCGCGTCCAGCGGTTGCCTGCCGACGCCGGCGATTAAAAGCCCGCAACGCTCAAGCGGCACCAGCACCTTCTGCGCTTCACTTGCGCTGACGGCGGCGGCAATGCCCGGCGAGATTTCGCCCAGCATGGCGTTGGCATGCAAAATGCCGGTTACGCCGAGGATAACGTCCGCGCTCTTGCACTGGTAGCGGATAGCGCTTTCGCCGGTCGCGCCCATATCCGCGCCCGCACGCAGCATGGCGGCCGTCGCCTGCGCGTTGGCTCCCAGCGCGACGACAGGCTGTTCCGGCATAATCTGCTTCAGGGCGGCCACCAGGCTCCTGCCCACGCCTCCACCCTGTCCGTCGATCACCAGCAGCTTCATCATGGCAACAACCATCCTCTCACGGCCGCAGCTATGGCATGAAAAGGGCTTTTATGCCGTTTTCATACAAAAAGCGTATCAGGCTTCGTCCTCCCAGGACTTGCTTTTCAGGGCGATATCGGCCCTGCTTTTGATATCATACGCCTGAAAGTAGGATTTTTCAAGGGGAATCCACTCGTTTTCAAAGCGGGCCAGCTTTTCGGGATCGCGCAGGGCAAGCCTCCTAAGCTGTTCGCCGCATTCCACCCATACAAACACGCGCAACGCGCCCAGCCTGCGGTAAGCCTCCCAAAAGCGCGGATGCTGGCTGTAGCTGCCCTCAATTACCGTTACCGCCGATCGCGCCCAGGTCCTGGCAATATAGCTGCCCGTGCGGCAATCATAGCACCTGTATAAAAATGAACCGCCGGATGCGAGGCCGGCAAGCAGTTCGCTTTCAAATCGCTCATAATGGATATTGCCGCCCGGCTCCGCCATCCGCACGGGCGTCCTCATCTCAAAGGGCAAAAAGAAGTCGTCCATACGGATGGGCTTCGTCTCATACAGCCCGCACAGCAGGTTGCCAAGCGTGGTCTTGCCCGCCCCGCAATCGCCGTCCAGCACAACCAGCGCGCTCCCGCCGCAGCAAAGACGCGCCTCCGTTTCCGTGACCACCGGCAGCAGCGCGGCAAAATCGCTCAGTACCACGCGGTAGGCGGGCGCGTACACCTCGCGGTAACGCTCGCTATGGCTGACGGGCGGATAGCCCGCCTCCCTGTATGCGGCGAGGTATGCCTCCAATGCCTGCGCCGAAAACGGCGTGCCGCCTTCGTCCGCCAGCCTGCGCAGCAGCGCGAGGCCTGTTTCAAAACGCGCCGTGCTGCCGTGAATGCGCTCAGCCGTCAGCCGCATCATGCGGGAGATGATCTGAGGCGCAAGCGCCCGCACCGGCGGCGACGCCAGGTTGAGCCGGCACAGTCCGCCTCCGATGGCCGTCGCCGGCGGCATATCCGCGCGCGTTGTGGTTTGCGCCATTTCACGCCGCACAGCCGCGGCGCATTCTTCCTGCGCGCTCAAAAGATGGCCGCAGCCAAACTCGCTTTGGTAAACGAGCTTGACCGCGTCCGTAGGCTCCATTCGCGGAGCTTCCGATATTCGCTTTTTCAAAAGCGTTTCGTTCATGGGCTTCCTTCCTGTTGTTCAGCATTCCGCCTTGATGGGCACGAGCTTCGCACGCTGAAGCGCGAACACGATCAGCGGCACCAGCACGATTTGCAGCACAATCCCCGGCCAGGCGTTCACAAATCCGCCCATCCAGAAGGCCGTCAGCGCGAAGGCGCCGTCCGTAAACATCGCGTAAATCGGGATGCTGACAAGCCCCCACACAAGCCTGCCCGCCAGCAGCGCGATGATCAGCGCCACGTATACGTTGGCCGGCTTTTTCGCGAGCCGCTCATACGCAACGCCCGCAACTGCGCCATACGCCGCCATTTCAAACGCCATGGCCAGCGCGGTGGGCGCCAGGGGCGGCATGCCGAAGATCAGGCTGCGCAAAAGCGGTAGGATAAAGCCCACCGCAAGCCCCCACGGCCAGCCGCACACAAAGCCGCAGACCAGAGCGGGCAGGTGCAGCGGTAAAAGCCTGCTGCCAACCTCCGGGATTTGCCCCGTCAAGAAGGGCAGCACGAAACCAATGGCAAGAAACATCGCCGAGAGCACAAGCCGAATTAACTGGTTTTTTTTCATAATGATTTCATCCTTTCGTATGTATGCCAAAATCAACCCTTACCCCTTCTTCGGAAAGGGAAACGGCGTCTTCGTGACACCCATGCGAAAAGGGCATACTAAAATGGTAGCACATTCGAACAGGTTTGTAAATGCACTTTTTCCGCAGCACGCGGCGACCTACGCCAAAACCGTGTCGTTCTGCCTCAAATACATGCCGCCATTGACATCCAAACCCAACCATGGTATGCTTTACCGAAGCGCCGCACGCACGCACGCGCGCGTTTGGGCCGCATATGCTGATAAAGCGCGGCGCGTTTGGGAATCATCCCCCTATCATGATGGAAGCGAGGTCTTTCGCATGCAGCAATACCGGGTAGGCATTATTGGCGCAACAGGCATGGTTGGGCAGCGTTTTTCGCTGCTGCTTCAAAACCATCCCTGGTTTAAAGTCGTTTGTGTGGCGGCATCCAGCCGCAGCGCCGGCAAAACCTATGGCGAAGCCGTCAGGGGCCGCTGGGCCTTCCGCGACAGGCCTGTTCCGGCCGAAATCGCCGCGCTCACCGTGCTTGACGCGGCGGATGTGGAAGCGGTAGCCGGTCAGGTAGACTTTGTGTTTTGCGCCGTGGATATGAAAAAGGACGAAATCCGCGCGCTGGAGGAACGTTACGCCAAGGCCGAGGTACCTGTTATCAGCAACAACAGTGCCAACCGTCTCACGCCCGACGTGCCTATGCTGATCCCCGAAATCAATGGCGATCACGCGAAGATCATCGAGGCGCAGCGCGCCCGGCTTCATACCAAAACAGGCTTTATTGCCGTCAAACCCAATTGCTCCATCCAAAGCTACGTGCCGGCGCTGTGGCCGCTTTTGGATTTTGAGCCTGAAAGCTTGGTGGTATGCACCTACCAGGCCATCAGCGGCGCGGGCAAAACATTTGAAAGCTGGCCTGAAATGGTTGACAATGTTATCCCTTACATCGGCGGCGAGGATGAAAAAAGCGAGCGCGAGCCGCTCAAAATCTTCGGCCATATTGAGGGCGGCCAAATCGTCGATTGCCGCGCGCCCGCCATCAGCGCGCAGTGCCTGCGGGTCGCGTGCTCGGACGGTCACATGGCGGCCGCCGGCGTCAGGTTCCGCCATAAGCCCACACGCGAGCAAATTCTGGAGCGCTGGGAAAACTGTAGGCCCGCGACCGACGGCCTTGACCTGCCCTCCTCCCCTAAGAAATTCCTTACCTATTTTGACGATCCTTCCAGACCGCAGACCCGGCTGGACCGCGAACTGGAAAACGGCATGGGCATCTCCATCGGCCGGCTGCGCGAGGATTCGGTTATGGATTACAAATTCGTTTGTTTAAGCCACAATACACTCCGCGGCGCGGCGGGCGGCGGGGTGCTGAGCGCCGAATATCTCTGCAAGCTGGGTTATATTCCTCATAAGAACGCCTGACGGGAGGTTGAATCCATGGCAAACAACCCTTTGTTTCATGGCAGCGCCGTCGCGCTGGTCACTCCTTTTGAGCATGGACAGGTGGACGTCCCCGCGTTGCGCAGGCTGGTGGATTTCCAAATTGAAAACGGCACGGCCGCCCTTATCGCCTGCGGTACAACCGGCGAACCCGCCACTTTGACGCCCGACGAGCGCGAGACGGTCATCCGCGAGACGGTCGCGTCCGCAAACGGTCGGGTGCCCGTCATCTGCGGCACGGGCAGCAACTGTACCCAGAGCGTAATCGACGCGGAAAGGCGCTACCGCGACCTCGGCTGCGCTGCGCAGCTGGTGGTAACGCCCTATTACAACAAAACCACGCAGGATGGCTTGTATGCGCATTTTATGGCCGTCGCTGACAAGACCGAGCTTCCGATCTTCATTTACAACGTTCCCAGCCGCACCAATCTGGATATTTCCCCCGAAACGCTCGGGAGGCTTTCGCAGAGCGGTCGTTTTATCGCCTTGAAGGAGAGCAGCTATAACCTGCCCTATGTGATGGAAAAGCTGGACGCCATCAAGGGACGCATCGCCCTGTACAGCGGAAACGACGACATGGTCCACCCGCTGCTTTCCCTAGGCGCCAGGGGCGTGATCTCCGTGGTGGCCAACGTGCTGCCCGCCGCGATGCGCGACCTGGTCGCGGCCTATTTCGCAGGCGATTCGGAAAGCGCGCTCGCACAGCAGATCAAACTGTTGCCCCTGATCCGCTCCCTGTTTGCGGAAGTCAGCCCCATCCCGTGCAAGTATGCGATGTCCTTGATGCGGCTATGCGGCGGAGAGCTGAGGCTGCCCCTGGTTGAGGCCAGCGACGGCGTGAAGCGCAAGGTGGAAACAGCGCTGCGCGGGCTGGGCGCGCTTAGCTGATTGGGCGGGAGCCTTACAAAGGAGAGCTTGACATGAAAATCATGATCGGCGGCGCGCTGGGCCGCATGGGCCGTGAGCTTGCGCAGGCCGCGGAGGCGGCGGGCGTAGAAGTTGCCTGCGGCGTGGACGTAGCATACAGCGGACAGCCCGCGGCTTTTCCAATTGCCACCGGCTTTGACCGGGTAGAGGCGGACGCGGACGTGCTAATTGACTTTTCCCGCCCGGATCCCCTACCGGAGCTGTTGCAGCTTGTCACCGCCAGGGGTATCCCGACGGTGCTGTGTACCACCGGCTATACGGAGGTTGAACTCCGGCGTATATCTGAGGCTTCCCGCCGGGTCGCAATCCTGCGAAGCGCCAACATGAGCCTGGGCGTTAACGTGCTGGAGGAGCTTGTTTCTGTTGCGGCCCGTGCGCTTCAGGATGACTTCGACATTGAAATTGTGGAGAAGCATCACCGTATGAAGGCCGACAGCCCCAGCGGTACCGCGCTGATGCTTTATGAGGCGGCCAAACAGGAAAAAGGCCCCGAAACGGAGCCTGTATTCGGCCGTTATGGCCGCACGCAAAAGCGCGTAACTCATGAAATTGGAATTCACGCGGTGCGCGGCGGCACCGTGACGGGTGAGCACGAGGTTGGCTTTTATGGAAACGGCGAACAGATCATCCTGACACACCGGGCGGAAAACCGCTCCCTCTTTGCGCAGGGCGCGCTGAAAGCTGCGCGCTTTCTGGCCGGGAAACCCGCGGGAATGTACTCCATGCGCGACGTCGTCAGGGAAATGCTCGGCTGATTATTCCGAAGGCTTGTTCCAGTCGTTGAGATGGCTTTGGATGGTTGCAAGAATTTCCTGTAGCGCCATGCGCTGATTGGTATTAAGGCTCTGCGGCATCGGACCCAGGCCGTTGTTGTTCAGACTGCCCGCCAAAAGGTAATCCAGGCTCACATCCAGGGCGTTGGCAAGCGACACGAGCGTTTCAAGGCTCGCCTTACGAGAGCCGCGCTCCACATGCCCAACAAATGATGTGCTTACGCCAATATTCTCCGCCAAATGCTCCTGCGTCCATCCGAGTGCCGTGCGCTGCTTTCGCACGCGCCTTCCCAGATCCACGTAATCCATGCAGGCACCTTCCTTTACATAAAGTAATTACTGTCGGTACTATAACAACGCTTCAACCAGCGAAGAAGCTTCCAAAAGAATTTTTTGTTGCTTTCAATATTTCCAATTATAAACAATAAACAAAACCCGCCCTGCGTATTACACGCCTGGGCGGGCGCTTTGTAACATTTCACGTTTTCAGCATGGGCGCTCTTTGCCGAAGAAGCATACCGCTACCGTACCCGGGCCGCAGTGCGCGCCGATCACAGGCCCGACATAGTAGGTGGCGATCTCGCCCAGCGCCGGTATGCGCTCGCGAACCAGGCTTTCCAGACGCGTCGCGTCCTCCGGCGCGTCTGCATGCAAAATTACGACGCAGGCGTCGGCCGGATTGTCGATGTTTTCAGCGGCGCGGTCGGCAATCACGCGCAGCGCGCGCTTGCGGCCCTGTACCTTGTCCACGTTGATCAGCTTGCCGGATTTGCTTTCCATGATAATGGGTTTCAGATCAAGCATCGTCCCGACGGTCGCGGCCACGGCGCCGATGCGGCCGCCGCGGCGAAGGTACTTAAGATCGTCAACGGTAAACCAAGCCTGCGCGCGGGCCTTGTTATTCTCCAGCCAATCCGCCACTTCCTCCATGGTCTTACCGGCGCGGAACATCTCGTGCGCCTTGAGAATCAGGATGCTCTGGGGCGCGGAAATGCTCAGCGTATCCACAACAATCATCTTGCGCTCGGGATATTTGGCAAGCAGCTCCTCGCGGGCGGCGTAAATGTTGTTAATGGTACTGGAAAGCTGGCTGGAGAAGGCCACAAACAGGATATCCTTGCCCGCCTGAAAGCAGGGCTCGAAGTATTCCAGATAGGTAGCCGTAGGCAACAGCGAGGTAACGGGGGCCGCGCCGGCGCGCATAGCGTCGAAGTATTCCTTCTGCTTTCCGTTGCGGCCAAGGTCGTCCAGGTACTCCTTGCCGTCTACGATATAGGGCATGTACACCATGGTCATGTCCAGCTCGTCCACATAGCGGTACGGCAGGTCGGAATCGGAATCGGTCATAAAGACATAGGGATTCATGCAGTTTCCTCCTTGCGGTTGGGTCAACGACCCGGATTAGGCAATATGAAGCAGATTATATTGTACCTTGTTTAACCGGGTTTTGCAAGGGCTTGTCCCGGACCGGCAGTACAACCCCACCGGAAACGCCTGAATAAGCGCCGGCGCCCCCCCCCCAAAGGGCCCCCCGCCGCCGGGCCCCCAG
>JAEYOW010000006.1 GCA_023411375.1 Bacillota bacterium | reverse complement strand
GTCCATGCATAATACCCGCTCCGGGATACATCCGGCAAACGGCATAGCTTGTCCACAGAGAGCCCGGAGCGATCGGCGGCGATATACCGATACTTATCCTCTATGGTTTTGAAAGTATGCCGACGGATTTTTTTAGGACGTCAATCACCTCGTCCTTTTGTGTGAGCTGCTTTCGCAGCGAACGGTTCTCTTCCTCCAATTCCCGCAGCCGTTTGGAATCCCGGTTTTGACGGTCTGCCGTACCCGGCGTTATGCCCGATGCTTTCAGCCGGCTCCGGAGGGTGTCGATGCAGATGCCCAGCTCCGCCGCCACCTCCCGGCTTGGCCGTCCCTGTTCCGACACCATCTTGACTGCTCCTTCCCGGAATGCTTCGTCATACCTTGGCGGTGCTCCCCGTTTGCTTTTACTTGCTTTGTTGTTGCTCATGGTTCTTGTCCCCTTTCCTTTCCATTATATCGAATGTTTTTTGTCCTTCAATTCGGGTAGGGGGGCAGAACGCCTCGACCAACATGATGGAGAGGCTCAATGAGGAGATCCGCTACCGTACACGAGTGGTTGGTATCTTCCCAAACCCTGATTCTTATGTACGTTTGGTCACTACCTACCTCATGGAGTATTCCGAGGATGGGTCTATCTCTCATACCTGTATCCGCATCTTCCCGCCGCGGCTTGATCTCGTGATGGAATTCCTACAAATTGCGAACTTCGCTTGGCACTATTTTAATCTTGGGGATGCACCCGTCTTTTTTTGCGGACCCGAGCATGATAAAATAAAAACCATAGAGAAGCGGCCCAGCGCTGCGGAGGGAAAGGAGACAGTCACAATGTGGACATGTCCCAAATGCGGCAGGGAATTTGAGCACACTGGCCAGGACCATTACTGCGCAAGCGCGCCCGCAACCATCGACGAGTATATCCTTCAAGCGCCCGCGGAGCGCCGCGATGAGCTTAACCGTGTGCGGGAAACCATCCGCGCCGCCGCGCCGGAGGCTGTGGAAAAAATATCCTGGCGTATGCCCACCTTCTGGCAGGGCGAAAACCTCATACATTTCGCCGTGTTAAAAAATCACCTTGTGTTGTATCCGGGCGACGAGGGGGTTCGCGCGTTCGCAGAGCGCTTTGAAATCGAGGGTTACCGGTTTAGCAAGGGTGCGGTTCAGCTCCCGTGGAGCAGGCCCATGCCCTACGAGCTGATCGGTGAAATTACGCGTTATCGCGTAATGCGGGCGCAGGAGAAGAAAGGGAAGTGAGCTCATGGCCAAACCGCGCAAAATGCTCGGTGATTTTGACGCACCCTATATCCGCTCTTTGATGGAGCTGATTGAAACGCAGAGCCGCCCAACTATCGCGAGCTGGTGCGTGGACTACGCGCGGGCGCGGCTTCTGCCGCTGTGGGAGCGCGACTTTCCGGCGGATACGCGCCCGGCGGACGCGCTTCAGGCCGCGCGGGCCTATCTGAACGGCGTGGTAAAGCTTGCAAAGGTAAAGGAGCGGATCGCCGGCTGCCGGAGCGCCGCGCGCGAGGCGGAAGGCTTCTCCATCGCGCAGGGCGCGGCACGGACGATCGACGCGTCGGCCTCCGCCGCGCACAACCCGGCGGGTTCGCTCTCGCTGGCACTGTACGGCGCGCTGACCCTCGCATACGATCAGGCAGGCATGAAAGCGCCCTGGGAAACGCTGGAGGCGGTCGCAGCGGCGGAATGCGCGAAAATGGAGTTGGCTCTGCGCGCCGTTGCGGTCAAGGACGAGCCCAATCCCGCTAAAATCAATTGGTTCTGCTGAGGGCACGGCCCCGCCATCCGGTAAGATTTACAAATTCTACGCTTGTTTTGCCCGCCTTCGCGATTGCCGGAGGCCGCCTGTTATGGTAGAATGAATTGTACATTTGTTCACCGACATTAACAGGAGGAATACGCGAATGAGGACGAAGCCGATCGTTACCCTTTGGCTGGTGCTGGGGTTGATGCTGGCCATCCGCCCGGCACCGGCGGAAAGTCCCGCCCATGAAACGCCTTTGCGGGTGTACGAGCTATCCGCGAGCGATGGCGTTGGTCTGGACGGCCTGCTGCCCGGGCATCGCTACTTTAAGACCGCCGCCGACGCGCCCCTTGGCGCGGACGCCGTCACCCCGGTAGCGGCCGGCTTTGTGCGGGGCGGCTTCCGCGCCGGCGACGATTGGATCGGACCAATGGAAGAGGGCAACGCCATCGCCTTTTTCAGCCCCGCGCTGGAGCTTCAGTGGAAGCTTGCGGATGATCTGCTGCTGATGCGCTGCCTGTACGACAATATCCGTTCCACGGAGGATGCGCTTTATTTTGGCTTGGAGCGCGAGATTTCCGGCGAATGGGTTCCGTCCCTGATGAAACTTAGCCTGAATGGGCGGCTTTTGTGGCAATACAACGGCGAGCCTGAGCTTCGGCCCAACGCATACTGCCTATTTCCCGGCGGCGAGGCGCTGATTGCCGGGGAGCGCCAGCCGGCGTGGCCGGACGGCGGGAAAAAGCCGGATACCGAGGGCGTTCTTTTAATGCTGGACCCGCACGGCGCGCCCATGTGGCAGCGGACGTACGCAGGGGACGGCATCGCGCGCTTCGACGACGTTTACCCCGCCGGGGAGGGCTTTGCGGCCGCAGTTAAAAAATTGGACGGGAACTATGCCGTACATTTTATGCGCATGGACGGGAGTACTCAATCCAGCGTTAATTTTGCGGACGGCTCGGAAACGACCGGCTCCGCCAGCTTTTGCCAAACGGGCGGCGGGCTGGCCGTTTGCCTGCGCGAGTGGCGGGACGAGGGCATTGCAGAAACCCGGGTTTGTTACGCCAGCCTGGACGGGTATTTGCCATGGACAGCAACCGCCGCCTTATCCGCCCCAGCGCCTTCAAGCGCGCCGGACGTAGAGAAAAGCCCGCTGAACGAGGTATACGGGCGTTATCTGAACGAGCGGGCGCGCATGCTGGTTAAGCTTGGCGACGCCCGGACCTGGACGCTTGAGCAAAGGGCTGATCTAGACCAAATTCTAATAGACGGCGGCTGGCTGAACAATCCCAACGGCATCGTCGAGGGGCTGCCGGAGACGGACGAGGTGCAAATGGAGCAGGCGCGCGCCCTCGCGGCCGCAGCGGTTTCGGAGAAATACGCCCTGAGCGGGGGCGCATTTGAGGGCTGGGACGCGGAATACGCCTTTTTTCGAACGCCCGAATTTGGCGCATGGTACGTGACGTTTTTACCGCCTGACCGCGCGGAGGTTCAGCCCTACGACCTCTACCGCGCGCAGTTGTACGCCGGAAGCGGCGAGGTCTATTATACCGGGCGCGAGATGGTGGACGACCGCGTCTTGGACGGCGGGGAGGAGGAGGCTCCGCTTTTGCCCCTGCCCACGGAGCTTTCGCGGGAGGCGGCTGTCCGCGTTGCCCGGGACGCGCTGCTGGAGGCTTTTGGCGAAGCGCGCGGGCTGACGGCGGACATTCTTCGCGCCTTTACGCCCGCCCTGGTGCTGGAGCCGGACGCTGGCGAGGGGCGCTTCTGGCGGATTTTCCTTGCCGCCGGCGACGCGGTTCTGTCGCAGAGCTTCGGTAGCTTCGAGGCCGTGCTATCGGCTGAAACGGGTGAGGTGCTGAACCTGGAGATTACAAACGGATAAGCTTCCATTGCTGTTGAACGGAGGAACACGCATGCTGAGAAGCCAGGAGATTCGCGCGCTTGCCCCGGAGATGGACCCGCTGCGCATGGGCATGTACGGGCGGCGTGATGGACGCGGGGCCGGGGCTTTTAACGTTGGAACAGATCGGCACATACAGTGCCATGCAAAAGCGCGGCGAGATCACCCCTGGGCAGCTTGACTGGTATAAGCGCCACGCATGCCCGTCCTGCGGCGCGTGCTCGTTTATGGGCACGGCTTGCACCATGCAGGTGATGGCGGAGGCGCTGGGACTGACGCTGCCCGGCGCCGCGCTGTTGCCCGCGGCCTCGCCGGAGCTTTTGGACGCGGCGCGCGAGGCCGGGCGGCTGTCCGTCGCGTTGGCGCTAACCGGCCTGCGCGCGTGCGACATCGTCACACCGCGCTCTTTTGAAAACGCCGTGATGGTGCACGCCGCCATCTCCGGCTCCACCAACGCGCTGCTGCACCTGCCCGCAATCGCGCATGAATTTGGCTATTCGCTGGACGCAGAGGCGTTTGACCGCATGCACCGGGGCGCGCATTACCTGTTGGACGTGCGCCCGGCGGGCCGGTGGCCGGCGCAATACGTTTTCCTGGCGGGCGGCGTACCGCGCGTGATGGAGGAAATCAAAGCGCGGCTGCATCTTGACGAAATGACCGTGACTGGAAAGACGCTTGGGGAAAACCTGGAGCAATTAAAAAAGGACGGCTTTTACGAGCGGTGCGATGAGCGGCTTGCCAAGGCCGGGCTGAAGCGGGAGGACATTATCCGCAGCTACGCAAGCCCCATCGGCGACGACGGCGCGGTTGCCGTGCTCAGGGGGAACCTTGCGCCGCAGGGCGCGGTTATCAAGCACACCGCCGTGCCCAAAGCCATGTACCGGGCCGTTTTGCGCGCGCGGCCCTTCGATTGCGAGGAGGACGCCATCGCCGCCGTGCTCACGCATAAAATAAATCCCGGCGACGCGGTGATCATCCGCTACGAGGGGCCGCGCGGCAGCGGCATGCCCGAAATGTTTTACACCACCGAAGCCATCGCCTCCGACCCGACGCTGGCGGCTTCCATCGCGCTGATCACGGACGGGCGCTTTTCCGGCGCGTCCCGAGGCCCGGCGGTGGGCCATGTTTCGCCCGAGGCGGCGGAAGGCGGCCCCATCGCGCTGGTGGAGGAAAACGACCTGATCGAGCTGGATATCGAGGCCCGCGTGCTGCGCCTGATTGGGATAAACGGCGAGGAACAGCCGTCTGAGGAGATCGACACCGTGCTTGCGCGGCGCCGGTCATGCTGGCGGCCCCGTCCGTCCCGCTATGCAAAGGGCGTGCTCGCCCAATATACCCGGCGCGCTGCGCCGCCCATGCTGGGCGGGTATGAGGACGGGTAAGACGGCGGAGACGGTTTTCACAGCCGGCTCCGCGCAATGAATCAAATCGGCAGATCATCAGTCCGCGGAGTTACGCATCCTCCTTCCCGAGGCGGCGAACCCTGCGGCTTTTTGGATCGGTGGAAGAAAATTTGCTGCGTTGAGAATCAGCGCCGCCGCGCGGGCGTCCTATCCATAGCGCGTGAATTCACTGAACCTTGCAAGGCACGAAAGGAAAGGCTTTTATGGACAGGCAGCGGCTGGGCGCGGAGATGGTCGCCCTTACGAACACGCTGTACCGGGTCAGCCGGGGGTTGCTCAGGTGCGAGGCGGACCGTGAGGACGCGGTGCAAAGCGCCATTGAAAAGGCATGGGCAAAGGCGGACAGGCTGCGCGATGAACGTAGCCTGAAACCGTGGGTGATCCGCATACTGGTAAACGAGTGCTACACGCTGCTTCGCAAAAAGCGCCGCGAAACCGCCGTGGAGGCGCTGCCGGACGGCGAGGCCCCAGCGGACGACAGCGCGCGGGAGCTTCGCGAAGCGCTGGACGCGCTGCCGGACGACTTGCGCATGCCCATCCTGCTGCACTATATGGAGGGCTTTTCCGTGGAGGAAATCGCGTCCGCGCTCCGCTGTCCCAGAGGGACGATATTATCGCGGATGAGCCGTGGGCGCAAACAAATGCGGGATTTCCTTGGAAAGGGGATGAGTGAATGATGAACGATATGGAGCTGTGGAAACGGGCCTACGGGCAGGCGCCCGACGCGTTTCGCACGCGGGTGGAAAGCACTATGCGACGGCTTGAAACGAAAGCCCCCCCGCCTGTGCGAAAGGCGCGGTGGATCCCCCTGATCGCCGTTTTGCTGGCGCTATTGCTGGGCGCGGCCTACGCGCTTGCGCGGCTGGGGCTTTTGGACGCGTTGCATCCTGATATACAGGCGAACCTGCGGCCCGGCGCGGGGGAGCTGGTGCAGACGGCCATTCCGCAAACGGGCGGACAGCTTGGCTGGGCGCGCTTTACCGTGGAGGAAGCGCTCTGGGACGGCAGGCAGGCCTATGTGGCGGTGCGCATCGCCGCGACGGACAGAAACCGGACGCTGCTGATGGACGGGGAGTCGTTCCCCTATGAGGCAAACGGCGCGTGGACAGAGGAGGGCGCGCCGGGTTTGACCTTCTCGCAGAAAGCGGCGCACAGCGGGCGGGCGCTGGTGAGCGTCGGCCTATGGGAAGGGAATGACGACTTCCCCTACCGGAGCGCGGCCTACGAGGGTGAGGACGTTCTGTACACCGTCGCCTTTACCACCGATTTGCCGGACGATGTAACGCTGGAGCTTTGCCTGGTGGATTTATACGGCGAAATGCCGGATTCCAAGCCGCTTGGGCAGCAGCGCGGCGAGCTTGGCTTCTCGCTCTCCCCAACGGACGCGCGGCGCGTGTACGAGCTGTCCGCGCCGGTCAGCCTCTCGGATACGGGCGCGACGCTTCGCGTGTGCCGCGTGGAGCTAACGCCCATCGCCACCTACCTTACCACGGCATACGACATGGACGCGGACGCGACCGACCAGCAGCGCGTGCTGGCGCGGGGCGGCTTTTGGATGCGCTGGCTGGACGGAGAGGGTAACGGCATGGCCTCCGGCGACCAACGCGGGAGCCTGGAAAGCTGGGGCGACGGAGGATATACGGAGACGCAGGCCTTCCGCGCCTTTGACGAGCTGCCGGAGAGGATCGCGCTTCAATTCTACGGCGGCATGAAAAACCGCGAGTATGAACCCCTAAGCGTCCCGCTTAGGCTTGTGGAAGAAGAAACGGAGGAATAAACGGTATGAAAAGGCTACTGACCGCAACGCTGCTCCTGCTTTGCCTGTGCGGCACGGCGCTGGCTGACGGACCCCTTGTGGTGCGCCTGAACGACGGCGCGTCCATCCCCTATCTGGACGGCTTCGATAGCTATTACTTGACGGATGCGGAGGGCGTCCGCGGGGTGACGGGCGCGGTGGAGGCCTCCATGCCCGTTGAAAGCCGCGCGGTGGAAGGCACCCTCACGGTGCAAAATATCGCCCTGACGGACGACGTGCTGGCGGTATTCTTTCACGCGGAAATGGATAAGCCCATTGATTTTCAGGCCGGACACACGCGCAGCGGCGCAAACTTTGCCGTGCCATACGCCAGGCTGGCCGCAGGCAGCGAATGGCTGGAAAACGTCTCCGTCCATTCGGAGGGCTGGGCGACGGGTGAAAACAGCCTGGAATGCATGATGCTTTATACGCTGCCAAAGCCTCTCGCGGAGGGAGCGGTGCTCACCTTCGGCGGGATACAGAACGATTCCGGCGGGTATACGGGCGGACTTGAGCTTGTGATCGACCGCTCCGGCGCGAACGACCCCACAGTGGCCTACAGGCCCATGCAGGAGGGTACGGCGCGCTATGTGAACATATTTGACGGCAGCGTGCTGGAAACCCAGTTCATTGTGGAGCGCATCGCATTCACGCCCTTTGGCAACCGTATCCTGATCAATGACCGCATGGTGGCGGACTGGGGCAGTTACAACTTTTCGAGCCTGCTGGATGAAAACGGCGTTCAGCTTTCTTTGTTTGGAGGCGGCGGGTCTTTCTCGGAGCTAGCCAGCGAGGAGCATCCCATGTGGATTTATCACGAAAGCTGGTTTAGAGGCGGCGAGGACGCGGCCGCGCTTACCCTTCTGCCCTGGGGCTATGGCGAAGAGCACGAACTGGTAGATACCGCCGTTCCTCTAGACAGCCTGCCCGCGACCGTCACGCTGAAAAACGGCGCGGTGGTGGAGGTGCTGGGCGCAACGCTAAACGACAGCGGCTTCGACATACCCATCCGGCTGCTCAGCGGAGTGAATTACTGGTTCCGTGGCTTCGCGGACGCGGAGGGAAACGCGTTGGAGCTGGATTATGAGCCGGGCAATTCCCTGAACGACTACCGTACGGGCGCGGTACATGAGCAGGGCTCGTGGACGGCGGAATACGAGGGCCGCGCCGTTCGGATGGTAACGGAGAGGCAAGTCGAAAGCATCCATTCGATTCTGGTGGGCTACAGCCAGCCGGAATATGTTCCCTTGTGGGATGACGCCGTGACCATTTCGCTCCGGTAATTCGAAATGAAAGCTCACTGATGCGCACAAAATCGGGATTCCAAAGGGATTATTCCCTTTGCCGCGGGGCTTGGGGGCGCGCAGCCCCCAAGCCTTTTTCTATTCCTGTCCGTCACCGCCCCACCATAGAATATCCAGGCATAGCTCTGAAACGGCTTCGCCGTAGCCCCAGCCCACGGCGCCCGCGTCCCATTCCAGCTGCTCCAACCTCTTGCGAAAGCCAGAAAACACATCCGGACTGTTCAGCTGATTCAGCCTTTCCACAAACTCCCGGAAAATCTCGACCATATCCTCGCAGGCTGATACGGGAATTTCGCCGTCGCCAGCCCATTTGGTCGCCTTTTCCAGGCAATACAGCATCATTTCCAGCGCCGCGCGCGGTTCAAACACCGCGCGTGTAAACTCATTAAGGCTTCGCCGCGCCGCCGCCAGGCTTCCGCAGCTACCCATGCAGGAAAACTGGATTTGCAACTTGGCCTTATAGGTATCCACAAGCCGCTCCACGTATTCCTCCGTGTTGTAGCATCTGTTAAAAAACGCCGCGGCTTCCCCGCTGCTGCGGTACAGGGCGCAGACCATGTCCTCCAGCTCGTGCGGGCTCATGGCGCGCAAAATCATGCGAAGCTGGGCCAGCGAAAGCTTTTCCATCGCAGTTTTCCCCCTTTTGTATTCCCAAACATTCTACTCATTCTAATTATAGCATGTAAATAATTCTTTTGAGCCTTTTCAGACAAATATATGTATTAACCGCACCAGGTGCCTGCGCTTGTGCGGAGGCGGCAAAAATGCTACAATGCAGCTGCAATCAATTTTATACATGAAGGCGGGGAGCCGGTTAACATGAAATTTTTGCATCTTTCCGACTTGCATATCGGCAGACGGCTCGGCGGCATCAGTTTGATGGAGGATCAGCTTGATGCGCTGAACCAGGCGTTGGAAATGGCCTCCGGCTGTGACGCCGTGTTGCTGGCTGGCGACCTGTACGACAAAGCGCAGCCTACCGCCGAGGCCATCCGGGCCGCAAGCGGTTTTTTGGTGGCGCTCAGCCGTCTTGAAAAGCCTGTTTTTGCCATCAGCGGCAACCATGACGCGCCTGAGCAGGTCGCCTATTGCCACGAGTTGCTGGGGCGCTGCGGCGTGTTCATGTCCCCGGCTTTTAACGGCGCGCCCGTGCGCCGCACGCTTTGCGACGAATACGGCGAAGTGAATGTATGGCTCCTGCCGTTTATCCGGCCCGCCAGCGTCCGGCCCTTTCACCCTGACGTGCACGGGTATGAGGACGCCGTGCGCGCGGCGCTGTCGGCGGCGAATCTCGATCCTGCCGCGCGAAACGTGCTGGTCGCGCACCAGTTTGTGGCGGGCGCGAGCGTTTGCGAATCCGAAACCCGGCTGGTGGGCGGGCTGGACCAGGTGAGCGCGGATGTTTTTGACGCGTTTGATTACGTGGCGTTAGGACATCTGCACTCGCCCCAGCGGCTGCTGGGCGGCCGCGCGCGCTACTGCGGTTCGCCGCTTAAATACTCGCTTTCGGAGGAGCACCAGCGAAAGGCGGCGCTTACGGTTACGCTGGGCGCAAAGGGCGAGCTTTCGGTTGAGGAACTCCCCTTCCGGCCGCTGAGAGATCTGCGTACCGCGCGTGGGCCGCTTGCGGATATCGCGGACGAAGCGCTTTACAGTGAGGACTACGTATACGCCGTTTTAACAGACGAGGAAGCGCCTGTCGACCCGCTGGGTACGCTTCGGCTGACATATCCCAACCTGATCGGCATGCGCGTGCACAATAGCCGTACAAATGACGAGGCCGTGCTCGCGGAGTCGGAGGCCGTCGAGGCACGCACGCCGCTGGAGCATTTTGCCACCTTTTATGCGGCGCAAAATAACCGGCAGGAGCCGGACGGACGCCGCATGGCTCTGATGCGCGCCGTAATTGAGGAAGCGGAGGCGAGGCAGCATGAGGCCGGTTAATTTGGAGATGAGCGCCTTCGGCCCCTATGCCGGGCTGGAAAGCGTTGATTTTACGGAGCTTGGCGAAAGCGGGCTGTTTCTGATTGCCGGGGATACGGGCGCGGGCAAGACCACGCTGTTTGACGCGATATCCTTCGCGCTCTACGGCGTAGCCACAGGCGATCCCTCGCGCCGGGATTTCCGTTCCTTCCGCAGCGACTTTGCCGGGCCGGACGCGGACACCTGGGTATCCTTCACCTTTCTGAGCGGCGGCAGGCGGTACACGGTGCGCCGGAGCCCGTCCTATGTAAAGCCGGGGCGCAAATCCCCCTGCCCGGCCGAGGCCGAGCTTAACTGCGACGACGGGCAAAGCTGGACGAAGGTTGAAACCGTTACCGCCGCCGTGGAAGCGCTTCTGGGACTTACCGCCAGGCAGTTTTCACAGGTGGCGATGATCGCGCAGGGCGAGTTTCTGTCCATCCTGCGGGCAAACAGCACGGAGCGCGCGGAGATTTTCCGCCGTATTTTCGACACGCAGCTTTACAGCGATATCACCGAGCTGCTCAGGCAACGCCAAAGCGAGGCGGTTGCGGCCCTTCGGGAGGCGCAAAGCGCGTACCTGGGCCTTGCCGCGCAGGTCGCCTCCGGCGGGGACGATGAGGCCGCGGCGCGCGTCGCCGGCTACGCCGGATCCAGCGGGCGGGGACAGGAGCTGTGCGGAGCCGTGCGCGAGCTGCTTGCGCGGGACCGGGAGGCGCTTCGCGTACTGGAGGATGAGCACGGGCAGGCGGCGCGGGAGCTCAACGCCTTAACCGCCGCGCTGCAAAATGCCGAAACGCAAAACCAGGGTCTGCTCACCCTGGCGCAAAATACCGCGCTGCGCGACAGGCTGCTTGGCGAGCGTGCTGAGATGGAGGCGCTCACCCTTGCGCTTGAACGCGCCGCGCACGCGGCGGAAGCGAGACATGCGCAGATTGCCGCCGGGCGCGAGCGCGAACGGCTTATCCAGCTTGAGCGCGAAGCCGCGGCCCGTGCGGAGGCGCTGGCGGAGGCGGAACGCGCACATTCTCAAGCCCATGACGCGCTGGAGGCGGCGCGGGCCGCGGGCGCGAGGCTGGAGGAGCTGAAGGCCAAGCGTCAGGCGCTGGAGGAAGCTCTTCCCCTGTTTGCGCGGCACCGCCAGGCCACGGCGAAGCTTAATCGGCTGCGCGCCCAACTTCAGGAAGCTCTGGAAAAAAAGGCGCTCTCCGCCCAACGCTACGCTGAACTGTCGGACGCTTACCTTGCCGACCAGGCGGGCATTTTGGCGGACGCTCTGAGGGGAGGGCGGCCCTGCCCCGTCTGCGGCGCAACGGAGCATCCCCGTCCCGCGCGGCATGTGCCGGACGCGCCCGGCAAGGGTGAGGTCGATCAGGCCGCCGAGCGTCGCGACCAGGCCGACCTGGCGGCGCGCGCCCTTTCTGAGCAATGCGCGGCATCCGCGCAGGAATGCGGCGATGTGCTCGGGCGGCTCAAAAGCGCGATTAACGATAAGGAGCCGAGCGCGGAGCTGGAGGAACAATGCCGAAGGCTCAGCGAGCAATTTTTTCGAAAAATCACGGAGATACAGGCTTCCTCCGAAAAGGCAGAGCAGGCTTATCATGCCGCGGCGGGGGCGATGCAAACCGCCGACGCGCTGCATCAGGAAGCCTGCCGAACGCTGGTGCGGCAGCGCGACGCCGCTGAAGCCGCCCGGCAGGCCTTTGCCGGCGCACTGGGAGATCACGGCTTTGCCGACGAGGACGCCTACCGCGCGGCCTTGCTGCCGGACGCCGAACGCGCCGGGATGGAGGCGCGAGCCGCACGCTATCAAAGCGAGCTTGCGGGCGCGGAAGCGGCGGTCAAAAGCCTGTCCGGGCTGTGGGCCGGCAAGCAACCCGTGGACGCGGAGACGCTGCGCGCGGACGCAGCGGCGCTGAACGCCCGGATCGCCGATTTGCTGCGACGCGTTAGGACGCTGGAAGGCCGCATCGGCGTCAACGAACAGCTGTTGCCCCGGCTGGAAGCCGTGGTGAAGCGAATCGCCGGGTGTGCGGAAATGTTCAGCGTGACGGACGACCTAGCGAAAACCGCTTCGGGCAACGTACCGGGAGCGGTGAAAATATCTTTTGAAACCTATATTCTTCAATATCATTTCCGCCGTGTGATCATCGAGGCCAACAAGCGCCTAACCCGGATGTCCGGCGGGCGTTTTAGCCTATGCCAAAAGCGTGAGGCCGCGCTTAACGTTAAAACCGGCCTTGCACTGGACGTACTGGACAGGCATACCGGCAAAGTGCGCGACGTGGGCACGCTCTCTGGAGGCGAATCGTTTCTGGCTTCGCTTTCCCTGGCGCTGGGGTTTGCGGACGTGGTACAGTCCCGCAGAGGCGGGGTGCGGCTGGACACGCTCTTTATCGACGAGGGCTTCGGCACGCTTGACGAGGAGAGCCTGACGCGCGCGCTGGAGGTGCTGGAGGAGCTGGCGGGCGGCAGACGGCTGATTGGCATAATTTCCCACGTGGCCATGCTAAAGGAGCGCATTCCTAATAAAATCATCGTATTTTCGCGGCCTCCGTGCGGCAGCGGGATCAGGGTTTCAACAGAAGCTTAGCCGACAAAATAATTTATGCTTCCCTTTTTTTCGCAAATGCGGTAAAATAGCTTGATTACGCCAATACGAAAGGCCTGTTGAACCATGATCGAACTGATTGTCAATCCCGTCGCCGGCAATGGGCGCGCGCGGCAAACCGGCGAGCAGGCGGCCGCCTACCTCAGGGAGCGTGACGTGGAATTTGTCACGAAGTTGACCAACCATCCCGGACATGCAACCGACCTTGCGCGGGATGCGGCCGGGCGCGGCGTGGATACCGTGATCGCCCTGGGTGGCGACGGTACCGTAACCGAAACGGCGCAGGGGCTGAGGCATACCGCAACGGCGTTGGGCATTGCCCCGGCCGGAACCGGTAACGATTTTATCAAAAGCGTTGGAACCCCTAAAAACTGGAAGGATGCGCTGGACTTCATCCTCACCCATCCCGCCAGACCCGTCAACACCGGCATGATGAACGACCGCTTTTTTATGAACGTATGCGGCGCGGGCTTTGACGTGATGGTGCTGGATTACGCCCTGGATGCCAAGAAGCGCCTGAGCGGCATCTGGCCGTACCTGTACGGCGTTATCCGCGCCATTAAGACCTTCAAGCCCTTTCAGATGCATATCGAGGTGGATGAAAACACCGTGCTGGACGGCAAATACATGATTTGCTCCATCGCCAACGGCAGGTATATCGGCGGGGGCATTCCCATCGCGCCCCTGGCGGACGTGACGGACGGGGTATTCGACGTGTTTGTGGTGGACGCGGTGCCGCGCTGGAAAATCCCCTTTTACCTGCCCTCGCTGATGATGGGCAAGCTCTACAAGCACAAAATCGCCCACCGCTACCTCTCCCCCGCGTGCGCCCTCGCATCCCCCGGCATGCGCCTTAACCTGGACGGCGAAATTCTGCCTATTGAGGATACGCGCTTTACCTGCGAGACGGACGCGCTGCTTTTGCACTGGTAAGCGCCGCCCTGCGGCCCGGCTTGTAAATCTTTTGAGAACAAAAGGTTTTGCAAGCTCTTTTTATGCGCAGAATATGCTATACTGTCTATACTGAATATGGGCCCCGGCCCAAAGGGAGGCAAGGCTATGCGGCGTAAAATTCTCTGGCTGGCAGCCGCCGTCTGCCTGGCCGCGCTTTGGTTTCCGGCGGCGCTCGCCACCGAGGACGAGGAGGACGTTTCGCTTAACGACACGCCCATGCGTCCCTATCTGTACCTGATCGCCCCGCAAAGCGGTCGGAGCTGGGAAAGCGGCGGGGCGCTGACCGTGAAAGCTGGCGGAAGCAACGTCGGGTATTTCGAGCTGGAGTTGAATGTGGGGAGCGAAACCCTCACATACGAAGCCCAGGGCGAGCAGATTGAGCATGTGTTTACCCTTGACGAGCCGCCCACTACGGGCGCCACCCTTCGCGTGCGTGGCTATGCGGGAACGGACCCCGCGCCCGGCGCGCCCATGGCGGAGTTGGTACACGAGCTGCCCTCCCCCAAAGAAGAGCTAATTGAGCGGATGATCGCGCTGGCCTACGCCAACTCCAAGGACAGCCGCTATAAGTTCGCCCCCGCTGAGGAGGACTGGGATATCGGCGTTTGTAAAAATTTTGTGATGCGCCTGTTCGACACCTATTCCGGCGAGTACCGGATGGCGGCGTTTCCGGATATTGCGCTTCACATGCCAAAGAACAACAGCAAGGCCGCCTGCGCCCCCTACGACTACGGCATCGAATGGCGTCCGGAAACGGCGGCTGACGGAAGCCCTTTTGAAATTGTCGCGCAGTTTAAATACGACGACGCGCTCAGCGAGGAGGAAAATGCCGAGCTGGCACGAAATTTATTGGTACAGATCAAAAAAGGGGACTTTTTCCAGATTGTCGGCTATTACGGCGGCGGCAACGGGCCCCACAGCATGTATATCATCCGCGATTACGATCCGGCGACGCGAATGATTCACTGGACGGACAGCAACATGCGCGGTACGCGCGTAAACGGCGTGCGGTGGGGCTATATGCAGTATGACGCCGACGCGGATGTGGACTGGTGGGTGGAGGTATTTAACCGCAAAAAACGCGGCGCGACCCTCTACCGCCTGCGTGACGACCTGTATAAATACTGATGGATTTCAAGAAAGGATGTTGACAATGGCAGGATTGGGTAATAATTTGAAAATGGCGCTGTTAAAAGGCATGGAGGCTGTGGGCAGGGGCGCGTCCAACATGGCCAGCAGCGCGCATCAGAAGCTTGCGGAGATCAACCTGGAAACGCGCCGCCGCGAAATTTTAAGCGAGTTTCCCATGCGTGCATTTGACCTGTGGCAAAAGGGTGTGGAACTGCCCGAGCCGCTTAACGGTATGATGGCCGAGCTTGCCGAGCTGGACGAGCGCCTGAGCGTGCTGCGTGCACAGCGCTATGCCAGCGTGGAGAGCGCGCAGGAAAACGTGGAGGATGAAGCGTCCGGCGAATGCTCCTGTGCTGGAGAGGAAGCTACGGAGGACGGCGCCACAGCCGTGGGGATGTTTGGCGCGCCGCTTGACGCGCAGCCCGCGCCGCAGGAGGATACGCCGCGCGACGAGCCCGGCGCGGATGAGGCCGGAGCGGCCGCACCCGCGGAAGGATGGGAAGGCGCGGACGCTGAAGGCAGCCCTACGGACGAGTACGGAGACAATGCATAAGCTTGGTTCAACTTGAATTGCTAAGCGGCGCCAACGAGGTCTATTTGTCCGCCACGCCACTTTGCAATTAAACGCGCCAAAGGCTATATCGGGCCGATCCCGGCGAGGTATAAGGCAGCTCTTTTTTCAGAGTAAATGAATTTGATCCGCATATAATATCAACCGCGCCCCCAGAACTGCCGGGGGCGCGGTTGTTGTTGATATCCTTATTCAGCTTCCCCCGCAAGCGGAAAAAGCAGCTCCACCGTCGTTCCCACGCCGACCTCGCTTTGAAGCCGAATATCTGCGTGGTGGTATTCCGCGCCGTGCTTGACGATGGACAGCCCCAGGCCCGTGCCTCCGGTGAGCTTGCTCCGGCTGCCGTCCACGCGGTAGAAGCGTTCAAATACCTTATCGATATGCTCCGCCGGGATCCCAATGCCCGTATCGCGCACAGCGACACGCGCCTTACCACTGACCAGCGCGACGCTTACGCGCACCTCGCCGTTTAGGCGGTTGTACTTCACGCCGTTTTCGATCACGTTGCGAAGCATCTCGTCAATCAAAGTCGGATCTCCCATGACGGCGGCGCTTTCGCCCTCCACGGCAATCGCCACATTTCGGTCGCCGGCCGCTTCCTCGTTCTGTGCCGCGGCCTGCCGGGCGGCGTTTAGCAGGTCCACCCGCTCCAGCCTGCCTGCAGCAAAGCCCTCGTCCAGCTTGGAAAGATGTATGATGTCCTCGATCAATTGCAGCAGGCGGCGGCTTTCATTATAGATTTTGCGGGCGAACACGGGGATATCATGCGGCTGAGTCATGCCGTTTTGCATTAGCTCGGCATAGCCGCTAATGGTGGTTAAAGGCGTTCGCAGCTCATGGCTTACGTTGGCGGTAAAGCGCTTTCGCGCCTGCTCGGAGCGGTTGCGCTCGGTAACGTCTTGCAAAAGCAGCACAAGCCCCTCCCGGTGGCGCACAACGCTGGCGGTCAGCAGGTAATCCCTGTCGCGTACGCTCATATCCGCGTGCGCGCTGCCGCTCTTAATGGCGGTATCCACCGCGTCCAGCAGCGTCTGGGAGCGGTTGTACACCGATATCGCCGTACGTCCGTCCACAGGCTTGTCAGTATGTAATATTTCGCGCGCACTTTCGTTCATCATCAGCACATGCCGGTGCTCGTCCAAAATCAGCAGGCCCTCGTTCATGTGCCCGATGATGGCGTCCAGCTCGCCGCGCCGGTCGCTGATTTCCTTAAGCTGCGTTTCCAGCCGGCGGTTCTGCTCCGCCATGCGGCGAAGCATCGGCGAAAGCTCGTCGTAGACATGGTTGTTCAGCGGGTTTTCCAGATCGATTTCGTTGATGGGCCTGACCAGCCTGCGCGTCCATGCGCGGGAGAGCACGCCTGCCAGCGTCACCGTTACCGCGATGCCCAGAAGCAGCACCAGTGAAAGCTGCTTGAAATGCCCGGCGATGGTGCGCTGCGTGGCCGCCAGACGCAGGTAGGTGCCGTCCCCAAGCTTGCGGGCGCAATAGAGCTGCTCCTCCAAAAGCGTATCGGAAAAGCGTTTGGCGTAGCCCGTGCCGTTCTCCTCCGCCTCGGCGATCTCCTGCCGCGCCAAATGGTTTTGCATGGTATCGGCCCGGCTCTGGCTGTCAAACAGCACGGTTCCATCCTGTGCAATCCACGTCAGGCGGTTTTGGAGGCTCAGGCTTCCAAGGCTTTTGATAAATGCCGCGCCGTCCCCCTTTTCCTCCTCCAGCGAGGAAAGGAGCGAGAGTTCCTGCCAAAGCTGCCCTTTGAGCTGCGCTTCGGACAGGCTATAGCTTGCGCCCGCCGCCATCACCCCCACCAGCAGCGCGGTGAGCAGCGTCAAAAGCAACGCGGCCCTAAAAATTTTCTTCTGCATTCTCTGCCTCCATCCGGTAGCCGACGCCGCGCACCGTCTGCAAAAGCCGGCTCATCCCGCCCAGCTTTACGCGCAGCGTGCGCATGTGCACGTCCACAGTGCGGGTATCCCCCATATAATCCACACCCCAGACCGTATCCAACAGCCGCTCGCGCGTGAGCGCGATACCCTGGTTAAGCATCAGGTAGCGCAGCAGCTCAAATTCCATATGAGTCAGCTCAATGCTCTTTTCCCCCGCGAAAACGCGGTGGCGCGCGGTATCCATATGCAAGCCGCCGCAACGAAGCTCCGTCTGCGGCTCGTCGCCCTGCGTACGACGCAAAACCGCCTTGACGCGGCTGATCAGCTCCATTACGCCAAAGGGCTTGACAATATAGTCGTCCGCGCCGCCATCCAGCCCTTGCACCTTGTCCATCTCCTCGCCCTTAGCCGTCACCATCACCACAGGCAGGCGGCGGGTGCGGGGATCCTGCCGGACGCGGCGCAGAAGCGCGTTGCCATCATCGCCGGGCAGCATCACATCCAGCAGCACAAGCTGCGGCAGCTGTGATTTCAGGGCGGCAAGAAAACCCGCGCCGTCCTCAAAGCCGCGCGTTTCAAAGCCGGCCTGCTTGAGCGCGTAGCATTCCAGCTCACGGATGCTCTGGTCGTCCTCCACCACATAGATCATTGAAGCTCTTCTCCCTTATAGTTTCCGGTAACGGAAAACTCAACCCACTCGCTGATGTTGACGGCATGGTCGCCGATGCGTTCAAAATACTTTGCGATCATCAACAGGTCCAGCGCCTGCTGGCCCTGGGACGCGTCACGCGCCAGCACCTCGATCAGCTCGGCCTTGATGCGCATAAACAGGTCGTCCACCACGTCGTCCAGCGCCATCACCTCTCTGGCTAAGTCTACATCACTGGCAACATACGCGTCAATAGACTTGTGCACCATGTTTACGGTTTCCCTCGCCATGTCGCGGATATTTTTGGGGCTTTGCACAATGCCCGCGTCGCCAAGCATGGTTACGATTTCGCAGATATCGGCCGCCTGGTCGCCCACGCGCTCCATATCGGTAATCATTTTAAGCGCGGAGGATACCTTGCGCAGATCGCGCGCGATGGGCTGCTGCATCAAAAGCAGGCGCAGGCACATCGCCTCGATGGTGCGCTCCTTCTGGTCGATAAGCGAATCGGCCTGCATCACGGCGCGCGCAAGCCCCACGTCCTTGCGCAAAAGCGCGTCGCAAGCCTTATCGATCGCGTTTTCGATCATCGCGCCCATGGCGATCATCTCCTGCGCCAGCTCATCCAGTTGTTCGTCAAATACGCGGCGCATCAACCAAACCTCCCTGTAATATAATCCTCGGTGCGCTTGTCCACAGGCTTGGAAAACAGCCGTTCCGTCGCGCCCGTCTCCACAATCTCTCCCAGCAAAAAAAACGACGTCTGGTCGCTTATGCGCAGGGCCTGCTGCATGTTGTGCGTAACCATTACGATGGTATAATTTTCCTTTAGTTCTACGGCCAACTCCTCGATTTTGGCGGTGGAGATGGGATCCAGCGCGGAGGTCGGCTCATCCATCAAAAGCACCTCGGGCTGTACGGCCAAAGCGCGGGCGATGCACAGGCGCTGCTGCTGCCCGCCGGACAGCGCCATGGCGCTCTTGTTCAGGCGGTCTTTCAGCTCATCCCAGATGGCGGCGCTGCGCAGGCTGGCTTCCACCAGCTCATCCAGCTTCGCCTTGCCGTGTATGCCATGCGTGCGCGGGCCGTAGGCGATGTTGTCGTACACGCTCATGGGGAAGGGGTTGGGCTTTTGAAACACCATACCTACGCGCTTGCGCAGAAGGTTCACGTCCATGGCCCCGTCCAGGATATTCTCGCCGTCCAGAAGCACGCGGCCCATAACACGGCAGCCCGCGACCAGGTCGTTCATGCGGTTGAGGGTTTTGAGCAACGTGCTTTTGCCGCAGCCCGAGGGGCCGATAAACGCGGCGATCCTGTTACGCTCAATGGACAGATTAATACTTTTGAGCGCCTGAAATTTCTCATAATACAAATCGAGATTCTCGATTTTCAGCTTATCCATGTTTACAACCATCCTCTTTCGAGCACAAAGCGGCATATAAAAAAGTCTTTCAGGCTTACCCCTTCGTCAGTTTTTTAGCCACGTACGAGCTTAAGGCGTTCATCCCCACCACGATAACCAACAGCACCACCGCCGTAGCGGACGCCTCGCTCACATGCAGCCCTTCGCCGGAGAGCACGTACATATGTACCGCCAGCGTGCGGCCGGAGGACATCAGACCCTTGGGAAAATTTGCGACGGTGCCCGCCGTGTAGATAAGCGCGGCGGTTTCCCCCACCACGCGGCCGATCGCCAGGATGATGCCGGCCAGAATGCCCGAGCCCGCCGGGGGCAGCACAATGCGCAGTACCGTGCGCAGCCTGCCCGCCCCCAGACCAAAGCTGCCCTCGCGGTAGCTGTCCGGGATGGAGAGCAGCGCCTCCTCGGTGGTGCGCAGGATAAGTGGCAGAATCATGATTGCCAACGTCATACCGCCCGCCATCAGCGAATAGCTCCACTTGAGCGTGGTGACGAAAAACATCATGCCAAACAGACCATACAGGATGGACGGGATACCCGAAAGCGTCTCGGCGGTAACGCGCACAGCCTTGACCAGCCTGCTTTCCCGGTTGGCGTATTCCGCCAGATAGATCGCCCCGCCCACGCCCAGCGGCACGGCGATCAAAAGCGAGATCAGCGTCATAAGCACGGTATTGAACAGCGCAGGCAGAAGGCTGACGTTTTCGCTGTTGTATTCCAGAGAGAACAGGTCCCAGCTCAGGTTGGGAACGCCGCGAACCAGGATAAAGCCGATCAGCAGCGTAAGCACGCCAGCCACAACCAGCGTGGAAAGCGAGCAAAGGAGGTTTAGCAGGAACGAGCCGGGATGACGGCGGATATCGCGCACGGTGAGCTTCAGCTTTTTCATTGCGCCTGCCTCCTGTTGAGCACTGAAAACAACATGTTAATCAGCAGGATAAAAACGAATAGGACAACGCCCGTAGCAATCAGCGCCTCGCGGTGCAGATCGGCCGCATAGCCCATCTCCATTACGATATTGACCGTCATGGTGCGGATACCCTTTAACAGGCCTGCGGGCATGCGCGGCTGATTGCCCGCGACCATCATAACCGCCATGGTTTCGCCAATCGCGCGCCCAACGCCCAGGATGACCGCCGCCAGAATGCCGGATTTTGCCGCGGGCACCACCGTGCGAAAAACGCTTGATTCCCTCGTCGCCCCCAGGGCAAGGCTGCCTTCGTAATAGCTTTCGGGCACTGCGCGAATCGCGGATTCCGCCACCTGAATAATGGTGGGCAGAATCATCATCGCCAGCAGGATGCTTGCGGTAAGCATGCTGTTCCCATTCCCGCCGAAGACCTCCTTGACAAAGGGGACGATGGCCGTCAGTCCGAAGAACCCATAGACGACCGAGGGAATCCCCGCCAGCAGGGCCACCGCCGGTTTCAGCACGCGGTACAGCCTGCGCGGGCAGAAGCGAACCAGATAAATCGCGGTGAAGATGGCAAGGGGAGCGCCCATGAGGAGCGCGCCGCCGGTGACGTACACGCTTCCCAAAATCATGGGCAGAATACCAAAAATCCCATTGGTGGGTTTCCACTTCTCTCCGGTGAGAAAATCCCACAGATTGACCTTGCCAAAAAAGGGAAGGCCGTTGGAAAACAGAAAGAAGCAAATGAGCAGCACCGCCAGGATACAGGCGCACGCGGTAGCGCAGAACACGCACCGCATGACCTTTTCCTTCATCCGGCCCAAATCCGCCCGGCGGGCGGATTTGGGTTTCAAACTCAGGGTACTCATATCTTACTTGTTGAACCCTTCCCAGGTCGTGACCGCGCCGGTGAAGATCTGCTCAATCTCCTCAACCGTCATGCTCTGAACCGGGTTGGCGGGGTTTACGATGATCGCGATGCCGTCCATGGCAATGACGGCGCCGGTGAGGCCGGCTTCAATCTCGCTGTCCTTCAAGGCGCGGGAGGCCATGCCGATATCGCACACGCCGTCGATGGCGCTCCGCATGCCGGTGGTGGAATCGCTGGTCTGGATTTCGATTTCAGCGTTGGGGTTCACAGCCGCGTAGGCCTCCTTGAGCTTTTCCATCGCAGGGGTGACGGAGGAGGAACCGGCAACGACGACCTTGCCGCCGACCTGCTTTCCGGCGTATGCCTCGGCGTTCTCCAGCGGGATGTAGCCGTTCTCGGAAACCACGGCCTGGCCCTCTTTGGAGAGAATGAAGCTGATGAAATCGGCGGCAACCTCGCTCACCTCGCCTTTGGTGGCGATGTTGAACGGACGGGCCACCTCATAGGCGCCGGCCTGGATGTTTGAAACGGTCGCGTCCACGCCGTTTACCTGAAGGGCCTTCACAGTCTCATTCAAAGAGCCCATGCTGGAGTAGCCGATGGCGGCCTCGTTGCCGGAAACGGTTGTCATCATTACGTTGGTATTGTTGGTGATCACGGCTTCCTCGGTGGTATAGTCAACCTTATTGCCGCTCTCGTCCTTCTTCTCCACACCCAACAGCTCCACAAACGCGCCGCGCGTGCCGCTGCCTTCCTCACGGCTTACCACCGTGATTTCCTGTGCGTAGTCAAACTCGGCGACCGCGCCGGCGGTTAGCCCGCAGAGCATAACCATACTCAGAAGAATACCCATCATCTTTTTCATAGCCTTACTTTCCTCCTTGGTTTTTAGTACGGTCAAAGTATATAACGGCCGTGTTAAACGCATATGCGTGGGAATGTAAAGAGAATGTAAAATCGTTTGGAAATGAGAAAAGGATTTACCATTCCGGCGGCGAAATTCCACTAGACTATGCATTTCTTTGTTTGAAAGGAGCCGGCGCGTCCATGGCGGTCATTGTGCGCTTTTATCCCCTGCGGGCGGTCGCGAACGACGTTCTCCGCTTCGCCGTAATCGTGGCCCGGATGAACGGGCAATGGGTGTTTTGCCGCCATCGCGAGCGCGCCACCCTCGAATGCCCCGGCGGGCACCGCGAGCCGGACGAGGACGCGCTGGACGCCGCGCGGCGCGAATTATACGAGGAAACCGGCGCTACGGATTTTTCGCTGGAGCCGGTATGCGTCTACTCGGTAGAGCGGGACGGCGGCAGAGAGAGCTTCGGCCTGCTTTGCCGGGCGGAGATTAAGGCGCTCGGCCCTTTGCCGGAGGGCTTTGAAATGGCGGAGCTTCAACTGCTGGATATACTGCCGCCCCGTGAGTGCTGGACCTATCCGGACATACAGCCCCGGCTGCTTGCGCGCGCCGGAGTGTGCGCGCTATCCGTCCGGGAGCACCCGGCCTATGCCACGCAGGCCCTTGCCTACATTCAGAATAAATGGGCAAATGAAAAAAGCATGCCCCTCTATGAGGATTGCATGCAAAGCGCGCTGAAAACCACCTCTTCCCTGCCGCAGTGGTACGCGCTGATGGACGGCGCGCGGATTATCGGCTGCGCGGGGCTGATTACCAACGACTTCATCAGCCGCATGGACCTTTGGCCCTGGCTGTGCGGGCTGTATGTGGAGAAAGATTGCCGGGGCCACGGCTACGGCGCGCTTCTGATGGAGCGCGCGCGGCGCGACGCCCACAAAGCGGGCTTTTCCCGCCTGTACCTGTGTACAGGTCACGTGGGCTATTACGAGCGGTACGGCTTTGCGTACCTTGCCACGGGCTTTCATCCTTGGGGCGAAAAGTCCCGGATTTACGAGGGCAAAACAGAGTGAAAAAACCGCGGCGTGACGCGCCTCCATATTTTGAGGAGCTTTAGATGCGCGCACATAACGCCGGGCGGTCATCCGTAAAAAAGAAGCCGGCCTCACGGACCGCAACAGCGGATGAGGCCGGCCCGGTTTGTTCACAGCAATAGGGCAACCAGCCCCGCCCATGCGTCTTCCCTATTCCTTCGCGGCGCGCTTGAGGCAGAGGAACATCATTACCATGCCCACGCCGACCAGAATATGCCCAATGCCCGCGACGCCGGAGATGGCGGCGTCCAGGCCGGCGGACAGCGGTACGGAAAGCACCTGCATGACGCCGCGTACCACCAGCATGGCAACCATCAGCGGCAGGCCCGTGTTATATAACACCATGAAGGTTTTGAAACCCTTCTGCTCCGCAACGGGAATACGCGCGCTGAACAGCGCAAGTAGCAAAAACACCACGCAGCCCAGCAAAAACAGGTGCGTATGCACAACGCCCAGCGCCGTGCGGCCTGCAAAGCCGTTGAATTTGGTAAACTCGCGGTAAAACACCCCGCCCGCCATGGCGGCGAGCGCATAGCCGAACGCAATGTTAATAAGCTTTTTCATTCTTAAGCATCCTCCTCATATCAAGATAGCCGATCAGCACCGTCCACACATAGGCGCAGGTTTTGGGAATCATCAGCACGCCCACCCAGGCAACCGTATCGGCCCAGAGCACCACGGGAATATAGAACGCGAAGCTTAACACGATGGTCAGCCACATCCAGCGGTAGGGCCTGTCGTTTGCGCGCTTTGCCTCGGTATAGAAAAGCGCGATGATCAAAATGCCCATCAGCGCGAAGGGAATGTTGCGGTAGATACCCCAGCTGAGCGGCGCGTTGGCGGACAGCCACATGTTTTGCGGAAACAGGCACAGCGCCACGCGCACGCCCGCCAGCCCGTACACCGCCGCCGTCAGGCCCGCGCGGCCCCTGACCTGGTAACGCTCGCGCCACACATAATACAAAAGCACGTAAAACGCGGTCATCGTAACGGAGGTGATCAGCTTGCCCACGCCCAGCGCCGCGGTATAGCTTTCAAGCCCCGTGGTGCATAGCGCCAGCGCGCGCGGCACGAGATGAAAGGCGTCGCCCGCGCCCAAAGTAACCGCCATAACGCCAAACAGCAGATACTGCCGGTTACCGCCGCTTCTTTTGATCATTAAAACGCCGAGAGTGACGACGGTCGTTAAGTACACAATATCAAACAGTGTTTCCATGATTGCTTGCATCATAAATCCTTCCTTTCCTGTTCAGAAGCCGCGCTTGTGAGAAAACCGGCGCCGGCTCAACCGGCGGACGGACCGCCATAGACCACGCGCACGATCAGCTCCCTGAGCAGCGCGCCGCGTTCGCGTCCAAAAAGCAGATCCGTGCGGAGGAAGTCCAGCACAAATTCCACAAAGTCCTCGGCCGTCAGCCCGCTGTCAAAGGCGTCCCGCCGTACGCCGGGATCGTTCCGGAGCGCTGAAAGCAACGCTCCGCTCATGTGCGAAAAGTACGCTCCCATTGCGGCGCGCCCCTTCTCCTTGTCCTCTACCATAATGGAATGCCCGGCGAAGAAGCCCGGATAGGCCGAGATGCCCTGGCGAATGCTTTCGGTCAGCCTGTCGACAAGGCTTAAAAAGCTCTCCTCCCGCCCCGTACACAGCAAAGGATGGAAGATTTCCCGCCAGACCTCCGCCACAACGGCGATGGTTAAATCCGCCTTGGTGGGAAAGTAATTGTAGATGGAGCCCACCGCGATGCCGCAGCTCTGGGCCACCGCCCGCATGCTCAGCGACGGCGTACCTTGGGCAATAGCCAGCTTGCGGGCAGCCTTCAGAATCTCCTCCCGGGATGTGACAATTGTGTTCATGGCTTCCTCCTTCAAAATGAACCATGTTCAGTATAATGCATCCGGATTTGGATGTCAACCCCCAAAGCATCCCAAAACGCAAGCCAAAATAGACGTATAGAGGAAAAGCGGCCCGGTGGGGCGAACCTATACCATTATATTTGACCGCCGGAGGTGTCGCATGCTGTTCAGCGAAACAGGCCGCCCTGAATTACCAACCATTGTTCTCTTTCATGGTGGCGGCATGTCCGACTGGTCATGGCGGCATGTCGCGGAGCGTCTAAAACCAGCTTACCATGTCGTCACACCTGTCATCGACGGGCATGGCGAGGATGGGGATGAGGAATTTACAAGCATTGAGGACTGCGCGGCCAAAGCGCTTCGCTATATCACACAGCGCCACGGCGGAAAGGTTTTCGCCATCGGCGGGCTGTCGCTGGGGGCGCAGATCGTTGCCGAAATGCTGACGCAAAAGGGCGATGTCGCGCGGCACGCAATCATCGAAAGCGCCCTTGTATGCCCCATCAGGGGCATAGGCGCGATAACCGTGCCCATGTATCAATGCTGCTACGGGCTGATCAAAAAGCGCTGGTTTTCCAAATTACAGGCACGGGCGCTGCGCGTGCCCGCCGGGATGTTTGAAGCCTACTATCAGGACAGCCTGAGGATGAGCAGGCAATCCCTGATCAACATGACGGTGAGCAACGGAACCTACCGCCTTCGCGCCCCCATCGCGCGCACGTCCGCAAAGACGCTGGTTATCGCGGGCGGGCGGGAGACCGGCGTCATGAAAAAATCCGCCGGGCTGCTGCACGCCGCCATACCGCAAAGCCGTCTGCTGATCGCGCGGGGAATGGCGCACGGGCAGCTCAGCCTTGACTGCCCCGACGCGTACGTCGGGCAATTGAAGGAACTATTTTCGCAATCCCAGCCGTCCATCTGAGAGGATGCAGCCACACAAGGGAAACCTGTTCCCTGATTAAGGCCCGCATGCATTCGTGCGAGGCGCTCAAGAAGCATCCGCGTTGAGCGCGCGGCGACTCTACGGAGCGTCGATTGCGCGGCGCGCTGGGCTGTGGTATGATTTTTTATGGCAAAGGAGGTAAGCGGGATGGACCAGGATAAATGCGGCGCGCTGATTCGCAGGCTCCGGCAGGAGCGCTGTATGACCCAGCGGGAGCTGGCGGAGCGGATCGGCGTGGGCGACAAGGCGGTTTCCAAATGGGAGCGCGGGTTGGGCTGCCCTGATGTGTCGCTGCTTGGCGAGCTGTCGCGCGCCTTTCATGTCAATATCGAAAACCTGCTGGCGGGCTCTCTGGAGCCAAACCCGGCGGATGGAGGCAATATGAAACGGGTGAAATTCTACGTGTGTCCCGAGTGCGGGAACATTCTGACCTCGACGGGCGCTTCGGACATAAGCTGCTGCGGCCGCAGGCTCGTGGCGCTGGAGCCGTCGCCCGCGGACGGAGCGCATTTGCCGCGTGCGGAGGCGATGGACGGAGAGTACTATGTAACCTTCCCCCACGAAATGCTCAAGGAGCATCACATCGCCTTTGTGGCCTGGGCAACCTATGACCGGGTGCTGTTTGTACGCCTGTACCCGGAGCAGGACGCGGCGCTGCGCCTGCCGCAGGTGCGCGGCGGAAAGCTGTACGCGTATTGCACGCGGCATGGGCTGATGAGCGCCGACCTCAGGGGATAAAACCAAAAAGCCGGTTTTCCGCCAACAGTCCCCTGTCCGCCCTTGTCTTTACGACCATGGCGGACAGGGGACTGTTCTTCGTTTGGCGCATATAGGCCCGGGCTTAGGCCTCCGTCCTTTTGTTCAGCTCGCCCGCCCACTCAAAGCCCTTCTTGGCCAGCAGCACGGCGATGACCTCGTTGATGATAGCGGCGGCCGCGATGGTGCCCTGAACCACCTGGGCCAAATCCGGCGCGGCAGGCGCGAGCGTGGAAACCGCGATGCCGGCAAACACCAACGATACCCCCGAATGGGGCAGAAGGGTAAAGCCAAGGTATTTCCTGATCACAGGCGGCGATTTTGTCATCCACGCGCCCACAAACGCTCCGCCATATTTGCCCACTGCCCGGGAGATGATATAGATCGCCGTAAACAGTCCCGCGCCAAGGATAAAGTGATAATCCAGCGGCGCGCCCAGGTTCAGGATGACCACGATGAGCGCGAAACCTAGGATAGGCTGGTATTGCCGCATCAGCAGGTCCAGCCGTTCCTGTGGGATGATGTTGGCAAAGGCTGTGGAAAAAGCCATACCGATCAGCATGAAGTTAAGCACCGGCTCCGGCATGACAAAACGGTTGCAAAGGAAACCCGCGCCCGTCGCCAGCAGGATAAACGCCAGCATCAGTATCAGCGACGCTCTGGGTCCACGCTCCTTTTTAAGTGCAAAGCCCGCGGGAATGCCCACCAGTGCGCCCAGAACAAGCGGCAGCACCGGTGTCATGACAATCACCCATACCGGCATGGCCTGAGCGGAAACCTGAACGGACACCACCGAAATGACGGTGAAGAATACCACGACGCCCACGATATCGTCCAGAGCGGCCATGGGAATCAGCGTTCTTGTCACCGGGCCGTCGGTTTTAAACTCGTGCACGACGGAAAGGGACGGCGCCGGGGCGGTCGCCAGCGCGATACCGCCAAAAACGGCCGCGAGGTACAGCGGAATGCCCTCCAGCGCGAATACCACCGCGAAGGTGGCTGTCACCACCACAAAGGTGCCTATCGATTCGGTGAGCGTGGTAACGATGATTTGGCTGCCGGTGCGCTTGATGGAGCGCCAGATGATTTCGGTGCCGATCATCAGGCCCACGCCGCATTCCAGCACATGGACCGAGCCCTGGAACCAGACCGTGTTCAAGGTGACGCCGTCAAGCAAACCCAGCGCATGGGGTCCCAGCGCCATCCCGGCGATCAGCCAGCCCAAAATGGCGGGCAGCTTCACCCTGGAAGCGAGCTTTCCCACCAGCCACGCAAGACAAATTGTCGCGGCAACACGAAGAAGTGAAACGATCATCATTCTTCCCTCCCTGCCAAACCATATAGCAAAAGTTCCATTAAACCGCGCGCACGGTCCTCGTAGGTTCCGGCCATTCCCGGCGTGCGTTTCACCACTGAATGGTATTGGAGGTGAAGCGCGCTTTGCAACAGTGTGAAATAGTTGAGCGCATCCTCGTCGGACAGGCCTTCCCGTAACCGCACACTGCCCAGCGTATCCTTGAACAGCGAGCGGTTAACCCTGTCAAAGCCGGCCATCGCCGCCCTTAACTCGGCTTCAAGATGTGCGGGCGGCTGAAGCAGCGCGTCAAAAAAGATGCGTTCCAAGCCGGGATGCTCATGAAAGAAGCGGGCGCGCACCTCAAAATAGGCCTGTATCCCTTTTTTTGCGTCTCCGACTATCGGAAGCGTGGACAGGACCTCGGTTAGCTCGTCAAAGCACGTCTCCACGCATGAAAGGTACAGTTGATCCTTGTTTTGAAAATAGTGATAGAGCAGCCCCTTGGAAATTCCGTTTTCCGACAGCAGAACGTTCAGGGAAGCGCCATCATAGCCCTTTGTCCCAAATTCCGCGACTGCCGCTCTCAGAATTCTTTCCCGGCTCTGCTGGTTCTTTTCCTCCTGTTTCATGCAATCCCCCTCTTTTAAAAAACAAACCGAACGGTTTGTATTATAGCACAAACAAACCACTCAGTCTGTTAACAAATTATGAAATTTGCGCGCATAACGAATGCTGGATCTCCAAAGGCATGGATGAAGAACCGGAAGATTGACATACGGCACGCGTTCCCTTAGACTGAGGCGAAATCCCGACGGGTACAAGGTTTATCAACAATCGCAACCCCCGGTTGACAAAATGTCAGGTGCGCGTGGTGGTATGGCAACCGGCATTCGCGCTACAATGACCTCATTCCCCAACAGTGAAAGGAGCGCCGGTTATGAACATTTCAGACAGAATACAGGAGTTTAGAAAAGCAAAGGGTATTTCACAGGAGGAGCTTGCGGACAAAATCGGGGTTTCCCGCCAGGCGGTTTCCAAATGGGAAAGCGGGCAAAGCCTGCCTGAGCTGGACAAAATCATCCTGATCAGCGAATACTTTGGCGTAACAACGGATCAACTGCTAAAAGGGGCCGATGCGCCAAAGCCCGGCGGACACAGGCAGCCGGACGCAATCAGTTTTTCGGTTGTCGCGACCGCGCTGAACCTGATCGGGCTGTTGATCACCTGCGTGGTATGGAACGAACGGCAGACGATGGACTCGCTCATCATCGCAGTGGTTTTTATGGTGATGGGCTGCGTTGTATATGGAGTTGGAATGCCGGTCTCAGCGCAACACACGAAAAAGAAAGCAAGGCGGACCTTCTGGCTGGTCAACACCTGGCTGCTGGCCTTCATTCCCCTCTCCATGGCTTATAACGTCATGCTCGCGGGCATGCCGGCGCCCTATCCGCTCCTTGTACAGCCTCTGGCCGCCTATCCGGTTTTTTGGCTGGTGTATTGCGCCGTTTGCCTGCTCGCGGTATGGGGGATTACACGGCACGTACAAAGAGAAGAAGCGTAATGAACGCCTGCCGGCACCCATTCGTGGAAAGCTTCGGACGGACGCTCGAACGTCCCGTATGGCTCCACCATGAGCTTCCGGGCGATAAAAGCTTTGGCGTACCGAAGGCACTCCTGAATCTTCTTTCTGATTTGTTGGACGCATAAGCAACAAGCTCCCAACCTCCTCCGGCCTCCGGGTGCAAATTGTACAGCCGCCCGTCAAAAGAATTGTCCAAACCCGTCCTGTGGGATGGACTTTTCCAGCCCTACCACCGTAGGCCAGCCAACGCCCTCCGCCACCAGAAAGCCCATCAGCATGCCCATATGCGTGGACAGGTGCCGGAGTTGTCCCAGCAGCAATGAAAGCCGCGAAAACCCGCAACCTACGGGCCCGCCCAGCAGCATGCCGTCCGTCAATGCATCCAGATATTCCTCCGCCTTACGCACAACCGCGCGGGAATACGCGTCCAGCTCTGCCCGCGAAAGCGTTCTGCCGCTTTCCACGTCCAGGCTGTTCAAACCCGGCTCATGAAAATCAGGCTCCCGGAAGTCCGGATTGCGGGGATTGATCAGCCACTGATCCAGCGAGTGAAGCGTGTGATAGATGTGCTTCCACAGCGGCATGCCCCCGTAGGGCTTTTGCCACAGCGTGTCCGGAACACAGGCGTTCACGTTGCGGACCTCCCACAGCCTGCGGCGCACCTGTTCCCCGACCGCTTTGGATATTGAATTTTCGCGCACAGGCCATTCCTCCCCCACCGGCCCGCCCGGCCGTCCGGACGGCGTTTACGCGTATGATAGCATATCACGGGGCAAATGTCACCAAGGGGCGCGAACATTGACATCCAGCCCTCAAAATGATATGCTACACACACGACAAAGGCGCGCACGTTTTTGTCGTATTTTTGAGAGGATCCGCCCCGTGCGGAGGAAAGGCTCAAGCGGCATGATAGGCGTTTTGGATTATGGCATCGGCAATATCGGCTCTATCCTCAACATGATCCGAAAGGTGGGCGCGGAGGGCCGCGCGGTAACGACCGGCGATGAGGCGGACGGTTGCGACAAGCTGATTTTGCCTGGCGTTGGCGCGTTTGACGTGGGTATGGCGCTATTAAACCAAAGCGGCATGCGCGGGCCGCTGGACCGTGCCGTTGCCATGGGCAAGCCGCTTTTGGGCATTTGCCTAGGCATGCAGATGCTGGGCCGACAAAGCGAGGAAGGACCCGGGACCGGGCTGGAGTATATCCCCTTTGATTTAAAGCGCTTTCGGCTCCAAGACCAGCCCGGGCTGAAGATCCCGCACATGGGCTGGGACTACGTAACCGTTTCACAGCCCGGCGCACCCTTTGTGCGCGGGCTGGAAAGCGAGCCGCGTTTTTACTTTGTACACAGCTACCACGCCGTGTGCGACGACCCCGCCGACATGCTGATGACGTGCGATTACGGCTATCCCTTCGCCGCGGCCGTGCATCGTGGCAACGTGTGGGGCACGCAGTTTCATCCGGAAAAAAGCCACCGCTTCGGCATGCGGCTGATTGAGAATTTCGCAAAGGAGTGTTAGGATGGCGCACCGCCCAAGGCTGATCCCCTGCCTGCTCCTTTCGGAGGGCAACCTCGTTAAAACCACGCGCTTCAAAAACCCCAACTACCTGGGCGACCCCATCAACGCGGTTAAAATTTTCAGCGAAAAATGCGTGGACGAGCTTTGCGTACAGGACATCGAGGCCAGCAAAAACGGGCGCGGGCCGGATTTTGATTTACTTTCGGACATCGCGTCCGAGGCGTTCATGCCGCTTTCCTACGGCGGCGGCCTTACCACGCTTGAGCAAGCGGCGAAGCTGTTCCACATCGGATTTGAAAAGGTGATTCTCAACACCGCTTTTGTGGACAATCCCAGGCTGATCAGCCAGATTGCGGAGCGTTTCGGCGTACAGAGCGTGACGGCCTCCATCGACGTGCGGCAGGACCTGTTCAAACGCTACCGTTGCTACGCGGCGGGCGGCACCCGGCCGTTAAACGAAAGCCCACAGGACCTGGCCCAGCGCGCGCAGGAGCTTGGCGCGGGTGAAATCCTGCTCAATGCCATCGACCGCGACGGCATGATGCAGGGCTACGATCTTAAACTGATCAAAGCCGTAGCAAGCGTCGTGGACGTTCCCCTGATCGCCTGCGGAGGCGCGAGGGATGCGCGCGACATGGAGCAGGCGCTTCATCAGGCCGGCGCGCACGCCGTGGCAGCAGGCAGCATGTTTGTTTACTTTGGACCGCTTAAGGCCGTGCTAATCAACGTGCCCGAGGAAGCGGAGCTTTACGAAACGGGGGTTTACCAACGTGGCTGAATATCGGATTTGCAACCGCTGCGTGATGGACACGACCGATCCCGGCGTCACCTTTGACGAACAGGGATATTGCAGCGCGTGCAACACCTATTTGGAGCAGCGCGCCATCCGCGGCTACCGCCCTGGCGATAGCGAGCGGGAGCTTGGCGCGCTTGTCGGCCAGATCAAACGGGATGGCACAGGCAAGGAATATGACGTGATCCTCGGCATCTCCGGCGGGGTGGACAGCGCGTACATGGCCTATCTGGCAAACAGACTGGGCCTGCGCATCCTTGCCGTACATGTGGATACGGGCTGGAACAACGAAACCGCCGTGCGAAACATTGAATGCATGTGCAAGAAACTGAAATTACAGTTACATACCATCGTAATCGACTGGCCGACGATGAAGGAGCTGCAGCGGGCCTATATGCTTTCCGGCGTAGCAAACCTTGACGTGCCGCAGGACCATGTGTTTATGACCGCCGTGATGCGTTTTGCCAAGCAATACGGCGTGCGTTACGTACTAAACGGCAACAATCTGGCCACCGAAGGCGCGTCCGCACCCTTTTCGGCACAGCAAAGCTGTATGGACTACTGGCACATCCTCAGCATTTATCGCAAGCATGGCCGGGGCATGAGCCTGAAAAAGTACCCGCACCTATCGCTGTGGGAGGCGCGCTGGAAGTTTCCCGACATCATCAAGATCGATATTTTAAACCACATCCCCTATTCCAAAAAGGACGCCATGGAAACCCTCACCCGCGAGTTTGGTTGGGAGTATTACGGCGGCAAGCATTTTGAAAGCCGTTTTACCAAGTACTTTCAAAGCGTATACCTGCCCCGCAAGTTTGGCTACGACAAGCGGCGCTACCACTTAAGCTGCCTTATATTAAACGGCGAAATGACCCGCGGCGAGGCTCTTGACGAGTTATCCCATCCGCCCTATCCCGTGGAGCAGCAACGGGAGGACGAGGCCTACATCCTCAAAAAGCTGGACATCGACCCTGCCGAGTGGCAGCGCATCCTGGACGCCCCCCCAACACCCAACGACGCTTATTTTTCGCAGCAAAAGCTGGTTGCCTTTGCCAAGCGCTTGCTTGGCAAAAAGAACGTCGCGGCCATCCAGCGGCAGAAAAGCGCCTGAAAATTGGTTGATGTGTAAGGAACCGCTGATTAAATACAAGCAGCGACAGTGCTATAACATGAATCTCAAAAAACCAGCCACATGGAAGTGGCGGGATACCCATCCGCTTTGCTATTTTCGTATATTCATGAGTTTGCTTGTTCACTCTTTGCACAATACTTCCATCTGGATGTATACTATAAAAGTGGACAAGCGATATAAAAAAGTAGACACGAAAAGGAGAAAGAGAAAATGGCAGAAAAGGTAACCCGATACACCGCTGAATTCAAGCAGACAATTGTGAATCTATACCA
>JAEYOW010000003.1 GCA_023411375.1 Bacillota bacterium | reverse complement strand
AACAGACGTTCCTACGCTTCCCTAGATGCACTTGAGCACAGCCTTTTTGCCTACATCAATGGCTTTTATAATTCTCTCCGCCCTCATTCCTCTAATGGTGGCTTATCGCCCAATGAACGTGAACGCTCGTTCTGTCTTTCCTGATTTCTTTGTCCACTTTATTGACTATTATCCAGGTGACGACGATGTTGTGCTTGCTGTCCACCGTGCGGTGCTCACTGTAGTGGAAGCCGTCAGGCTTCCTTTCCCGGTGCAGTTGTCCGCTTTCGGGATCGGTCGTGCTTTGCTGGACGGTGGCCATGGGCGGCTCGTCGTCATCCTTCTTCTCAAAAGGCTTCTTGCCCAGCTCCGCACGGTCCGCCGCGATGGCTTCATCCAGCTCGTCCAGATACGCCTTCGGGGTGCGCTGAATCTCGACGGTTGATTTCTTATGCTTGTTGGCTTTCGCCTTTACATGCGTCGATCCGGTATACAATATCTCCCCGTCTACTAGCCCTTTCGCGATGGCCTGGTGCAGAATCTCGTTGAATATCTGTTCAGGGATATCATTGTTGCGGAAACGGCGCTTGCGGTTGACGCTCAGCGTTGTGGCTTCGTGCGCCTTCTCCGTAATCCCCAGCCCGCAAAACCACTTGTAGGCGATGTTGTAGTTGACCTCTTCCTCCAGGCAGCGCTCGGCGCGAATGCCGTACAGGCACCCCACGAACAGCATCCGAAACAGTACCTCGGGGTCGATGGCGGGACGCCCGTTATCCGCGCAGTACAACGGTTCACACAACTTATGGATGAACGAAAAGTCGATGCTGCGGTCTATCCTGCGCAGCAGGTGGTCTTTAGGTATCATCTGCTCAATAATGACCAGTTCCATTTGCTGTTGCTTCTCGTCTGATCTGCGCAGCATGCGTTTGGCCACCTATCCGTTGTGTTTTCTCGCTTTCTTACTGTTTCTATTCGACGTTTCGATGCTGTTTTCTTCCTTCTTACAGCAAAAAAACCGTTGACGGTGGGGGTTGTCAACGGGCTGAGCCGCCCCTTTAGGGGCGGCCAGAGGACGTGGTGCGGTTGGCAGACTTTCAGAGCGCTTTAGCGCTGCCGGTACCATGCCCTTATAGGGCTTCGTTAATCCACCGGCTTAGCCGGTGGTCATGACTATTTTATACACGATTCAAATTTACAAACGATAATGTTTCCCCGATTTCCAAATACAAGGATATTTCGACCGTTTACGGAATCTATCCTGATGTAACAAAGGAACTGAAGCGTTCCGGTCAGGGCAGCGTCATTTAAAACGAATCTTTACACAGAAGCCATTGAGAGCCATTTTTGACACAAAAGTGAGAATGAATTGATCGGAAAATCGATATCAAAGGTGCGTGGCGCAAATTTGAAGTTAAATGACGCTGCCCTGGCGTTCCGGTTGGCAGGTCTTGACTTATGCTTCAAAAGTGAGTAAAATGATAGAGTCCTGATGTTCCCTAATCGGGAATATCAGGACTTCTTCTTTGTATTTAAGAAGCCCTTCGGAAATGTTTATTTCAAAGCGTATGCGTTTTTGATGAAAACAGTTAACCGCATAGCCTAACAGGGGGTGTGAAACCCAAAAACAAGGGAGATAGGACAATGCCGCAGCAAGCGAAAGGCTTTAACAATATGGCCGACCTTGTCCCCACGGTGAAGCCCAGAGACTAAAGTTCTCCGCAAGAGCCGCGCCCTTTTTGCGCGGCTCGCGGTCTATCTTTTCTGATATCAATGGAGTGATTGATTTGAGTTTTAAAATGCCCATCACCAAAAAACGGATTCGGAACCACTTCACCTATGCCTGGTGGCAGTACGTCCTGTTGATTGCAGTCGCCATTTTCGGCTGGAATCTTCTTTACACTACAACCCGTTACCGCAGCCCCGAACACCTCAAGGTGGAATGGTACGGAGAGGGCTTTGTCGCCTCCGACGCGCCCAAGAGCATCGACGCGCTGATGGTTGAGTTGCAGCAGACCCTGTTTCCCGATATGGAGGAGGTCACCTTTACCTCCATCGGCTACGACGAAACGTATGGAGACATGCAGCTGATGGTCTGGGCCAGCGCCGGGCAGGGCGACCTGTACATGCTTACGCTGGAACGCTTCCAAAATCTTGCGCAGGGCGGCGCGCTTTTGGACCTTCAACCCTACATTGATGACGGAACGCTCAACGTGGAGGGCATCGACCTGAAAAACGGCTACGTGACGGATAACGAAACGGGTAAGAAATACCTGATCGGCATTCCTACGGATACGCTGACGGGGCTTGAGGCTTACGGCCTGATGCCCGGCGGAATGACGCTCAGCCTGCTCGCCTCCGGCGGCAATATCGAAAACGCGCTTAAGCTGATGAACTGGCTGCTTGACGAAATGCGTTAGCAAGCAGCGCGGCACGAGCGTTATGAACAGGCGTGGCACGGTGTGCTTAACGCCTGTTTTTTCCAATTCGCCCGGTTGAAGTCCTCGTTCTATGCATAGCTACATAGCTCCACCAGGTTTCCATCCGGATCGCGCAGGTAAATTGAACGCATGCCCCCCTTTACCCCAGTGCGGCCCACAATGCCAAGCTCTACGCACAGCCCTTTTGCCTCCAGCCCCTCCCGGCAGCTTTCCAGGTCGCAATCAATTTCAAAGCACAGGTCGGCGCTGCCCGGCCGCACCTTCGCTGCATGGGGCGTCAGCTCTTTTCCCTTCACATGTACGTTGATTTTAAAATCCCCGGCGAACAGCTCGTACCTGCCGCCCACATTCCTTGCCGCAAAACCCAGCTTTTCGTAAAACGAAAGGCATTGGGATGGATGCGCCGTAGTGATTACAATATGGTCGATTTTACGGATCACCTGTATTCCTCCCTCCGCTGTGTACGGCGCGGCAGCCATGGTTCGCGCATTGCTCTTTTCCCCATTCTAGCATGGTATGCCAAAGCCCGCAAGGTAGCGCAACCGGCAGTTGCGAAAATGTTCGCGCAAGGGGATGGCGCTCTCTGCCCGCCCATGATATGCTTCCTTTGGAGGTGAAACGATGTATTTCGCTCAAAACGTTAAGGAATGGCGCATGCGCCGAGGCTTGACCCAGGAGGCGTTGGCCGAGGCGCTGTGTGTGTCCCGCCAGTCCGTCGCCAAATGGGAAGCCGGCCAAAGCATGCCGGATCTGGAGCGCCTGCTCACGATTTGCGGCACGTTGGACGTAAGCGCCGACCGGCTGCTAAAGGCTCCCGTTCCGTGCGAAGAACGGGCGGATGTCCTCACAGGCATAGGCCGGTGCCAGTTGTCCGCCTTTCTGCGCCGCGCGTCCGCCGCGACCTACGCCGGTTATGGCGCAGAGGAGCCCGTGCCCACACGTCCTGGGTCGCACGATCTGCGCTATGAGGAAAGCCCTTATCTTTATATCGATACCTGGTTGGGTGGAGACCGCTTCGGCGGCGAGGAGGCCGTCTTTGCGGACGGCAGGGCCGTCTGGCTCATGAACTACTGCGGGCATACGCTTTCGGACGGCTTTTCCGGCGATTTTCTCAAGGAAGCGCTGCGCAATAGGCCAGAGGCCTATCCCTTTCGCGGGCCGCTGTGCTACCGGCGCAATGAGTTCTCCTATCACAACCGCGTTTCGGGCGATCTGGAATGGTTTTGCGGGGAGGAGGAAATCTTCCGGGAGACGGAACGCGTTTACGAATGCCGTTATCACGGTGGCCTTGTTTTTAACGCCTCACTTTGAAATCCATCCGCTTGCTTGTCTTTTCCTTCCTCGCAAGGTATAATCAACTGGGCGGGTTCAGGCGCGCCCCGGCGGCCAGAAAATCGATACAGCGAGAGGAATTCAAACGTGATAAAGCAGCGAGCGCTCGACACCGTTAAGGACTTTTGCCAGGCATGGTTTGTTGAGAGGGATGTGGAAAAGGCAGTCCTATACCTGTCGGACGACGTTACCTTTGCCGGAACAGCGGCTCATGAGCAAGCGAATGGCAAGGTGGAAATGCGCGCGTATATCTGCCAGGATATCGCGGAAATCCCGGTTCCCTTCACCCTTTCCTATTGTGCCGATAACGAGCAGGACATCGCGCCCGGCGTGTGCGTCGTCACGCTGAACCAGGCGTTTTGCAACCAATGGTACACCTGGCGTCTGCGGCTGGATTACGTGCTCTCCCTTGCCAACGGGCGGTGGCTTATCCGCCATATTCACGCCGCGGAGCCCGGTAATAATCAGATGGGGCAGGAGCATTATCCACAAACGCTCGTGATGGAAAGCATCTCAAAGATGCGAAGCGACCTGTTCAACTCCGCCGTCGCCGGCGGTATGATGGGCGGCTATATTGAGGAAAACTTCCCCTTCTATTTCATTAACGAACGCATGCTGGAATACCTGGGCTATGAATCCGAGGAGTCGTTTCTATCGGATACCGGCGGGATGATCAGCTTTTGCATGCATCCGGACGACCGCGCATACGTGGAGGGTGAAGTGGAGCGTCAGCTTGCCGGCTGCGATGAATATACCGTTGAATACCGTATGCGAAAAAAGGACGGCAGTTACATATGGGTGCATGATATCGGTAAAAAAATCGTTGCTGAAAACGGAAAGCCCGCGATTATCTCCGTCTGTATTGATATTACCGAGCAACGCAGGGCGCAGCAGGACATGCTGAGCCTTTACAACAACATTCCCGGGGCGGTCTTTCAATGTGGCTGCCGCGAGCCGTGGCCCGTGCTGGCCGCAAACGACGGTCTGTATGAATTTTTAGGCTATTCGCGCGAGGAGTTTGGAGCGCTTGGCCATACCATGGCCTCCGTCACATACGGGGAGGATTTTTCGGCGTTGCGTTCGCGGCTGGACGCGCTAAGCGTTTCTGGCAACGCCACTCTTGAGATGGAAACCCGTCTGGTTTGCAAGCAGGGCAATGTAAAGTGGATTTCGCTCAAGGCGCGCCTCTGCTCCAGCGAGCGGGGCGATTACCTGTACTGCGTGTTGGTGGACGTCACCAACGCAAGGGCGGCGCGACTCCGGCAAAAGGAGCAGTATGCCCGCGAGCAACAATACTCAGACGAGCTGGCCCGCCCGGACCTGATGAACAAGCTGCTCATCAATCTGTCGCATGACACTGTTGAATCCTACGTGGGCGCTGATAACGTGTCCGTGCCGTGCGATGGCGTGGATTATACAAGCGCCATGCAGCGCTTGAAGCGGCGGGTGGTAGACCCCACCATGGCGGCTGAGCTGGACGTGCTGTGGGAACGCGCCAAGCTCCTTTCGGATTATGAGCAGGGGCATACCGACCACCGGATTGAATACCGCCGCTGTCTGCAAAGCGGCGCCATCATCTGGTGCCGCACCACCGCCAAGGCATACCAGAATCCCCTGAATGGCGATATTATGCTGTTCATGTACACGTTTGACATTACCGACGCCAAAATGGCTGAAAACGTATTGCAAAACAGCATGGAATTTACATACGACTATATCGTGGATATCGATATCCGGCGGGACACCTACCGCATGCTTTCCGGCAACGCCGAGGTGCAGTCCCTCATTCCTCCCTCCGGTTCCTTTACGGCCCGAAACAGGCGCTATGCGGAGACGAGAATTAAAGCGGAATCGGACCGCGCGTTTTTCTACCGAATGGTTGATTTCAGCTACATGACCGACAGGCTGGAAAAATCGGATCGCTATTCCTTCGAAATCTCCGTCCAGGATGATGCCGGCGACACGCGCATTAAGAACATACAGCTTTCCTATATCGATAAGCTTCTCGGCCGCGTATGCATGACCCGGACCGACGTGACCGATGTAATTATGCGCGAAAGCGAGCAGCGGGAGAACCTTGCGGCCGCGCTGGCAGCCGCAAAGCAAGCCAACGCAGCCAAGAGCGATTTTCTCTCGCGTATGAGTCACGAAATCCGCACGCCGATGAACGCGATCATCGGTCTGAGCACCATCGCCGCTCAGGCCACCGGGGACGAAGAACGCGTGAAGGATTGCATCTCTAAAATCGGCATCTCCTCACGCTACCTGCTCTCGCTCATCAACGATATTCTGGACATGAGCCGCATCGAAAGCGGCAAGATGCTCCTGAAAAGCGAGGCGTTTGACCTGCCGGAGCTCCTGAGCAGCATCAATTCCATCTGCTACTCTCAGGCGGAGAGCAAGAGCGTGGAATTTGAATGCATCGTTGATCCCATGCTGGAGGACAAGTACGTCGGCGACGCCATGCGCCTTCAGCAGGTGCTGATCAACATTCTGGGCAACGCCATCAAGTTTACGGGGGAAGGCGGCAAGGTAACCTTCTCCGCTTCCCTCAGGCGCAAGATAAAAAACCATGCGCAGCTGCGCTTTATCATTAACGATACCGGTATTGGCATGGCCCAGGAATTCCTCCCCCATCTGTTTGAGCCCTTCTCGCAGGAAAGTTCGGGAACCACCGCGCTGTACGGCGGTACCGGGCTTGGCCTATCCATCTCCAAAAGTATTGTGGATATGATGAACGGCCAGATCGACGTGCGCTCCATCCTCGGCGTCGGGTCGGAGTTTACGGTGGACGTGATGCTCGGCATGAGCGAGGAGGAACAGCGGCGTCATTGCCAAAAGGTGCAAAGCCTTCATTTCTCGCACCTTAAAACGCTGGTTGTGGACGACGACGCGGCCGTCTGCCAGGGCGCGGTGGTGACCCTGCGGGAGCTTGGCATGACCGCCGAATGGGTGGACAGCGGGCTGCGCGCCGTGGAGCGCGTCCAGCGCCTAAGCGCCGCCGGGCAACACTACGACATGATTCTGATTGACTGGAAGATGCCCGAGATGGACGGCATCGAAACCGCGCGCCGCATCCGGCATATTGTCGGGCCGGACGTGACCATTATCATCATGACCGCCTACGACTGGGCCGCTATCGAGCACGAGGCGAAAATGGCGGGCGTCAACCTGATGATGTCAAAGCCCATGCTCAAATCAACGCTGGTCTCCGCCTTTTCCAGAGCGCTTGGCGAAAAGGAACAGACCGCCGCGAAACCTGAGGATTATGATTTTACCGGCAGGCGCGTGCTGCTGGTGGAGGATCATCCCCTCAACGCAGAGATTGCGGCGGCCCTGCTTTCGGCCAAAGGTGTTGATGTTTTGGTAGCCGAAAACGGCCTGCGCGCGCTGGAGCTGTTCAGCAAGTCCTCAAAGGGTTATTTCGACGCGATTCTCATGGATATCCGCATGCCTGTCATGGATGGGCTGACCGCCTGCGCAAACATCCGCCGTCTGAGCAATGCGGACGCGACCGCTATCCCCATCATCGCCATGACGGCCAACGCCTTTGACGACGATGTGGAAAAAAGCCGCAGAGCGGGCATGAACGCCCACCTTGCCAAGCCCATTGACGCGCAGCGGCTGTACGCAACGCTGGCCGACCTAATCTCCAGACGCCCGGAGCAGGCGGCAAAAGTATAGAAATATGTATAATTTTCTTTCCTTCCGGGCATGTTGCAGTTGGAAGCACCTGCCTTGTGCGGAAAGGGATGGATAATGATGAACCAGCAAAAATGCCTGCTATGCGGACAGGAATACCCCACGGGGCTGCATGTGATGGGATGCCTGATCTGCTTTCCCTGTGAAAAGCGGCTGCTGAGCGCCCCGGTGGCAGAGCTGCCCCGGCGCGGCAAGCGCCGCAGGCTGCTCAGGCTCTATACGGGCGCGGCGGCGCAGCAATAAAAGATGCTTAAGACTCTGAAAAGGCGGGGTTTGGAGCTGGCATCCCCGCGGGAACCGGATCGGCGCCGGCAAAGAAGGCCGGAGTGGGTTTCATGCAGCCAGTCAACGTTCTGAAGCGTTCCGCTGTGCGGGACGCTTCAGGCTGCTGTCAAAGGGTGGGAGGCGCTTCAAAGCCGTCTCCTTGACATTTGAATGCTATCAAAATTGGGCCGTAGAATTATATTCCCGGCCTAATTTTATTCTGTCAACAATCCTTTATTGCGCCTTTTCTGCCCAAGCCTCCATCCGCGAATCGCGTTCGTTATAAATTTGACGTACCGCGCGCCTTTCCCGCCAGATGGTCGCCCAGCAGCACGCGCAGCCAAACGCGCCGCATAATGTAATGCACAGCCGGTAATCCAGAACCTCTCCCAGGGCTCCCACCAGCAGGCTGAGCACGCAGCAGGCGGCGGAAATGAGCATGGATTCAAAGGCGTTGAGCTTTGCGCGCAGCGCGTCGGGAATGCTGCGCTGCACTGCCGCCTGCCGCATGGTGGCGCTGTTGATGCCTAAAAGGCCGCACACGGCGCGGTTGATCAGCATTGCCGGATAGGGCAGCCATAGCAACAGCATATCCATGGCCTCATAAACCTGGTAAACCAGAAACGCGAAGGAAAACCGCCTTTTGGGCGGTATCTCCACATGGTAATGGAAAAGCCCCCCAAGCGTGCGGCCCGCAAATTCCGCCACGGAAAACGCCGAGTACATTGCCACCGTAAACCCCGGGGCTGTACGAAAAAACGCCACCAGCAGCGGCGCGTATCCCTCCGCCACGCCGTTGGTAGCCGCCATGTAGGCGTAGATGCCACGAATGCCGCGTTCTTTTCGCAAATAGCGTCCCGCGTCCGCGAGATCGCGCCGCCAAAGCCGGAAGGAAAACCGCTCATCCCCGCGCCTGTCCTCTTCCCTCAGGCGAATGCGGCTTTCCACCAGCGCCGCCAGGAGGGACAACGCGCCCTGCGCCAGTAAAATCACCGCCACGCCGACCTTCTGAAACAGTAGCGCCGCCACCGGGGTCATCAGCACCTTCATCGTCGGGTATACCATTCCGGACACCGTGTAGCCCTTCTGCTCGCAGCCCTCCGGTATCAGCTGCGGATACAGGCTGTTGTAGGCCAACGAGTCAAACGCGCCCAGCGCCGCCAACAGCATCGAAAACAGAAGATAGCCCGTATAGCTGAACGGAAAATTCAACAAGTACAGCCCCGCAAAAGCATATAGCACGCCGTTTACCACGTCGCCAGCCACTAAAAAGGGCTTGCGAGGCAACCGGTCCATCCAGGGCGCAGCCATCAGCGGAATTAAAAAGCCCGGGATCAGCTGCGCCGCGACCAGAAGCGCGGCCGCAAAGGTACTGCCCGTTTCGTCAAACACCAGGAACGAAAGCGCAAACGAAGACGCGATGCCACCCGCCGCGCCAAGCACGGTCGCAACGGTCAGGAACGTAAAATTTTTTGTCCAAAGCGTATTTTTCATCGGGGAACCATCACATCCTTCCCCTTTATTGTAACGCTTTCTTTAAACGAAAAACAGGCGGTTGTTTTGGGAAAATCATTTCTATTATCACGACTTATTGCGCCAAGAAGCATGCACTTCAGGAAAATCCCGCAAAAGCTCCCATGCTTGCTTATACTGTCTGTTAGCGGTATACCATTCCTCCAGCCACGGCAGATGGAAAGCCGCATAGCCGTTTGGCAGCTCCCGCCGGATGCGCGCGAAGCATTCCTCCAGCAGCGCTCCATAGGCCGCGTCGTGCAGATAACCTGGATGGATAAGCCGGTAGCGGACAAGACCGCACATCATATCCGCCTGCTCCCTTGAAGGATATTCAGCAGGAGCCGAAGCCGCACGCTCCAGCGCGTTTAGGGCTTCGTCTTTCCTGTCCAGCTTTTCCAGACAGATGGCCAGCTTGTGCAAGAGCATGGCCTGCGGCTTATCCACCGTGCGCAGGTATTCGCAGGCCTGTTCATATCGCCCAAACTGCATTTCCGTGGCCGCGATATTGTAGCGGATATCTTTCAGCGCGTCCACGTCGCCCAACGCGGCGGCAAGACGTTCCGCCGCGCGGTAGTGGCGCAGCATGGCGTCAAAATCGTTTAGATCGCTGTAGCAGTTGCCCAGCAGGAGCCGGCAGTGAAGCATTACAAACGCGAGGCATTCCTCCGACGCAAGCTCAAACGCGCGCGCAAGCCTCTCCTGCGCCTGAGCGTACCGCCCCGCGGCGTAGTCGGCCGCGCCGGCTGCCGCATGCGCGTAGGGCGTTGGCCAAAGGCGAACCGCATCTTCAAAGCGCCCGGACAGAATCAGCCACACGCCGCGCTGCCGGTTATCCATCGCCGATTCAAAGTAAGCCAGGTCAAAATCAGTGCTTTCACGGTCAAGGAGGCGTTCCAGCAGCAGCAGGTCGAGCATGGAAGGCCCGTTTATATACGCCTCACGGTTTTGATCCAGCTCTGTAAGCAGCGCTATCTCCGCCCGACCATCCATGGAAAGCGCCGCCTCGTACAACCGCTCCGCCAGCTCCGCCGCGCGCGCGGCTTCCTCGCCGCCATGCCAGACAATCTCCAGCCGCTGCATCAGCAGGGCCAGTATTTCGCGGCTTGCCCCCGCCTTGCCCTTCTCGATTTTAGACAGGTAGGATACCGCGCAGATGCCCGCGCACAGCCCATCCTGGCTCCAGCTTTTTGCCATGCGCTCCCGGCGAATGATCAGCCCTTCAAAGGACGCGCTCACCATGAAAATTCCTCCCACATACCGGCGCGCCAAAAACGCGCCTTATCCAGGTGCAGTATAGCGGATTTTGCCGGCTGTTGCAAACCGTCCGCGCCGCCGTCATACCCCCGCCTCCGCGCCCATACCCTCATGGAAGGAGGGATGCGCATTGATTTCTGCCTTTCTTTTCTGGATTATCAAGGATTGCCTTTTCCTGCTGGGTTACATATCCGGCCGGCAGAGCTTCCTCAAGCCCCTAACGCCCGCCGAGGAGCGCGACGCCCTCCTGCGCATGCGCGAGGGCGACGAGGACGCGCGCCAAATGCTGATCGAGCACAACATGCGGCTGATTGTGCACGTTGCGCGCAAGTACAAGGTGCCCGGCTGCACGTTTGACGACCTGATCTCCATCGGCGCGGTAGGATTGATCAAAGCCGTGCGCAGCTATGACATGCGGACGGGAACGTCCTTGTCTACCTATGCGGCCAGGTGTATCGAAAACGAAATCCTCATGAGCCTGCGCCAAAGCCGTAAGCAACAGTCCGACATCAGCCTGAACGAGCCCCTTGGCACCGACCACGACGGCAACACCGTCTCCTTCGCCGACCTCCTGGGCACCCCGCCCGACCAAGTGGAGGAAGAGGTGCGCCGGCGCATTACGCTGAGCAAAGTGCAGCGCGCTCTGCCAACGTTGCCCGAGCGCGAACGCACCGTGCTGATGCTTCGCTATGGTTTAAAGGACGGTGTGGTTCATCCCCAGCATGAAATCGCAGACCTGCTGGGAATATCGAGGTCCTATGTATCGCGTGTTGAAAAGCACGGAATCGAGCTTTTGCGCGAGCGGCTGACCGAGACACAGTAACGCGTATGAGTCCGCCGATCAAGCCTGCATGTCAATCGTTTAAAGGAGGAAAAATCTCCGGAAAGCTTATGCATCCTATTGAATCGCAAAACCAAACGGCAAAGGGAGGAAATCTCAAAAAGATTTCCTCCCTTTGCATGTTCCCGGCCTTACAGCGTATATTCCTTCCTGCTGGCAGGGCGGCCCTTCATTTCCTCGGCCTTTTTCATGTACTTTTCGCTGGTGTTGCCAAGCACGGCGTAGCTTGCAATTTTGCTCTCCTCCACGCCCGGCTGGTTAAACGCGTCGATGTCCAGCAGTTCCCCGGCGTACGCCGTCGCCATCTCGAAGAAGAACAGCAGTTGGCCGATGGTGTGGGCGTTTACCTCGGGCAGCTCGATGGTCTGGCTCATCCTGCCGGAGCGGTACAGCGCGTATTCCGTGCCCTGACGCTCCGCCTCGATCAGCGCGTTGAGCGTCTTTCCGCCCAGGAAGGAAACATCCTTGAAAGCCTCGCACCCGTGAGAAATCTCGTACTTGGTACGGAACTTGCCCACCTTGAGGAAGGTGATCACTTTATCGTACGGGCCCTCGGTATAAAGCTGGAGCTGGCTGTGCTGGTCGGTCACGCCCAGCGCCTTGGTGGGCGTCTGGCCCACGTTTACGGCCATGCCCTTGCGGGTTACGTTCTTGCCCAGGCTCTCGGCCCACAACTGGCAAAACCAGTCCGCCATATACTTGAGGCTGTCGGCGTAAGGCATTACAACCTGTACGTTGGCCTCCATCTCCTGCATGGCGATATACTGGAGTACCGCCTCCAAAAGCGCGGGGTTCTTCCACACGTCGTCCGTTTTACAACGTTCATCCATGGCGGCTGCGCCCGCGAGCATCTCGCGGATGTCGATGCCACAAACGGCGGCCGGCAACAGGCCCACGGGGCACAGCTCGCTGAAGCGTCCGCCCACGCTGTCTGGGATATGAAACAGTTCGAAGCCGTTTTCACGAGCAAGCTTGATCAGGTTGCCCTTTTCATGGTCGGTGGTGGCGATGATGTGCTTCTGCCAACCCTCGCCCACCTCCTTTTTCAGCAGCTCGGAAATAATCAGGTACTGGCTCATCGTCTCCGCCGTCGCGCCGGACTTTGTGATGACGTTGAAGCAGGTGTTTTTGATGTCGATCACGTCCAGCAGCGCGGCCATGCGCTCGGGATCGATATTGTCCTCCACATACAGGCGGGGGCCTCCGCGCTTTTCAGCGGGCAGATCGTTATAGTGCAAATGGTTGAGCGCCTGCTGGATAGCGATGGGACCCAGCGCGCTTCCACCGATGCCAAGCACCACAAAGGCCTCAAACTCGCCGCGAACCTTCGCGGCCACCTTTTCGATATGCTCGACGATTTCCGCCTGGTTATAGGGCAGCTCCATCCAGCCCAGCCAACCTGTGCCCCGATTCTTCTGCACGCTGCGTTGTGCCGCGGCGGCAGCCTCGCACATACCGTCCACATGATCCGCGTCGATGCCATACTGGAAACCGATGATATCGCTCATCATGTGGTTAACATCCAAAACGATGGGCTCACGAAGATCCTTTGCCATTTGCGTTCATCCTTTCCATACCGTCAATGTTACGGGGCTAGTATAGCATAGTTTGTTCGGTTTTAAAATGACCTTTTTGGAAAATGCCGGGGCGCGCGGGACTGCCGCCGGCCTTTACACCCTCGCCATCTTCCATTATAATGCAAGAAATGGGAAAGGATGTGGCGCAATGTTTATCACCGTCAATGGCATAAAACTCTTTTACGAAAAAACAGGGCGGGGCCGCCCTGTCATACTGATTCATGGCAACAGCGAGGATCATGGAAAACTGCAAGGCGTCGCGGCCCTGCTGGCCGGACGCTGCGAGGTATACGCTATCGACAGCCGCTGCCACGGCCAAAGCGGCAAAACCGATAGCCTTCATTATAACGACATGGCTGAGGACGTCGCGCAGTTTATCCAGGCGCTTGGGCTGCATAAGCCGCTTATAATCGGTTCCAGCGACGGTGCAATCGTCGGCCTGCTGGTTGCCATTCACCATCCCGACCTGTCCGGCGCGCTGATTTCAGCCGGCGCCAACCGCAACCCCGGCGAGCTGAAGGCCTGGTTCAGGGCCGTCGCCAGGCTGGGCCTATGGGGTACCAAGGGCGACCCCAAGATGGCGCTTATGTTAGACGAGCCGGATATCACCGATGATATGCTTGCTAAAATCAAAATTCCTGTGCTCGTCATGGCCGGGCAGCGCGACATCTTAGCGCAAAGGCATACGCGCGCCCTCGCGGCGGCAATTTCCGGCGCGTCGCTTTGCATATTACCTGGCGAAACACATTCCAGCTATATCAAACACGCGGACCGCCTGATCGCGGCCGCGCGGAGTTTCATTGATGATTATCTCGCACGGAGCGAGTAACCAGCCAGCCCCGCCAGCACGCGCAAGCGCAGGCCGCCGCACTATTGGCTGATCTCCGCCGCCAGCCGTGCTTTCAGTTCTTCCACGGTGGCAACGACGTTTCCGGCGTTAACCCTCCCCATTGTCCGCGCATCCGCCATGCCGCCCCATACGGCAGATAGGCACCGTATCCCCGCCTGGTTGCTCGCAGTAACGTCGGAAAGAGCGTCCCCCACATAACAGGTCTCCTCAGGAGTCAGCGCGAAGCGCGCAAGCAGCTCCGCCATGCATTCGGATTTGTTCATCTTTTCCGCCGAGCCTGTCCAGACGGCGTCAAAGCAGGCGCCGATACCGAACTTCTCCAAAGTGATGGCGCAGCTTCGCTGTCCCTTGCCTGTAATCAGGGCGGTTTTGACGCCCCGCTCCCTAAGCCACCCGAGCAGCTCCGCGATTCCCGGAAACATCCGCACGCTTTCGTCATGCATTGCCTCGTACAGGTGGTAGTATTCCTCAATCGCCGGCTTCCACCGGCCGCCCGCGATGGCCTTCATCATGCCTTCTTCGTTCAGGCCAAAAGTCTCCACAATTTCACCGTCGGTCAGCCTGCGCCCCAAAAAGGGCGACGCGGCTTCGCGAAACGCACGCAAGCACATCGGAATGGTGTCCCCAATCGTTCCATCCATATCAAAAGCGACCATTCGCAACATTTTTTACTCTCCCTTATAAGAATTGCCCACCATAACGGCGGCTGGCCGTTTCGGTGGGCAATGGCTTTATTCGTTCAGTTTTTGATTGCTTCAGCCAATCTTCTGACCGCAGCCGGGGCAAAATTTTGCTCCGGAGACAACCTTTTCACCACAGCCGGGGCAGAATGCGCCCGCGCTCTGCTGCTGTGCGCCGCACTCGGGACAAAACTTGCTGCCCTGTGCGATCTGCCTGCCGCAAGCGGTACAGGCGACCGTCGCCGCGGCCGAAGCCTGCTGCTGGCCTGCGCCCATGCTCTGGGTGAACATCTGGCCCATCATCGCGCCCGCGCCCATGCCGACGCCCATGCCAGCCATGCCGCCGGAGGGGTTGTTGGCCGCCTCGCGCATCGCCTCCGCGGCCTGATACTGGGTGTACTTGTTCAGGTCGCCCACCACGCCCATAGAGGTCCGCTTATCAATGGTTTTTTCTACCTCTTCGGGCAGGCTGATGTTTTCAATCACAAAATTGCTAAGCGTCAGGCCCAGCGCTTCCACCTTGGGGTTAAGGGCTTCCCGCACATACTGACCCAACTCGGTGTAGTTGGCCGCAAGATCCAGCGCGGGAATCTTGCTCTGCGCGATCGCGTCGCTAAGGCCGCTGACGACTATGCTCTTGATCTGGCCTTCCACACCCTCCACCGTAAACAGGGAACTGGTGCCGAAAACTTCTTTCATGAAGGTTGTCGGGTCCTGCACGCGGAAGGAGAACGAGCCGAACGCGCGGATACGGATCATACCAAACTCGGCGTCGCGCATCATCACGGGGTTGCTGGTACCCCACTTGCGGTCCATGAATTGCTTGGTGTTGATAAAGTACAAGTCGCTTTTAAAAGGCGAATTAAAGCCAAATTTCCAGGCTTTCAGCGCCGTCATAACCGGCATATTCTGCGTGGAAAGCTCGTGGCGGCCAGGACCGAACACATCGGCAAGCTGCCCCTCGTTCACAAAAATGGCGGCCTGGCTCTCGCGCACGGTGAGCTGCGCGCCCATCATGATCTCCTTGCCGTTCATGTCGTAACGGTGCACCATGGTGTTTTGGCTGTCGTCCGTCCATTCAATAACGTCGATCAACTGGCTGCTTATCATGTTCTTAATGAATCCCATGTATTGTCCCTCTCCTTTCAACCATCAGGCTGCGCAAATCAAAGCGCGATTCTGTCGGCGGCAAACGCGTTCAGGCCCGGTACGCGGCGCACATCCAACACCTTCATCTCGAGGCCAAGATAGTGTCCGATCTGCTCGACAGTTTCCTGAATGTAATCATATGCCGCGTTTTCACTCAGGCCGGCCTCTATCTCAGCCGGATAGCACAGCACCCGGACCTCCTCCGGGGAAATCACAGCCACATGTAAAACCATATGATCATGTTCCCTGCCAAAGAAGTTGCGAAGCGCCGTTTCCAGCCGTTCGCTGCCGTAATGCCAGCGTTCCGCCAGAAAGCTGTCGCCCTCCGGCAGCTCAAGCCGCGCCAGCACGCAGGGCACATCCGGATGCTCAGGGCAGCGGTACATGCGCAGCTGTTTTTCCATCTCAACAACGGTAGGAACCAGGCCGCTCAACGCCTTTTTCATCCAACGCTCGCGCTGCTGCCCAAAAACATAGCTCTCGTCATAATCGTCGTTGGAATCGTCGGCGCGCAAACGTGTCAGCAGACTGTATACCTCACGAATGGTCTTGAACTGCTCCTCGGGCGCCGCCTCGATCGCAAAGATCGGCATATTTGGATACTCCTGATCCAGATAGGCCCTCAGCCCGTCAAAAATGGGCGCTCCATCCACCGCGATCGCGTCGATGTGATGCTTGTGCATGCATTCGACCGCTTCATCCATGCTGTTGCGCAGGCGCGGAGGTTTGAAGCCCATCGCCTCCCAGCCTTCCATAGAGGTGAACATGTCCTTTACGTTCTGGTTTTCGGTGACAATCAGCAGCCTGTACACTCATCTACCTCCGTCTTTTGGTTGTTGGCAACGCATTCATTATACAATGTCATACAGGAAATTTCAATGGTTGGCGAAATTTGTCCTCTATTTTCGTCTATCCCGACCAACGCGGGCGCGAAGGAAGCAACCCGCGCGCCGCGCCGTCAACATTGCGTTTTATGCGTACGCCCGCCGCGGCAGCACTATTTCCAGGTCATCCGCCGCGCAGAGCAGCGTGTCCAGCGCTTGCTCAATCTGCTCCGGCCTGTGCTCGCTGATCACGCAAAAACGGAGCCTGGCCTTGTTTTTGGGCACGGCGGGATACACCGCCGGCGGTACGAATACCCCGCGCCTGCGCAGCTCGTTGCTCAGCAGGAAAGCCGCTTCGTCCGGCCCAACCAGCACGGGGATAATGGCCGTCTCTCCCGCGAGGCAGATATCCAGCCCGCGCCGCTTTGCGCCTTCCACAAAGCACCGGATGTTGCGCCGCATGTCCGCCATAATGCCCGGCTCGCCGCGCAAAAGCCGTACGGCGCACAGCGTGCCTGCCGCCAGCGCGGGCGAGATTCCCACGCTGAACACAAAGCCCGGCAGGTTATAGCGCAGATACTCGATAATGCATTTCGGCCCCGCCAGATAGCCGCCGCAGGTACCCAGTCCCTTGGACAGTGTGCCCATCTTTACGTCTACGTCCCCCGGCTCCAGATGGAAATATTCGTCCACGCCGCCGCCCGTTTCGCCGATGACGCATGCGCTGTGTGCCTCGTCCACCATCAAAAAGCAGCCGTACTGCTTTTTCAGCCTTACAAATGCGGGCACGTCGGCAATATCGCCATCCATGCTGTAGGCTCCCTCGATAACGATCAGCACCTTTTCATAGCGCTTGCGCTGCGTGCGCAGAATGCTTTCCAGCGCGGCCGGGTCGTTGTGCGGAAAAGGCTTTGCCGTGGCGGGACTCAGGCGGCAACCCTGCTCGATGGAGTTATGCGCCAGCGCGTCGTATACGATCAGGTCGTTCTTGCCACAAAAATTGCCTACGAACGTCACGTTTGTGGAGTGCCCGCCCACGCACACCAACGCGCTTTCGGCATGCTTCCAGTCCGCCAGCTCGCGCTCCAGCTCCTGGTACAGGCTCTTTTCTCCCGCCAGCAACCGGCTGCCGCTCGCACTGGTACCATACCTGTCGATAGCGTCCTTTGCGGCCTGCTGCACCTCGGGCCGACCGCTCATCCCCACATAGTTATAGCTGCCGAAATTCAGCACCTCATGCCCCGCCATCAGGCTTTTATCCCGCAGGGGCGAGTCGTGGCACACAAAGTACGGATTGTCCTCGCCGGAAGCCATCAGAGCCTGCTGCCGCTTCAAAAACGCCTGATACTCCGGCGCGTCCTCAAAGCGGACAACGGGCGTGGCGTCCTCCCTTGGCGCGTGGCTCTGGCTTTCATAGGCGATGTTGCCCGTCAGCTTGTCGTAAAGCAACGCGCTCAAATCGCTGACCGTGGTACAGCGTCCATATTCCTCCACTGGAATCAGCACGCTGAAAAGCTCCTCCACCTTCAGCGAGATAGAAAGCACCTGAAGGCTGTCTCCCCCCAGCTCGTCGATAAAGTGCGCGTCGTCCGTAAAGCTGCCCGCGTCCACGTCCAGCGTTTCCGCGTAAAGCCTTCGCACCTTTGCGCGGATTTCCTCCAGCGCCAGGTTTTCGGGCCGCACTTCCCTTGAGGACAGCGTCTCCTCCGTCCGGACTGGCTCAGCCGCCCTTTGCGAAAGGCTCAGGTCGCGGTAAGCCAGCTTTTGGCTTTCGATGCTCTCCTTTAATGCCAACCGCTTGACCTTGATGCCGTTGACCAGAGGCAGCCTTTCCGGCGTTACCAGCACGCGCGATACGCGCTTAAGCGCCGGCAGCCGCTGATTGAGCGCCGCCGCCTGCCGCACCAGTCCCGCCAGGAACGCGTCGTCGCGATAGCGCTCGCCCACGTTTATCACCAGCGTGATATCCTCATACTTCTGGTGTTTGCCCGGCTTTCGGACGCCAAGCACCGTGAATTGCTCCACGCCCTCAAGCGAGCTGAAAGTATCCTCCAGCTCGTCCGGGTAGACGTTTTCGCCGGATTCGTTAATAATAACGTCCTTGCAGCGCCCCTCCACAAACATCCGGCCGCTTTTTTCCAGCCGGACGATGTCGCCCGTCGGGTACCAGCCGCCCTCCAGCGTATCGGGCGGCAGCCATTTTCCATCGGCCAGCCACCCGGTATGAATGCTCCTGCCCTTGATGAGCATTTCTCCGCGCCGCCTTCCGCTTTCCCCGGGCCTGATGCGGTACTGCACGTTGCGCAGCGGCCTGCCGACGGAACCGCTCAGCCGCTTGCGCAGGCTCATGGCGGTTTCCACGCTCGTCACCGCCGTCTCCGTCATCCCAAAGCCGCACACGGTATAATAGCCCAGCGCGTTCAGCGTGCGCAGATGCTCTGTAGGCGTGTGGCTTCCGCCCAGAATCACGCAGCGGATGTCCACCCCCAACACCTGACGCAGCACTCCGCGAAACAGCGCCTTTTCCGCCAGCGCCAGGCCCGGCGCCGGGGCGACGCTCTGCACGCCCAAGCTCAGTCCTTTCATGGCCGAAAACGCGGCGCGCTTCAGCCGGCTTTCCTTCGCAAGCTTTTTTTGCAAAGACGCGCAGAGGTTGTTCGCCAGCAGCGGCACCGTCACAAGCAGCTCAGGACGGCATTTCTGTGCGGTCTCCAAAATGGTTTGGGGAGCGCGGTCGCGCAGATAGATGTTGGCGTACCCCAGAAAGCCGCACCAAAGCAGATTGACAACGAAACCCAAGACGTGGTGATACGGCAGAAACACCAGCGAGCGCCGGTTGGCGTTGGCTACGATGCGGCGGTTCTCACGGAAGATCAGCTCCGAGCTTAACACCTGCTCGGCAATGGCCTCTCCATTGTACACAAAGATGCGGCTGGTGCCGGTAGTACCGCTTGTGCACAGCGCAACCCCATCGCCATACGTGGGTTCAAAGTCTACGGCTTTTGGCGCGGCAAACAATCCGGCCGCGTCAATTTGCCGTATCTCTGCGTCCAGCGCGCGGCGCCGTGCCGTGATCATGGCCTTGCACTCCGCCTGCTTAAGCAGGTAACGAACCATCTCGTCTGAAAGCGCCGCGTCGATCAGCAGCGCGTCATGGCCGGAGCGGATCACTCCCCAGAAGGTGGGAAACCATTCCTTGCACGTATCCATCGAGATCGCGACATAGCCGCCCGGCTCCAAACCGTCGGCGAGATACGCGGCATAATCGTCCGCCATTGCGCGGTACTCGTCAAAGGTAATCTTTTTTTCCACGCCATCCTCCAGATAGATGGCGGCGGCGTCCTCTCCATGGGCGCACGTGAGGGTGAAAAGGGTTTCGAGCGTTTTGCAATCCGAAAGAAGCGCGCTGTCGCGCGCAACGTCATGAAGGCTCATGCGGCTTTCCTCCCCGGTAATAATCACTCAGTATCATGAAATTTGCCCACGCGGGCAAAAGGTCGTGCAAAAGCACGGCCAGGTGTTGATCGGGCTTGGCTATGCGCAGGCGAAAGCGCATGCGCCTTCTTTGCGCGTTGCGCACCACCTTGGCGCCGAGGCGCTCGGGCGCAAGGCCGCCCGCCTCGTCCCGGACGATGACGCCACACGCGTTCTCATACGCCTGACAGTAAGGTGAAGCCCCGTCCTCCGCTACGGCGCGCAGGCGCGTGCGGTTGCTGCCGCCCCGGTGGTCGCCCGGCTCCACAAGGCATACCTGGATGCCGAAAGGTTTTGTTTCCATAGCAAGACACTCGGCGTAGCCCTCCAGCGCATGCTTACTTGCCGTATACGCGCTTTGAAAGGGCACCCCGAGAAGCCCGTTAATGGAGGAAAAAAGGATGATTTTTCCCCCGCCGTTCCGGCGCATCAGCGGCAAGACCCTGCCCACCATCCGCACCGTTCCAACGAAATTGGTCTGCATTACCCGTTCGTACTCCCCTGCGTCCGTCAGCTCGCAGGAACCCAGCACAAGCACCGCCGCGCCGCACACCAGCACGTCCACACGCGGACTGATGCGCAACGCTTCGCGCTGGAAGCGGTCGCAGCTTTCCTCGCTTGTTACATCCAGCCTCAGCCGGATTGGGTTTTCACTTGCTTTCATTTCAAAGGATGATTGCGCCTCCTCAAAGGAGCGCGCCCCGGCGATCACCAGCCATCCGCTTTCAGCGAAGGCCTGTGCGGTATGCAACCCCAGCCCGCTTGATGCGCCGATTACCCAAACAGTTCCTTTCTTCGTCACCCGGACCCCTTTCTGCCAGTTCATCTTCTCCCCATATTAGTGCGGTATAAAACATAAGCAAATATTTGAAATAATGATCGGTATCAGCGGGGAGATAACAGCTTGGACATTATATAATAAAATATGGGAGGGCGCAAGTTTGCGCCCTCCTTCATATTTTCCCCATGCTCCCCACCAGCAGCGATACGCCGGACAAAACCAGCATCACGGTGATAACCGTCTTTATCCTTCGTTCATCCAGCTTATGTCCAAGCAGCATACCCGCGCCGAGGCCCAGCGCCATAAAGGGCATTAGCAACAGCGCCGTTTTAAAATTTTCCAGCGTAATAATGCCGGTAAAGCCATACAGGACCAACCGAAAGGTATTTTCAATCACAAAAACAGCGCACAGGTTTCCGCGAAACGCCCGGGTATCCCTAGCCGTCCGGCCCACATAGGCCGCCAGCAGCGCGCCGACGCCATACAGGCCGCAGAGTGCTCCGGACGCCAGGCCAATAAGGCTCAGCATAACAGGCGTGGCGTCGCGCCGCTTTCCCCCGAGTTCGCGGAAAAACATTTCCACTCCGGCGAAAATCACAACCGCGCCAAACAGCGCCTTGATTGCGGCCGCGTTTCCGTTCTTCAATAAAAATGCTCCCGGAATGCTTCCCACAATCACAAAGCAAGCGAGCGGCAACCATATTTTCTTATCCAGCGATTTCCGCTCCCGCCATGCCATCAGCAGGTTGGACGGGTAACCTAGCATCAGTTCCACTGGGGTAATCTCAATGTTGTTGGCCCTGAATCCCATGATACTGCTGAAAACCAGCGTGTTGGCAAAGCCGCACAGCCCTTTTACCAGATAGGCGGCGACGGCGGCGGCCGCAATCCACACATCCATCGTATTCTCTTTCCGTCCGGGGCCTTACGCATCCCTGACCATTACAAAATTGGTCATACAAACGCCGTTTCGCTCCACTTTCTGTGCCCGCTCCACGCGGTAGCCACGTTTTTCAAAAAACGGCCTGGCCGTGATGGAGGCGTGCGTCACAAGCCGTCCGGCACCAGGCTTACGCTCCAGCCTGTCGCACAGCGCCGTGGCGATGCCCATGCGCTGATATTCTCCATGTACATAAAGGCGGTCAAGATAGCCTGTATCGTCGATATCCCCAAACCCCACGATCCTCCCGTCCGCCTCCGCGACCAGCGCGTGGCGCGCGCGAAGCGAGGCGTCCCAGCGCTCCAGGTCCGGCCTTCCGTCAGCCCAGGCGTCAAGCTGCCGCTTTGTATAATCCGCCGCGTTTACCTCATGCACCGTCCGGTAAAACAGCTCCGTTATCTCCCGGCAGTCCTCCGGCCTGTAGGCGCGAATCGTCACGCGCATCCCGCCTTCACGCACCCGCGCCGCCTCCGCTCCCCGCCGCCTTCCGCTTCTCCTCAAGGCGCCTGTTCACCATTTCCCGAAGCAGCGTGTACGCCACGGAGGTCAGCGGGATGAACAGGAGCATGCCCAGAATGCCCATCAACCCTTCGCCCAGCACCACGGCGAACAGCACCCATATGGACGGCAGGCCGATCGCGTTGCCCATCACATGCGGATAGATCAGGTTGCCCTCAATTTGTTGCAAAACAAGGAACATCAGCACAAACCACAGAGCCTGTACCGGATCGTTCAATAAAATCAGCAGCGCGCCCACAATGCAGCCCATCCATGCGCCGATGACGGGAATCAGCGCCGTCACGGCGATAAACACGCTAATCAAAAGTACATACGGCATGCCGAAAACCGTCATTGCCAAAAAGAACAATCCGCCTAAAATCACAGCCTCCAGGCACTGCCCCGTAATAAACGAGGAAAACGTCCGCTGCGTAAGCTGCGCCACGCGAAGCACCTCGTTCACCAGCCCGGGCTTCAAATAGGCGGTCATCAGGCGCTTTAGCTGCCCGCGCAGGCGTTCCTTGGCAAACAGGAAATAAATCGTGAACATGATGGTAAAAAACACGCTCAGCATGTTCTGGTATACCGAGCCGATCAACGTACCCGAGAAGGCCGCCCCCTTGAGCACCAGGTCAAGCATATCCATCAGCTGCGCGTCCATCTGCTCGGCCGAGGGCAGCGAGAAGCCCGCGCTCAGGTATTGGGTCAGGTCAAAGCCGTACGGCTTGAGCCATTCATTTACCTTGGACACAAAGCTGGGAATGGCGTTGATAATGGTAACAAGCGTATTGATGATTTCCGGCACAATCAGCGACAAAAGCAGGTATACCACCGCCGCCGCAAGGGCCATCACAAGCACCATGGCCACGGGCCGCTTCATGCCTTTGGACCACTCGGCCCGGTCCATCACGCAAAGCACCCGTTTTTCCAGAAAGCGCATGGGCACATTCAGGATAAACGCGAGCGCGCCGCCCAACAAAAAAGGTGTGAGAATCATCCATATCATTTTAAGGAAATCCAGCACGCCTTCCGCGCGTTGAAATAAAAAATAAACCGCGATAATGCAGGTGGATAACAGCAAAATATCTCTGAACTTCTTTCGCTCCATAACCGTTTCCTTTCCGACCGCCTTGCACACGCGGCCATGTTCTATGATACCATAGAATCGACCGTTCGTTAACCAGAAATCAATTAATCTTGAGTTAATGTTGGCATGTTAGAATGGAAGCCGAAAGAGAGGGAGTGCCCATGGCCACCATACTGATCGCCGAGGACGATCTGGACCTGAACCGCCTGATTGAAACCGTGCTGGCCCAGAACGGCCACGCCGTGCTATCCGCCGCCAATGGGCGCGAGGCGCTTAACTGGATGGACCAGCGGCATGTGGACTTGATTGTCAGCGACATTATGATGCCTGATACCGACGGCTTTGCGCTTTTGGAAAGCCTCCGCGCGGCGGGTTATACCCTCCCCATCCTGTTTGTTACGGCCAGGGACGGCATTCAGGATAAAAGCCGCGGCTTTCAGGCGGGCGTGGATGATTACATGGTTAAGCCCATCGATATCAAGGAGTTGGTTTTGCGCGTGGACGCGCTTCTGCGCCGCTTTCGCATTATGAGCGAGCATCTCCTGAGCGTTGGGCAGACGGTGCTGGACAGCTCGCAGCTGACCGTCGCCCACGCCGGCGCGTGCGAAACCCTTCCGCAAAAGGAGTTTCAGCTGCTTTTCAAACTGCTTTCCAGCCCAGGCCGCATCTTTACCCGCATGCAGATTATGGACGAAATCTGGGGAATGGATTCCGAAAGCGACGAGCGCACCATCAACGTCCATATCAGCAAGCTGCGCAGCCGCTTCGAGCAAAATCCGGATTTCCGTATCGAAACGGTGCGGGGCCTCGGCTATAAGGCGGTGGTCGCATGAGCCGGCGCGTCCGTTCAGGAGAAGGCCCCCGTCACGGCATCAACGCCTACCTGACGCTTTTTGTCTTTGGCGTCACGTTTTTTACGGTGCTTCTGCTCTTTGCGCTGTGGGTGGTGGGCGACAGGCTCGGGCTGTTTGGCAATGCGGGTACGCTCTGGGTTATCCTCTGCCTGCTGTTAAGCGTCTCCCTGCTTTCCACGCTGGTGTCCTCATGGCTGAGCAAGCACGCCCTGTTCCGCGCCCTGCGCAGCGCCTGCGAGGCATCACGCAAGGTGGCTGAGGGCGATTTCTCCCAGCGCATGGACATCTCGCGCGAGCGCGAGCTGGCGGAGCTGGCCCAATGCTTTAACCTCATGACCGAAAAGCTCAGCCGCAACGAGGTCATCGCTGAAAGCTTCGTCTCAAACGTATCCCACGAGTTTCGCAATCCCCTCTCCGCCATTCGCGGCTACGCCCAGCTTCTGGAGGATGAAAGCCTTCCGCCGGAGCAACGGCGGCAGTACCTGCGCGTCATTGAGGAAAAGACGGTAAACCTCTCGCAGTTTGTGGACAGCGTACTGGAGATGACCCGGCTCGACCACCAGCCGCCGCCCCAGGAAACGGAGGTTTTCTCGCTGGACGAACAACTCAGGCAGGTCATATTGCAGTGCGGAGACGATTGGCAGCGCAAAAACCTCGATATGCAGGTGGAACTCTCCCCCATCCGCTACCGCGCAAGCCGCGAGCTGCTCTCCCACGTATGGCGCAACCTGCTGGATAACGCCATCAAGTATTCCGATCCGGGAGGCGTCATCACCGTGGCGACCTCACAAACGCCGGGCGGCGTTGAGGTCACCATTGCGGATTGCGGCGCGGGCATGGATAGCGAGACCGCTGCCAATATGTTTGAGCGCTATTACCGGGGCAATAGCGCCGCTGTGGGCGGTCACGGGCTGGGCGCGGCCATCGCGGCCTCCATTGTCAGGCTGATGAATGGCTCGATTGAAGTCAAAAGCGAGCTGGGCGTGGGTACGAGCGTCACCGTGCGCCTGCCCGGGAAGGAGACGGCATGAAAAAGCGTGAAATTGGTAAAATCATCAGGCGCAGCGCGCTTTTGCTGCTGGCTGCCTATGTGCTGGCCGTCGTGCTGCCTTATGTGTTTGTGCCTTCCCCACCGGACGCGGTTACCGCAAGCGCGGCGCTGACACAAAGCGGACCCGGCGGCGACCGGGCGACGATCCTTCCCACGGGCCGGCAGGCGCTGGACGTTCGCCTGAACCTGATCGCCAACGCCAAAACGTCGCTGGTGGTCGGCACCTACCTCTTTGCGAACGATGAAAGCGGTTGGACCATCGCCTCCGCGCTGCTTGACGCGGCGGACCGTGGCGTGCGCGTACGTGTTCTCACCGACGGGCTGGTGGGCGGCGGCAACCTGCTGTTCAGCGATCTGGGTTATGCGCTGGGCTCGCATCCAAACGTTGAGCTACGGTATTATAATCCGCTCAATGTGTTCGCTCCCTGGGGGCTGAACGCCCGCTATCACGAAAAATACGTCATGGCGGACGACTGCGTATTTGTGCTGGGCGGCCGCAACGTATCCGACGAGTTCCTGACCGGCGAGGACGACCCGCGTTATAACTACGATATGGATATCTTGGTGTACCGCGACGCGCCTGCCGAGGGCAGCGCCGCCGCCGCGCTGGCCGCCTATTTCGACGGGCTGTGGAATTTACATTGTACGCCGCAGTACGAAAGCGTGCCGGGCTTCCGGCAACAATCGGTTGATGAGGCGCGAACCGCGCTCGCCGCACGGTATCAGACGCTTCAGGCCAAACACGCGCAGGCGATGGCGCCCGCCGACTGGGCGGCGCATACCGTACCCATCGACGGCTTCATGCTGCTTAGCAACCCTGTCGCGCCCGGCGCGAAGCAGCCCGTCGTGTGGACCGAGCTGGTCGGGCTGATGCGCGGGGCAACGGAGCGGGTGTGGATTCAGACGCCGTACCTCGTCCTGAACAATCAGATGCGCGACGACCTGAGCGCAGCAGCCGCGCTGCCGTCCGAAATGATGGTTCTAACCAACTCCAAGGCCAGCGGCAACAACATCGTAGCCTCCGCGGACACGCTGATCCACAAAGGCATGCTCACGCGCATGGATTTGGACCTGTACGAGTTTCAGGGCGATTTTTCCATGCACACCAAGGCCATGCTGATTGACCGCGACCTGAGCGCATTCGGCTCGTTCAACTTTGATATGCGAAGCGCCTATATCGATACCGAGCTGATGCTCGTTATCAGGAGCGAAGCGATCAATCAAATGCTGGAGGAGCATATGCTCTCAATGCGCGCGTCTTCCCTGCCCGTTCAAAAGGACGGCGGCTATGGCGACGGCGACGGCGTTGAGCCCAAGCAGATTCACTGGGCCAAGGATCTGCTGATTTATATCGCTTCGCCGTTTATTTCCCTGGTCCGTTTCCTGGTCTGACGTTTAACCCGAAAATAACATTGCTTCGATTGGCGAAAGGAGTGGCTTAATTATGAAAAAAAAGCTTAAAAAACAATTTTGGGGCTGGGGCGTCCATGTGGACGCAGACGGCAATTTGCATGACGTTTTCCCGGTTGCGCACAGCGAGCGCGATACCGCTCCAAAGCAAAAAAAGGCATCCGGCAGCACATGGCGCGTGCGTCCACGGTTTGGTAAAAAACTGGCGCTATCCAAGCCGTAAAGCGGAACAAAAGAGCCGGAAGCGTTCCCTTCTTTCAAGGGGGCGCGCTTCCGGCTCTTTTGTTTTGTGTTCTGTGTTATGCTTCCGCGCCCAGCGCCCGCTCAACCTCCGCAAGCGCCGGGATGGACGGCGCGGCGCCTTTGCGCTGAACGCACAGCGCCGAGGCCTGCGCGGCGTATCGCAGGCATTCCGTCTCCGGCCTGCCCTGCGACATGCGCCCCAAAAAAAATCCAAGGAAGGTATCTCCCGCGCCCGTGGTGTCCACAGGCTTTACGCGGCGGGCCTCCTGCCAGGCGCGCTCACGGCCTCCCCCCACCGCCGCCGCGCCCCGCGCGCCGTATGTAATCACGATGCGCGCGGCGGGATAACGCGCCGAAATCCGAATTTCCACATCACGCGTACCGCCTCCCGCCAGCGCGGCCGCCTCCTCCTCGTTTACAAACAGCCAGTCGGCCAGCCCAATGGGCAGTGCGCTTTCCGCGCCCGCAACCGGGGATGGATTTAACGCCAGCGCCATTCCCCTCTCTTTGGCGGCCCGCATCAGCTCCGGCATGCCGGAAATCTCGTTTTGCATCACCAGCAGGTCGCCCTTGCCAAAATGCGCGAGCGTCTGCGCGATCTGCTCGCAGCCGACGGCCTGATTCGCCCCGCCAAAGAGCAGTATGCAATTTTCCCCCTCGTCGTTTACCTGTATCACCGTATGTCCGGAGGGAACATCCACCTTGCGCACAAGGCCCGTGTCCACGCCCCGCGCGCTTAGCAAGTCCAGAAGCGGTTGCCCGTCTTCTGCGCCCACGCAGCCGGCATGCCATACGCTCGCTCCGCTCTGACGAAGCGCCACGCTCTGATTAAGTCCCTTTCCGCCGCAGACCACCTCGCGCCCCAGGGACGCCGCCGTCTCTCCAGGGCGTACAAAGGCGTGCACCCGGTACACATAATCCAGGTTCAGCGAACCGAAATTAAGTATCCTCATGCTCCCACCTCCCGGTCAGTTTCCATAGCAGCGGTCGCACACGCGGTCCATCAAAAGGCGCATAAAGCGGTCCGCGTCCACCTCAAGGCATACTTCCACCTTTGGCTCGGGCTTATCCTGCCCCAGCTCCTCCGGCGGCGTCCAGGGCGTTACGGGCAATTCGCAAATGGTATGTCCCGTCGGATGGCGGTGATCGTATTCCACATGCACATTCATCTTTTTTCCCCGGCAAAACGTCGGGTCAAACGCCATGGCCACGCAAAGCGGGTCATTCATTGCGGTAAAATCACGCCTCCACCAGTCCAGCCACTTGCGGATCATCCGCGCTATGGCGGTGTTCAGCAGGTCGTTGGTTCTTTCCAGCCTCTCCACATCCGCCGTCCGCACCAGCACCTGGCGCGTCACGTCGTAGCCGCACATCGTAATGGGCGCGCCGCTGGCAAACAACAGCGCCGCCGATTCGGGATCACACTTAACGTTATGGTCGATGTACTCAAGCTCCATACCGTTTGCGCCAAGGCGGGCGCTGCCGCCCATAATGATGACATTCTTAACATTTTCCGCGAGCCTGGGCTCGCGCGCCAGCGCGATTGCGAGGTTGGTAAACGGGCCGATGGCGACCAGCGTAATTTCCCCGGGATTATCCATCACCGTTTGAATGATGAAATCTACCGCATGGCGCGGATCGAACGGAAGGTTCGCGTCCTCTGCCGTCAGCAGGCCGTCTCCCTCATGCCCCAGCCACCACAGCGGGCGGTTGCGCAGCAGCACGTGCTCCGCCCCCGCCAGCACGGGGATATCCTCCCGCCCAAGCAGCCTGAGGATTTTGACCGCCATGCGCGCGCGTAGCGCAACGTCGCCATACACGGTCGTTATGCCCTCGACCGTAAGCTCCGGCGAAAGCGCGGCCAGCGCGACCGCCAGCGCATCGTCTACGTCCGTTCCAATATCCGTATCCAAAATGATGCGTTCAGGCATTGTTTCCCTCTCCCTCCGGCAATTGCGCAAGCCGAAGCGTGCGCTCCGTCAGTTCCTCCAGCGTCAGGCGCTCGTAGCCATGCACGCTGGTGCGCAATACCGGCGCAAAGCGCGAAAGCCAGCGCGCATCCACATGGCCCGCCTTAAACCCAGCGATCGAGCCAACCGTCGCCGCGTTGCAGTCGGTATCAAACCCTGCTAGCACCGCTTCCCCGATGGCTCTGGAGTGGTCGCCGCCAAAGTATGCCACAACCGCGGATACGATCAGCGCGTTCGGGATGGCATGTCCCCACCAGAACCACTGGCTTTCATCATAGCGGGCATGCAGCCGCCTGATAACCTCGTCATAGGACGCGCCGGCCCGAATTTCACCCATCAATCCGTCCAGCGCCTTCGCAAGCGCGCTCCCGGGCGGAATCTGCCGCTTTGCCGCCTCAACCATCTCAATACCTTCAAGGCCGCAGGGCGCGAGGCTCACCAGCGCGGCGACATACATCTCGGCGTATACGCCGTTGCGCACATGCGTCACGCTCGCGTCCTCATACGCCATGCGCGCCGCCTCGCGCGGCCTGCCCGGGTTGATGTATCCGAAGAAATCCGCCCGGATTTGCGCGCCGATCCATTCCCTGTACGGGTTCAAATACCACGCGCAGTCCGGCAGGTCCACGCAGTTGAGCAGGTTGCGATACGCCATGCGCTCCGCCGTACAGGCATGCAGTGCCGGAACGCCGTACAGAAGGTTCTCCGCAACGTTATCGGCGGTGAAGCTTCTGCCGCAGCGTTCCACCACGCGCAGCGCCGCGACGGTATAGTTGGTATCGTCGTCCACGGGAAAGGCGTCTACATTATCAATCCAGCAATAAACCTGACGGTCGTACGGCGTGTTCAGGTCACGGTCCTCCACGCCGTATTTTTTGCGCAGTTCATCGCCGATTTTTGAGGACAGGTAGTTCTCTCGGGGATCCTGCGCGGTTTCCCGCACAAAATCCGCGATTTTTCCGCTTGTCCAGCCCTCCACGGGTATGCCCAGCAGGCATCCGCTCATACGGCCCGCCCACGCCGCGCGAAGGCGCTCAGGCAGCGTTTCCGCGCTCACCAAGTATTCCCGGCCGGCCGAGCCGTCCAGCGTTCGCTGAATATCCCCGTAGGTTTCAGGCTCGGCAAGGCGCTTTTCCAGCGCGAGCGGCATCCGCTCGGCGGCAAGCATCCATTCTTTCGCGCGGCTCTCCCGTTCGCGCACGTCCTTCAGTTCAAGAATTTCTCGAACTTCTTCCCCGCTCACCGCCTTTCCCTCGTCGTTCGCCTGCGCCAGCTCGTCCGGCAGCAGCTCGGTAAAGAACAGCCACCGCATTTTATCCCTAAGCATTCTCATTCATCCTCTCAAGAAACTAAAACCGCTTACTCCTTAACGCCGGAGCTTACGATTCCCTCCACGTAATAGCGCTGCAACGGCATCATAATCAGCACCGGAATCGCGAACGCGATGATGGACGCCGCAAAGATCAGGTTCCATAGCTTCGCATGCTCGGTTTGAAAGCTGTTGAGCGCTACCTGAACGGTCTGCATCTGCTGTGTGCGCGTTACCAACACCGGCCACATGAACGATTCCCACTGTGAAAGGAACAAAATCAATCCCGCGCTGATGGAGATGCTCTTGGCGTTAGGCATCGCGATACGTAGAAAAATACCCGGCCACGAGAGCCCGTCCAGCATGGCGGATTCCAGCATGTAATTGGGAAAATCCATAAAGAACTGCCTAAACAGGAAGATGACAATGCCGTTAGCCACGCTTGGCAAAATCAGCGCCTGATAGCTATTGACCCACTGAAACCGCATGATGAGCTGGTAAAGGTTGATGGAAATCAGCTCAAAGGGCACCATGGCCGTCACCATCACCAGCAGAAACAGCGGACCTTTTCCGGCGAAGCGGAATTTCGCGAAGCAAAAGCCCGCCATGGCGTTGAACATAACGCCAAGCCCAATGGTGGCCGCCGCAATCAGAAGGGAGTTAATCACCGCCGTGCCAAAGCCGTAATCCACAAAGATGGAGCGGTACGCCTCAAAAGTGACGTCCGTGGGCCAAAAGGTTTCCGGCACGAGGGGCCGGATATAGCGGTACACGTCTTCCAGCGGCCGCAGGGAAGAAACCAGCGCAAACACCAGCGGCAGAAAGATCACGACAATCAGAACCGCCTGAATGGCGTAAACAAGCGCCTTGCCCCAAAAACCAAGCTTTTGCATATCAGCGCTCCTTTCCCCTCATCAGAAGGCTTTCCACGCCGATCACCGCCAGCAGGATGACCAGAAGCACCATCACCATCGCAGAGGCGACGTTGATGTTGGAATAGGTGTAGGCGTTCTGATAAATTTGGTACATCAGAAAATCAGTGGAGCCCTGAGGTCCGCCGCCCGTGAGCATGTATGCGGGCACAAAGAGCAGAAAATTCGAAATCGTATCGGACACTACCACAAACAGCAGCGTGTTCTTCAGCATCGGCAGCGTAATTTTAACAAATGTGGAGCCGCGCCCCGCGCCGTCGATATCCGCGGCCTCGTACAGGTCGCGCGGAATGTTCTCGATACCGGCGATCAAAAACACCGCCCAATATCCCACGCCCTTCCAGCTTGCGATTGCGATTACGGAGCCCAGCGCCTGATCGGCCGAGGTGAGAAACGGCTGGTTGGGAATGCCGAATACATTAAGAATGGAGTTCAGCAAGCCCTGATCGGGGTTTAGCAAAACGCCCCACAAGGTGCACGCGATGGTGAAGGAAACCGTAATTGGAACCAGGTGCAGCGTTCTAAAAAAATGGTTTCCTCTGAGCTTCAGGGTTAAAAGGTAGGCCAGCCCCAGCGAAACGGCAATTTGCAGCGGATTGGTGATCAGATTAAACAGCACCGTCACCCACAGCGAATTGAGAAATACCGGGTCGGTAAAGAGCGAGAAATAATTATCCAGTCCAACGAAGCGCGTTGTTTTCTTCAGAAAGGATACCTTAAAGAAGCTGTCAAAAAGGCCGTTGAGCAGCGGATATACCTTGAACAGGATAAGCCCCAGCACAGCCGGAAGCAAAAACAAATAGGGAACGTACTTGCGTTTGAGCGTAAACATACCTGACCCCTTTCCCTGCGAAACGAAGAAACCGCCGCGCGGAGGACGCTGCGGGCATTACACCCCCGGCACGTACCAAAGGCAACGCCCCTTTGTAAGCCCGGCCCCGGCCGCGCAATACGCGGCCAGGGTCCCCGGCTCGTCCTCCGTTTGGCGGAAATCTGCAAAGCCTTACTCGGCGTATTTCTGGAGCTGCCTGTCGATTTCCGCGACCGCCCCGTCCAGCGCCGCCTGCGGCTCGGCGCCGTTCATCATGTCGCTAAAAGCCTTCTCCACAATGTTTTGCCACTCGGTATAGCCGGCCATCTTCGGGCGGGACATGGCCGTGTTCAGCGATTCGTACGCGGACAGCTTGGCAACGTCGTCCGGGAAGTTCTCATAGGCCGGGTCGGTTTCGATGCTTTCCAGCGCGGCAATATTGCTGGGCAGGTTCTTGATAAGCTTAAAGTTCTGAATCGCCACATCGTTGTTGCAAGTCAGGAATTCCACAAACTTCGCGGCCTCGGCCTGGTTCTTGGAGTAAGCCGACACGCCCGCGCACCAGGAGCCGGTGGGCGTGACCGCCTTGCCGCCCTCAAAGTACGGATGGGGCGCATAGCCAAAGTTGAGGTTTGCGCTCTGCATGGCGGGAATCTGCCAGGAGCCGCCCACATACATCGCCACCTGTCCGCTGGTAAAGAGGTTGGTGCTCTCGTCCGCGCCTACCTTGGGGCTGATCTTCCAGGTGTTAAAGGTGTCGGAATAGAACTGGCCCGCCTTAACCATTTCCGGGCTGTTGGTATAGCCGGTGCTCACCAGCCCGTCCTCGCTTACAAACTGCGTCGCGCCCAGGCTCTGCGCCAGGGGCAGCAGCTGGTAGGGACGGTTGACCTGCTCAAACACGAGGCCATAGATCTGCTTGCCGTTTTCATCCACATAGGTAAGCTGCTTGCCAAGCTCAACCACCTGCTCCCAGGTCAGGCGGCCCTCCGCGGCGCTGTCGGGATAGGCGATCCCTTTTTGGTCAAACAGGTCCTTGTTGTAATACAGCTGTACGCAGGAGCTGTACAGCGGCAGCGCGTAGATGTGCTCGTTATACGTCACGGAATCAAGCGCCGCGTCCGTCAGGTTTTTGGGCGATTCGGCGGCAATCTTGTCCTCCAGCGGGGCCAGATAGCCCTTAAGCGCATAATTGGCAACCACCGTCACATCCACCAGGAACGCGTCGATGCTGCTTTCGCCGCTGCCAAGGCGCACCTCGATGGCCTCAAACATATTGTCAAAGGGCAGCACCTCCACATTGATTTTGACCCCGGGGTTTTGCTCCTCGTACAGGTCGAAGGTGGGCTGAAGGATTTCCAGGTCGGGCATGATGAGGAAGTTAAGCGTCACGTCCTTCGCAAGCGCGGGAAGCGTCAGGCAGCTCATGCAAAGCACAAGCGCAAGTGCGATTGAAGCCCATTTTTTCATTTTGATTACCTCTCCCTTTGTTTTTTATCGCAAGCGTCGTTATGCAAACGAACGCCTACACCCTTTCCTTGCCGATGGCGCGGGTGGACTCGCGCACGATCAGCTCTCTGGGGCAGATCACGTCGCGCGGCGGGCCGTCATATTCCCCGCTGATGCGGCTGAACAGCAGCTCCGTCGCCCGTATCGAAAACTCACTGCCGCTGTTGTTGATGGTCGTAAGCCCTGGACGGCTGATGCGCGCGAAGCCGATGTTGTCCTCGCCCGTCAGCGAGATATCCGCCGGAACCCGAAGCCCGCGCTCCTGAAGCGCCTGCATCACACCCATGGCGATGATATCGTTGGCCGCGCAGATGGCGGTGGGCAGCGAAGCCAGCGAGGATATGTACATACCCGCCTTGTATCCCGCGTCCATGGTGAAGTCCATCTCAAAACAAAAATCTCCCGGCAGCGAAAGGCCATCCTCCTCAAGCGCCTTCATCAGCCCGGCCTTGCGCCGCTGGTTGATGGTGGAATTTTCGGGGCCGCCCACATAAGCGATTTTTGTGTGCCCCAATTCAATCAGGTGGCGCGCCGCCAGGTAAACACCCCGCCCGCCGATGGAATGGAGGGTGTCGAAACGCTGCTCCTCGTAGCTTTGGGATACAACGACCGGCCGTTGCAACGCCAGAAGCCGCTTGACCACCTCGCGGTTGTTTTCAATGGAGCAGTAAATCAGCCCGTCGGCGCCAAGGTCCTCCATCAGTAAAAGCCCGGCCAGTTCCCCTTTGACGTCCGCGTTTGAATCAAACAGCAGCACCGAGTAATCCCGCTGCGCCGCCAGCTTCTGCATGGTTTTAAACATCTCGGCATAGTAGGGGTTTCCGATATCCGGCACCATCAGCATGATCTGGTTGGAGCGCTGCGTCTTTAACAACTTGGCGCTTTTGTTCACGCGGTAGTTGGTCTCCTCAACCGCCCTCCGGATCAATTCCTTTGTGGAATCGTCTACATATCCAGAGGAATTCAGAAATCTGGAAACCGTCGCGACAGATACCCCAGCAGCCTTAGAAACATCTTTTATCGTCGGTCTTTTGCCTTTCTCCATCCCCATTCCTCCCCTTGTTTCTTTCGAGTGTGTAATCGTTCTCACATCGGATGTGTTTATTATATGCACGGCCTTTCTTTCTGTCAATATGTTTTTTTCATTTTCTTTAAACTGCCAGTTTCCGCTTGCGATAGCAGGGTTACGGACACGCAAACAGCCGCGGGGGGCCCGACACCGCCCCCCCCGGCGGGTTTTTTTTATGT
>JAEYOW010000042.1 GCA_023411375.1 Bacillota bacterium | reverse complement strand
ATTTTGGATGATCCTCCCGCTCCTTCTCCTGCTTAACTTTCTTACTCTTCGTTTTGGCTGCCGGCGGACAGCCTGTTTGCCTTGCTCTTCTCTACGGTGGCCGGTTCTCTATACTGTTTCAAACTTTATCCTTTTCGCATCCGCAATTGCTCATACAGGTTTGGTAGCGTTTCCCTGTGGTCGCCAACGAAATGCCAACCCTCGCCGCCCCGGCTGACAGGGCGGTTGACGATGTTCTTTCTGGGCCGGTAGTAGTAGTTGGGATCGTCATAACCGATTTTGGTTTTGTAATCTCCCAAGTCGACCAGGTCAAAGTTCGCGGTGGTAATCCGGTACGTGGGATAACCCAGGTTGCGGCTGATGGATAACGCCTTGAGGAAAACCTCCGGCCCGATCACCGCGGAACCAAAATTCAGATAACAACCGCCGTCAAGCTGGGACACGCTGTGGCACATGGTTTGGAAATCGATACCGCTTGTTTTGCCGATTGCAGAAAAATCCGCAATCGGATGCTGATGGATGATATCTGTGCCAAGCGCAATGTGATATGTGGCCGGGACGCCCATTCGATAAGCGTTGTACAGCACGCAGTCCTCACGGTAAGGGAATCGCTCGGGATGAACTTCCATGTATCTTGCAAGGGATTCGCCATAGCCCCAATCGTTTTTCGCGCCTTCCTGCAAGGCCTCGTTCATCCAGCGACCGGTCTGCTCCCACATGCCAAAGGAACCGTCCTCAATGGCGGTCGGCACATCCTCGGAGGTACCGCCAAGATAGGCCAGTTCAAAATCGTGAATACTGCATGCTCCGTTTCCAGCCAGGTGGGTAACATATCCTTCGCGGACCAGCGCGATCAGATAGCGGGATAAATGGTTCTTGATCACATGCGCCCCAAATGAAAGGATTACAGGACGGTCCTGCTTTCGTGCGCGCGCCACAGCGTCCGCCAGCCTTGAAAACTCGGCCCCGCCCCAGGCGGGAACGGGCGAAACGCCCGGGGTAAGCATGCTCCCGACCGTCACCAGGTTCGTTCTGTCATGCGCGTCATAGGTCTTAATTTTCTCAAAGGACAGCCGTTCGTTTTGTGCGTTCATTGAAATTCTCCTCTGATTTGGAATCCTGGCGGTTTCCTTTGTCATCCAGCTTTCTCCTGTCCTTACCAAAATCCATCTCCGTAAAATGATCAGTCGGTTGGAAACCACCGCTTCATTATAGCGTCGTTCCCCCGGCAATTCAAGAAAAAGCGCCGCGCGCCGGATGCGCGGCAGGCTTTGACATGTCCATCGAAACCGTTTATGATAGGAACTGCTTTGATGCATAAAGAAAGGGAGTTCAAAAGCATGGGCTACTTTATCGAAAATTATCGTTACCGCGTATGCGCCGATTGCTGTGGGGCCGAGTTGTCAAGCATCTTGGATAAAAAACTCAAGCGTGAGCTGCTGTGGCAGGGCGATCCCACGGTCTGGTCCGGACGTTCGCCGCTGCTGTTTCCCGTTGTCGGCAAGGTCAAGGACGACCGTTACACGTATCATTGTCAAAGCTATGCGATGGAGAAGCACGGCTTTGCGCGGCACAGCCAATTTTTACCCGTTTCACAAACGCCGCAGGAGATGGCCTTTATCCTGCGCCAGAATGAGGATACGCTTCGCTGCTATCCCTTCCCCTTCACCCTGACGGTCTCCTACCGCCTGCTGGACGTCGGCTTGCAAATTCGCTATGATGTGGAAAACACCGGCGAGCGCCTGATGCCTTTCTCGCTCGGCGCGCATCCGGGGTTTAACTGCGCGCTGGGCGACGCGCTGGTTTTTCCGGGCCAGACGCGGCTGACATTTTACCGTCTGAACCGGGATATGCTGCTTTCAACCGCAGCGGACATCCTTCCCCTTGAGGGAGAGAGACTGGCGATCAGTCGGGATTTATTCGCAAACGACGCACTGATCATGCGCGACATCCCCTTTTCGCAGGTGGAGCTGGTCCGGCAGGACGGCGTCCGCGTCCGCGTGGACTTTGCCGGAGCGCCCTGTCTTGGCATATGGGCCAGGCATGGCGCGCCCTATGTCTGCATCGAGCCCTGGCACGGCCTGGACGACGACCGCAACGCGACGGGCGACCTTTTTGACAAGCCTTTCATTCAAACCCTGGCCCCCGGCGAAACCTTCTCATGGGCGATGCAGATCACTTCAGAGCTGGAGGAAAGCTAAAGGGTTTTCGTACCGCATGCTTTGAATTTGGAAGGACGGATGAAGCGATGACAAACGTTTTTTTAACAAGGAATAAGGAGCAGCGCGTGTATAGCGGGCACCCCTGGGTGTTCCGCAGCGATATTGCGCGCGTGGAAGGCAATTTTACCGACGGCGATGTGGTGCGGGTGCTGAGCGACCGGGGCAAATTTCTGGCCATGGCCGTCTATAACCCGCGCTCCCAGATCAGCCTGCGGGTGCTGAGCCGCCATGACGAGCCTATCGACGGAGCCTTTATCCGCGCGAGGGTGCGGCGCGCGGTGGCGTACCGCCGCCTGTTTGCGGATTTGAAAAGCTGCCGCGTCCTTTTTGCCGAAAGCGACGGCCTGCCCGCCGTCATCGCCGACCGCTTTGGCGACGTAATCGTATTGCAAAGCCTGTGCCTTGGCATGGAGCGGTTCAAGCAGGACATTGTGGACGCGCTTGTGGACGAGTTGCATCCCGTCGGGATTTATGAGCGCAACGACGTTCCTGTGCGCGAACTGGAGGGCATGCCCCAGCAGACCGGGCTATTATACGGCGAGGTACCCGACCGGGTAGAGATGGTGGAAAACGGCGTTCATTTCTGGGTAGACGTCAAGGAGGGGCAAAAGACCGGCTTCTTTTTGGATCAAAAAGAAAACCGTGCGGCCATCGCGCCCTTTGTGCGCGGCATGCGCGTGCTGGATTGCTTCACACACACGGGAAGCTTTGCGTTGCACGCGGCGCATTATGGCGCGCGCGAGGTTACCGGCGTGGACATCAGCGAATATGCATGCGGGTTTGCCGCTGAAAACGCGCGGCTGAACGGCGTGGAGGACAGGGTAAGCTTTGAGTGCGCCAACGCCTTCGATTATCTGCGCGCCGCGCAGGACCGCCACGAGCTTTACGACGTGGTCATCCTCGACCCGCCGGCCTTTACCAAAACGCGTTCGGCGGTCGCCGGCGCGCTGCGCGGCTACAAGGAGATCAATTTGCGCGGCATGAAGCTCGTCAACGACGGCGGCTTTCTGGTTACCTGCTCTTGCAGCCAGCACGTGCTTCCGCCCATGTTTCAGCAAATGCTTCTGGACGCTCAAAAGGACGCGCGTGTTCAACTGCGGCAGGTTGAGTGGCGCACTCAGGGGCGCGACCACCCCATTTTGGCCAGCTCACCCGAGACGCAGTACCTGAAATGCGGCATTTATCAGGTTTTCCGGTAAAGCGGCGCCATCCGTCTTAAATTTCTCTTGGCGGGAGGCTGAACCGAATGGCGACCCCCATAACCCTTGGCATTCTCGCGCACGTGGATGCAGGAAAAACAACCCTCTCCGAGCAGCTGCTGTACCATGCCGGAGCCATTCGCGCGGCCGGGCGCGTCGACCACGGCAACACGGCGCTGGATGTGGATGAAATCGAGCGTGAACGCGGAATCACCGTCTTTTCGGATCAAGCGTGGTTTGAGCTGGACGGTTCTCGCTGCACGCTTATCGATACGCCCGGACACGTCGATTTCATGGCCGAGGCGGAACGCGCGCTGCCGGCGCTGGATATGGCGGTGCTGTTGATCGACGGCGGAGGCGTTCAGGCGCATACCGTCACGCTGTTCCGCCTTGCGGAGCGCTACGGCGTTCCCCTATTGCTCTTTATCAATAAAACCGATTTGCCCAGCTATGATGAAGGCCGCATTCTGGAACAAATCCGGGCCCGCCTGACCGAGAGCGCCGTCTGCGTCACGCGGGACGGGCCGGACCCAGAGCAGCTTGCCCTGCTGGACGATTCCTTCTGCGACGTTTACTTAAACGGCGCGTGGGACGCAAAAGCCGCGTGGAGCGTGCTTGCGCGGCTTTTTCACACCCGCGAGGCCTTTCCGCTACTTTTCGGCGCAGCTCTCTCAGGTTTGGGGGTGGACGCTCTGCTTCACGCGCTTTCCCGCCTGTCGCATTTTGAAAAGTCCCGCGCCGAGGCGTTTGAGGCGCTGGTCTACAAGGTGCGTCACGATCCCGGCGGCGAGCGCGTAACGTATCTGAAAATTTTGAGCGGTACGCTGCGCGCCCGCGCGGCCATCCGCATTGGTGAGGCGTCGGAAAAGGTGCATCAGCTCCGGCTGTACCGGGGTGCGTCGTACAGCCTGCTGGAGGAAGCCGGGGCCGGCGACGCCGTCGGGGTTGCCGGCCTGTGCTCGCCGCGCTGCGGCGACCGTTTGATTGGCGATGCGCTTTCAGAAGAAGCCATGCGCTTTTACACCGCGCCCGCGCTATCCGTATGGGTTATGCCGCCCAAGGGCGTCGCGCCCGCGCTGCTACTGGAAAAGCTTCATATTTTGGAGGATGAGGACCCGCTGCTGGGCGTATCCTGGGACGCGGCGCACGGAGCCGCCACGGTTAAGATCATGGGAACCGTTCAGGTAGAGGTGCTCCGGCAGCTTCTTCTCAACCGCTTTGGACTGGCGGTTTCTTTCCTGCCGCCCAAAGTGCTTTACAAGGAGACGGTCGCCGCCCCTGTGGTGGGCTGCGGGCATTACGAGCCGCTTCGCCATTACGCGGAGGCGCACCTTCGCCTTTCGCCCGCGCCGCGCGGCAGCGGCATCACCTTTGAAAGCCGCTGCCATGTGGACGATCTGGCGCTAAGCTATCAAAACCTGATCCGCACGCATGTGTTTGAGAAAACGCACCGGGGCGTACTAACCGGCGCGCCCTTGACGGATGTAAAAATCGGACTTCTGTCCGGCCGGGCGCACCTCAAGCACACCGAAGGCGGCGACTTTCGCGAGGCCGTGTACCGAGCTATCCGGCAGGGGCTGGAAAAGGCGCAAAGCGTGCTGCTGGAGCCGTACTACCGCTTTTCGGCCACACTGCCCGCAGAATGCCTTGGCCGCGCCATGTCGGACGTAAGCGCCATGCACGGCGCTTACGACCCGCCCGAACGCTTTGGGGACGAGGCGCGCCTGAGCGGGCGCGGCCCCGTCGCCACCTTCATGGCCTATCCCATGGAGATGCGCGCGTATACGCGCGGCAGGGGAGATATTCAACTGCAAGTGGACGGCTACGACCTGTGCCATAATCCCGGCGGAGTAATCGCGGAAACAGCCTATCACAGCCACGCCGACCTTGAAAATCCATCCTCAAGCGTGTTCTGCTCGCACGGCGCCGGCTATACCGTAGTCTGGGACCAGGCCGACGTGCTGATGCATCTCCCTGTGGAGGCGTAAGCTGCCGCCTGATATTTTTTGCTTCCTCACTCAGCAAGCCAATAGCAGCCGCGCCCCAATTCCTTTGCGCGGTACAGCGCCCTGTCGGCCTTGCGGTATGCGTCCTCATAAGAATCACCCGTTTTAACCAGGCTCGCTCCTACGCTGATGGACAACGGCGCCTCGCAGTTCAGTTCTTCCACAGCGCGGCAAAGGGCGTCGCACCGCTCCTCCAGCGCTGCGCGTTCACGCACCCCGCGCATGAAGATCATGAACTCGTCGCCGCCCGGCCGTCCGACCACATCATCCTCTCGAAAGCTGCCGCGCAGGTATTCAGCCAGCCGTACCAGCGCCTGGTCGCCCGCCATATGCCCGTAGACATCATTGATCTGCTTGAAATGATCCACATCCACCAGCAGCAGCGCGCCATTTTGCCCAGGCGCGAGGCTGTTAATGGCCTTTGTCGTTCTTCGGCGAACCGTCTGGGCATTAAGCACCTGCGTCAGACTGTCATGCTCGGCACGCTCCACCAGGCGTTCCTTCTCCTTGTGCTCCTTATCGATAATCTGAAAGCGTCCAATAATATACGCCGGCTTTCCCTGCCCATCGCTCACCGTTTCCTTAATCAAGCGAATCCAGTGCATCTTCTCATCCGGGCATAACACACGCGCCTCCGTCCACGGGCCGGGCACGGAGGTTACGGCATTTAGGAACGACGCCATAGGTCCGCCGTCCGCCTGCGACGTAAAATCATACGCCTGTACCGATTGCCTCGTATCGTCATCGATCGCTTTGGAGGAGATCATCAACTTTCGAGTGTTCAGGTCATACTCAAAAAAGTGATCGGTTAGCAATTCAAGCACCCGCTGATGGCGCTTTAGCTGCAAGGAGGCCTTTCTGGCGGCCTTGCTTTTTTGAATCATCATCATTAGCACCATCAGCATAATCACCGCTAAAACCCCGCTGACAACGGCGATAGCGGTTACGGGGTTTCTGCGCACATAATCGTTCAGGGTCACGGGCTGGCCGATAATCAGGTTTTGGTTCACAATTCCCTGGCGTTCCTCCGCGGAAAGACTGAGGATGGTTTTGTTTAAAATGGTAAGCAGCGTATGATTGACCGGCTTGACGATGCCGATGGCGATTTTACGTGGCTCGATATTTTGCGGAATCGCCCGCAGTTCGCCAAACTCCGGCAACCCAAGGTAATACTGCGCCGAATAAGCGTCCGTATAGGTGTAATCCGCCGTCCCCTGCGCCACGGCCTGAATGCATTCAGCGGTTGTCGCAAAATACACAGGATCTCCAATCAGCCGTTTTGAATCAATGCGGCTTTCCACCAGCGCCAACCGTTTACCCACCTTGTTTTCGATTGATGTCGAAGCCTTCGTCAGCAACATATAGGGGGCTGACGCATAGGGCCGCGTCAGGGCGACATCGGCTTTCCGGGCCAACCCATAATGGTAGGGAAAGCCGGCGAACATCGCGATGTTTTCCTCGGCCGCCATATCGGCAAAAGCCTCGATCCCCGTCACAAATACCAGTTCAAAGCGAAGCCCTGTTTTTTGCTCTATCAGCGAGAGCATATCCTTCGTAATGCCAACCGCTTCGCCAGTCCGCTGATTTACATATTGGTATGGCGGCTGATCCGCCAGCATGGCAACGCGGAGCGTATCCGCTTTGCCGATGTATGTTTTTTCTTCCTCTGTCAGAACAAGATCAGCCGTTCCGAGGGCAAAGTATTTTTCCGAAAGGCTGGAGATAAGGTTCGGGTCCGTCTGCTCTATATAGAAGATCGCCTCGTTCAGTTCCTTCATCAGGCCCTTGTCGCTGTTCTTCGCCGTGACAAAATAAAATGGCCGGGGTGCGAAGCTCGCGATGGTTCGAACCCCCGTCACCGGATTTACACTAACGTTGAGCATAACGTCGGCGCGCCCGTCATGCAAAGCCGCGACCTGCTCCTCCTCGGTTTGGCAGCGGACATAAACCGGGCTGATGAGGTTCATTTTGCAATAATCCTCCAGCTCGTTAATTCGCTGTGTTCCTTGGTCGAGCACCGCCACTTTCAGTTCCTGTTCAATCTGAGAATTAATGCTGACCGTCGGGGCTTTTTCCGCCAGGGTCTGAAGTACCGTCTGAGCCTGACCGTAGCTGTTGCTGGCATAGTCGTATTTCTCGCCCAGCTCCGGGCTGTACAGCATGCCGCCCAGCAGATCAAGCTCGCCGGCCTCCAGCATATCCAGCGCTGTGCTCAGGCTTTCATTAAGATCTCCGCCTACCTGAACGAACTCATATTCCCAGCCCGTATACTGTGCGATTTCCTCCAGAAATTCATAGGTATAACCAGCATAATCTCCATTTTCGTCCAGATAGGTCCACCCCTTCTGTATGGGAAAGGCAACCCGTACCAGGCGGGACTGGGCTGACCTGGCCTGATGGGCGGCAGCGAAAGCAAGCGGCTGTATAAGTATAGCGAGCAAAAGGACGCAAAGCGCTCGGCGCAGACGAACCATATCGTATCCCTCCCGGCTGTATCCATTTATTGTATCATAGGGTCGGCTGAAAAGCTACTGCCAGCATGGATTAAATATGCGTCCACACTTTTCCGGCTTATCGCGCATCCCGCATTCCTGCTTAGCGTATCGACAAGGTGGTGCGGGTTGTGGATTGTCAAAGCAAGTCGCTTCCTCTTGTCCGCCGCGCGGCCATGGCGTATAATAAGCGTATCCTGACAGCAAAGGAGCAGCGCCAATGTACCGCATTTTTATCGTTGAGGACGACGAGGTCATCACCGCCGCGCTCTGCGCCTACATGGCGCGCTGGGGCTTTGAGTCCCGTGGCGTGGGTGATTTTCAGCATGTTCTTGCCGAGTTTGCCGCCTTTGACCCGCAGCTTGTTTTAATGGATATCTCGCTTCCTTTTTTTGACGGCTACCACTGGTGCTCGGAGATGCGTAAGGTAAGCAAGGTGCCCATCGTTTTCATCTCCTCCGCTTCCGACAATATGAATATTCTGATGGCCCTAAGCGCCGGCGCGGATGATTTTATCGCCAAACCCTTCGACCTTGCCGTGCTCATGGCGAAGGTACAGGCGCTTTTGCGCCGCACCTATGATTTTGGCGGGCAGGTGCCTATTCTCACTCACGGCGACGTGCTGCTTAATACTGCGGACGGCACGCTCGCCTACCAAGGCCAAAAGACGGAGCTGACAAAGAACGAAAACAGAATTTTGTCCGTGCTGCTGGAGCACAAGGGGGAAATTGTCAGCCGCGACGCGCTGATGAACCGACTGTGGGAAACCGACGCGTATGTGGATGAAAACACCCTGACGGTTAACGTCACAAGGCTCCGTAAAAAGCTGGAGGGCGCGGGCGTGCCCGAGTTGATTAAAACCAGGAAAGGCATGGGGTACATCATCGAATGAGCAGAGACGATTTAGACGGCGTGTTTAGCGCCTTCTTACGGGACCGCTGGAAGACCGGGCTGTTTTTACTGGCGTGCATGGGCGTGTTCGCTCTTTTCTCAGCGCTTTTCGGGCTTCCGCTCTCCGGCGTAACATACGCGTGCGTCCTCTGCTTTTTTTTTGGTATGCTTACCGTGGGGGTGGATTTTTCCCGCTACCTGCGCCGACACGTGCAGCTTCGCCGCCTTTTGCATGCCGCCTTGAGCGACGCGGCTGCCCTTCCCGCTCCCAGAGGATTGATCGAGGACGACTATCACGCCCTTCTTTGCCTGGCGCTGGAGAATAGCGCGGCGGCGGCCGAAAAAGCCGAAAGCGCGGGCCGCGCCCAGCGCGATTACTATTCCCTTTGGGCGCATCAGATCAAGGTACCCATCTCGGCCATGCGCCTGTTGCTCCAATCCCAGCAGAGCGGGCAGGCGGCGCAGCTTGGCGCGGAGCTTTTCAAAATCGAGCAGTATGTGGATATGGCGCTCAACTATGTGCGCCTTAATGGCGACTCAACCGATTACGTGCTCAAAACCTGTCCGCTATGCGATATTGTTAGGCAGGCGGTGCGAAAGTTCGCGCCGCTGTTTATCCAGAAAAAGCTGAAGCTTAACTATCACGATACCTCCCTGATGGTATTGACGGACGAAAAGTGGCTTGTGTTCGCGCTGGAGCAGTTGCTTTCCAACGCCGTTAAATACACCAGGCGCGGCTCCGTCACCATTCGTGCCGACGAGGCAAGCCAATCGCTTATTGTGGAGGACACGGGGATCGGCATCGCGCCGGAGGACCTGCCCCGGGTATTCGAGCAGGGGTATACGGGCTACAATGGCCGCGGCGACAAGCGTGCCACCGGCCTTGGGTTGTACTTGTGCAAGCAGGTGCTTACGCGGCTGGGGCATACCATCTCTATTCAGTCCGAGCCCGGGCGCGGCACGCGCGCGACGGTTGGGCTTGAGCACATCCAAACGCGCTTGGAATAATCCGGTTGTGTCCATCTTGCAAAGTTGTAAGGTTCCTTTTTCAAATGTAAGCCATCCCGATGGCACGCAGCATGCCGCCGCGCTATACTTTACCCGTACCAAGCAATAAGGAGGCATGCCAAATGGCTATGTTGGAAGTTGATCATCTGCAAAAAATATATGTGACGCGCTTTGGCGGCAATCAGGTTCAGGCGCTGAGCGACGTCAGCTTTACCGTGGAAGCGGGCGAATTTGTCGCCATCATGGGCGAAAGCGGCAGCGGCAAAACCACGCTGCTGAATATTCTGGCCGCGCTTGATAAACCCACGCGCGGGCAGGTGCTGTTAAATGGAAAGAGCCTTGTGGGCATCAGCGAAAAGGAAATCTCCGCCTTCCGCCGCGACAATCTGGGCTTTGTTTTTCAGGACTTCAACCTGCTGGATACCTTTTCCGTGCGCGACAATATCTTTTTGCCCCTGGTGCTTGCCGGAAAAGGCTATACGGAAATGGAAAAGCGCCTGGAGCCCATCGCGCAAAAGCTGGGCATCGGCGGCATTTTATCCAAATACCCCTACGAAATTTCCGGCGGGCAGAAGCAGCGCGCCGCCGTGGCCCGCGCGCTGATCACCAATCCGCAGCTCGTGCTGGCGGACGAGCCTACCGGCGCGCTTGACAGCCGCGCGTCCGACGGCCTGCTGGACCTGTTCGGTGAAATCAACCGCGACGGCCAGACCATCCTGATGGTGACGCACTCGGTCAAAGCAGCCAGCCACGCGGGGCGCGTGCTGTTTATCAAGGACGGGGAGGTTTTCCACCAGCTCTACCGCGCCCAAAGCAGCACCGAGGAGCTGTACCAGAAAATTTCCGATACGCTGACGATGATCGCGACGGGTGGTGCGAGGCATGCGTAAGGGCTTTTTCGCGCGGCTGGCGCTAACAAACATCCGCAAAAACCGCAAGGTTTACTATCCCTATCTGCTGACCGCCATCATCACCACAGCGATGCTTTACATCATCTGCTCGCTGTCCTCCAACCCCAGCCTCGGCTCGGACACGCTTATGTTTTCGCTCCAGCTCGGCGTTTTTGTAACGTCGGTGTTCAGCGTCGTCTTCCTTTTTTACACCAACAGCTTCCTGATGAAGCGACGCAAGCGGGAATTCGGCCTTTTTAACATTCTCGGCATGGAGAAAAAGCACATCGGCCGCGTGGTGGGCTGGGAAACGCTTTTTATCCTGCTGCTAAGCCTGCTGGGCGGCTTTGGGTTCGGCATTTTGCTGGACAGGCTGATGTACATGCTGCTTAGCCGGATGCTGGGCGATATCGCGCTGCCTACGTTCTACGTCTCTTCCCAGGCAATGGTCTTGACGCTTACCATCACCGGCGCGACGTTTGCGCTTATTTTTCTTAACTCCCTCAGGCAGATTCATACGTCCAAGCCGATCGAGCTATTGCGCGGCGGCGAGGTAGGCGAGCGCGAGCCCAAAGCCCGCTGGTTGCTGGCGCTGCTTGGCGTAGTCACCCTGGGCGCGGGCTACTGGCTCAGCCTGACGGTCAAAAACGCGGCCGCCTCCATCTTTCTTTTCTTTGTAGCGGTGCTTTTGGTCATCGCGGGCACCTACCTGCTGTTCACGGCCGGCAGCGTGGCGGTGCTGAAGCTGCTCAAGCGCAACAAGCGTTTTTATTACCGCACCGACCATTTCATCAGCCTATCCGGTATGATCTACCGCATGAAGCGCAACGCCATCGGCCTTGCAAACATCTGCATCCTGTCCACCATGGTGCTGGTGATGGTGTTTTCCACCGTGGCGCTTTGGATGGGTATGGGAGATATGATCGACGCGCGCGTTTCCGGCGACATCTCCGTACAGACAAAGGATTACGAGCGTACGGATGAGTTAAACGCGCTGACCGACGACCAGCTCGCAGCGGCGGGGCTAGAAAAGAGCAACGTTATCAGCTATACCTTTCTTGAATTTGCGGGCTATAAGACGGGCGACACCTATCTTACCGAACCCACCGCCGCAGCGGAAATTTTTGGGGATGGCATTACGAGCCTGCTGGCCATGCCGCTGGAGGAGTATAACCGAGCCTTTGGCGAAAGCGAAACGCTTCAGGACGGAGAAATCCTTCTGGCCTCCATCAAGGGCGAGCACCCAGAGGATACGTTAAGCGTATTTGACATGGACTTCCGCGTGAAAAAATGCGTTGCGCCCGCTCTTTCCAACGGCTCCATTTTTGCCAGCATTTACAACATGCAGTTCTTCGTCGTCAATAGCTGGCAAACCTTTGACGTCCTATACGAAAAGGAGTGCGCTGCATACGGAAAGCATGCCTCCAGCATTTCCCACCTTCTCTCGTTTGACTTAAACGGCACGGATGAGCAGCAGCTTGCCTTCTACGGCGCGCTGCGCGCCGCTCTGAGCGCCAGCGGCATTCCCACCTCCTTTGTGGACAGCCGTGTGAAGCTTGCGGACGAGCTGATGGAGCTATACGGCGGACTTTTGTTTGTGGGCCTGTTCCTCAGCGCGCTGTTTATCATGGCGATGATTCTGATCATGTATTACAAGCAGATTTCCGAAGGGTATGACGACAACGACCGTTACCGCATCATGCGCAAGGTTGGCCTCAGCCGGTCGGAGATCAAGCGGTCCATTAATTCGCAGATTATGACCGTGTTTTTCCTGCCGCTGTTGGTGGCGGGCGTCCATATTGCCTGCGCTTTCCCGTGCCTTACGGTGATGTTTTCCGCCTTGCACATGCTTAACGTCCCTCTGATGGTGGTCTGCGCGCTGGCAAGCTTCGCGGCTTTCGCGCTGATGTACGGTCTGGTCTATCTGCTTACGGCGAAGGTTTATTACAGGATCGTCAGCGATTAAGTCCGGCACGCCATTCAAAAACCGCTCAAAGAAAGGCAGGCGAATGACCTGTGAACGCTAAGGAGAAACTCAAAAGCGCGCTGGGTGGCGCGGTATTCTGGAGCGGCTTTGCGCTCACCTGCCTGCTGCTGGTGCCCGTATGCCTGCTGCTGATGTGCGTTTGCGGCATTTTCAGCGCGGCGGACGGATGCTCGGCAAGGCTTAGGGGTACGCGGGCATAACCTGCGCCTATGGAACCGCCGGGTTCGCAGCATGACCGAAGGGCCGTGGAAAGCATTTCACAAGCTTTTCACGGCCCTTTTTGCCTCGTTTCACCCGTGTTTTCATTTATCCCAGAAGATAGAGGTCTGGTTTTCCGTCATGCTCTCCACGGCGCTTTCTTCGGTCGCGGCTGATTTTTTGCCTCCGCCGAAGAATTCCTTAACGTTGTCCCACAGCGTTCTGCCGCCGGAGAGGTTCGCCTGAGCCACCTGTACGGCTTGCACGCCCTCCAGCAAAATACCGTTGTTCAGCAGCTCGGCATGCACGGGAATCACCCGGTAGGTATATACCACGCCCGGCTTGGCCGCCGTATCGGTATAGTACAGCGTTTCGCCCGCCGAGCCGTACAGCTCCGTCAGGATGAAGCTTTCGCCCTGCGTATCGCGCTGCACGCGGTAGACGGCGGTATCCGCCGGCTGGATCATCAAAAGCGGGTAACCGCTGTCGTTATGCCCGACGGTAAACCGGTTGGGCGAACGCGGCGGCGTCCATACGTCGCTTTTCTTGGTAGGGTAATTGTCCGCGGCGAACACCTCGCTATAGCGGTACGCCTTTGGGGTCAGGTCCACGGCCAGCATAGGTTCTCCGCGCCACTTAATGGCCTGTTTGTCAATTTCCAGGGAGATAATGCCGTCCGGCTTAGAAAACTGCGGCTTTGACCTGTTCTGGTAAAGCGCCTTGAAATAGTTGCGCGCCATCAGCGCCGTATTGTCGCCGCCGCTGACCCAGCCCTGCAGCTTGTGCTTGGCGTCCGGCTCGTCAAAGCCCATCCAGAAGGCGCACGAAATTTCGCTGTTATAGCACGCCATCCAGATATCGCGGTTGCCGCCGCCCGTCATGTTGACGGTGCCCGTCTTGCCCGCGACCGGTGTACCCGCGCCGGACAGCTTCGCGCCCGTACCCGACGAGGTGACCGATTGCAGAAGGCTGGTCATCAGGTAGGCGGACTGCGCCTTCAAAACGCGTGTACCCGTTTCGCGGCGCTGGAAGATTACGCGGCCCGTGGGGTCCGTTACCTTACGGATGAAGTGAGGCGCGTTAAACGTGCCGCCGTTGCCAAACGGCGCGTATGCCGCCGCCAGCTGCACGGGGGATACGCCATAGGTCATCGCGCCCAGCGCCAAGGCGAGGTTGTCGTCCCTGGCGTCCAGGGGAACGCCCACCTTCTGTAAATACTCCTTGCCCGCCGCCACGCCTATCTGGTTTAGCAGCGATACGGTGGACACGTTCAGACTGCTTGTAAGCGCCGTTCGGATGCTCACGTTGCCGTAGTAGGTATAGCTTGAGTTACGCGGCTTGTAGCCGTTGAAGTTGGTTGGTTCGTCCTTTAGCACGCTTGCGGTCATATAACCGTATTTGTCGATCGCAGGGGCGAACACCACCAGCGGCTTTAAGGACGAGCCCGGCTGCCGCCTGAGTCTCGTGGCCCGGTTAAAGCCGCGTCTGACGTCGTAGCTTCGCCCGCCCACAACGGCCAGCACCTCGCCCGTTTTGGTGTTGACGCACGCGGCCGCTCCCTGCACCAAAGTGCCGTCGCTCGCCTTTTGCGGAAACACGTCCGTTAGGAACTGCTTATCCAGCACATCCTGATGCTCCCGGCTAAGCGTCGTATCAATGGTAAAGCCGCCCGTCAGCACCTGTTCACTGGTCAGGCCCAGAACGGATTCCGCCTCGTCCAGCACGGCGTCCACAAACCAGCCGTAAGGCAAATCCTCCGGCGGGTTTTCCGCAAGAGCGATCACCTCGCGCGCGGCGCTGTCGTGCGTCGCCTGGTCGATCATGCCCTCGTTGAGCATTGTATCCAAGATGTAGCGCCGCCGCGAGCGGTTGTTGGCCTCGCTCGCATGGGGCGCATAATAGCTTGGCGCCTTGATGGACGCGGCCAGCGATGCCGCCTGCGCCAGCGACAGTTCCTTCGCGTCCACGCCGAAATACGTCTGTGCCGCGGCCTGGATACCATACGCGCCGTTTCCAAAATAGATGTAATTGAGATACATTGACAAAATATCGTCCTTGCTCATCTGCCGTTCAAGCTGGATTGCCAGATACATCTCCTCCAGCTTGCGCGCGATCGTCTTTTGCGTGCTCAGGTGGCTTTGGCGGATCAGTTGCATCGTGATGGTGCTTGCGCCCTGCGCGTAGCCCCCCTCCTTCAGGTTTGCGACGACCGCGCCAAACAGGCGCACCACGTCGATGCCCTTATGCCGGTAAAAGCGCATGTCCTCCGCCGCGATAAACACCTGCCGCGTCCTCTCGGGAATTTCCTGCAGCGGAATGACCACGCGGTTTTGCGCGCCCTTTATGGTAGTGATCAGCCCGCCCGCGCTGTCGTACATGCGGCCCGTCTGGGCGGCCGCGGTAATTTTGTTGATATCAAGCTGCTGCCAGTTGGGCATGTCAAACACGAAATACGCGCCCAAAAACCCGATAACCGCGAGGCTGAACACCGTCCACAGCGTGGCGCGCACCGGATGGCGCTTGTGCGGAATGCCCGTTTTGTTGATATCCGGCGTATGCATGCCTTTTGCGGCACGGCGGCGCGTTTTGGCGTATCTAAGCGCCTCTCGGCCGCCAATATCCGGTTTGCGCGCCCATACGGCTGCTTTCCGCGCCTTTTTTTCTTTTTTTTCTGACCTTCTTGCTTTCTTTTCCGGATCGTTCCCGTCCTGCCCGTCGGATACAGGTTCCGCGTCCACGGTCTCCGCGTCCTGCGGCACGGTCTCCGGCGCTTCCTCCGTTTCGTCCTCCCCGGATGCCATGACCGCGTCGGTACGTTCTTTCATCCGCGCCCGCTCTTCTTCGCCGGCGCGTAGCTCGCCGCCCTCCGCACTAGGCTGCGGGGCCGTTTCCTCCCCCGTTACCGAAACGCCCTCCGGCTCATCCGCCACAGGCTCTTGTGCTGCCTGCTCGTGTGTTTTCGCCGGCTTTTCCACCTCGCGAATCCGCCTGCGCTTCGACTTTTTCATCCAACTACCCCCAAAACGGCTGATCTTTCACATGCCTCAAACAGTTGCCGCGCGTCGCTCGTGCTTACTATGCGCGTTTTACGTCCCCAAAAACCGTGGAAACCGCTACAATAAGTACCATTTACAGCGTACAACCGCGTCCTGTATACTTAAACCGCAATTTGTTTGGAGGTGTATGACATGAAATCGAAAAAACAGCGCGCCATGTCGCTTACGCTGATCATTCTTATGTGTCTGACCCTCGCCGCGCTTCTATGGCGCTCCCGTGAGGCGGCGCCTGAGCATATCACCTATCCGGCCATGTTATCAAGGCTTGCCGCGGGCGAGGTGGCAACGGTTGACCTGAGCGACGCCGCCACGCTTACGGCGACCGACGCGCAGGGACGTTCGTTTACCTTTGATAATCCACGGCTGGAGAATTTTAAGCATCTGTTGCTGCTCAGAGGCGTCGCTGTGACGGAGCAGGGCGGCGCGGGCCTGGGGTACGGCCTTCTACTGTTCTCGCTGCTGACAGCCGGCGTTTTGCTGCTGCGCAGAAAAAAGCAGAGCGAGCGCGGCTTTGTCGGCAGCGTAGGCCACAGCAGTGAAAGCACCGTACCCACCACGCGCTTTGAGGACGTCGCGGCCAACGAGGAGGCGCTTGAAAGCCTTCGCGACCTGCTGAGTTTCATCCGCTCGCCCGAGCAGTACAGCCGCTTTGGCGCGCGCATCCCGCGCGGCGTGCTGCTCTATGGCATGCCCGGCACGGGCAAAACACTCATGGCGCGGGCTTTGGCGGGCGAGGCGCAGGTTCCCTTTTTTGCCGTCAACGGCGCGGACTTCGTTGAAATGTATGTAGGCGTAGGCGCAAGCCGCGTGCGCGCGCTGTTTAAGCAGGCGCGCAAGGCTGGCCGCGCCGTCATCTTTTTTGACGAGATCGACGCCATCGGCAAAAAGAGGGATAACCGCAGCGACGAGCGCGAGCAGACGCTCAACGCCCTTCTGTCCGAGATGAGCGGCTTTCGCGAGCAGGACGGCATCGTCGTGCTTGCCGCCACCAACCGTGTGGATACCCTGGACGAGGCGCTTCTGCGCGCCGGCCGCTTTGACCGCCATATCGAGGTACCGCTGCCGGGCCTTGAGGAGCGCCTGAAAATTTTGGAGGTTCACGCGCGCAACAAGCCCATGAGCGAGGATATTTCCCTCCGCGAGCTGGCGGCCGAAACGGCGCTGTTTTCAGGCGCGAAGCTGGAGGGCGTGCTGAACGAAGCCGCGATCCTGGCAGCCAAGCGAAACGCCGAGCGGATTGAGCGCGCGGATGTGGCGCACGCGATGGACCTGATGCTGTTTGGCATGGACAGGCGCGGCGGCATCGCTCTGGAGCGCGAGCGGGAAATTACCGCCGCGCACGAAGCCGGGCACGCGCTGCTGACCGCCATCCTTCTGCCCGACAGCAGCATCAAAAAGGTCTCGATCATCCCCACCGGCAAGGGCGCCGCGGGGTATAGCATGGCCATTCCGCCTGAAAAGATGTTTCATCAGAAGCAGGAGCTGTTAAATCACATCGCCGTCGCGCTCGGCGGCCGTGAGGCCGAGGTGCTGCTGCTGGGCGCGGACCGGGTAAGCACCGGCGCGGCCAATGATATTGAGAAGGCCGCGACCCTTGCCCAGCGCATGGTATGCGAATGGGGCATGCTTCCCCAAAGCGAGGAAATCTACCTGTTTTCACAGCCGCAAAAGGATCTCGCGGCCCAACAGTGGCTGCGTCACGGGCAAAAGCTGGCTGCCAGCGTGCTCAGACGTTATCTGGGCGCGTGGGAGCGCCTGACAAAGCTATTGCTAAAGCGGGAGACTGTCGGCGAGGAAGAGGTTCTTCGTTGTATCGACTGCGGTGAAACCAGCGCTTCCTGAGCATGGATGAAAAATTTTCGGTAAGTGCTTTGCAAAGTTTGCACAATCAGGTATAATAAAATGAATAGCGGTTACGTTTCCCCCTATGGAAACACGCCGCGGATTTATCGGAGGCGAAATGATGTTTCGACGCGCGCTGTGCCTCATCGCCTGTTTGTCGCTGGCGCTTCTCCCCGCCCTTTCTTTGGCGGAGCAAAGCTTCACAATGGCCGGCTTCGACGGCGCTGACAGCACCCATGACTGGACGACCAATCAGTTCTTCACCCGCATGGAGGAAAGAACCCGCATCTCCTTTACCTTTCAGCAGTATACCAACCGGGAGAAATGGCAGCAGGCAAAGGACAGCATGTTTCAGACAGGCGAACTGCCCGACGTGCTTTTCAAAGCCGCGCTGACCACCGATGAGCTTATCCGTTATACGGACAGCGGCCAGTTGATCGACCTTCTCCCCCTTCTCGCCGAAAACGCACCCAATCTCTGGGCGCTGCTCGAAAACAATCCGGACTGGCTCAAGGCCATCACCCTGCCCAACGGCAAGGTAGGCGCGCTTCCCGCTATTCAGTCCGCTTCCACGCAGGACGCGCTTTGGATTAACAAGGCGTGGCTGGATAAGCTGGGTCTTGAAGCGCCCACGGATATGGCGTCTCTTCGCGAGGTTTTAAACGCCTTTTTGACGCGCGATCCCAATGGCAACGGCAAACGGGATGAAATCCCGCTCGCGTTCCTTGGGCCGTGGGAGCTCAAATTCTTTTCGCATGCCTACGGCGTCGTCGCAAACGATTACAACATCTATTTGGACGCCGGCGGCAAAGTTCGCTATTGGCCGGACGAGGACAGCTTCTTTGAACTGGTGGAAACTCTCAAAGGAATGTACGCGGACAAGTTGCTCGACCAGAACGGCTTTCGAACGGCGGATACGCTGCGTCGCGTCACGGACGACAAGGCGACCCTCTGCTATGGCGCATTCTTCGCCCCCACGCCCGTAAGCCTTGTAACGTTTACCATGGCCTCCGACTACGTTGTGCTGGAGCCCTTCGCCTTTGAGGGCAGGCAGGTTTACCGCGACCTGTTCGGTCCCATTACGCGCGGTACCTTCTCCATCACCTCCGCGTGCGCGGACCCCGCCGCGCTTTTGCGCTGGGTGGATATCCTCTACACCGAGGAAGGCGCCGTGGAGGCGATGCTTGGCAAGGAGGGCGACAGCTACGTCGTGGACGAGGAAGGCTACTGGCAGTGGAAGGGCGGCATGGAAAGCATGAGCACCGCCACGCTTAACGAGCTGAGCGTCTACGACACGGGAGAGATGCCGTGGCTGTTCCCGCAGGCCTTCTATAACCGCTACGCCGAGGAAAGCGTCCGCCGTATCAGCCAAGAGCTTGAGCGGCTGGCTTCCTACATCACGCAGCCCTTCCCCACCTATACGCTGACGGCCGAACAAAGCGCGGAGGCTGTGCGGCTGCAAAGCCAGCTTGGCCCGTATGTGGATGAAGGCCTTGCCCGTTTTGTGATGGGGCAGACCGAGCTGAATGAAGAGACCATCGCCGCGTTCCGGGAGGGACTCCGGGAGCGTGGGATGGATGAGATGATTGCCTTCTGGCAGTCCGTTGCCGACGATCTGGGTAACTGATTCCCTTTGGCACGCCGTGTGCACACCACCAAAGAAGGATGGGAAGCTTATGAACCAGTACGCGCAGATGATTCGCCAACTGAAAACCCCTGAAGTGATGAAGCAGCTTACGCACCTTTACGGCCAGCGGGACGGTATGCTGGTCGCTCAGACCACGCGCTATACGCGGCTGCTCAAACGCCACGAGGAACTGGTGGGCTCCGAAGGCTGTGTGCGCATGATCAGCGCTCCCGGCCGGGCTGAAATCGGCGGCAACCACACCGATCATAACCGCGGTAAGGTTCTTGCAGCCGCCGTTAACTTGGATACGCTCGCCGCCGTCACTCCCCGGGACGACGGGGTGGTAAACATTCACAGCGAAGGCTACGACCCCATGTCCATTTCTCTTGACGACCTGAGCGTGCGCGAGGGGGAGAAGGGCACCACAGCCGCGCTGGTACGGGGCGTTGCGGCGAAGCTCCGGGAGGACGGCAGACCGGTCGGCGGCTTCGACGCGGTCGTTACCTCCACCGTGCGCGGCGGCAGCGGCCTGAGCAGCTCGGCTGCTTTCGAGGTAATGGTCTGCGCGATTTTTGACGAGCTGTACGGCGGCAACGCGTTGAGCGCCAAGCGCCGCGCTCAGATTTCCCAGCATGCGGAAAACGTCTATTTTGGCAAGCCCAGCGGCCTTTTGGATCAAATGGCCAGCAGCGTGGGCGGCCTTACGTTTATCGACTTCAAAGAGGACGATCCCCTTGTCAGGGAAATCAGCTATGACTTTTCCGCCAAAGGCTATGCTCTGGTGGTCGTCAACACCGGCGGCAGCCATGACGACCTCACCCCCGACTATGCGGCTATTCCCGCCGAAATGCGCGCCGTGGCCTCCTGCTTTGGCGAGACCTATCTTCGCCGTGTACAGCCCGAGCAGTTTTTCCAAAGCATTCCGCAGGTGCGTGAAAAGCTGAAGGGCCAAAATGCCGACCGCGCCATATTGCGCGCCTCCCATTATTTTGCGGAGAACCGACGCGTGGCGGGCGAGGTGGAAGCGCTGCAAAGCGATTCCTTGAAGGATTTCCTGCGCCTAGTGATCGAAAGCGGCCGCAGCAGCTTCTGCTATTTACAAAACATCTTTTCCCGGTCCGACAGACAGGAGCTTTCCCTCGCGCTTATGCTGAGTGAAAGCAAGCTTGGCGAAAACGGCGCCTGGCGCGTACATGGCGGCGGTTTTGCCGGCACAACCCTCAACTTTGTTCCCAAGAAAGAGTTGGACGGCTTTGTGCGCGACATGGAGGCCGTGTTCGGCGCGCACAGCTGCAACGTGCTGGACATCCGGCCCGTCGGCCCGGCGTGTATTGCGCTGGGGGAATAGAAACGGTTAAACAAACTGGACTGTTCCCGGATCAACGGACACGAAAACAAGAGCGAGTCGTAGAATTTCATAAGATTACGCGGCCTTGCTCCTGATTTCAACAGGAGTGAGGCCGTCTTTTAAGTTAATCCGTTCATAGTTA
>JAEYOW010000041.1 GCA_023411375.1 Bacillota bacterium | reverse complement strand
ATTTTGGATGATCCTCCCGCTCCTTCTCCTGCTTAACTTTCTTACTCTTCGTTTTGGCTGCCGGCGGACAGCCTGTTTGCCTTGCTCTTCTCTACGGTGGCCGGTTCTCTATACTGTTTCAAACTTTCACCTCAGCTGTAAACAAAATAAGCATATGCTTATTATAATAGGCACATGCTTATTTGTCAATGGAATTAATTTTAATTGTACATTATCCCAAGAAAAATTTTGCTGTGGATTCCACAGCTACCGCACCCGCACGGCCCGCGTCATATCGCCCGCGCCCTCCACAACGGGCGCAAGGTACAGTTCCCCAGGCCAGGTTTCGCGGTAGGGAAAAATGAATTCAGCCGTGGCGTCTCCATAGCCCTCACCGCCATAATAATCGGGAAACAGCACCGCGCCCTCCTTATCCACCAGCGTCATCTCACCCACCCACGGATACACGTCCATGCCGCCATAAGGCCACAGCAGGTTGCCTTCCTCATCGTAATAGCCCTCGCCGTTTTCCGCCTTATAGGCGGCGATGGCATCCGGGTTGCCCTCAAGGTCCACATAGATGTAGGTAAGCAAGGGCGAAAAGCAGACCTCGCGCACCTTCATGGTCACGTCCGGCGTGACGGTCTCGATGTTCGGGTGCTCGGTGATCACGCGGCTCAGGGTGTCGGAGGCGTCCAGCGTAAAGGTGACCATGCCCTTTTGGGGCAAAAGCAGACCGCCATCCTCACCATAGGCCTCGGGATGTTCCTTCAGGCGGTAAGCGTCCAGCGATTGCCGCTCCCCAATGGGCAGGGAAATCTCAATCTTCCCATCCAGGAACACCTCCTCCTTGTCCAGCCGCCAAATCTGGGTTTCAATAATTTCGCCGGGCGTAGCGCTCCCGCTGGTGTCCCCGCCGGAGCCTCCGGGCATATCCATGCACTGTCCGTTAAACCAGATGTGGTCGATCCACCAGCCGACGTTGTGGTCGTATAAAAGGCGCAAGTCCTCCTCGCCAATGCCGGGTCCGCTTTCACCGGTGCGGTACATGCCAAGGGGCGTGTCCACATCCAGCATGCGGTAGCTGTACAGCAGGAAGAGCGAGCGGCCGTCATACCCCGCCTCATGAATGGTAATTTCAACATTGTTGATGGTTTCCTGATGAAGCGCGCTATGCATCAGGCTGTCTGCATTCTGGGGCGTCGTTCCGCTGAACGGCCACAGGTTATCAAACACCTTCCAATGGAACGCCGCCACGGCCACCGTCGCCAGGATTAACGCAATCAGCAGGGCCAGCACCAGCGTACGGCGCGTGCCGCGGCGGATGCGCTTTGGCCGCGCGGGTTCGCTCATGCGCTCATTCAATTCCCCGGCCACAATGGAGCCGAGCGTCTTTTGCATCGCCTCGTGGAACACATCGGGCACGTCCGGCGTGACCAACGCGAGCCTAGCGCTGAAATCTCTCTTGTTCATTCCTGTCCCTCCCATTCTTCACGGAGCAGGACGCTCAGTCGATCGCGCGCATGCTTCATACGCGACTTAACCGTTCCCGTGGGGATATCCAGCACCTCTGCCGTTTCCTCCACGGAATAACCTTCCAGGTAGTATAGAACCACAACCACACGCATATCGGGCTTCAGTGTGTCAATGGCTTCACGAAGCGGGATGGGGGTTTTGGGCGGCTCAACGGCCACGGTTTCGTCCTCCAGGGGTACGAAACGATGCTTGCTGCGTTTGCGGAGCATGTCGTTACAGGTATTGGCCAGTATCCGCATCAGCCAGGGGCGGAACTTGTCCATACTCCTCAGCGATCCCCTCTTCTGCCATGCCCGGGTCAACGCCTCCTGCACCGCGTCGGCACAGTCCTCGTTGTTGCCCAGCATCGACCAGCTGATGCGGTACATCAGCCGCTCGTGGCGCATGGCTTCCGCTTGAAATGTCATGGCATCCACACGATCCCTCCTTGCCGGCCGGCCGCCGCGGGTACGCGGCGGTTCGGCCTCTGTTCATTGGTATCCTTGCGCAAAGTGTCCTCACAGAGGTTCGTCTATTGGACGGCGACGGACGGAAAAAGGTTGTCTTCTTTACATGAAAAAAACAGGCGCGCCGATGCCGGCGCCACGCCTGTTTTGATTCACTTACTTTTCCGCTTCCATCCACATCCGGCAGCTCATATCGCTGGGCATGCGCAGGTCTCCGCGCGGGCTCAGACCGATGCTGCCGACCTTCGGGCCGTCCGGCACACAGTTGCGCTTGAACTGCTGTGTAAAGAACCGGCGCAGGAAGGTTTTAAGCTGTTCGCGAATTCTCCGTTCTTCATAAACCCCGAAAAACGCCTGCGCAGCCAGCATTCGCAGCCTCTCCGGCCCGCTGCCGCTGTCCAGAAGGTGATAGAGGAAGAAGTCGTGTAGCGCGTAATCGCCCAGGATATCCTCCGTGCGCTGTGCAAGCTCGCCGTCCTGAACGGGCAAAAGCTCCGGGCTGATGGGCGTGTCGATAATGTCGCGGCAGATATCGCCCACCGCTCCGCCGAAGCAGCGCTCCCCCAGGTACCGAACCAGGCTCTTCACCAGCGTCTTGGGCACCGAGCAATTGACGTTGTACATACTCATATGGTCGCCGTTATAGGTGCAGAAGCCCAGCGCCATCTCGCTCATATCGCCCGTACCCAGCACGATGCCGTTCACCCTGTTGGCGAAGTCCATCAAAATCTGCGTACGCTCCCGCGCCTGGCTGTTTTCATAGGTCACGTCATGCGTGCTTTCATCCTGGCCGATATCGGCAAAATGTTGGCGTACCGCCTTCTCGATGGAAATTTCGCTGGCGCTCAGACGTAACGCCTCCATCAGCCGGTCGGCGTTTGACTTGGTGCGCGCGCCCGTACCCATGCCGGGCATGGTGACAGCGTGGATTCCGGCGCGGTCAAGACCCAGCGCGTCATAGGCCCTGACGGCGATCAGCAGCGCGAGGGTGGAGTCCAGCCCGCCGGACACGCCCACCACCAAATCCTTGCAATGGATAGCGTTAAGCCGCGTCATCAGTCCAGTGGACTGGATGCGGACGATCTCCTCCAACCGTTCCTCCGCGCCCGGCCCGGAGGGCACGAAGGGCAGCGGTTCAATAGGGCGGAGAAGGGGCAGGGACGCTTCGGCAGCAGGCGTCATGCCGACGGCGGTCATTCCCACATTCTCCCCGCCGCGCTTCATCTGATGGAAACTACCGTTGCGCTGGCGCTGATATCTTAACCGCCTTACGTCGATATCCGCGACGGCCATGCCACCGTCCATCGTAAAGCGCGGGCCTTCGCTGAGCGCGCGGCCGTTCTCAAACACGCCCGTATAACCGCAAAACACCAGATCGCTCGTGCTTTCGCCAAAGCCCGCGCACGCATAGGCGTAGCCTGCGTACAGCCGCCCGCTCTGCTGGCTCAAAAGCTGGCGGCGGTATTCATGCTTGCCGACCAGCGCGTTGCTGGCGCTCAGGTTTAAAATGACGTCCGCGCCTTCAACGGCATACTGGGAGCTGGGCGGGATGGGCGTCCACAAATCCTCGCAAATTTCCACGGCGAAGGTGAATTCGCCCATATCAAAAAGCTGCCTGGGTACAAACGAAACGGGCTCGCCGTCCGCCATGTAGAATGCATCCGCCTGGGCGCCGCTGACGAACCACCGCGTTTCATAAAACTCGTTGCCGTTGGGCAGGTAAAGTTTGGGCACAATGCCGCGCACCCTGCCGCCCTGGAGCACCGCCGCGCAGTTAAACAGCCGGCTGCGCTGGTTAACGGGTAGGCCGACCACGACGGCCATATCCCCCGTTTGTGCCGCCAAACGCAGCATCGCCTCCCACGCCCGCTGTTGCACAAGCCCGTGCAGCAGCAGATCGCCCAGCGTATAGCCCGTCAGGCACAGCTCCGGAAATACCGCCACTTGCACGCCCTTTTTCCTCAACCGCTCCATAGCGGCGGCTATCTCCCGCTCGTTGGCGTCGACGTCGCCCAAATGAACGCGCACGCTCACGGCGGCGACCCTTGCAAAGCCGCTGGGCATTTTTACAACCTTCCTTCCTCAATCAAAAGCAGACCAAGAAAAATCCACTCAGCCTTCGCGCCTTCCTTACGGAACCTTGATGAGCATGGTTTTCTGCTCGTCCAGTTCCACCTTAACCAGCCCGTCGCGCTCCATGGCCTTCAGCATATCGCTGAAGCGTTTAAACCCAAGCGCCTTCTCGGAGAAATCCGGGTAGCTTGCCTGAATATCGGCCTTCAAAATGCTGGGATTGATGCGCTCAAAGCCGTCCTCCTTGTAGCGGGCAAGCTGGTCGCGGATGGCGTCGCGCCAGTTTTCCTTGTTAAGCTGCGGCGCGCTCTCCTTGCCCGTCTGCGCGATGGATACCATGACGTTGAAGTTGTCGCTGCGGGTATGCAAGGTGCCGTAGGCCTTGCCCAGCTTGTCCAGAAGCTTTAAAAAGGTGGCGCAGCCATAGGATTTCTCGTTGAAATCCGGGCGAAGCCGCAATAGGATGCCCTTGAGCTCGCTGGCGTACAGCTCATCCTTATCGGTCTGCTCCTCCAATATGCCGCTGAGCACCTTATTGAGCTCCTGCTCGTCCAGCGGTTCCTTGTCGGCGTTTGCCTTCTTCTTCTCGTTTGGCTTGCGGGTGCGGCCGCCCACGTTTTCCAAAAACTGAAACTCGTTGCACGCGTTGATGAAGATATTGCTGGCGGCCTCGCTGCGGCTGATGCCCAGCACAAACTTACCCATGCTTTTGAGCCGTCCGACCAGCGGCGTATAGTCGCTGTCGCCGGACACGATGCAGAAGCTGTCAATCAGGGGATTGGTGTAGGCAACCTCCAGCGCGTCGATTACCAAAAGAATGTCCGCGTTGTTTTTCTGGCTGATGCCGTAGCGCAGGCTGGGCACAACGGTGAAGGTGTTGGACAGCAACACCTCCTTCAAATCGCTGTACTGGTCGGTATACCCGTACACTTTACCAAGCAGGATATCGCCGCGGATCTTGACCTTTTCCAGCACGTTTAGCAGCGTCGCCACCTTGGCGCCGCAGTTTTCCAGATCCACAAAAAGCGCGAATTTTGCGCTATCCATATCCCCGCCTCCTTTAAATTCGGAAGGTGAACTTGTCGCCGCGAATCCATTGGCGGCTCAGGTGCAGCGGCTCTCCGTGCTGATCGAAAACCATCTCGTCCAAAAGCAGAAGCGCGTCTCCCTGCGCGGTGTTCAAGTGCTTGCTTACAAAGGGCGTGGCATGGCCGAGCGAAATATCATGCACGGCGGAGCTGGGGATAATGCCGCGCCGCCTTAGCTGCTCATACAGCGAGCCCTCCGCGTTTTCCTCGCGCAAAAACGCGTAGCGCTCTGGAAAACGGTTGATTTCAAGCATGACCGGCTCGCCGTCGCTCAGGCGCAGGCGGCAGACCTCCAGCACCTTCGCCCCGGGAGGAACGCATAGCTTCTCCGCGTCCTCGTGCGATACCGTCTCTATTTGCGCGCCGATCAGCTTGGCGCCCGCCGAATGCCCCTTTTCACGGCAGGCGAGAGAAAAGCTCGTGATCTGAAGCAGGTTGCGCTGGATACGCTCGTCCGCCACAAAGGTCCCCTTGCCCTGGCGGCGCACCAGCATGCCCTCCTGCACCAGGTCAAGCATCGCCTTGCGAACAGTGACCCGGCTTACGCCGTAGGTTTCGCAAAGAAGCTGCTCGCTGGGGATGCGGCCGCCGGCCGGGTATACCCCCGCCACAATATCGTTTTTCAGCCGCGTCATCAGCTGCTGGTACAGCGGACTTTGGCTCTTTTTTTCCAAAGGCTTGTCATGCACGCGATCACCTCCGTTACTCGATGCCCAGCGAGGCCAGGATTCCGGTTTGGTTCAGGAAAGCCACCGTATCGTTGATGACGCCCGCGGGCATTTCCAACACAAATGGGAAAAACGCCAGTGCCAGCGAGGGGAGGAACCGCTCCTTGTACTCCTCCAGGTAGCTTTCATTCAAATGGAAGAAATCATCCTGATTGTCGTACTCGCGGTCTACAAGCACGCTTTCGTCCTTTCGCTCCATATTCGCTTTGTACAGAAGCGTCAGCGCGGGTTTTTCGGTCATCGGATGAATCCAGTCCACGCCCAGGCTCATGCCATAGGGCAGCTTTGCCGCGTCGCGGCTCAGGCGGAATTCAAACCGGCTGGGCATAGGCTGAGCCTCCATGCTTTCGCCGCCGACGTCAATCGTCACGCTGCCCCGCGCCTCCGTCTCGCCCTCCATGGGCAGGCCGTCCGCGTCCAGGGCCAGCGTCAGGCGCTGCGCACCCTCGGCGGTGACGGTCAGCTTTGCGCGAAGCGCCGCGCCCTGCCCGGCAGGCTCGTAAGCGTAGGTAAACGCCAGCGCGTAGCCCTCGCTGTTGGGCAAATAAAGACGAAAGCTTGTCGCGCCGCCGGAAACGGTCTTTTCAAAAACCGTAGTCGTCCCGATGACGTAGGTTTCCGTATCGCCGCTGACCGTGATGCGCATCCCCTGCTGCTCGGGGTCGAGATAATCCAGCCAGTCCTCCAGATAGCCGAGCGCATCCAACGTCATGTCGGAGGCCTGTAAATCCACCAGCAGGGAGGTGATGTAGAAATACATGCGCTCATAATCCATATCGTCGGTCACAAGCAGGTCCAGCGTTTCGCACAGCTCGTACAGGTCGGCATATTCCACGGTACGGTTGCCCGTGCCCGCGCACAGCGCGGCAATGGGCGTATAGTAGCTGTCGCCCACATAATAGCTGGCCTCGGGGTATAGGAGCAGCGCAAGGTACTGCGTTGGCAAATCCATGAAATAATAGGGCTTGAGCATGAACTCAAAGAAGTTGTGCATTTGAAAATGCATGCTTGCCCCAGCCAGCGCGGGCGTGCGGATGTAGCGGTAGCTGTGGTAGCCGTCGTACACAAAGGGCACGGTGAGCTTTTCATTCAGGTACAGCCCGCCGTCGAAATACACGCGGCTGTAAGGCTGTAAAAAGCGCTGCGTATCAACCGTGCCGCGCAGGCTTACCTTGCTCAAAAAAGTCTCCCAGTCGGCATAACGGGCCGTCCCGCCCTCCGGGAAGCCGTCGGCATGCAGATTCAGGCTCAGGGAAAAGTTTGAGCGGGTGACTGCGCCGTCGTCCGCCGCCTCCGCCAAGGCGGCGGCGGGCAGCAGGCACAGGCACAAAAGCAGCGCCAGCGCGCGAGAAAAAATGGTTCGTTTCATGGATTTTCTCCTCCTTTCGAAGGGGGGTCGTTACAGCTTGGCGCGGTGCGCGGCCCGCGCGCGATCCTCATGGCTGAGCACGCGCTTGCGCATGCGCAGGTTTTTGGGGGTGATTTCCAGAAGCTCGTCGTCGTCGATAAACTCCAAACACTCCTCCAGCGTGAGGGGGTGGACGCTCACCAGACGCATGTTATCCTCGCTGGCGGAGGCGTTGCGCATGTTGGTGACATGCTTTTGTTTGCAGACATTGACGACCAAGTCATCCGGGCGGGCGTTTTGGCCGCAAATCATTCCTTTGTAAACGGGCGTCTGCGCGCCGATAAACAGCGTGCCTCGCTCCTGGGCATAGAACAGGCCATAGCCGGTGGACTCGCCGTCCTCATGACAAACGAGCGCGCCGACGCTTCGGTGTGGAATGTCGCCTTTGACCGGCTCGTACTTTTCAAACACGCTGGACATGATGCCCTCGCCGCGCGTGTCGGTCATGAACTCGCTGCGGTAGCCGAACAGGCCGCGCGAGGGAATCAAAAACTCAAGCCTTACGCGGTCCAGCCCGTGCATGCTCTCCATCACGCCGCGCCGGCGGCCGATTTTTTCGATCACCGCGCCGGCATAGGCCTGCGGCACGTCGGCCACCATGCGCTCAATCGGTTCGCACTTGACGCCGTCGATCTCCTTGTAGAGCACCTGCGGCTTGGAAACCTGAAACTCGTAGCCCTGGCGGCGCATGTTTTCAATCAAAATGGACAGGTGCAGCTCGCCGCGTCCGCGTACCTCGAAGGCGTCCGGGCTGTCGGTCTCATTAACACGCAGGCCCACATCGGTTTGCAGTTCCTTAAAGAGGCGCGCGCGCAGGTGGCGGCTGGTGACGTAATCGCCCTCGCGCCCGGCAAAGGGGCTGTTGTTGACGCTGAAGGTCATGGTGACGGTCGGCTCGGTAATGCTGACAAACGGCAGCGCCTCCACCGCTTCCGGCGCGCAGACCGTGTCGCCGATGGAGATATCCTCCATGCCGCTCATGGCTACGATGTCGCCCATGCTGGCCTCCTTGGCGGGCACGCGCTTAAGGCCGTCGAAGGTATACAGGCTGGTCAGGCGCATGGGCTGGCTGGTAACGCCGGTATCATAGTTGGTCATGATAACCTGCATGCCCTCGGTAAGGGTACCCCGCCCGATGCGGCCCACGCCGATACGCCCCACATACTCGTTGTAATCAATGGTGGAAACCAGCACCTGCGCGGGGCCCGCCAGATCGCCCTCGGGCGCGGGGATATATTCAAGAATCGTCTCAAACAGCGGACGCAGATCCTCGCCGCGCTTTTCCATATCCAGCGTGGCCGTACCCTGCCGGGCCGACGCATAGATGAAGGGGCGGTCCAGCGCGGTTTCGTCCGCGCCCAGCTCGATAAACAGATCCAGCACCTCGTCCACCACCTCGTCGCAACGTGCGTCGGGACGGTCCACCTTGTTGACGACCACAATAACGGGTAGCTTCAGCGCAAGCGCCTTTTTAAGCACGAAGCGCGTCTGCGGCATGGGGCCTTCAAAACTGTCCACCAACAGAAGCACGCCGTCCACCATCTTGAGCACGCGCTCCACCTCGCCGCCGAAATCGGCGTGGCCGGGGGTATCGACGATGTTGATCTTGGTAGAGCCGTAATGCACAGCTGTGTTCTTGGCCAGAATGGTGATGCCGCGCTCGCGCTCGATGTCGTTTGAGTCCATCACGCGCTCGGCTACCTGCTGGTTCTCGCGGAACACGCCGCCCTGCTTGAGCATCTCGTCCACGAGGGTGGTCTTGCCGTGATCGACGTGGGCGATGATGGCGATGTTACGGATATCGTTGCGAATCATATGGTTCCTTCTTTCAATCATGTTGATGAGGAGCGGCGCGGGGCGGAGCCCTCGCATGTCTGGAAGCGGGCCTGACGGCGTTGGCTGTCAGGCGGTCTGAGATGCCGGCCCTGTTGAACACAACCGTCCCCCCGCGCTAAGCGCGGCGCGGCGTTCGAGGGCTCAGCCCCTTGCGGGCGGCACCCCCGCTCTGGGCAACGATACCCAACCGGTTCTTCTATTCATATACATTGCGGCGGGCGGTTTCCGCCAGCTCCAATCCCTCGTTGTTCTCCATCGCAAGCCGGATGGACCAGTCGTTTTCAAAGAGAAGCACCTCGCGTTCCTCACTGTCAAAGGCGCGGCCGCTGGTGGAGGTCAGCTTGAGCTTTTCCACCGGCACGGGCGACTTTTTGACCCAGCGTACAAAGCGGAAGGGCATGCGGTCCATCAGCATATTGACGCCGTACTCGGTTTTGAGGCGGTGCTCCAAAACCTCAAACTGCAAAACGCCGACGACGCCGACGAGGAACTCCTCGCGGCCCGTCTCTGTGCGGCGGAAGGTCTGAATGGCGCCCTCCTCGGCAAGCTGAAGGATGCCTTTCAAAAATTGTTTGCGCTTCATGCTGTCCTCGGGCCGAACCCGCGCGAAGTGCTCCGGCGCGAATACGGGGATGGAGCTAAAGTGAAGCTTTGGCCCGGTGGAAAGCGCGTCCCCCAGATGAAAGCAACCGGGATCAAACAGGCCGATGATATCGCCTGCGTAGGCCTCCTCCACCGCTTCCCGCTCGTCGGCCATGAACTGCTGGGGCTGCTTCAGTTGCATCATCTTATCGGTACCGGAGTGGTAAACGGTCATTCCCTTTTCAAACGCGCCGCTCACGATGCGCACAAAAGCAAGCCTGTCGCGGTGAGCGGGGTTCATGTTGGCCTGAATCTTAAATATGAAGCCGGTGAAATAGGGGGCTGTGGGCTTCACCTCCCCAATATCCGCCATGCGGGACAGGGGTGGGGGCGTAATGGACAGAAACGCCTCCAGGAACGGCTCCACGCCGAAATTGGTAACCGCCGAACCAAAGAACAGCGGGGTGAGCTTTCCGGAAAGCACGGCCTCCCTGTCAAACGGGTCGCCCGCCACGTCCAGAAGCTCAATTTCGTCGCGCAGGCGCGTGCGGTAATGCTCTACGAGCGCGCCCTCCGCCTCCGGGCTGTCAAGCGGCACGGACAGCTCGTCGGCCATGCTCATGCCGTGGTTGCCGCCGGAATACAAAAGCACGTTCCCGCTTTGTCGCTGATACACGCCCTGAAAATCGCCGTCCACGCCGATGGGCCAGTTCATGGGGCAGGAGCGAATGCCCAGCACCTGCTCCAGCTCTTCCATCAGGGTAAACGGGTCCTTGGCGGCGCGGTCCATCTTGTTAACGAAGGTGAAGATCGGGATATTGCGCAGGCGGCAAACCTTAAACAGCTTGATGGTCTGCTCCTCCACGCCCTTGGCCGCGTCGATCAGCATAACCGCCGCGTCGGCCGCCACGAGCACGCGATAGGTGTCCTCGCTGAAATCCTGATGCCCGGGGGTGTCCAGGATGTTGATGCGGCAGCCGCCGAATTCAAACTGCATAGCGCTGGACGTAACGCTGATGCCGCGCTGCTTTTCAATCTCCATCCAGTCGCTGGTGGCGTGGCGCTCGGCCTTGCGCGCCTTCACGCTGCCCGCCTGGCGGATGGCTCCGCCGTAAAGCAGCAGCTTTTCGGTTAAAGTGGTCTTACCGGCGTCCGGGTGGCTGATAATGGCGAAGGTGCGGCGCTTTTCAATCTGGCGCAGCGTTTCCGCGCTGGTTTCGGGTGGGGTCATGAAGGTTGTTTCCTCTCTTCCTTACCGCTTGGTTAATACATAGTACAACATCATATTGTACTATGGAAGCAAAAGCGCTGTCAAGCAAGACAGCCTATTGGTTTTTTCATTTTTCATGCCGCCGTGTTTGTTCTGACCGCTAACGAGGCCTATTTATGGAAGCGGCGGAAAATCGCGGTACAAAAACAAAGCCCGCATCCTGCTTTTAAGCGTGCCGGATGCGGGCCTGAACATACCGGGGAAGCAACGCCGCTTTTATCCGCGTGCCATCCGGCGGCGCAAAGCAATTATCAAAGCGCCGGACAGCGCCATCAGCAAAAGCCACGCATGCGGCGTGGAACCGTCCCCCGTCGCGGGAGGGCTAACCGCCACCGGAACGGTTGGTTTCGGCGGTTCACCCATATTGATTTGGACCCGCATCATGGAAGCCGGCGCATCATGGCCGGCGATTGAGATCAGCGGGGAACGCTGCGCCAAAAAGGCCTCGCCGGGCGACATGGTAACGGAGCTGCGAAAGGGGCTGCGCATGCCAATGGCGTTTTCCACGGCTACAGGCATGATGGCGTAATTCCCCTCCACCGTATTCAGCCTGTTCGTATCCCAATACGTCCGCACCGCGCGGTCGTCAACCCGCCAGATGACCACGCCGCCAGGCTCGTCTCCAAACGTCATATACAGCCCGCCGTCGTGCCCCGCGCGCTGCCGGTTTTCCAGCAGATAATAAACGTCGGGGGATGCGGTATTTACCCGCAGGATTCCATATTTATCCGGGGACGCGCTCTGGTGAAGCGGATAGGCGCCGCTTGCCGATACCGTTGTTTCCCCGCAAAATCCGAGGAAAGACTTGGAATGCGGGTCGAGGCTCGTCGGACAGCTTCCAGCCGTCTCACCTGCCTGAAATCCCCAGGCCCTCGCGGCCATCAGGCTCAGCGCATCCACATTCTGCAACAAATTCGAAAAACCTGTATTGTAAAGGTCTTTCAGGCCCATATCGTGCCCCAACTCGTGGCACGCGGTTCCATGCGTGGCCTGAATGGGGTGAACGCCGGGCTGCGGGTTTTCATAGCTATAGCGGAAATTCAGGTTTTCCCCCATCATCGTATACTTGTACAGCTTGACGCCGTCTACCAGAACAGACAGGTAAGACGGGCTCAGCGACGGCTCTTTCGCCAGATTGTTGAGCTGCCAGCTATGGGCCCAGACGGCCGGCAGGCCGTTGCTCGCCTCATCGCCGGCAAAAGCGGCCTCATAGCCTGTCACAATCACAAGCACGGCCAGCTCCGTGGGCGAGATATAGCCGTCGCTATTGCGGTCGTATTGTTGAAAGTCAACGAAATTGGCGGCGGCGTCCACCCCGTAGCTGAAAAGGGCGGAATCATTGTAAATGGCGTAAGTTGTTCCCGCCGCTACGCCCTGTCCGTTATAAATTCCGGCATACACCCCCGTGCCGGAATTCTGGTTGCCGCCGGTGGGAAGCGCATACCGCGGCCTTATAATCGGCAGCCGTACCGTAATCACGCCGTCGTCGGCGATATTTCCCGTCTCCCGGGCAGGCACATATGTGAACCGTCCATTGGATTCGGCTGTGTAATATTCGCTGATTTTCTTAAACAAGCCGCTTTCCCAATCCGTGTCAACAAAGGCGCTTTGAACATCCTCAAACTCCACCCTCAGCACCAGAAGCGGGCAGGTCCCGCCCATTGGCGGGGGCTGGGGATGATCGGCGTCTGTCATCGGGATAAGCTTGCCGTTAAGCGGATCCTTCGTAAAATCATAGGCTGCGGTAATACGGCCCGGCGTATAGGACGAGCTTCTAGCCGCCGGCCCGTTGCTCTCCCGGCCTCCCGCGCCGCGCAGCCGGCCGAGCTTTTCCTTCCAGTCCGACACGCCGCCGCTTAGGTTGACCTTCTGCGCCTGGGACGCAGCCGAACGCGCAAACGCGCCCCCTGTTACATAGCCGCCCATGGCGAACGCACCGTTGCGATCGACGACGAAGCGAAATGCGCCGTTTGAATCCTTGATCAGCAAATTGCCGTCCGTGTCCGTCGTATAGGAAAAGAACTCGTCACCATAGCTGCGAATTTGGAGCATCTGGCCGCTTAACCCGTCCACAACCTCAGCGTTTCCCGGATAAGCAACAACCGCGCTTGCCGCGCATGGCAGCGCGGCAAGCGCTGCCATGACAAAAAGAAAAAGCCTACATCGCTTCATGGCGCAAGCGTTCTCCCTTCCCGACGCTGGTTTACATTCATTATGAAACCGATTATACCAGACATCCCCAAAGCCCGCAAGCTTTGCGGATGTCTGCCTTGACATCCCGTTTCCGCCATGCTACAATAATTCCACAAACGGGTATCGCCGCGCGTTTGCGATAAGATTTTGATATTGAAACGGAGCTGAAAGGATGCGCAAATAATTCTGCCATTCACCCATTCAACCGATTGGGTAAGGCGCAGGGCGGTTCTTCTTCCCATAGGGAAGGGGCATGCTTTGCCGTGGCAGAACAGCGTAGCCGAAAGGCTCTGTTTTTTGTTGCGTATTTTCGCCTTGCCCTGTTTACGGATCGCCTATGGCGGTGGCCGAAAGGAGGCAAACCTTTATGCAGCTTTCAATCCGCAACCTTTCATTTACCTACGAGGGCAGCTATACGCCCGTTTTTACAAACGCAAGCGTTAATCTGGACACCCGCTGGCGTCTGGGGCTGGTGGGGCGTAACGGACGCGGCAAAACCACGCTGCTGCGCCTGATGCTGGGTCTTTACCCCTATCAGGGGGCGATCGACCTGCCCCTGCCCGCCGCGTACTTTCCCTATGCGGTAGAGGACCCGTCCGTGCTTACGCTGTTTGTGCTTCAGGCTGCGGCGCCGGGCGTGCCGGACTGGCGGCTCGTCCGCGAGCTCAATCAGCTCCGGGTAACGGAGGACGCGCTTTACCGTCCCTTTGAAACGCTCAGCAAGGGCGAGCAGACCAAGGCGCTCCTTTGCGCGATGTTCGCCCGGGAGGACGTATACCCTCTGATCGACGAGCCTACCAATCACCTGGACGTGCACGGCCGCGAGTTTGTGGCCGACTATTTGCGCAGGAAGGACGGCTTTTTGCTCGTCAGCCATGATCGGGCGTTCCTCAACCGCTGTATCGATCATGTCCTCTCCATCAACCGGGATGCTATCCTGGTGCAGCAGGGCGATTACGATACCTGGGAGGAGCAGCTCAACCGGCAGAACGAGTATGAGCTTGCGCGCAACGAGGCTTTAAAGCGCGATATCCGGCGGCTGGAAGAAAGCGCGCGGCGCACGGCGGAATGGAGCGACAAGGTCGAAAAGGGCAAGTACCATGTGTCCGAAAGCGAGGTCGCCTCGCTGGACCGCGGCTATGTGGGCGCGAGGAGCGCCGCCATGATGAAGCGCTCGCTTAGCACCCAGCGCCGCCAGCAGCGCGCCATTGAGGAAAAAAGCGGCCTGCTGCACAATGTCGAAAGGGTGGGCGTGCTCAAGCTAAGCACGCTTAAGCATCCCAAAAGCACGCTTGTAAGCGTCTCGGACGGCCGCGTTTGCTACGGCGGCCGCACGGTATGCGAGGGACTCCGCTTCGAAATCCGCCAGGGCGACCGCGTGGCGCTTACCGGTGCCAACGGCGCGGGCAAGAGCAGCGTGCTCAAAACCCTGTGCGGCCTGTCAAACGCGCTGGAGGGGGACGTGCGGCTGGCCAGCGGGCTGAGCATCTCCTACGTGCCGCAGGAAACCGACGGGCTTTCGGGCGATATGCGGAACTTTATCCAATCAAACGGTCTGGACGAAACGCTTTTCAAGGCGATTCTTCGCAACATGGATTTTGGGCGGGAGCAGTTTGAGAAGGATTTGGGCGAGCTGAGCCAGGGGCAGAAGAAAAAAATCTTGCTGGCGCGCAGCCTCTGTACGCCCGCGCATCTGTACATTTGGGACGAACCGCTCAACTATATCGACGTCCTGAGCCGCGTACAGGTTGAAAAGCTGATTTGCGGGTACGGCCCGACCCTGCTGCTGGTGGAGCACGATAAGACCTTTCTGAATAACGTCTTAACGCGCGAAAGCATCGGGCTATAGGTCCGGCGATGGCATAAAGCCGCGCGGGGACGGGCTTAAAGGGAAAACGCGGCGCGCCCATTGCCAAAGCGCGCTGCGTCTGCTATGATACCAGTACCTCACCGAAAGGATGCGCACGACAGATGACTCGACTAGCCGCGCGCCTGCGCAAAAACCCCATGATGGATACGCTGCTGAGCCTTCGCGGCAACCAGCGCGCCTGCCTGTACACCGAGCCTCTCTGGGGCATTCCCTATAACCTGTACATGCCCTTTGTATCCGTCTACATGGCGGCGCTTGGGCTTTCGCCAACGCAGATCGGCCTGGCCAACACCGTATTCCTTGGGTCGCAGGTGGTGTGGTCGCTGCTCAGCGGCGTTTTGACGGATAAGCTGGGACGGCGCATGGCGACGCTGATCTTTGACGTGCTAAGCTGGAGCGTTCCCGCACTGTTGTGGATGTTCGCGCAGGATTTCCGGTGGTTTATCGCGGCGTCGCTGTTTAACGGCGCGTGGCGCGTGACGGAAACCTCCTGGGGCCTTTTGCTGATTGAGGATGCGCCCAACGATAAACTGGTTCACATGTTTTCCATTACCAGCATCGCGGGGCACATCGCGGGCTTCGTAGCGCCGGTCGCCTATTTTTTTGTGAGGCAATACAGCGTCGTGCCCACCATGCGATTCCTTTACGGCCTCACCTTTGTGATGATGACCACCAAGTTTATTGTGCTGTATTTCTTCACCACGGAAACCTCCGTAGGCCTGCGGCGTATGGCGGAAACGAAGGATATCGGCCTGCTGAGCCGCCTTTGGGACAGCCGCAGGGTGCTCAGGCGGATGCTTTGCGACCGCCGCACGATGCTCACCATCGCCTTTATCGCGTGCTTTTCGGGTATCACCAGCGTCAATAATTCCTTCTGGCCGCTTCTGATTACGGAAAAGCTCGGCATCGCGGCGGAGAACCTTTCCATCTTTTCAACGCTCAAAACGCTGCTGATGCTCGCGTGCTATTTTGTGCTCGTGCCAAGGCTGGACATCCGCCGGTTCAAAAACCCGGTCGTGCTTGGGCTTGTGATGCTGGCCGCCCAGCAGCTTTTAATGCTTTTCATGCCCGCAAACGCGTATCTGCTGGTGCTGCTGTCCGTGCTGCTGGAGGCAACGGCGCTTTCCATGCTCCAGCCGATGAGTTCTTCCTTACAGATGCTCAACATCGACCGCGAGGAGCGCGCGCGCATGCTCGGCTTTTTCTACGCGCTGTGCATGCTGATCACCGCGCCCTTAAGCACGGTTGCCGGCATGCTTGCCGAGCTTAACCGCGCCTGGCCCTTTCTTCTCAACCTTGGGTTGACCATTATCGCCGCGCTTGTGACGCTGCGGCTGTGGCGGCTTGGGCTTGGGGAAGAGGTCGAGGGGTAATGGGAATTTGTTTAATTTTCCTTTTTTCTGACCAGGTCAAGCGCTGTTTTTAGCCTGGGAGGATTGGAGATGAAGCGTTTGAAGAGAAATCAAGAAAACAACCAGGTTTGGCATCGGCTTATCCTTTACGGCGTATTGGGCCTGTATATCATCATTTTGCTGATACTGCTTTTTGGCAAAGCAAGTTCAATGAGAACGATTAACCTGGTACCGTTTCATACGATTGCGGACTACCTGTCTCATGATAAACCTTTAGGGATAAGCAATGTGATTGGTAATGTGGTTTTGTTCATCCCCATGGGGGTGTATCTGGCCTTGTTCCGTCCAAACAAAAAACAGATGGGCAGCCTGTTGTATATCTTGCTGGCCAGTGCGGCGATAGAGGTTACGCAGTATATCCTCCAAGTAGGCGCCGCCGATATTGATGACGTGATTTTGAATGGAATCGGCGGCTTGCTGGGCATTGCGCTTTATCAAGTTCTGAAACGTATTTTTAAACAGAAGGTCAGACATGCCGTTGAAATCATTTCGCTTATCACCGGAATCCTTTTTCTGATCGTGGCCGTTGGCTTATGGACGGGCATTTTTGACGTCTATATCCGAATCCTTTAAAATAAAAATCCATGAAAAATGCCGCAGCGCAATGCGTTGCGGCATTAAACTTTGGGTCGGGCCTAAAAACCCTCCCCCTGATCCCGCTTTTTTCAACCCGCCTTTTCGTCCATGCTTTTCAGCTTAGTGAAAATCATGCGCCCGGCGCTGGTCTGCAACACCGTCGTAACCACGACGCCCACGTTTTCGCCCACGTAACGGCGTCCGTTTTCCACGACGATCATGGTACCGTCGTCCAGGTACGCCACGCCCTGCCCGGGCTCCTTGCCCTCGCGCACAATCTGCACGCTCAGCTCCTCGCCCGCCATCAGCATGGGCTTGACCGCGTTGGCCAGATCGTTGATATTAAGCACACGGATGCCCGTCACGCCCGCGACCTTGTTCAGATTGTAGTCGTTGGTGACCACTGTGCCGTTTTTATCGCGGCACAGGCGCAGCAGCTTCACGTCCACCTCGTCGATGTCCGGATAATCCGTCTCGTCCACCACAATGGGGTTTTTCAGTTCCTTGCGCAGCTTGTTGAGCACGTCCAGCCCACGCCTGCCGCGCGCGCGGCGAAGGCCGTCGCCGCTGTCCGCGATATGTCTCAGCTCCGCCAACACAAACTGCGGAATGACGATATCCCCCTCCAGAAAGCCGGTCTTGACGATATCCAGAATACGTCCGTCGATGATGACGGAGGTGTCCAGAAATTTTCTTGGCACGGTGGTGATGCCGTCGTCGCCGTCCGTCTCATCCTCCTCCTCGTCATCGCTGAGCAACAGGGCCGCTTCATCCATGATGCCGCCCACGCTCTCGCCCTTGCGCATGTGCCGGCGCAGCCGCCGGGAGGATTTACCCTCGTGATAGCGCCTGAAGCCGATCTGCATGCCGATATAGCCAAGCACCACATACGCCAGCGCGCTAAAGCTGATGGTGATCAGGCTGGCCCCGGCCGAAAGGATAAGCTGCGTCAGCAGCGCCGCCACGGCAAGGCCCATGATCAGCCCGATAGAGGTCAGCACGATCTGCTGCGTGGGCATCAGATCCCAGCGGCGCTCAATGGCGGTCATCAGCTTCATGGTGCGCGCGATAATGCCGGTGGAAAGCGCGAAGCAGACAGCCGCGCCAACCGCGCACAGGGCTACGTACAGCAGGATCGGCGAGTAGGCGCGCGCCATCGCCGCAGGCTGCCAGCGGTACAGAAGCGGCAGCATCAGCGCCGCAAGCGCCGCGCCCAGCCCGGCGCCCAAAAGGGTGATCAAAAAACGCATCAGCCTTTCCAGCGTTTTGTTTTTCATCATATCACAATAACCTGCCTTTAAATCGTTGTGGGGAGAATAAAGATCAATCGGATACCACGGCGAGGGCCTGCATCAGCGTGTCCACGCCTGTCATTCGTACCCCCTCAATCGGTCGGATGCTTTTCATGTTCTGCTTGGGCAGCAGGATTTCCGTAAAGCCGAGGCGTACGCACTCGGCCACGCGGCGTTCCGCCTGCGCCACGGGGCGCACCTCGCCGCAGAGGCCCACCTCGCCCATCACGCTCAGGTTGCCCGAGAGCGAAAAGCCCATCAGGCTGGAAGCGACCGCCACGCATACGGCCAGATCCGCCGCCGGATCGGAGAGCGCGAGCCCGCCCGCGACGTTGATATACACGTCCTGGTCAAACAGTTTTTTACCGGCGCGCTTTTCCATCACAGCCAGCAAAAGTGCCACGCGGCCGGAATCCATGCCGCCCACGGTGCGCTTTGGCACGGTGTAAAACGAGCGCGCCGCCAGCGCCTGTAAATCGCACAGGATGGGACGGCTGCCCTGAAGCGTGCAAAAGACCACGCTTCCGCTCGCGCCCCTGGCGCGCTGCGAAAGCAGGCTTTCGCTTGGGTTTGGCACGGGCACCATGCCCTCGGAGCGCATCTCGAATACGCCCAGCTCGTTGACCGAGCCAAAGCGGTTTTTGACCGCGCGCAGCAGGCGGTATTCATGCTGCCGGTCGCCCTCAAAGTACAAAACCGCATCCACCATATGTTCCAGAATGCGCGGCCCGGCCAGGCTTCCCTCCTTGGTCACGTGGCCGACGATGAAGACCGACGTGCCCGATTCCTTGGCGTAGCGGACGATCGCGCCAGCGCTCTGCCTTACCTGCGACACACTTCCCGGCGCGCTCGCGCTGTCCTCCGAAACCATGGTCTGAATGCTGTCGATGACCAGCACGTCCGGCTGCATGCGCTCGCATTTCTCCAGAATGCTCTCCACATCGTTTTCAGCAAGCACATAAAGCCTGTCCTGCCTGACGCCGATGCGGGAGGCGCGCATTTTAATCTGGCGCGCGCTTTCTTCGCCGCTGACATACAGCACGCGGCAACGCTCGCTCAGGCTGCCGGCCACTTGCAAAAGCAGAGTGCTTTTGCCAATCCCGGGGTCGCCGCCAATCAGGATGGCGCTGCCCGTCACCAGACCGCCGCCCAGCACGCGGTCCAGCTCCTCGTTGCCGGTTGTGGCGCGCGGCTCCTGGCGCTCCTCCACCTCGGACAGGGGAAGGATCTCGCTTTTTTTCGCGGTTTGGTACTTCGCCGCCTTTTCAGCGGTTTTGCTTGGCGCCGCCAAAGCGGCCTTGCGCTCCTCAAAGGTGTTCCACTCGCCGCAGTCCGGGCAGCAGCCCAGCCAGCGCGCCGTTTCATACCCGCAGGCAGCGCACACGTAGCAGGTTTTTTCCTTGGCCAAGGGGGTACTCCTGTTCCGCCGCCCGAGGCGGCATGCGGCTGCCGCGGCGGGCTTGTCCCCATCATAAACCATCGGTTGGGGCAAGCGCTATGACAACCTTGGGGGAATTCTGTCGAGCGGGGCTACAATCGTTCGCCCCGCGCCGACAAATCATGCCAATATGATATACAAAATCAGTATACCATAAAAAGCCCGTTTGCACACCCGGAAGGGTGGCCGAATTTACAGACCGTTCACTGTGCGTTCATTTGTTTACAGGTGTAAATCATCTGTAAACAGGTATATCGATTTGATGTCGAATTCATGCGGTTTGGCATGAAAAAAGCAATCTTTTGCTTAGAAATACCCCGTTGACTTGTGCCATACGCTCCCCTATGATTGTATATACAATATGTTGGGGGGGATTGACTTGGGGAAACGTAAAAATACCTATATCTTTGCCCCCGAGCAGAAAAAAGGCGGCAATTTGGGCTGCCTGTTCACGATTGTGGCACTGATTGCGGCCGTGGCAGCCGCGGCCATTTTATTCAATTCAGCGGCAAACGACAGGATGGAGCTTCGGACCGAGAAGGTGACGGTCATGGCCCTGGACAAGGCGTACGAGGGCCTGACGGTGCTGCACATAAGCGACTTGCATGCCGCGGCGATAGGCAGCGACTTAAACATTTGGCGCAGCCTGCTGTATGGAAAGACCTACCATGCCGTTGTGATGAGCGGCGACATGGTGGGTAAAACGGGCGATTATGAGCCCATGCTTTCGCTGATCCATACGCTGTCGCAGATCAACGCGACCGCGCCGATTTACTTCGTGGCCGGAGATGACGACCCTGCCCCGATTTTGTCCACGCCGCGCGGCACGCCCGAGGTGCTTGCCGATTGGGTACTAGCCGCGCAGAAGGCGGGCGCGGTTTATCTGGACGCGCCCGTCAGCCAGCAGGTCGGCAAAAAAACCGCGTGGTTTGTGCCCGAATACCTTTATGATGTGGATGCAGGCGGCATGCTGGGCAGCCTTCAAAAGCAGAAGGAAACCATGGAGGCCGAGGGCAAACAGTACGACGCTGAGGGCGGCGCCGCCTACCGCGCGCTTTGCTACCGGCTCGACGCGATGGAGCGCACGGCAGAGGCGCTCAAAGTAATGCTGAGCACGGATTTACAGATCGCCGTTACCCACGCGCCGCTGACGGCGGAATACATCCGTACCAGCATTGAATGGGCGGATCAGTCAACCCCGTTTAACTTCCGCAGCATCAACCTGCTGCTTGCCGGGCACTATTGCGGCGGGCAGTGGCGGCTTCCGGGCGCGGGGGCGATTTATGTGCCCGAAATGGGCTGGTTCCCGTCCGACGAGGGGCTTGTGGGCATGCAGCGCGTAAACAGCATCAACCAGTACATATCCGGTGGCGTTGGATCCAGCGATTTTTATCCGATGAAGGGAAGGCTGTTTAACGCGCCGAATATAGCGTTGTTGCGTTTTACGGCGCGGATTGAATAGCGCCGGAAAGGAGTTCGCATGAAGAAGCTGACGCCCCTTGTATGGCTGCTTTGTACCGTAGCGCTTGCGTCGGCCGGCGTGTGGCTGCTGGGCAACGCCTCCATGCGCCGCCCTGATGAAGACCCTTTGCGTGTGGAGGCGGGCGCGGTGCTTTCCCACCTGCGCGACGGCCGGCGTTTTTTCCTGGCCGACGCCTATCCGCAGGAGTGGGAAACCGCACAATTCGCCGCGTCCTGGAAGGCGCTGGAAAGCTGGGAATTTCTGCGGCTTATGCAATACAGTCCGCGGTTTGCCGATATGGGCGACGACGAGCCGCTTTTGCTGCTCTGGAAGAATACCGACCTGGTCACGGCCATTCCGATGCCGAACGACCAAAGCGGATATCCACGTTTCGCGGACGCGCTCGGCAACGACAGCTTCCGGCTGCCGCGTGAGGAGGCTGAATTCCTGTGCACCTTTGTGACGGATGAAAGCGGACAGGGCGGATACTACGAATGCCGGCCCGCGGGGATACCAGCATAAGATACCGGGCCGGACATATTATCGCCGGCGCGCCATGGCGGTTAAACCGCCCGGCGCGCCGGTGTTTTTTGCGAAATTTGTCGCACAAAATTGAGCAAAAGCGCATAACCTCTCATTTTTCGGCAAAGGATAAGCGTGACGCCTACACGAACTCTACACGCGAAAAACCGAAATCGGAGGTTGCGCCATGTTGCAAGCAAAGCCGCTCAGGGACGCTGTAACGGTCGTCATTGCGGGCGAGCTGGACCATTTCGCCGCGCCGCAGATACGCCGCCAGCTGGACGAAATCGTGGATAACCCCAGCGTCGTCCATCTGGTGCTGGATTTGGAAAACCTGACATTTATGGATTCCTCGGGAATCGGCGTGCTGCTGGGCAGGCTGCGCGCATTACAGGCGCGCGGGGGAACCCTGAGCGTTAAAAACATGCAGCCGCCCATTGAAAAGCTGTTCAGGCTTTCGGGACTGCACCGTGTGATCGGCATCGAGGATTCAAAAAGAGGAGGACGGCTGTGATGCAAAACCAAATGGAACTGACCTTTTCGGCGTGCCCGCAGAACGAGGCGTTCGCGCGCGTTGCCATCGCGGCCTTTGCCGTTCAGCTAAACCCCACCCTGCCGGAGATGGCGGATATCAAGACCGCTGTCAGCGAGGCTGTCACCAACGCCATTGTGCACGGTTACCGGGACAGGGAGGGCGGCATGGTGCGCATGTGCGCCGAATATGGAGAACGCCGGCTTTTGACCGTGCGCGTGCATGACGACGGATGCGGCATTGAGGATGTTGCGGCGGCCATGCAGCCCTTCTATTCCACGGGGGACGGGTCTGAACGCAGCGGAATGGGCTTTTGCGTTATGCAGACGTTTATGGACGCAGTAGAAGTGGAAAGCGCCGTGGACGAAGGAACCACCGTGACGATGCGCAAATACATCACGGGCGAGGTGGGGTTGCACCGTGAGCGAATGCTTGACGAAATTGGCTGACCGGGCGCCTGCCGGACGGGAGCACTATGGACTGGCGGTTTACTGCGCGCGCCGTTTTTACGGCCGCGGCGTGCCACGCGAGGAGCTGATCGGAGAGGCGGAGGCCGCGCTGCTTTGGGCCGCCTCACGCTTTGATCCGGACAGGGGGACCCGTTTCTCCACCTATGCGATTCCCTTTGTGTTGGGTGCGCTTCGTGAACTGTGCCGCCGCGCGGCGCCAATGCACGTGCCGCGTGCGGACCTGCGCGTGATGCTGGCCGCGGAAACGGCGCGGGAGGAGCTGCGCCGCCGCGACGGCAGGGAGCCGACGGTAGCGGAGCTGGGCGTCGCGGTGGGCGTAGAACCAGAGCGCCTGGGCGCGATGCTCGCGGCGCGCGAGCGTATGCAATGCGTAGAAGGCGACGTGGACGCCGAGCGCCTATCCGTACCGGATGGCGGCGGAGGCTTTGAGGACTGGGTGCTGCTCAAGGATGCGATTATGGGCCTTGATAAACCTTATGCGCAGGTGCTGTGGCTCAGGTTTGGGGCGGGATTTTCACAGGCCGAGGTGGCGAAGCGTTTCGGCGTATCCCAACCGCAGCTGTCCAGATGGGAGCGTCAGGGAAAAGATATGCTTAAAGAGCGGCTTTCCGCGCCGCTGTAGGAGATAAAGAACACGCGCATTGCCCGCTGAAAAGCGCCGGCAACGCGCGTGTTCTTCATCGTTCAGCGATGCGCGGAACGCAAACCGCGTCTCGCGCCGATGCCTGTACGTTGCACACCGAGCGCCTGTGCGCGGGCCTTTGCGCCAACCGCGGCTCCCTTGCGGTGGGCGGGGACGGCCGCGCGGAGAACTTCGCGCGTTTGCGCCCGCAGGGCGGCAAGCTCGCCGTAGCGCCTGACGGGCGCGCTGTCCTTTGGATTAAGCCAGATGAAAGGCCGAAGCTCGTCCAGCCTGTTTTCCACAATATAGGCGTATGCGCCCTGTTCCTTCTGCTGGTTGCGCATGATGTGGTGAGGCGGTACGCAGTAGCTCAGCACCGCGCCCATCAGCCGCCTGAACGGGATTTCATGCATCATAGGCCGCATGCTATCGCGAAGCCGGGTGAGTTCCGCCTCATCCATCGGCCTGCCCGTCAGCGCGGCGTGACCGTTCTGCGCGTTTTCCACCAGCCTGTCCAGCCAATCCATCGCCTTGTCCCCCGCCAGCGCAAGCACGCGGTCGATGGGCGCAAAGCTCCATTTTTTGGACATCAGGCTATTGAGGCCCTCCTCGCCCTTTTCCTCAGCCATGCACTGCATAAACGCGGTGGAATACAAAAGGATGCTGGCGGTGTCCACCATTTGCCGTTGATAGGAACGAATGGTTTCACGCGCGGCGATGTCAGCCGGAAGCGCGCTCAGACCGTAGGTCGCCTCCCTCATTTTATCGTCCGACTGGAAGGACAGGCAGAGGCCCAGGTGCAGCAGCGCGCCCATGCGGGGCACCATGTCGTCGCTGTTGATGATGTGGTACAGCGGATAGGCGGCCGGGTCATACACAAGCCTTCCGGTAGCAACGGTTGGGGAGGCAAAGCCATAGCCGGTGATGTTTTGCGGCAGCACGCCCCAGTCCGTGATCAGCCGGTGGGTAAAAACCTGCATCACCGCGCCGCCCTGGCTGTGCCCTGCCATCCACAGGCGGAAGCGGCTCCGGGCGCTTTTCATCTCGCAGAGCACCTCGCCAAGCGTCAGCTTTTCCAGCCCGAGCTCTGCCGCCGTTTTGGGAAAAACGATGCTTTCCGCGCCCTGCTCAAAGTAGGTGCACAGCTGGTAAAAGCCCTTGTGAAAGCCTTCCTCGGTGGTGAAGCGGAAGTTGGATATCCAGTCGTAAAACCGTTTGCCGGTTCCCATGAAGCCGATAGCGAGCAGGTACCCGCCGCCCTCCATACGGTGCATCATGCACACGGCCTTAATCGTATCGCTGCGCTCACGCTGCCGGAGGGCGCTCATCACCTGCGCGACGGGGTTGAGCTCGCGCAGAGCCGCCTTCGCGCGCAGCATCTTCCATGCGCTGATGAGGTTCTGCATCCGCTCGCCGTCTGCGCTTCCGCCATGGGTCATACCGCTTTGGAGCGTATCGTCGATCTGGATGGAAAAATCATTCCAGCCCGCCTCCGCCCAGGGGTCCAGATCCAGAGTATAGGTCATGTTGGCCAGCTCCAGCGACAGCTCCGCCGCCTCGCGGGTAAACGGCGGACGCAGGCGGTAGAAAGGATCGCGCACGAACGGACGCGTGAGGCTGGACAGTTGCGAAAGGTCGCGGCCGGTGATGGCGCCGTGTCCCTTGGTTACGGCCGCTTCCCCACCGCCGGGCCGGGGTATTTCTGCCTGCGGAACCGGCGCGCCCTGCCGGGCGGAAGGCTCCTCCTCCGGTCGGGCCTTCGCGGATTGACCGCGATGTGGGAACCATTGGGGAGTATTCAACGGGATCGCCTCCTGAGCATTGGTTTCGGAATGATCCTCTCTATTATAATCGCGCTTTTGAATCAAAACAATAGGGGGACAGGGCGGCCAGGGCAACTCGCCTTCCCACTCCACGCATGCAGCACGCTGATGGACGCATACGGCTTTTGAACCGTGTTAGGCCCGCAAACGCACAGCCGAACTTGATTCCTTGCATATATCTAGGCCAAGCGGTTATAGGCAGACAGTCGACGGACCTGCCTTCAATTCCGCTTTTTCTTTGGTTTTCAAGAAAATTCTGGAATAACTACGGTGATTTCCGTTTCCTCCGCCAGCGGTACCCAGGCATCCATCATTTCAATGTTTTCATCCGTAAAGATCAACACGTCGCATGGGTTATCCCAAAGCGCGGGGTCCCCGGGGTCTGTCCATGGATAAATGCACCGGACATGCGGCGAACCCAGCAAATATCGAGAGAGCTGATAGGCCAAGTCCGCTTCGCCTGCTTCGCTGAGGAGAAGCCAGTATTTTTTACCGTAGCCGACATCCTCCTGTGAATATAGCGTTTCCAGCTTTTCCCGAAGCGGCGGCGCACCGTCGTCACGATACAAAAGCGACAGACGGTCCCTTAGGGGTAAAAACGGCGTTGTGCAGATCAGCACGCACAGCGCCACGGCGAGTCCGCGCGCCTCGCCACGCTCCGGCAGGGCGGACAACGCGAGTAACACCGCCCACAGGCCCATACCGGCGGCAAACAGTGTGCCGCTCATCGAATAGCGTTCATAGCTGGGGATATTGAGGGCATCCACCGCTGAAAAACTGGTAAACAGATAAGCCCATAACAACGCGACCTGCCACAGAAAACAGCACGCGAGCGTGAACAGCAGCAACCCGAGCAGCTTTTTCCCAACAGGCTGCTTTAACAGGCAGAGCCACAGGCCCGCCATCAGCGGCAGCATCAGTATCCGGTTAGGTAGCCCTGCCGGGTCGTTTGCCTTTTGAAAAAAATTCAAACCAATCTGTCCAAGAGGCCCCTGCTCCAGTTTTTGGGAGAGTCCTTCGCCGTAGCCCACAAGGGATACGGCGTGGCTGCCCACATCGGCTGAACCAAATGCGCGCGCCACATGCAGCCGCCACAGCAAAATGACGCACAATATACTCAGCTCTACGCTTACAAGCGCGCCCAACGCCTTCCCACGGCCCTTGCCATGCAGCGCGCAAGCCCATAACATAAACGTCACGGCTGCGGCGAAGAACAGGCCCGAGTTTTTAACCAATACCAGCGCCATGCATAAAACGGCGGCACTGGCCGTCGCTGCCCGCTGCCTGTTACGAAGCAGCGCCATGCAAAGCACGCCGGCAACGCCTAAAAGCGGCAGCAGCGTATCCACCAGCAAATCAACAATAAAGATATTCCCTACCAGCAACGCCGTCGCCATGCATACAATCAGCGCCACGCTCAGTACCGCCCGTTTTTTGACAAAGCCCCAGAAGGGCAAAATGCAGCAGAAAATTCAAAACGCCTGGCCAAACATCATCGCTCCTTCGCTCGCGCCAGAAAACTGCGCGAAAAAATAGACCAGGCAGGCGGCAGCGGGGGGATAGGAAGAAAATGCAACGACGGGAGCGCTCATAGCCGTGGGCAGCGCGTCCAGCCGCAGCATTTGGGAAACCATCAGGCCCCAATGCGAATAGTTATCGTAATGGATGAACGATTTTTCATTCACACGTACCGCCGCATACGCGCACAGCGCTACCAGGAACAACAACGGCACGGTCCATTCCAGCGCTTTCGGTTTCTCACGCCGCCTTCTCCCGGGCGCAATCATCCCCACGACCAGCGCCAGCCATCCCAGTCCAAGCACGATGTAGCAGCCTGGCAGAAGAAGTCCAGCCATTCCGGCAAACGTCAAAAAAACACTCACACCCGAGCAACAAAGCACAGGCGTTATACACACTGGAAGCCGGAAGTACCGGATGTAAAACACTGCCAGACCCACAAGCGCGCCAGCACAAATAAGAATTCCCATCCATTCTTTCCACATATTTACGATCTTCCTAACAAATGGAAAATAGAGCTATAAAAAATGGCGCATCCGCGCCATTAAAACTCTCGGAGCCCATCGAAAGCCACCGGATTCCCTTCCAGGCCGTCAATCCTCGACCTGTAGTTTTCCATCCACAATACCGGTGACCTTCGCAAGCGCGACCACCTTATACCCGTCGTCCGCCAGCTTCTGGTGGCCGGGCTGAAAGCTTTTTTCCACGCAAATTCCGATGCCGATAACCGTCGCGCCCGCCTGCCGCACCAGGCCGCACAGGCCCTCGGCAGCCTCGCCGTTGGCCAGAAAATCGTCGATAATCAGCACCTTGGCTCCCGTAGGCAGGTATTCCTTGGCTACGCGGATATGGTTTTCCACGCCATGGGTAAAGCTGAACACCCGGCTCTCATATACGTCGCCCGTAACGTTGCGGGTACGGCTTTTTTTGGCAAATACCACGGGAATATTCCCGCAGGCCATGGCCGTGGTCAGCGCGGCGGCGATGCCGCTGGCCTCCACCGTCAGCACCAGATCAGGCTTCTCGGCGGCGAAAGCGTCTGCAAACGCCTGTCCCATTTTCACAAACAAATCGGTATCCAGGCGGTGGTTCAAAAACATGTCCACCTTCACAATTTCCGTACCCACGCCCACGCCCCGCGCGCGGATTGCTTCGACCAGTTCCTTCATCTCGGGGTGTCCTCCTCCGTGTTTTGAAAGAAACGCCGGGGCGATCCGCCCGCAACATCCCATGGGTACATTGTAAACATTTTTAGACCAAAATCAAGCCCTCGCCCACATCAAGCGCGCAGCTCACGGCTCCATCCTCCACGGCAATGCTTTTATCGGCATAAAGATCATGCACAACAGCCATTTCCGCCATACCACCGGGAAGTTCCACGCGGCGCCTGACGGGCTCCGTCCCTGTATTGAGAATGCACAGCGCCTGCTGGCCGCCGGCGGTTCGCAGGTAAGCGTACAGCCCATCGTCAAATACGGCGTGGGTGCGGAAGCTCCCCACGCGGAGAGCGGGCGTCTTTTCGCGGATTTTTGCCAGATGCTGATAATGCCTGTGCGTCGGATTGTTCTCCACATTGTCCCATCGCATGGGAAAACGGCAGTACGGATCGTCCCCGCCCTCCATTCCCAGCTCGTCGCCATAATAAATGATGGGCGCTCCCAGATAGGTAAACTGAAAAAACGACGCGGCGTGAAGCATGCGCACATCGCCGCCCGCCCGGGTACGCACGCGCGCGGTATCATGGCTGCCCAGAAAGATCCAAAGCACCTCCTGTATACGCTGGGGATACAGCATCGCCGCCCGGTTCACCGCCCAGTCGAACTGCTCCGCGCTGATTTTGTGATAGCAAAAGCGGTTCCAAATATTGCGGCTCAGTACATAATGCATGGTGGAATCGAACATATCGCCCTGGGTTAACCATTCGCGGCTGTCATCCCAGCACTCGGCAATCATCAGGCTGTCGGGATTTTCCTCGCGCATCATCTTTTTGAAGCGCCGCCAAAAGTCCGGCCACACCTCGGGGCTTACGTCCAGCCGCCAGCCGTCGATATGGCAACGCTCCAGCCAGTAGCGGCCCACCTCGAGGAAATACTGTGCGCAAGCCTCGTTTCGCAGGTTCAGCTTTGGCATGTACGGCCAGTGCCCAAAGGTTTGGTAGCCGCACGCCTCCGTATCGTCAAAGAAAAACCAATCGCGGTATTCGGAGCTTTCTCCCTTTTCCCTGGCGTCTACAAACGGCGGGAACTGTATGCCGGAGTGGTTGAATACGCCGTCCATCACAATGCGCATGCCGTTGTTGTGCAACTCGTCGCACAGCTCGCGAAGATCCTCCTCGGTACCAAGCAGCGGGTCGATCCGAAAGTAGTCAAACGTATTATAGCGGTGAGAGCTGTCGCTGACAAACAGGGGCGTGGAGTAGATCATTTTGACGCCCAGTTCCTTCAGGTAGGGAACGGCTTTCAAAATTCCACGCAGGTTGCCGCCGAATCGGAACTCATTTTGCACGCGGTCGCTGTTCCATGGCTCCAGCCCTGCTTCGTCGCCGCCCTCCCGGCGGAAGCGGTCGGGAAAGATCTGATATCCTACACAGCCGCGGGCCCATTCCGGCATGGCCTCAGCGGGATAGGCATAGGCGAAGGCGAACGCCTCGCTCACGTCCTCAAACGCGTCCGCGCCGGGATGCAGGCCCAGCGCATCCAGTTTAAACGTCAGCTCGTCGCTTTGCAGTACAAACAGGTACTTTACGCGGCGGTCCCGGGGCTCAAAAACCACCTCGTAAAAATCATGCCACTCGTCGCGGTAGGCAACGGCCATTTCATATTCGTCCGCATTTTGAAAAAAAGTCGGAATGGCGTAATTGCTGGTTACGCGCGCGGCCACGCGGGAAAAATCGTTCCGTCCCGTTTTTAGGCGCAGGCAAACCCTTCCGTCCGGCAGGGCGTGGCGGTACTCCAGCCAGGGCATATGGTAGATGGAACCAAACTGAATGGTGCGCATGCGATTACTCCTTTATTAATGCTCGGACAGCGGTATTGCCGCAACGCTTTCCCGCTCCACAAGGGTGAAGGGCACCTCCACGGACGACGGCTCGTCCACATTGCCCCTGATGCGGTCCAGCATCAGCGTCATCGCGCTGACGCCCAACCTGTAAGGATCCACATCAAACGAGGTAAGGGCGGGCGTGTGGTAGCGGCCCGCCTCTGTGTTGTTGAAGCTGATAACGCTCACGTCGCCCGGCACGCTCAGCCCTAGGCCGCTTAGGAAGCCCGTCAGCCCGATGGACAACGCGTCGTCCATGCTGACGACAGCGGTGGGCCGCTCCCGCTCGCGGAATATTTCACCCAAAAGCCCGGCATCGGTCGTGTTTTGAATAAAGCGGCTGGGAACCACCCAATCCCGCCGAAACGGAATGCCCGCTTCCCCGAGGGCCCGCTCATAGCCGTGCCTTCGGTCCACGGTTACGGTATACTGCCTGTCGTAGCCAATCAGCAAAATGCGGCGGTGCCCGCGCTCAAGCAGATAACGCGTAGCGGTATATCCGGCCTTTACGTTGTCGGTATCTACGTAATAGCTATCCTGCGCATCCTGCGGGCGGCCGATTACCACCACAGGCACGCTCACATCCTCCTCCGGGCTGTCCTCGGCCGCCAGCACAATCAGTCCGCTCACGTAGCCGCTGTCCACAATCTGGCGGATCGCCTCGGCCGAGGTAACGGCCTCGCTGCCGGTCGCGAGCAGCATATGGTAGCGCCGTTCGCTGGCCGCATGCCCGAGCCCTTGTAAAACCGCGGGATAAAACGGATGCCCCAGGCTTTGCCCCGCGTCGCCAGGGAACACGATGCCCACGATGCGGCTTTTCCGGTTGACAAGGCTGCGCGCCATCTGGTTGGGATGAAAATCCATTTTCTGCGCGATTCGCCTGACGCGCTCCCGCACCTCCTCGCTGATGCGGGGATTGTTATGCAGCGCGCGGCTGACGGTAGAGGGCGACACGCCCGCTTCCCTGGCGACATCCTTAATGGTGGCTTTCATAGAGAGCACGCTCCTTGAGCACAGCGTGGCGGACTGCCGTGCAAACGTTTGTATTATGCACATCATACCATACCGTACATGCGTTGTCAACCTTGGCTTGCGCCGCCACAGCCAGTGCGGTATAATGCTTTCAGCACAGGAAGGATGGTGTTTTGGCTAAATGAAACCCCACACCCACACCCGGGCGGACGCAGCAGGCTGCCGTTCCCGCTTCCGGGGCGCGATGCGGCTTGCGCTGATCCTGCTTGGAGGCATTCTGGCAGGTTTTATTTTACTGCTGGCTGCGTATGCGCTGCCGGTTGAGCGGATGGCGCAAAACGTTCTGCTCTCCGTACCCACTTTTGACGGAAGCTGGGGTTCGGGCGAGGAATCCTACGAGCAGCTTCTCAAGGGCTACCAGACCACGCAGTTGGATAATTCCACCGACGCGCTCATGCTGCTGACCGCCATTCATCCTTCGGAGGAACCGCTGATTAAGCGGACGGTAAACGTATACGGCGCCTCCTACCCTTATCTGACCCTGCGCGGACTTGCCGGGACGGATATGGAGGAGCTGAGCAGCGTGCCCATTGCCCGTTATTGGCTTGGCTTTCTCATTTTCCTCAAGCCTCTGCTGCTTATCATGACCTACATGGATATCCGCATGCTCAACATGCTGCTGCAGGGCGCGCTCTTGGCCGCCATCATCGCGCTGATGCAACGGCGCGGGCTTTCGCGCTATCTGCCCGCCTTCTGCCTGTCCCTCGTATGCGTCACGCCCTTTATCGTTCCCTTTTCATTGCAATTTTCAACGGTTTTCTATATCTTTACAATCGCCATGTTCATACTATTATGGAAACCCGAATGGGTAACGGGCCGTCTGGGGGACTCCGCCTTCTTTCTGCTGATTGGCATGGCGACCAGCTATTTCGACTTTCTGACGTACCCTGTCGCAACCTTTGGCATGCCCTTTTTGCTTCTTTTGGTGATGCGCGAACGCGACGGGAACCAGCCGCTCTGGCGAATGCTGACGCGCCTTGGCGCGTCGTGGTGCTTCGGCTATTTTGGCATGTGGGCCGGAAAGTGGCTGCTTGCGGCCCTGTTTAGCGGCGAACCCTTCTGGGCCAACCTGTTTGCCAAGATCGGCCAGCGCTCCTCGCTGGAGAGCGAGGCTGAGGCCATCACACGTCTGGATGTGCTGCTAAGCGTGGCGAAGGTGTTCGCCAAAAAGCCGTATCTGATTTTAGGCGTCGCCGCCGCCACAGGCTACGGTGTCGCGCTGTTTAGGGCGCGAGGCGCGCGCGAGCCCCTGCCCGTGTCGCGGCTGCTTCTGTTTCTGTTCGTTTCCCTACTGCCGGTCGTCTGGTATTTCTTTACCGGCAACCACACCTATAATCACGCTTTTTTTACCTCGCGCGGGCTGATTGTAACCGTCTTTGGCCTCCTGTGCCTGCTTACGCGCCTGACGGAGCGAAGGGATGTGGCGGCGGATAGGTCCGGGCGGTGAGGCCTGGTTTTTCCACTTGTCCGCATAGAAAAAGCCGCCCCAAAAGGGTGGCATGAGGGGTCCGAAAATTCCGCAGTCCCAACCATATGGGATTTTTAACGTTGCGAGGCTGCCTGCCACGACGGCGTGGTAGCTTTTTTTCGTATGACAAAGAAACGTGGCGCACACGCCGAAGCGTATGCGCCATGCAAGGTATGTAGCCGTATCAAATTACTCGGCGGCAGCCTCGCCGCCCTCGGCCGCCTCAAAGGCAACCGTGGCCAGGATCGCCTGCGCGATGGGAGCAAACTCCGCGTCGCTGGCGGGCGCAAAGACGAAATTATACATGTCGTTATTCTTGCCCAGCGTGCAGAAGCCCGTCACGTCGCTGGCCGCGATGGTATAGGTAACGATCTGCAGGCCGTTTACCTCTCCGACGTTAACCTCGGTATAACCAGCGGCTTCAAACTCGGCCTTCATCTGGTCAACGGTGTATCCTTCGGGAATTTCGCTCCAACTCAGCGCTACAGTACGGGCGCCGGCGGCATCCTTCGCCTGTAAAACAACGCCCGCCTCCTCGGCTTCGGGGGTCAGCTCCACCTCGGCCCAATCGGCGGGCAGCGCAAAGGTGAGGCCGTCCTCAAAGGCAATGGGCTCGCCCATCGTCACGGCGGTTTCCGCCAGGGCCGCAAATGCGGTCAGACAAAGCACAAGGGAAAGGGCTACGGCAATCAGTTTTTTCATTGTTTGGTCCTCCAACTCTATTTCTTGCGTATCAGGACTCACCTGACACTTGCGAAAGTATAGCATTATCCGGTTTTAAGCGATATCCCCAAACGGGTGAAAAAACGGATTGCGCATTTCCCCGCCATCCGCTTCCGCCCGGCTGCCAGCTTGCGAAACCATCAAAATTTAGTATAATGGATACTGAACACAGGATATTACAAGAGGGGGATTCCGGTTGACTTCCGATCGTAAGGCCGTCCCTGTCGCCAGAACTTTTACGCGCTACCGGGAGATTTTTCAAAAGGCGCGCGTGATTTATGTGTGCGCACAGGCCGGCTTTGGCAAAACAACTTTTGCTTTGGAAGCTTTGAATATGAACGGTCATTCCGTTTGCATCCTCTCCGCCGGCAGCGAGGAATTTCTCAAAGAGCTTAACGCGGCCCGGCCGCAGCTATTCATTATCGACGACGAACATCTGCTAAACTCGCCGGAGGAACAGGCGGCGCTTGTCCAGGTTATTCAGGACGCGCCGGCGCGGCGAAGGTTCTTGATTCTGTCCCGGCGCCGGCCAATGCCTTACCTCAAGCCGCTGGAGCTTACGGACGCGTTCGTTGTACGCAGTTGCGAGGATTTCCGTTTCGGGATGGATGAGGTCAACGCGCTGCTGTGCCGCTTTCATTTGCCTGCGTCAAATGCTTCCGAAATCCTCGTACGCACGGGCGGTTATCCTGTCGCGGTCCGGTTTATTGTTTCACGGATCGCCCGGGGCGAGCCGGTCTGCGAGCGCCTGTACCACGACGCGACGGCGGATGTATACGGATGGCTGGATTCCCGCGTATTTTTCCCCATGGAAAAAGCGGCGCGCGACCTGCTTATGTATGTCGCATCCTTTAAGAGCTTTAGCGTGGAAATGGCGCGCATGCTGACCGGTGATCCCGATATCGTGCAGGAAATCGCCCGTTTTTCGGAGCTGGGCAGCTTCTGCGATCTGGAAACGGACGGGTCCTACCGCATCGTCCCCGAATTTTTCCGAAATTATCTGCAATGGAAACAAGGCCGCGTATGGACAAAAGCGGAGCGCGACCGCAACGATGAAAACGCCGGGCTGTATTACGAGCTTTCCGGAAACCTGACCGAGGCACTTGTCTGCTATGACAGGGCGGGCAACGCCGAACGCGTGGCGCTGCTTTTGATTCGAAACGCAAACCGCAACGCGGGCAACGCGCATTTTTATTCCACCGAGCGGTTTTACCGGTCGCTGCCAAAGGAAATTATCGTTAAATCACCGGAGCTCATGTGCGCGATGAGCATGCTCTGCTCCATCTGCTATCAGCCGGATGAAAGCGAGCAATGGTACCTGGAGCTGGAACGGTTCGCGCAGGACAGGAAGAACAGCCCCGACGACCGCAAGCGGGCCGAGGCGAGGCTCTGGTATCTGCGCATTGCGCTCCCGCACCGGGGCACGGTCAACATTCTGGATCTGCTGCTCAAGGCTTCCGGGCTGGTCAGCTCCCGCAAGCTCATCATGCAAAGCTTCAGCGCGACGGGTACCATGCCCAGCCTCATGAACGGCGGAAAGGATTTCGCCGTCTGGAGCCGGCACGACCGTCTGCTGTATAAAACCATTCGCGGGGCGGTCGAGACCGCGCTTAAAAGGGAGGGCATCGGCCTGCCGGATATCGCGCTGGCCGAAAGCCTCTTTGAAAAAAACAGCGTTCAGGCGTCCGCGGAGGCCATTATGCTGCTCAACACCGGCATATGTAACGCGGAGGCGAGAGGCAACTGCGAAACCAGCTTTGCGGGCGCGGGCGTAATGGCAAGGCTTTTGACCGCACAGGGCCAGAGCGGCGACGCGCTGGAATATCTCGCGGCTTTTGAGCCGCGAATTTCCGGACCAAGCAGCGCCTTCCTCCGAATGAACCTGACGGCGCTGTGCATGCGAATCCGCCTGATGGCCGGCAGCCCATGCCAACCGCTGAACTGGGCAAAAAACGAGGCGCCCGACGAACGGGCCCCACTGCATATCACCTACCGCTATGCGTTTATGACCAAAGCGCGCTGTTACCTGACCGAAGGAAAAAACCAGAAAGCGCTGGCGCTTTTGAGCATGCTCCGCGACTACTTTATCCGGTATGCCCGCCCGCAAAACGAGCTGGAGGCGGACCTGCTGCTGGCGATTGCCATGCGCCGGATAGGCGACCCGCGTTGGAGAGATTTTCTTGGGGCGGCGCTTAATATCGCGCAAAAGCACCGGTTTATCCAGCTGGCGGCCGACGAGGGCGCCGCGATTCTTCCCCTGCTCAGGGAATGCCGACCCGAACCAACCGGTTCCTTTGACGCACGGCTGCTCAAGGCGGTCGAGGCCCAGGCGCGTCACTATCCTCTCTATCTGGCATCGCAGCCCTTGCCGCAGCATCCCTTTAAAGAATCCGAAATCAAGATTCTCGCGCTGCTCGGCCGCGGCCTTACCAATGAACAGATTGCTCAAAGCCTGCATATCAGCCCAAATACGGTCAAGACCTATTTAAAAAGCATTTACGCGAAGCTCGGTGTGCATTCCCGGGTTGAGGCGAACCGCGCGGCCACCTTTTTCCTGGAGGAAAACGACCTGCGGCCTACCGGGCAGAAAGGCTGCGCCTTTCCTGCCCCAAGGCTGTAGGCCGCGGGCCCGGCGCGTTATTCCAGCTCGAACGCGCCGGTGTACAGCCGGTAATAGGCGCCCCGTTGCCTGATCAGGGAGGCGTGATCGCCCCGCTCGATAATGCGCCCGTGCTCCAGCACCATAATGGCGTCGGCATTGCGTACCGTGGAAAGCCTGTGGGCGATTACAAAGACCGTACGCCCATGCATCAGCGCGTCCATGCCCTTTTGTACGATGCTTTCGGTACGCGTATCGATGGAGGAGGTCGCCTCGTCCAGAATCATTACGGGCGGATCGGCAACCGCCGCGCGCGCGATGGACAATAGTTGCCTCTGCCCCTGTGAAAGCCCGCCGCCGTCGCCGGAAAGCACAGTTTGATAGCCGTCGGGCAGCATGCGGATGAAGCTGTCCGCATTCACCAGCTTCGCGGCGGCCACGCATTCGCCGTCCGTCGCGTCCAGCTTGCCGTAACGAAGGTTTTCCATCACCGTGCCTGTAAACAGGTTGACGTCCTGCAGCACCATTCCCAGCGATCGCCGCAGGTCGCTTTTTCTGATTTTGTTGATATTGATTCCGTCATAGCGGATTTTGCCGTCCGCAATATCGTAAAAGCGGTTGATCAGATTGGTGATTGTGGTCTTGCCCGCGCCCGTCGCGCCCACAAAGGCGATCTTCTGGCCGGGCTTTGCGTAAAGCGATACGCTGTGAAGCACCGGCTTCTCCCGCTCATAACCGAAGTCCACGTCATCCAGCACGATATCGCCCGTAAGCTCCGTATAGCTAACCGTGCCGTCGTGGTGCGGGTGCTTCCATCCCCACAGGCCCGTGCGCCGCTCCGCTTCAACCAGCGCGCCGTTTTCACGCCTCGCGTTTACAAGCGTCACATACCCTCCGTCCTGCTCCGGCTCCTCATCCATCAGGCGGAAGATGCGCTCCGCGCCCGCCAGCGCCATGATAATGGAGGAAAGCTGTTGGGAAACCTGGCTTAAAGGCATCACAAAGCTGCGCGACAGCGTCATAAACGAGGCGATCATTCCCAGTGTAAGCACGTTTGTCCCGATCAGGCTCACGTTGGTCACGCCCGCCAGGCCCAACGCCGCGCCAAGCACCGCCAGCAGCACATACAGCGCGTGTCCCATGTTGTTCATGATGGGCATGAGGATATTGGCGAACTTATTGGCCTCGGTGGCGTTAAGGCAAAGTTCCCCATTTCGGCGGGCAAATTCCTCCATGGTCTTCTCCTCATGGCAGAAAACCTTGATTACCCGCTGGCCGCCGACCATTTCCTCAATAAAACCGTTCACGTCGGCCATGGACCGCTGCTGGCGCACAAAGTATTTGCCGCTCTGGCCTGAAAGCCGCTTCGCCACGAGCATCATCACGACGGCGTAAACCAGCACGAACAGCGTCAACCACAGGCTGACGGACAGCATGGCCGCAAATACCGCCACAACCGTTATCACGGAGGAAAACACCTGCGGCAAGGCCTGCGCGATCATCTGGCGCAATGTATCGGTATCGTTGGTGTAATGGCTCATAACCTCGCCATGGCTGTGGGTATCGAAATACCGGATGGGCAGCGTCTGCATATGAGAGAACATATCGTCCCGGATTTGTTTGAGCACGCCCTGCGCGACCACCACCATCAGCCGGTTGTACAAGTATCCGGCTGCGACGCCGGCCAGATAGATACAGGCCATCACCAGCACCGTGCGCAGAAGCCCCGCAAAGTCAGGCACGGCGGCCGTCAGCAGCGGCGTAATATAGCCGTCGATCAGCGTTCGCAAAAACAGTGAGCTCAGCACACCCACCACGGCGTTTAACACAATGCACAGCACCACGAACACAAGCCGCAGCCGGTAAGCGCCCACATAGCGCATAAGCCTCGCGACCGTGTTTTTAACGCTCTGGGGCCTGCCTCCGGCAGCTCCGCGCCCTCTTATCCCACCACGCATCATTCAGCCTCGCCCCCCTTCATCTGGGACTGGTACACCTCGCGGTAAATTCTGTTGCTCCGCATCAGCTCGTCATGCGTACCCATGCCGGCAATCCGTCCTTCGTCAAGCACGATAATCCCGTCCGCGTCCATCACCGAGGCGACGCGCTGGGCGATGATTATTTTCGTGGTATCCGGGATTTCCTCGCGGAAAGCCCTGCGAATCCGCGCGTCGGTCGCCGTGTCCACCGCGCTTGTCGAATCGTCCAGGATCAGGATTTTCGGCTTTTTCAGCAGCGCGCGGGCGATGCACAGCCGCTGCTTTTGCCCGCCGGAAACGTTTGTACCGCCCTGCTCGATATGGGTATCGTATCCGTCGGGGAAGCTTTGGATAAAGCCGTCCGCCTGCGCAAGCTCGCAGGCATGCCGCAGCTCCGCGTCGGTGGCGTGCTCGTTACCCCAGCGGAGATTTTCCTTGATGGTGCCGGAAAACAGCTCATTTTTCTGCAATACGAAGGCGACGGCGTTTCGCAGCGCGTCCAGATCATAGCGCCGCACATCCTCGCCGCCCACCTCCACGCTGCCCTCGCTTGCGTCGTACAGGCGCGGAATCAGCTGAACCAGACTGGATTTGGAGGAACCCGTGCCGCCAAGAATGCCAATGGTCTGCCCGGAGGCGATTTCCAAATTGATATGGTCAAGGGCGGGCTTCTCCGCCTTGCGGTTGTAGCGGAAGGTTACGCCGCGAAAGGCGACGGAACCGTCCCTGACCTCGGTCAGCGCGTTTTCAGGGCTTACGATATCGCTCTTTTCCTCAAGCACCTCCGCAATGCGCTCCATGGACGCGCGTGAGATAACGATCATTACAAACACCATCGACAGCATCATCAGGCTGGAAAGAATCTGCATGGCATAGGTAAACAGGCTGGTCAACTCGCCGGTGGAGAGGCCCAGCGCAGCGTTCCCGCCGCAGGCGACCACCGCCTGTGCGCCCAGCCAGCTAAGCAAGAGCATGCAGGCGTACATGCAAAGCTGCATCAGCGGCATGTTAAACGCGAGGATTTTTTCCGCCAGCGAAAAATCTTTATAGATGCGCTGGGAGATCGCGCCGAACTTTTCCTCCTCGTGCGCTTCCCGCACAAAGGATTTGACCACGCGGATGCCGCGCAGGTTTTCCTGAACGACGCCGTTGAGCTTATCGTAGGTTCGAAATACCCGCTCAAATACGGGGTGCGCGCGGGTGGCGACCAGGTAAAGCCCAGCGCCCAGCACGGGAATAAAAGCGACGAAGATCAGCGAAAGCTTCCAGTCGATGGCGGCGGCGGCCGCGAGCGAAAAAATCAGCATAAATGGCGAGCGGAACGCCGTGCGGACGATCATCTGATAGGCGTTTTGCACGTTGGTTACATCGGTCGTCATACGGGTGACCAGCCCTCCGGTGGAAAAGCGGTCGATGTTGGCAAATGAAAACTCCTGAACATGATTAAACATATCGCCGCGCAGATTTTTGGCAAAGCCCGCCGAAGCGATGGCCGCATATTTACCCGCCAGCGCACCGAAAACCAGCGACATCGCGGCGCAGAGCAGCAGCGCAAGGCCCATTTTAACAATATAGGGCATATTGCCGCCGCTGATGCCCTGGTCGATCAGGTTGGCCATTAAAAGCGGGATGACGACCTCCATTATAACCTCCAGCGAGACGAAAACCGGCGCCTTGATGGAGGGAGCCTTATATTCCCGGATGCTTTTCATCAGGCGTTTGACCATTGAGATACCTCCTTTTTGGCGGGCAATACACCCGGCTATTCCTCCAGGTTGCTTAGCATGCGGTCCAAAAAACGGTAAAGCTGCTCCTCTTCTAAAGGGGTGAAGCCGCTTAGAAGCCTGCGATCCATGGCCTCTCCGTCGCGCTGCATTTGGAGGGAGAGCTCGCGGGATTTATCCGTCAGCACCAGCTTTTTAAGCCGCGCGTCGTGCGCGACGCTCTCCCGTGCCACAAGGCCCTTTTGCTCCATCAGGCGAAGCACCTTGGACGCGGTGGAGCGCGTAATGCCGAATTCCGACTCCAGATCCTTCTGATAGACGTCGCGGCCCTCATGCTCGCACAGGAAGCGGATGATCCAGCTGTTGCTGCCTGTGATCGCCTCGATTTTGCGGCGGTTTCCGTGGATATCCATATAGCGCTTGATATGGTTGGACAGGCGGTGAATATCCTTTCCGACCTTTCTTCGAACCGGTTGATTCGGTTGCATTTCTTCCTCCTTTTGCATATTGTTGGATGTAAAACTGTTGTACGTCAAACATTATAAGCAGCAAAAAAGATGAAGTCAAGCGGAGCGGGAAAAAGTTTTTGTAAACAAATGTATGGAGGATACTGCCTATGCCCGTTCTTTTGCCGGCTTCTGGTCCAGGTAATGAGGCCAGTCAGCCTTGAGGTAATAAATCAAAAACGCGATGGAGCTTAACGTCCACGTCATGGGATAGGCCCAGAAGATCATCTGGATGTTGCCCGAATCCCTCGCGACAAGCGTGATATAGGCCACGCGGATGACGCACCAGCACACCAGCATCACCACCATGGGCACAACCGCGCGGCCCGCGCCGCGCATAACGCCCGCGATACAGTGTGAAAAAGCCAGCAAAAAATAAAACAGCGTAACCGTTCGCGCCTGTAGCGCGCCGTAGGCCACTACCTGCGGGTCGCCGTTAAACAGCGAAATCAGCGCCGGGGCAAGCAGGTAGATGGCCCCGCCGATCAGCTCCGATAGCAGCAGGGAGGCCAGCACGCCAAAGCGCGCGCCCCGCCTGGCGCGCTCATATTCCTTCGCGCCCAGGTTTTGGCCGATAAACGTGGCCAGAGCCAGTGCAAAGCTGCTGATGGGCAGAAAGCCGAAGCCCTCGATTTTGGAATACGCGCCGCAGCCCGCGACGGCCATAGCCCCGTACAGGTTGATGCTGGACTGCACCACCACGTTTGCAATCGCGATAATGGAATTCTGGATGCCCGAGGGAATGCCCATGGTAAGCACCTGCCGAAGCATCGGCAGGTTGAAGCGCACCTTGCGCGGCCACACGCGGTAGGCGCCGGTGGTATTCATCAGCCTGCGCAACCCCAACACGGCGCTTGCCGCCTGCGAAAGCACCGTTGCCAGCGCCGCGCCATCCACGCCCATGCCAAGGCCCGCCACAAACAGCAGGTCGAGCACAACGTTGAGCGACGAGGAGACGATCAAATAATACAGCGGATGGCGGCTGTCGCCGACGGCCTGGAAGATTCCAGTGGCCGTGTTATACAGCACCACAAAGATCACGCCGGAAAAATAAATGCGGAAATACACAATCGAGTTGGGCAGCACGCTTTCAGGCGTGCCCATCCACCGAAGAATCGCGGGGGTCAAAAAAACGCCCGCCACAGAAAGAACGACCCCGGCCGCAAGCCCAAACGCCACCGTGGTATGGATGGCAACGCGCATGTTCCCTTCATCATGCGCGCCGAAATAGCGGGAAATCACCACGCTCGCGCCTGTAAAAATGCCGCTGAACAATCCCACCAGCAAAAAGATGAGGCTCCCGGAGGAGCCTACCGCCGCCAGCGCGTCGCTGCCCAGAAAGTTGCCTACAACCAGCGAATCCACCACGTTATAAAGCTGCTGAAACAAATTGCCCCAGAATACGGGCATTGCGAAGCGGACGATATGCCGCCAGACGGAGCCTTCTGTCATTAAGGTAGCGCGTTCGTGCATGGGGGCCTTCCTTTATTGTATGCATCATATGCCGCCCGCACGCTTAACGCGGGCGGGGGGTGCCGTTTGTCATTATACTCCTGTTTATTGAAATTGCAAACGCCGTTTGGATACGCGCATGCTTCAGGCGCGTCCGCCAGCCTTGAAATTATAAACGGGCCGCAGTCGGCTGACGATGTCGGCTGTGGGCCCGATGTTATCCACAATTTCCGCCATGCCCTTGTAGGCCATGGGGCACTCGTCCAGCGTGCCGCGCCCTACGGACGTGGTATAGACCCCCTCCATGGTCTGCCGGAAAGCCTCCAGGCCGAATGTTCTCACGGCCTCTTTGCGGCTCATCAAACGTCCCGCGCCATGGGGCGCTGAAAAATTCCAATCCTCATTTCCCCGTCCAACGCACAGCAGGCTGCCGTCCCTCATGTTGATGGGAATGAGCAGGCGCTCGCCCGCTCTGGCGGAAACCGCTCCCTTGCGTAAAATCATCGCGTCTGTATCGATGTAATTATGGATGGTGGAGATCGTTTCAACGGCCGTTAACCCCAGGCCCCTTATCAGCTCGTCCATCATGGCCTGCCGGTTAAGAAGCGCGAAGCGCTGGGTGAGGCGCATGTCATGTAGGTAATCGTCAAACAGAGCACCCTCCACATAGGCGAGCTCCTTGGGGATATCCGATTCGTGCCGCCGTTTGCCACTGCCGCAAAGGGCGCGGTAACCCTCCGCCTGATACCAGCCCGCCACCTCCGTACCCAGATGCCGGCTGCCGGAATGAATAATCAGGTAGAAGACGCCCCCGTCGTCCCGGTCCACCTCGATGAAATGATTGCCTCCACCCAGCGTGCCTACGGACATGCGCGCACGCTCACCGTTGATTTTGCCGTAACTGCGAAGCTGCCGAAGGTCGATCCGGTCCTGATAAGGGTGCGGCCGTTTTCGGATTTGCGTGCCCGCGGGGATGGCGGCGTACACGAGCCGGTCCAGCGCCTCCAGATCTAGCTTACGGTCGGCCAGCACCGCCGTTTCCATGCCGCAGCCGATATCCACGCCCACCATGTTTGGCACCGCCCTGCCATGGAGGGTCATGGTGGTGCCGATGGTACATCCCTTGCCCGCATGGGCATCCGGCATGACGCGGATACGGCAGCCGCGCAGAAACGCCTGGTCGCACATGGTTTGGAGCTGCTGCGCCGCTATGCCGTCCAGACTATTTGCAAAGACCTTTGCCGTATTAAATTCACCCTTGATTTCAATCATATTGATTTCTCCTTGGCGAACATCGTTTGGGGGGTTGCAGCCATTGCCCGGCGCATATCCCGCGGGCCGGGCTGTGATGAAACGCTGGTGCGGGCCGCCGGGCGTCTTTTAGGATGCAACCGCAATGACGGCAGTATCCCTCATCGGCTCCGCTTTGATACGGCCAGCGCCCGCAGTTGCTATTTCCCTCAAAGGAGTTGCGAAACCGCTCTTTCTATCGTAAACTGTTTGAAACAGGAGCGCGAGGCGCCAGGCTCAGCCGGATGCCTCGCCCGCAACCCACGCACGCTTCACAAGGAGGAAAGAGAGGATGATTTTATTCTTTTCCGGTACGGGCAACAGCCGCTATGCGGCCCGGCGGCTGGCTGAGGCGCTTGATGCGGAACCCGCCGTGTCCATTAACGAATATTTAAAGGCGGGCCGCACGGGTGATTTTACTTCGGACACGCCCTATGTGTTTGTTGCGCCCACATACGCTTGGCAGCTTCCGCGTCTGGTTCGGGATTTCATCCGCGCGTCCCGTTTTCGCGGCAGCAAGGATGCCTACTTTGTGCTGACCTGCGGTGACGCTGCCGGAAACGCCGCGCAATATGCCGGCAGGCTGTGCGCGGAAATCGGGCTTCGTTTTCGCGGCCTGCTGGCCGTTGTAATGCCCGAAAACTATGTCGCCATGTTCCCCGTGCCCGAACGGGAGGCCGCGGAGCGCGTCATAGCGGATGCCCAGCCCGCGCTATCGCTGGCTGCCCGCTGCATTCGGGAACGAAAAGCGTTTCCTTCGTATGTTCCCAGCCTCCGGGACCGGCTTTTCAGCGGGCCTGTCAACCGGGTTTTTTATCCCTTCTGCGTTTCCGCGAAAGGTTTTCGCGTTACCAACGCCTGTGTGGGCTGCGGCAGGTGCGAACGCCTTTGCCCGCTGAACAATATCCGTCTCAAAGAGGGCCGTCCCGCCTGGGGCAGCCGTTGCACGCACTGCATGGCTTGCATCTGCGCCTGTCCCTTTCAGGCGATTGAATACCGAAAGGCCAGTGTGGGAAAGCCCCGGTATTATCTGGACTGAGCGGGAGTGTACGCGCGCTATATGCACACGCGTATTTTTTGCTTGCCAAGCAGCGCGCGGCATGCTATACTAATGAGCGGTTAAACGATATGGAGCGGTATCGAAGTGGTCATAACGGGACTGACTCGAAATCAAGTCGGTCATCGAGAAGCTCCACGTCGGAGAACCTTGATTTTACTAGGTTTTTGTGCTATACTACCCCATGGTTTTCACCTCAGTTCTCTCCGCCAGTTCTCTCCAATTTCCAAAGGGCATTTGGAGGTCCGGCGTAGATGATATATACGGAGAAGTATCGAAGTGGTCATAACGAGAACGACTCGAAATCGTTTGACGGTTAATCCCGTCCGTGGGTTCGAATCCCACCTTCTCCGCCAAATTTTGACCGAAGCATTGATACAATGCTTCGGTCAACTCTTTTATTTTGCGTATCAGGAAAGCCTGCAATACAAGGGATTTGCCCCGTAGGGGTATTCAAAGCCCTTTGTATTGCAGGCTTTCTTGCGTTGTTGGGATTTTCCGGCACTTCCGGTGCAAGGGGCAATTTGAATACCCTATGAGGAAAAATAAAATAGTTCTATGAAAAATAACGGAGTTCAAGGAAAAATAAAAGGATTCATTTTGTTCCGTTCAAATACTTTGACGATCTAATATCGACGGCATCACAGCGCAGAGTCGTTAACAAAATATACGTTAAAGGGTTTCGTTGAGTGCTTCGTTATCTAATCGATCTCCTGACAAATAGATAAACGATTGCGGTGGTAAACTAATATTGAATTCGCTAAGTTCTTTCGGCGGTTCATACCTCGTCACTTGTCCTAATCGATAGGCATAAGCGACTTTGCAACCTTTGTAATACTCCCGGTACTTATCACGGGAGATTCCCGCAAATTTATTTGTACTTTGCCATAGAGCAGTAGGCGAAGCCGAAATCGTTTCTACAATCTGAACCTCTCCGACAACTTTCATTATCGGTGCAGTCGAATACATCAGAATTTTGCTGACGGATTTGTTGGCTAACCTCTTTCGGAACTCATATCTTTTAGAACCGGAAAATATCCGCTCGACATACTCCGGCTTGATAGACAATAATATTGATGCCAAGAATTTTACCTCCAGTAATGGCTCAAATCAGTCTGAGCCTCGCTTAAAATCATATTGAATTGATTGTCCGATATACGCGTGAAAGGTCTCGGTCCGTTCGGAAACGCGACAATATCATTATCCCACAAAAACTTTAAAATAGGGCGCTTTTCGAGACTCTTTACGAAAATAAACTTCAGGACAATCTGATTGCTTTTGTACCGCCTCCAGAACTCCTCCAGCTCATTATTCGTGAATACACTCCTGTTTTGAACGTGGCTCATGTAATCTTCCCGAGAAGAGAAGCCGCTTATGGCTTCTTCGATGATTGCGACAGATGTCAATACTGCCGTGTACCCAGCGTTACCCTGTACACCGGTTCTGTAAAACACAACTATGTCCCCAGGGCTGATATTCCTCTCCGGTGCAAATGATATGTAGACTTTTTGCAGCGCATAGCGGTATGGTGTTTTTGCCAGAAAATCGCTCTCGTTTTCATTCCGTAAAATTGAGTCCGGCAAAAGGGATGTATGGTATTGCGGGAGAATTGGTAGTATGAACTTTTGCATTCCGTATATAAGGTTCGGATAATTCTGACGAGGAGTGAGATTGGAGATATATTGCTTCATCTGCTTGGTCAGCACAGTCTCACCAGTACTAGTTTTTACGCCGTATTTGTCAAAACCCCAGCGCGAGAGCAATGTAGCGAGAGTCTCAAGCTCCGGACGGTCTTCAAACAAAGTCACGTACACTTCGTCGACATTCCGCTCGATAGCGTTATCCAGTATAATCTTTATGAACCGCTCGCCGAGCCGAAAACCCGTAGCAACAACTTTGAAGGTACCGACTTTCAAGCGCCGTTTTGGACGGAATACCGGTGTGATATCGTTATAGTTTTCGTCCGCATTCTCTGTTTTCAGATATAGAAACCCAAGTAACTGACCCGTGTCGTCATGGCATATATAAGCGTCCTCGTCACACTTGCGATTAAACCAACTGTTGAAACCAACATACGAGGCGCGTAGACTGTCAAAGAAAGCATCTCGTACATCAATTTCGCCGATTGTTACCTTTCGTACTGCAAGAGCCTTGTATTCGATCAAACCGGGATTCTCACTCGTGGCGACTGTCAAGAAGGCGTTAATGGAGAGAACTTTATGCCCAAGCCCGAGTCCTTCGGCTTTTCGCCTGAGCCGCTTGTCTTCAGTAATAAGTAGGTCGACGCGCCCTTGATAGACTTCATTGAGCAGTGCGGTGTCGATTCTGTCGTTTTCATCTTTATCGACTGTCGCCGTAAACGCCGCCACTTGCTCTGCCACTGGTGCCTGCGTTTTCAACTCTTGGTATGCGTCGAGTTTGAGAGTCATGGCCTCAGCTGGATCGGCAGACTGATACTCCGCGATTTCCTTCTTAGACAGCGGATGGATGAGTTTGTCATACTTCAGCTTGTCAAGCCAGCGAAACAAATGGCCAATGCTGTAATTGGTCATTTTCTTATTCTCGCGATAAATGATAATGTTGGTGTCCAGCAAAACTCTCATGGCTTATCCTCCTATGTAAAGTAGCGTAGCGACATAATCTAGGTCTTCATCCGTAAACGCCATTTTATATATATCAAGTGGACATTTTAGCTGTGCGGCAATCCGCTCGCTCTGCTCCCGTTCTTTGTCTGACAGGGCGGTAACACTCTCTTTCGAATAGTTCTTACCGTCGCGCCTCTTCAAATGATCAATGATTGTTTGAGTATCTGCCTCTAGTAAAACTATTCGAGTGATGTTTAGCGCGTGGTATACGGACTCGGGCAACACGTCAACGACGTTGTTGGAGTTGAATATGCAGAAATGCCCGGCGAGGATAATCCTTTCATTCTCCCGATTGAGCTCCCGCACACGCTCAACTAACAGTGTCTGGTTGTTTCCCATGTCGGCAACCGCTTTATTGGCACCGTACTGCTCGCCGTTTATCGCACTGATCAAATCGCCTGCCGAGAACGCTGGGATATGAAGCCGTACAGATAACGTAGAGCATAAAGTGCTTTTGCCTGTTCCGTATACTCCGGCGATGAATATCGTTGAACCGATCATCATTGCTCCTATGTTGCTCTAACTGCTAGATTAACGTAGTTATGTATTTATTATATCACATAGGAAGAGCTAATTCAATATATTATTACGTATATTCTCCTATTTACAGAGTTTATTATTGTTTTTATCTTGCAAAACAGTCCTGTTTTTGGTACAATGAGTGCGATATAATTATCAGAGGCAAGGCAAGGGGTGAGAGCGGCATGTCAGTTAGTTACAAGAAACTGTGGAAACTGCTCATAGATAAGGATATGTTAAAGAAGGACTTGAAGGCGGCATCGGGAGTTAGCTGGGCGTCGATAACGAAGATGTCTAAAAGCGAAAACGTCAGCATGGAAGTCCTTCTTAAAATTTGCCGGACGTTGAATTGCGATATAGGCGACATTATGGAAGTCGTCTCGGACGAGGTGAAAGCGCCATGACGAACACTCAGATAACTGCGGCGGAAAACTGCGGCATTATTCCCGAGACTTCGGAGCAAAACACCGAAAGCGCGAGTACCAATTATTACTCTTTTCTCAAAGAGCAGTTCTCCGATGACGACAGCCATTACTCTAAATTGACAGGCCGCTTTTATACACATGAATTCATCTACGCGGAGATGGTAAATACTATTATTGACAGCCTTAATCTATCGGGCACAGAGTTGCATATAATCGACCCGTTCTGTGGCGACGGGCGGCTTGCGTATCACTTCATCGAAGAATTTATAGCTTCAGACAAATCACAAGGTATAGAGCGAATTTTCGTTTCTCTTTGGGACGTTGACAGCACCGCCGTAGAGTTCGCGAAAAACAGCGTGTTATCGCTGTCGAAGCAAGCTCCCGGGCTTTCTATCCTCGTGGACGCGATCACGGGAGACTCATTTATCGGCGCAACCGCGCACAGAGGTAAGTATGACGTGTGCATAACCAATCCTCCGTGGTGCATTCTCAAACCGAAGAAAGAAGATATAAGACACCTCTCGTCGGAGGACAAATGGACAGCCTATGAGCGCGCGACGGAAGAGTACGGAAATTTACTCGGAAAGTTCTGCACATACTCAATGCCGAAAAAGAAATTTGGACGCTGGGGGATTAATCTATCGCGTCTCGGTGCGGAGTGTGCGATGAGGCTAACCGCCCAGGAAGGAGTTTGCGGGATTGTACTGCCCGCCTCGTTCTTCGCTGACCAGGTTTCAGAGTCGCTTAGAAAATGGATATTTGACGAGCATTCCGTTAAAGCTGTCGCATACTACCCCGCGGAACTTAAGCTGTTTGGTTCCGTTGACCAATCGAGCGCGACTATTGTGCTACAAAAGAGCGATGCCACAACCGTGGAGTTCACTTCGACCGTCTTTGACAAGGAACGGAACCGGAAAGACGCTGTCTTAGATGGTGCGAGTTTGAAGTTTATGCGATCCTCGAAGTATGTAATGCCGTTTGGATATGACGAAACGCTGTTTGCTATCGCAAATCAGCTCAAGCTTCTAAAACCTTTGTCAGAATATCCAAACTTGAAAATTGGGCGTGAGCTTGACGAAACCCGTATTGGTGAGCGGCTCTCGGATTCGGGGACGTTGCATTTTATTAAGGGTTTTATGGTCGGACGATATTCTTGTATGACGGAAGAAGCGATGCGATATCTAAACGCGGAGGAAACTAAAACCGCGCCGGAATCGACTAAGTATGAACGTATCGCTTGGCGGGACGTTTCGCGGTCATCGCAGAAGCGACGGATGCAAGCAACTATTATACCCGCCGGAACTGTGACCGGGAATTCCCTCGGTGTTGTCTACATACCAGGCGCTTCCCACGCCGAGCTTGCATATATCCTTTCGGTGATGAATTCGATGGTATTCGAGTTCCAGGCGCGACGGCAGCTTGTGACGAACCACGTTCCAAGCGGTGTTTTGAAAACCATACCCATCCCGCCATCCAAAAATGATTACGCGGAGCGCATTGTCGCGCTCGTCGACAGCGCATTAACATCGGGCGACACTGACGCGATGGATGAGCTTGAATGCCTTGTTGCAAAAGCGTATAATTTGTCGGCTGCGGATTTTCTGCATGTCGTCGGCACCTTTGCTCTGACGGACGAGGAATTAACAAAACTCCGCATTGCTGCAGAGAAGATTTATGCCACCGATGATAACCGTGTGATTATTCCGAACCACTATGCACCGAAACTCTCTGACCTTGACAAACAAATCATATCATATGTTCCACAGGGCGGGAATTGGAAGAACATACCCGAGTCGGTGCCATCGCAGAGACTGGTGCAAATCCGCGAGAGTTTCAAAGCCGGAAAAGGTAGCCGGTCAACATACTATGGCCGTTTACGTGAGGATATGCCGGCATATACAATCAGCACATATTTCCCGCGCCCAGGGAACGGTTGTAATATTCACTACGGTCAGGAGCGAACGCTCACGCAACGCGAAGCAGCGCGTATACAGTCGTTTCCAGACTGCTTTGAATTCAAGGGTTCGCTGTCCGCAATTAACGACCAAATAGGCAATGCGGTACCTCCGCTCTTGGCGTATCAATTAGCCGCGGCGTTACCATTCAAAGGGCAATTTGTCGACCTGTTCTGTGGTGCGGGAGGGCTGTCACTCGGATTCACCTGGGCAGGGTGGAAACCCATAATCGGCAGCGATATCAACGCCGCCGCAATTGAAACACACAAAGCGAATATCCAAGAGGACACCATCTGCGGAGATATCACGACTGAGGGGATTATTGACGCTATCGTTGAACGGTGCTGGAAAGCGATGGCTGAGAATCCGGAACTTCCACTATTCGTAATCGGCGGACCACCCTGCCAGGGTTTCTCCACCGCGAACCGTTATGACAACATGAACGACCAACGAAACTGGCTGTTCAAGTCATACACCGATGTCCTGAGCAGAATCAAACCTTATGGCTTTGTGTTTGAAAACGTCACGGGTATTCTGAACTTTGAACAGGGGCGCTTCTTCGAAATGATTAAAAAGGATTTGAACCGAAGCGTCGAGTCCATAAAAACATTCAAGTTTAACTGCGCCGAATATGGCGTTCCCCAACGACGCGAGCGAGTCATCGTCATTGGGTCTAGCAAAGAAGTTGTCGACGGCTATACTATGAAGCCCATAACGAAAGTGCCAAAAGCCGAGTCACAACAGATGACAATTGACACGGGCGAAAAAAAACTCCCCGACGTTACGAGCGCCAAGGAGGCCCTGTCAGACTTGCCGACCGTCTATGCCGGAGAGGATGGCAGCGGCAAGCAGTATGCGACCGCGCCGGAGAGTGATTATCAGTCGTTTATGCGCGGTGCTATAACTGCTGAAGTTTATATTGCCCGAATAAAGTCGCAGTAAACGCAAAAAGAGCCAGTACCCCAGCTCTTGACGCTATTCGGAAAGATCACGCGAATATCGCAGGTCATCCCATTTCCCCGCGAGATGCCGCGCTATGTTGTTCATAATCCTCATGACGCATTGCCGGGCAAACACAATGTTCTCGTTCTTTACGATATCCGGCACGTTGGAGACGAAGCTACGGAGATCCTCCTCCGATAATTCGTTGCCATCCAGAAGCGCGATTAAGCGATTGTTATACTTGCGGTACTCGTCCCCGGCGGATTCTAAGGCCGCGATGCTCTTATCAAATAATGCGCGGTTCTCCTCAAGGTCGATGTTGAATCCATTGCGGTTTTCCTTTAAGCTATACTCTGCCAATGACCCGAAGGCGACGCGGACACGCCGAGCCTTTTGTTCTTTAACGTACAGCAACTGTGATGGCGTCATCTTGAATTCAGCGGTGACAATGTGGTTTTTGACGCCATAACCGGTGATTTCATAGTTGTAATCGGCGTACTGTAGATTCAGAAACGTGTACAGGAACAGACAATGCCCGGCATCTTTGTACCCCGCGAGAGTCATCATCGCGTTATGTCGGTTATCTCTTAGTACCCGATAAAGTCGCAGCGCGGTGTCCGTATCCGTGACGTTACCATTGAGCCTTTGCCAAAGGTCTTCCATATACCACGATGTCACTACTTCGCCGTTTTTCTCTGCGCGGCGAAGATTAACAACGTCAGAGTAATACAGCCTGTTGTTCTTTGCGCTATTACACGGCTTGCAGAGAAGTTGAAACTCGGGACGGTGAGCAAAACCCAACGATATTGGACCGATGTGATCTGCTGAACATGGGCGAGGGTGATCCTCACCCTCGCCGTTGAGACAATGCTCCACTTTCAGATGAGGGTTCGAGTTGATAAGGCCCATTAACATATTCGCGGCGACCCAGTTCCCGTCCACCCAATGCTCAAATGCGCGCCTATCGGTGCTGTAAAGCGCAAGATTTGCTTTCGAACGCCCTTTATCTGCGGTGGAGCGACAGCAGCGGTTGAAAGAGTGGAAACCATCAAGTCTGTCAGGCGCATTAGACATAGCGCCTGGACTGAGTAAACTCGGCTCGGCGACGATGTAAACATTCTCAATCCACGACTGCCATTCCTCGGCGGTTCTGAGTATCGGAGGGTCGGGTACCTGTTTACACGATAAAAGCGCTGGGAGAATCCGCAGTGCGCGCTCACCGTAGAGTTCAATAAATTGCGGGATGAAATCAAAAATGTTTGTCAGGTAGTTAATCTCAATATCACCCCGAAAGAACGGCAACGACTCAACTCGGTGGAATAGAATAGAAGAAAAATAGCAATAGCGTATATCAAGGTAACGACCGCATTTTTTACACGGCTTCACCTTTGTGGGGTGTATGGCTTTCGCCGTCTTGCTGATCCACCGGTTTTCACGGGTGCTTATACCGATTGACTCGGCTTTATCCCGCCACCACTGCAAGCGCCTATCGTGTGAATCGCGGAATTGACCGCCGGAGCGATTTGACGGTGCTTCCCATTGTATCGAGCCATCCTCATATCTCAAATCGGGCATACCGGCGTACACCGGAGAGTTCGCTATTTCGTCCTGATATTTTAAAAATTCCGCATTTGCGTCATACATTTCTCTTGGCATTATTCTCACCCTCGACAAAAATGTTAATATCGTATTATACTATAAAGCAACACTTTCCACAATCACCACAGGAGCATTTATGATAAAATACACTTTTGATTCACCCGAAATATGCGCTTTGTGCAAAGCTGATGAACGGCTTGCGCTCGTTATACGTCACTATGGTGAGAATTCATACTCGCCGCACAATGATCCGTTCGAACATACCGTGGAGAACGTTGTCGGGCAGATGTTGTCGAACAAAGCTGCGGACGCAATTGCGGCGCGACTGTACACGCTGTGCGGAGGCGCGCTTACTGCGGATGCCATACTTCGGCACGATGCCCCCGCCTTGCGCAGAATTGGACTGAGTAAGAACAAAGCCGAATACATACTGAACATCGCCGCGCTGACAGAAGAGCAACCTCAGTTCTTTAATGCACTGGAGCATTTACCTGATGAAGAGGTGATCAAGAAACTGACCGCGCTCCGTGGTATCGGAACATGGTCGGCAAAAATGTACCTTATCTTCGTCCTCAATCGTCCGGACGTTCTGCCATTTGAGGATGGTGCCTTTCTCCAGGCGTACCGCTGGCTTTATGAAACGGACGACCTTAAGCCTGCGGCGATTATAAAGCGATGTGCTCCGTGGTCGCCGTATTCGTCGATTGCCGCTCGGTATATGTACCGTGCGCTTGACCATGGCCTGACACGCGACACGGTTCTCGGAGAAAAAATTGCAGGGGTGAAATAACATGGGCATAACTGCGATAATAGAATCACTCCGTATCAATTAGAAGGATAAAAAATAATCAGTTCCTTCATCATAAACATGAGGAGGTGCCAACGGTGGTGCAGAACTGTTCATTCAAAGACTACATTGCAAAAAGGTTTGATAACAAGTTTTGGGAAATAGCCGAGCGGTATCTGCAGGACGAGTTCGATGCCTCCTCCCTCACCTTTTACCGCCTCCATCGCGTTGGTCAGCCGGAAATCGATGAAGTCAAGGTAGAGCACGTCTGGGTCGACGATTTGCCGGGCATGGATATACAGTTTGATGTTGCTCTGTCTCTTTCGCTATCCTTCCCGGAAGCAGACCATCATTATGATAATTCCGAAGAAAAGACTGTATGGATGATGGTAAAATGTCAGGGAAATCTTGAACGCCATTTGGATGACTTTACAGTTTTCGATTATTCTGCTTACAACGGCAAAAGCCGGGCGCAAAACCCGCTTGATGATTCGCTTGTCCCTTACATTGCCTATGACCAACTGGAAAAAGCGGCGCACGACATTTTGACACGCCATTACCCGGAGGCACTCGCAATAGTTCCGATGGGCAAACCGCCGATTTGGGTGGATCCTTCCGTGCTTGCGGGGCGGTTGGGATTGACCGTGAAAACACAACGTATCCGAGAAGATGCCTCCGTGTTTGGACAGATATTCTTTGAAAATACCAACGTGTCCTTATTTGATGCTGAAACAGGCGGTGATATTGAGACCAACATCCCGGAAAAGACCATTCTTGTTGACCCTCAGATGTATCTATTGCGAAATCTGGGATCGGTAAACAACACAATTATCCATGAGTGCGTTCATTGGGATAAGCATCGTAAGGCTTTCACACTTGAGAAGTTGTTTAATCCGGACGCATCGTTTATTAGCTGTGAGGTTGCCGGCGGAGCAGCTTCGCCCCTTGCGAAAAGATCAACGGAATTCATGGAGCGCCAAGCCAATCAACTTGCTCCAAGAATCCAAATGCCTGCCGAGCCTTTCCGGGCAAAAGCCAACGAATATATCACTCACTTTATGCGGAAAATGGATGCAAGACATACCATCGATGTTATGGAAACCGTAATCCAGCAGCTTGAGTCTGATTTCGGCGTTTCAAAGCAAGCAGCGAAAATCCGCCTTGTTGAACTCGGATTTGAGGAAGCAGTCGGTACATTTACATACCTCGATGGCCACTATGTCAAACCACATAGTTTCCGAAAAGGTGCTATAAAGCTGAACCAGACTTTTTCCATCGGGGCGCAGGATGCAGCAGTTCAGCGGTATGTTAACTCGGAATTATGGAAACTGACTAAAGACGGCGACTACCTTTTTGTAGACAATCACTATGTTTACAATGCTCCGCTTTATGTTGAAGCGGGCGAAAACGGCAAACTTGAACTAACGGGTTATGCCCGTGCTCATATGGATGAGTGCTGCCTTGCCTTTGATATGACAATCGTCAGCAAGGTGTCGGACGCATACCACACGGCTTGCTTTTTGAATCGTGAAGCGAGCGACATTACCTTCGACATTACCTATCACAACGGTTATCAAAACGCTCCCCAGGAGCGCCAAGTGGCAATGCGGAAAAAGCAGCAGGCAGAATGGCTTGATATCCGCAGACAGATGACGGACGACCCCGAAAAATGTATGGAACTGTTACTCAATTGGAGAGGCATGAAATACACCGAACTCGGTGACGCCATTGACCGAGACCCCAAAACAATAAGCAGGACGTTAAATGGACAAACTGCCCCAAGTGTCGAGACCGTGGTTCGCATTTGTTTCGGACTTCACCTTCCTCCGACAATAAGCGAGAAGCTACTGGAGGTTTTTCGCTGTCCGCTAAAACCAATGGATACTAACCATCAGTGGATAAAGGAAGCACTATATCTCAAGTATCCGGAGACACTTGAGGCAGTCATAGCGTACCTCAAACCGTTCGGCGTAGAAATATAAATTTCATCATAAAACGGACATGACGTGTCCGCTTTCTACAGCAGATTGTTTGGATCTGTTGCTGCATTAAGGAGGTGTTCCCCGCTGTGGACTTTATTACGTATCTTGACCATGAAATATCGAATCTTTGCCCACAGCCAGAGTATTTTGACCTCTCACCATTTGGTCTAGCTGACTTCCGCGACTGTTTCATTATGGAGTTGATAAAAGACGCTTACTTCAATTCTGAACCCAAGCAGTCTTTGAGAACTAACCGCGGAAACGATGATGACGATGTCAGAATGCGTGATAGCCGATATATGGCATATGCCCAACACTACCGGAATCTTCAGCTTGAACATATACAAGAGGATATCGGTCAGGACGAGCCGGGACTGCATCCGGATGATATGACCTCGATGGAAGGAAAACTCTCCGGACACCGCCTGACAAAAATGCAATATTTCGAGATTAACACAATTGCGGACCATCCGTTGCTCAAGTCAATTGTTAGTAAAAGAATTTGTGATGTAAAAAAAGTCCCCAACTCCATGTTTGTCGAGTATATGAAGGATTATGATAGTTTGACCGCCGATCTTGTGAAAAGGTTCGATGGCACAGACGAGGATGTCCTTTTTGCTGCTATCCAGTTGTTTACTCTTGAATGGAAATACAACGTGGAGTTGTTTTATGCCTGCGCTGTTAGTGCCGATAAAAACTGTGTTCAAGAACTGCCGAAGCACAAAATTGCCGCTTTGTGTGCGGAACTGTCCATGCCAATGCCAATCGTATCGAAAATGCTTCATACGGAAAGTCGATTCATACTCCATCGGCTTGAGCTGGTTCCGGCAATATACGATGGTTCGGATTGGAACACAATTCAAAACAAGATATACCAATACTCCCTAATGCGATACATACTCCGTGAACAGATTATTGACAGCCAGTCATTAGCCGACTTCTTTCTCTGCGCTACTACCAGAAAGCAATGGGCTGATTTCATTCGTGAGCATTATGATATTCGTAAAATCTATGTGCCTAGGGAGTGGACGAACAAGCGTATCCGTTATGTTCGTAACATATACGACACGATGTTAAAAGACCTCAAACCTCCGAAATTATAACACTTCTTTCGGAACAGCATTTTTCCGATTTTCCGTTCTTAATGCACGTTCCCATAAAAATCCATCATTAAGCCAGGGTCAAATGAACGAAAGTTCAAAATGACTCTGGCTAATTTTTTGCGATTTTTATGGGACACGGCATGTCCATTACGAGAAAAATTGCCGTGCTAACATAAAAACGGAATCAAAAAGCAGCAGTGCTTGAGATTCCAGTCAGTCCGCAGGAGCCGCGGATTATACGGCTCTGACAATATATCACATCGCTGAGTGGCCATGAAGCGGTGGAGGCTACATAGAGATTTCGGGAGCGGTGATAAAGACCGCCGCCGAAGCTCCGATGTGCCACCACCTTAGTTTCGTGCGCTCATTTTCAGCGAAACGGGGTCTGTGTCCATCGGATGCAGACCCTTTATTTGTTTCCTCCGCCGCTGATGCCCCGGCAAATCGCAGGAGGAAACACCATGAAAAACTACCAACAGTTCCACTACCGCCACTACTACTGTATGCGCCCTAGCGGAGAAACCATCGAATGCACCCGGCAGGAGTGCTTCTCTTCGCCTGAGGCACCCACGACAGACAACCCCTTTGTACAACGCTGGTACTACAGCCCTGACCGAGAGGTGGCAGTTCGGCTTCCCAGAAACGCTATGGGTGACGATGCCCATAAAGCAAACGCCGCCGACCTTAAGTCGCAGGAACGTGCGCAGAAGAAACCCAACCTTTGTATCGGGCAAACTTCGGCGGCGACTTGCTCGGTGACCTGCCAAAACTGCCCCAACTGCAAATACTGCGATACTCCGAACCGCGTCGACAACGGTGCCGGCTGTAAGCGTAAATGCGATTTCTGCTCTGTGTATATGCGCCGTACCCTCGATTTGGACAAGCCGCTCGGATTCAATGACGATGGTTCAGAGGTTCTGTTTGAACTGGAGGATGAACGCTTCGATACTGCCGCCACATACGTCGCTGACGAACAGCATGCATCTATTCTTGGAGCGGTTGACTCCCTTATCCCGGAGGAGCGGTATCTGTGGGACGAGCTTCTGAGCGAGAAAACCAAGGCAAAAATCGCAGAGGAATGTGGTCTGAGCGAGGGTGCTATCCGCAAGCGGGTGAAGAAGCTCGCCCAGACACTCCGTGAAAATCCTGCTCTCAAAAACTATTTCGAATAATTTCTGAGTTTCGGTACGGTTTTCCTCTCTGCCTGTCCTGTACGAGGTGGAGAGGGACAAAACCTCTCACAAATAGGAACGGAGGTAAACCGAATGACAATCACCGAAATCGGAAAGGAACTGGTCAACATAGCGGAAACCCTGGCGCGTGTAATCTCGGAACTCACCTCGCTGGCTGGCAGCGTGATGAAGCTGAGTACGGCGCTTAAAGCAGACGCGGTTGGCAGTAAGTTTCCCAAAGCACCTCAGAAGAAGCCCCCGGAACTCGCGGAAGTTCGCGCTTTGCTGGCTGAGATTTCCCGCAGCGGAAAAACGGCAGAGGTAAAGAAACTGCTTGAAAGCCACGGTTGCGAGAAGCTGTCCGAGGTCGAAAGCGAGTTCTATGAAGATCTCATGGAAGAGGCGAGGGCGCTGTTATGAGCCACGCACTCTTATCTCCCTCGGCAAGCCACCGGTGGATTGCGTGTCCGCCATCGGCGCGGCTTACAGAGTTTCTAGTGGACTCGGAATCAAGTTACGCCTCGGAAGGCACCCTTGCCCACGGTGTGGCAGAGGGGAAACTCAATCAAAGACTCGGCAGAGCCGAGCATACGCCCGTCTGCTATGAAGCGGAAATGGATGAGTACACATCCGATTATGCTGACTTCGTAATGGAGCAAACGGAAGGACTCAAAGACCCGGCTGTATTTGTTGAGCAACGTGTTGACTGCTCCCGCTATGTCCCTGAGTGCTTCGGCACCTGCGACGCGCTTATCGTGTCGGACGGCATCCTGCACATCATCGATCTGAAAAGCGGACGCGGCGTAAAGGTCGATGCGGAGGAAAATGATCAACTCCGTATCTATGCCATCGGTGCCATGCAGATGTTCGGCTTTCTTTATCGGTTTGACACTGTGAGGATGAGCATCTATCAGCCCAGGCTCGGCAATGTGCAGACCTGGGAGACGACCGCAGAGGCTCTCACCGAATGGGCGGAAACCGTGCTTGTCCCGGCGGCGAAACTCGCATGGGACGGCAAAGGCGGCTATAAGGCCGGCGACCACTGCCGGTTCTGCAAAGCGAAAGCGGAATGCAGAGCCAGAGCCGAAGCGAACCTCGCGCTTGCCGCCTATGACTTCACTGACCCCGCTCTGCTGCAAATCTGCGAGGTGGCGGACATCCTCGGCAAAATCGACGAACTGGTTTCCTGGGCGTCGGATGTTAAGGACTATGCTCTTGCCCAGGCACTTTCCGGCACGAAGTATGACGGCTGGAAGGTTGTGGCCGGCAGAAGCAACCGCAAGTACACAGATGAGGATGCCGCTGCAGCCGTGGTCAAGGATGCGGGGTACGACCCCTATGAACACAAGCTGCTCGGTATCACGGCAATGACCTCGCTTCTCGGCAGGAAGAAGTTTGATGTGCTTCTCGGCGGGCTGACCTGCAAGCCTGAAGGCAAACCCGTGCTTGTTCCGGCATCGGACAAGCGTAACGAACTAAACACGGCGGCGGACGACTTCGCCGACCCTATTGAAAATTAAAGGAGATTACTACTATGACAAATTCCGGAAACCCCACCAAAGTTATCACAGGTCTTGCCCGTCTGTCCTATGCGAACATCTGGCAGGCCAAGTCCATCAACGGCGGTACGCCGAAGTTTTCCACCTCCGTCCTCATCCCCAAGTCCGATGCTGTCACCGTGAATGCAATCAAGGCGGCTATCCAGGCGGCATATGAGGAAGGTCAAGCAAAGCTGAAGGGAAACGGCAAAACCGTGCCTCCGCTCACCGCGCTGAAGACTCCCCTCCGTGACGGCGATGTCGAACGCCCGGACGATGAGGCATACAAGGGCTGCTGGTTCGTAAACGCCAACAGCAACACAGCGCCGGGTGTGGTAGATATCCATCGCCAGCCTATCTATGACACTTCGGAGATTTACTCCGGTGTGTATGCCCGTGTGTCCCTCAGCTTTTATTCGTTTAACAGCAACGGCAATAAAGGTATCGCTTGCGGTCTTCAGAACATCCAGAAAATTAAAGACGGCGAGTCCCTTGGCGGCAAGGTAAAGGCTGAGGACGATTTCAACGACGGATATCAGACCGAAGTCGACGATGACTTCCTGGGTTAAGGGAGGGCTGACAATATGACAAACATTCAGTCAATGATGCTTGCAGTCTGCTTCGGCGCTGTGGTTGGTACCTTTATCGGCAACCTGTTCACTATCATTAAGTTCGCTGTTGATGAGCGAAAAGAGAAAAAACGCATCCGCAAGGAAAACGAGAACAAGCAATAACCTGACGGGCGGCGGAGGGAGATGGTCTTTCTCCGCCGCTTTTCATATGGAGGAAACAATATGTGCGATGACAGTTATTACGATTACCTCGACTATATCGATGACAGATGCATGAACGACCCGGAGGATTGCGGCTGCTGGGAGGATGATGACGATGAGGACTCTTGAAATAGATATCGAAACATTCAGCAGCGTGAGCCTTCAAAAGTGCGGCGTGTATAAGTACGCAGAGTCCCCGGATTTTCAGATTATCCTCTTCGGATACAGCATGGACGGCGGTGAAGTAAGGGTTGTTGACCTTTTGCAAGGCGAATCCATACCGCAGGAAATTCTCAATGCCCTTACGGACGAAGCCATTATCAAATGGGCGCATAACAGCGGATTTGAGCGGGTGTGCCTGTCACGGCACCTCGCCGATATGGGAGTTAGTCTTGACCCCTTACACGATAATCATCCGCTGTCCCCAGATTGCACCCGGTTTCTGAACCCATCCTCATGGCGCTGCTCCATGACGTGGGCGGCTTATCTCGGTCTTCCGCTCTCCCTCGCCGGAGTCGGCGAAATCCTCGGCCTTGAAAAGAAGAAGCTGACCGAGGGCAAAGAACTCATTAAGTTTTTCTGCCAGCCGTGTGCGCCTACAAAGACAAACGGCGGCAGGACGAGAAATCTGCCCTCCGATGCCCCGGAAAAGTGGGAGCTTTTCAAATCATATAATCTGCGCGATGTAGAAGTCGAAATACAGATTCAACAGAAGCTGTCGAAGTTCCCTGTGCTAGACTCCGTGTGGGACGAGTATCACCTGTCCGAAGAAATAAACGACAGGGGTATCGGCGTAGATATGCCCTTCGTATCCGCCTGCCTGTCCCTTGACGCGAAATCAACAGATGCGCTTACCGAAGCCATGCGAGAACTTACTGCTCTGGAAAATCCGAACAGCGTGGCGCAGGTCAAGGGCTGGCTTGCGGATAATGGGCTGGAGATAGATACCCTTGGCAAGAAAGAAGTGTCGGCACAGCTAAAGACCGCTCCGGCGGAGATTGTGCCGGTGCTGCAACTCCGTCAGCAGCTTGCGAAATCGTCCGTAAAGAAATACACGGCTATGGAAAACGCCGTCTGCGCCGACAGCCGTGTCCGGGGAATGTTCATGTTTCTTGGCGCATCGCGCACGGGTCGGTTCGCGGGACGGCTTGTCCAACTGCAAAACCTCCCCCAGAACCATATGCCCGACCTTGCCGAAGCCCGTGCTCTTACTGGTGTCGAAGACTACGACGCTCTTGAAATGCTGTATGAGGATATCCCGGACACTCTGTCCCAGCTCATCCGCACGGCTTTCGTGCCGCAGAACGGCAGAAAATTTATCGTGGCGGATTTCTCGGCAATCGAAGCGAGGGTCATATCATGGTTTGCCAAAGAACAGTGGAAAATGGACGCTTTCGCTAAGGGTGAGGACATTTACTGCGCCACCGCCTCGCAGATGTTTCATGTCCCCGTACTCAAGCACGGTGTAAACGGGGAGCTTCGTCAGAAAGGTAAAATAGCTGAACTTGCCTGCGGTTACGGCGGCTCCGTGGGTGCGCTCAAGGCTATGGGTGCACTGGATATGGGCCTAAAGGAGTCGGAACTTCAGACCATCGTAAACTCCTGGCGCAGTGCCAATCCCAATATCGTCAAGTTCTGGTGGGCTGTCGACCGGGCGGCGAAAGCGGCTATCAAAGGCAAAACGCATACAACCGCTTACGGCATCGAGTTTTCCTATGATAGCGGTTTTCTATTCATAACGCTCCCCTCCGGCAGACGGCTTGCCTATGTGAAGCCTTGCATCGGCGAGAATCGTTTCGGGGGTGAGTCTATCACTTATGTGGGCGCCGGCGGTACGAAAAAGTGGGAGCGGCTTGAAACTTACGGCCCCAAGCTTGTGGAAAATATTATCCAGGCGACAAGCAGGGACATCCTCTGCCATGCCATGAAGACTCTGCGCTGCAGTGACATCGTTGCCCATGTACACGATGAAGTCGTCATTGAAGCTGACAGAGCCATGTCCCTCGAAGCGGTCTGTAAACAGATGGGCAGGACTCCACCCTGGGCTCCGGGTCTTGTCCTACACGCAGATGGCTACGAATGCGATTTTTATAAAAAAGATTGAATACGGTACGGTTTCCGTCCTTGCCTGTCCTGTACGAGGTGAGGACGGTTTTTCCGTTTATCACGAATGCTGCGGAGGTAGAGAACATGATTTACACAAAAACAAAGCTGAAGGACGGCACGGTAGTGTGCGGTCCCGTCACAGCAAAGAGTACGTATACCCGTTGCGCCGTATGTGGCAAGGAAATTCAGATGGATCTGCGGGAGCTGATTCTCGCCGGAGCGCAAGACCTCTTTGACACGGAAGTGAACTGCACCGAATGCAGCGCAAAAATGATGCGTCGGGGCAATATCGGCATCGACGCCGTAGTCCGTCTTACAGATGTTTTGCGGGATATCGGCTACGGCATGGAAGTTCACAGAATCTGTGAGGATTTTGATGTCGAGGACATCCGCGCTCTCGCCCCGGAGGAATATGAGATCTTCACGGACGCTCTGCTCGACAGGCTTTCGGAGGTGCGCAATGCCAAATAAAATAAGACCTCTCGTATATATCTGCAGCCCCTATTCCGGGGATGTAAATGCAAATGTGGAGGCGGCGAGGAAATACTGCCGACTTGCGGTGGACAAGGGATATATCCCCATCGCACCTCATCTTCTGTATCCGCAGTTTATGGACGATAAAAATCCTGCGGAACGAAAACTCGGTATGTCCTTTGGAAATGCGCTTATGGACAGATGCTCAGAGGTCTGGGTGTGCGGCGACCACCTCAGTCCCGGCATGGAAGCGGAGTTCGACAGGGCGAGTAAAAAGAACATGACCATCAAATTCCTCACCGATGTCTTTAAAGGTGAATACACGAAGGAGGAGGAAAGCCTTGCTGATTAAAATATCCGTCTGCAACCGCAGAACAGACAAAAAGTATAAAAACAAGGAACTGGAATGGGACTATATCATCGACCGTAACCGCAATCCCGTTCGCACCTCGGAAACAGCGGAGGAATATTCAAAGCTGCCAAAGGCAAAACGCGGTGAGCTAAAGGACATCGGCGGCCTTGTCGGCGGCTGGCTGAAAGACGGAATCCGCAAAAACGGGAACGTGACCTTCCGCACACTTGGACTGCTCGATGCGGACAGTGTCCCCGCCGATGCGGATTTCCGGAGCATCGTCCGCACCTCTCTCGACAGCGTTACTTATTTTCTCTATTCCACCCACAGCCACACCCCGGAAATGCCGCGATGCCGTATTGTAATCCTTTTTAATAGAGAGGTTAGCGAGGACGAGTACCCCGCTGTTATGAGAATGGTCGCCAAGCAAATCGGTATGGATTATTTTGATGATTCCACCTACGAATCAAACCGCATGATGTATTGGGCATCCTGCCCGTCAAACGGCGAGTTCGTGTTCGATGAACAGACCGGAGAACCGCTTGATGTGGATAAGTATCTCGGTATGTATGCCGACTGGCGCGATGTGTCACAGTGGCCTACCTCCTCACGGCAGTCAGAGGCTGTCAAGCGTGAGGTGACAAAACAGGAAGACCCGCTTTCAAAGACGGGAGTAGTCGGTGCGTTTTGTCGTTCATACTCTGTTACGGCGGCAATCGACAAATTTCTGCCGGGGGTTTATGCACCTTCCGTTATTGAAGGACGCTATGACTATGTTCTCGGCGAGGGTGCTGCCGGCGTTGTTATTTACGATGACAAATTCGCATACAGCCATCACGCGACAGATCCTGCTTCCGGAAAGCTCCTTAATGCCTTCGATCTTGTCCGCACACACCGCTTTGGCTGTGAAGATGATAAAAAATCATTTAACCGGATGTGTGAAATGGCGCTCTCAGACGACAGCGTAAAGCTGCAGATAGCCGAGGAACGGCAGGTACAGGCCCAGGAGGATTTTGATCACGATACGGACGACTGGAAAAAGCTGCTTCATTATCAAGCCCGCAGCACAGTGCTTGAAAACAGCGTATGGAATGAAATGCTGATTCTCAACAACGACCCGGATTTTGCGAACTTTGCTTATAACGAACTAGCCAACCGTGTTCAGGTGACTGGTGCTACCCCATGGGAGCGTCCCATCGATAATACTTTCTGGCGAGATGCGGATACGGCACAGCTGAAGGCGCTGATAGATGTGCGCTACGTTTCGTTTTCCAGCCGCAATCACGATGTCAGTTTCACAAAGGTTTCTGACGACAGGCGGTTCCATCCCATACGCGACTATCTGGATGCGCTGCCGGAATGGGACAAAGTTCCGAGAATTGAAACGCTCCTTGTGCGGTGCCTGCAAGCCGATGATACACGTTATGTGCGTACAGTTACGAGAAAAACCTTCGCAGCGGCGGTTGCCCGTATTTACCGCCCCGGCACAAAGTATGACAGCATTCTTGTGCTTGATGGCGCCCAGGGTATCGGAAAAAGCACTCTCTTCAAAGACCTTGCGGGGGATGAATACTACTCCGATACACTTTCCCTCACCGACATGAATGACAAGTCCGGCGCGGAAAAACTCCAGGGCTTCTGGGTCGTGGAGATCGGCGAGCTCGCCGGCATGAAAAAAGCGGACATTGAAAAAGTCAAAGCCTTTCTCTCCACAGCCGATGACAAGTATCGTCCGAGTTATGGCAAAACCGTGGAAAGCCATCCGAGGCAGTGCATCATCATTGCGTCAGTCAATGGTGAGCGCGGTTATCTGCGTGATATTACGGGCAACCGCCGTTTTTGGATAGTGAAGCTGCATCAAGACGAGCAGAAAAAACGTTGGCATTTCACGAAAGAGGAACGTGACCAGATATGGGCTGAAGCTAAAGCTATCTATGAAAGCGGCGAAAAGCTGTATCTTGAGGCGGACATGATAAAAGAAGCTGAAAAAGTACAGCAATCGGCGATGGAGCTTGATGAGCGTCAAGGCATGGTCGAAGAGTATCTTGATACTCTTCTGCCGGACGGCTGGGATAGCATGGACATTTATACCCGCCGCAACTATGTCAACGATAAGAGCGACCCTACCCGCCCAAACGGAGTTTCTGTCAAAACCGTAGTGTCCAATGCGGAAATATGGTGCGAGTGTTTCGGCCGAAATTTATCAGAGATGAAGCCCGCAGACAGTTATTCGATAGCGGCATTAATGACGCAAGTCGATGGTTGGGAGCGCACGAATGACCGCTGTCGGCAGCCTATGTACGGGCGTCAAAGGCTTTACAGACGAAAGGATTAGTGGACAAGGCTATGGGACGGGACAACTTTTCTCCTTATATTCAAAATGGTTTTTCTATAAGTCAAAAACAAAACCCGTACCCATACCCGCGCATAAGTAATATAGGGAAAAGTTGTCCTTCCTGTCCACTTTGTCCCGGATGGAGGAAATCATGAGAGAAAAACAGACAGAGCAAAAACTGGTGTCGGCAGTCAGGAGGATTGGCGGTATCTGCCCCAAGTTCACAAGCCCCGGTTTCGATGGGATGCCTGACCGCATCGTTCTTTTGCCGGGTGGCCGCATCGCTTTTGTAGAAGTAAAGGCAATGGGATGCAAACCGAGGTCTTTGCAGTTTGCAAGGCATGGGATGCTTCGGCGGTTGGGTTTTAAAGTATATGTGCTGGATGATGACCAGAAGATTGGAGGGATACTCGATGAAATACGAAGCACATGATTACCAGAATTATGCCACCAACTTCATCCTTGAGAATCCCGTTGCTGCCATTCTGCTGGATATGGGCCTTGGCAAAACTATTATCACACTTACTGCCTTAAACGACCTGTTGTTTGACAGCTTTGAAGCACACCGGGTATTGGTCATAGCGCCCCTCCGGGTAGCGAGAGATACCTGGCCGGTGGAAGTTGAAAAATGGGATCATCTCGGTGACCTTATCATCAGCGTGTCGGTCGGCACGGAAGAAGAACGGCTTACGGCGCTTAAAGCAAGGGCGGACATTTATATCATTAATCGCGAGAATGTCCAATGGCTGACTGAAAAGAGCGGCCTTCCGTTCAATTATGACACCGTCATCATAGATGAGCTTTCGTCTTTCAAAAACGGGCAGGCGAAAAGGTTCAAAAGCCTTATGAAAGTTAGACCCAAAGTAAAGCGGATTATAGGCTTGACCGGCACCCCTGCATCAAACGGACTCATGGATCTGTGGGCGGAGTTTCGGCTGCTGGATATGGGACAGCGCCTTGGCAGATACATTACCCACTACCGAAACGAATACTTCACCCCAGACAAGCGCAATGGTCAAGTTATTTTTAGCTATAAACCCCTCACCGGAGCCGAGGAACGGATATATGAGAAAATATCCGATATGACAATCTCCATGAGGGCGGCAGATCATCTGATTATGCCGGAACTCATCTCAAGTGAGTACACGGTGCGGCTTTCGGAGAAAGAGCGTGAGCGGTACGACGCCTTGAAGGATGACCTGGTGCTTGCTTTGCCGGATGGGGAGATAACGGCCGCCAACGCCGCAAGCCTTACAAACAAACTGTCGCAGATGGCAAACGGCGCGGTCTACGCCGATGATGATTCCGTCATGTACATTCACGACCGAAAGTTGGACGCCCTAGAAGACCTCATCGAGGCAGCAAATGGCAAGCCCCTGCTGGTGGCGTATTGGTTCCTGCACGACCTTGAGCGGATAAAGGAACGGCTATATAGTCTGCAGATTCCCTTTTCCGAAATGGATAAAGCCGACAGCATCCGAAGGTGGAATAGCGGCGAAATAGCCGTAGGTCTGATTCATCCCGCTTCCGCTGGACATGGATTGAACCTTCAATCGGGCGGCAGCACCATCATATGGTTCGGACTCACATGGAGCCTTGAACTGTACCAGCAGACGAACGCCCGTCTGTGGCGACAGGGGCAGAAGTCCGAAACCGTGGTACTTCAGCACATCGTAACTGAAGACACCATAGATCGGCGGATTATCAGTGCGCTGTCACAAAAAGATGTCACCCAGCAAAGCCTCATCGATGCGGTCAAGGCGGATTTGAAAATCTAAGACAATCAACGAAAAAAATACGACAATCCGTGCCAATCCGAGGGAAATAAAATTTATCGGAGGTACAGATTTATGAATCCTTATGAAGAATTAGCAAACGCCATCATACTGCAGGCGGTCAAGGACTACCGCAAGGCGCTGCGCACCCTCTCACTCAACCTGCACAACCGCTCAGCGCAATATGAGTGCCGGAGCATCAAGCAGTTCTTCCGTTCCGGCTGGTTTGGTGTGTTGACCCGCCTTGACCCGGAGCTTCTTATTAAAAAGCTGAAGGCGGAGGTGGCGGCATGACGGCAAAAGAATACCTTGGGCAGGCGTACCGTCTCGACCAGCGCATCAATTCCAAGCTGGAGCAGGTCGCCTCGCTGAATGACCTGGCGATGAAATGCACCTATACACTCACGGGTATGCCGCGCAATCCCAATCGCGGCATACCCACGATGGCGGACGCTGTTGCTAAAATCGTAGACCTGCAAGCGGAAATCAACCGCGATATCGACCGGCTCGTCGACCTGAAGCGAGAGATGGTCAGGCGTATCAAAGCCGTGGACAACACCGAGTACCAGACGCTTTTGGAGCTGCGGTATCTCTGCTTCAAGACGTGGGAGCAGATTGCCGTCGACATGGGCTACAATGTGCGCCATGTGTACCGGCTTCATGATGAAGCGACAGAAAAAATCGTGCTTCCGCAAACTCAGCAGTAAATGTCACTGTTTGTCATGTATTCCTTTGTGATAGTATACAATCAGGAAAATGGAATCTAAGAGAGCCTTGCAGGAGCAATCCCGCAGGGCTTTTCTTATGCCCGCGAGGAGGTGAACCCTATGCCCTACAAACCCAAACGTCCCTGCGCTTACCCCGGCTGCGGTCGGCTTGCCCAGCGTGAGCAATACTGTGCCGAGCATCAGAAGATCATGGATAAACAGTACAACCTGTACGAGCGCGACCCCGCTTCCAATAAGCGATACGGTCGTGCCTGGAAGCGTGTCCGTGACCGCTATATCAAATCACACCCTCTTTGTGAGGAATGCCAGAAGCAAGGCAAACTGGCACCTGCCGAGGAAGTGCATCACATCCTTCCGCTTTCAAAGGGTGGTGGCAACGAGAAAAGCAACCTCATGGCTCTTTGCAAATCCTGTCACTCAAGGATTACTGCTGAGAGCGGTGACCGGTGGGGGCGGTAAAATCTCTAAAACTTTTTTAAGCGGACAGCGGCCCGGGGCTTCGTGTTGAAAAACGCGGTTTCAAACAAGGGTATAGCCCCAGCCCTAAAAGGAGTGTGATGAATATGGCGAAAGACGGCACCAGCAGAGGCGGCGCTCGTGTCGGTGCGGGTGCAAAAAAGAAGCCGCTCGCCGACAAAATATCTGCTGGAAATCCCGGCGGCAGAAAACTGACCGTTATGGAGTTTTCTGATACAGCGGACTTGCAGGGTCAGGTGATGCCCGAGTCAAATAAAATGCTCGAAGCTGTCCAGAAGGACGGCAAGACGCTCGTTGCGAGTGAAATATATAAATCCACATGGGTATGGCTAAACGAACGAGGGTGTTCCTCTCTCGTTTCTCCACAGCTTTTAGAGCGCTACGCTATGAGTGTGGCACGGTGGATTCAATGCGAGGAGGCTGTTACCGAATACGGCTTTCTGGCGAAGCACCCTACCACCGGCAATGCTATCCAAAGTCCCTATGTGGCGATGGGCCAGAACTATATGAACCAGACCAACCGTCTGTGGATGGAGATATTTCAAATCGTCAAGGAAAACTGCACCGGTGAATACAGCGGCGCAAATCCCCAGGACGATGTGATGGAGCGGCTTCTCTCCGCTCGGAAGGGAAAATAAAAACATGATTACTTATAAAACAGCAGAGAGCGTATGCGCCGGACACCCGGATAAGTTATGCGACCTTATTGCCGACAGCGTCCTCGATGCCTGTCTGCGCAAAGACAAATCTTCCCGTGTCGCCTGCGAGGTCATGGCAACCAAAGGAAAAATCATCGTTGCGGGCGAGATCACCTGCGACGGCAAGGTTGATATTCGTTGGGAGGTTCGTGAAGTCCTCCGCAAGGTCGGATACAATCCGTGGAAATTTACGGTTTTCGTATTCGTCCATAAACAGAGCAAGGATATCGATACCGGAGTGACTACCGCCCTCGAAGCCCGGAACGGCAGCGAGGAACGCTATGCCTCTATGGGCGCGGGCGACCAAGGTACTGTTTACGGCTATGCTACCAACGAAACACGTGAAATGCTGCCGCTTCCGCTGGTGCTGGCACATCGTATCTGCAAGCGCATAGATACCGTCCGCAAGGATAAAATTGTCAAAGGCATTTTGCCGGACGGCAAAGCACAGGTCACGGTTGAATATGAGGACGGAAAACCCAAGCGTGTGAAAACCATTGTAGTCTCCGTTCAACACGATAAGGATAAAACACAGGAGCAGCTTTACTCTGACATCAAGCAGAATGTTTTGTGGCAATGCTTTGAGGGCTTTCCCTTTGATAATAACACCGAAGTTCTCATCAATCCCTCCGGACGTTTTGTCGAGGGCGGTCCCGCAGCCGACACAGGCTTGACGGGAAGAAAGATGATGGTGGACACCTACGGGGGGCTTGCCCTCCACGGCGGCGGTGCATTCAGCGGTAAAGACCCTACGAAGGTAGACCGAAGCGGTGCTTACATGGCGCGGTACATTGCAAAAAATATTGTATGGAGCGGCTTGGCTGAGAGATGCGAGGTCGCTCTTTCTTATGCCATCGGCAAGGCTGATCCTGTTGCTGTGGACGTTGATTCCTTCGGTACTGGCACTGTTTCAGATGAGGTACTCCGCAAGGCGGTGCTCGAGGTTTTCAACCTGCGTCCTGCGGCGATCATCGAGAAACTGCGACTGCGTGATGCCCTTTATGAGGATACAGCCACCTATGGGCATTTCAATTCTTGCCTGTTTCCGTGGGAGAATACCAGCATGGCGCTATATGAGCAGTTGAGAAAGGCGGCGGAGAAATATGTTGATAGAAAAGATTCAGACTGATCGGCTCATTCCCGCTGACTATAACCCCAGAAAAGACCTCAAGCCAGGCGATTTGGAATATGAAAAGTTGAAACGCTCTCTTGAGGAGTTCGGCTATGTCGAACCCGTTATATGGAATAAGACTACCTCTCATGTTGTTGGCGGCCACCAGCGTTTGAAAGTGCTGCTTGATATGGGTATCACTGAAGTTGAGTGCGTGGTGGTCGAGATGGATGCCGAAAAGGAAAAGGCGCTCAATGTAGCGCTCAATAAAATCAGCGGCGACTGGGACAAAGATAAGCTGGCTCTGCTCATTGCGGATTTGCAGGGCGCGGACTTTGATGTATCGCTCACCGGCTTTGACCCTGCCGAACTGGATGATCTCTTCAAGGATTCTCTCAAGGATGGCATTAAAGATGATGACTTCGATGTGGACGCCGAACTGCAAAAGCCGGCAGTCACCAAGCTCGGCGATGTCTGGACGCTCGGCCGGCATAGACTGGTTTGCGGCGATTCCACTAAAGCCGATGCCTTTACCTCTCTAATGAACGGGAAGTTCGCCAATCTGGTGCTAACCGACCCGCCCTACAACGTCAATTATGAAGGAACGGCGGGCAAAATCAAAAACGATAATATGAGTAACGAATCGTTCTACGATTTTCTGCTTGCGGCGTTTACGAACACCGAGGCGGCGATGGCGCCGGACGCTTCCATTTATGTGTTTCATGCCGACACCGAAGGACTGAATTTCCGAAAGGCATTCTCAGACGCGGGGTTTCAGCTTTCCGGCTGCTGTATCTGGAAAAAGCCGTCGTTGGTGCTTGGACGCTCTCCGTACCAGTGGCAACACGAACCTGTGCTGTTCGGCTGGAAGAAAAAGGGCAAACACAACTGGTATACAGACCGCAAGCAGACCACCATCTGGGAATTTGAAAAGCCGAAGAAAAATGCCGACCATCCCACCATGAAGCCGATTGCGCTGCTGGCATATCCGATCATGAACAGCAGTCTAACAAACTGTATCGTGCTTGACCCTTTCGGAGGCAGCGGTTCTACACTCATAGCCTGTGAACAATCCGACAGGATTTGCTTCACAATTGAGCTTGATGAAAAATACTGCGATGTTATCGTTAAGCGGTATATCGAACAGGTCGGCACTGCTGAGCAGGTTTCTGTCAATCGTGACGGTATCACGATGAGATATGCGGAGGTGATTGCCAATGCGTAGACTCACACTCGGTTCACTTTTTGACGGCTCCGGTGGGTTTCCACTGGGCGGGCTGCTCTGCGGCATTGAACCACTCTGGGCTTCGGAGGTTGAGCCGTTTCCCATACGGGTAACAACCAAACGGATACCTCAGATGAAGCATTACGGCGACATTTCCAAGCTGAACGGTGCGGATTTGCCGCCGGTTGACATTATAACCTTCGGTTCGCCCTGTACCGATATGTCGGTAGCGGGCAAGCGGGCCGGTTTGGACGGAGAACAATCCGTCCTTTTTTATGAAGCAATACGGATTATTATGGAAATGAGGTGCAAGAGCAATGGCAGATATCCAAGATATGCAGTCTGGGAGAACGTCCCCGGCGCATTCAGTTCAAACAAAGGCACAGATTTCCAGGCAGTCCTCGAAGCGGTCATCGGCGTCATTGAACCGACAGCCGAGGTGCCTGCGCCTGAAAAAGGGCGATGGCCTTACGCAGACTGCTACATGGGAGACGGATGGTCATTGGCTTACAGAACTATTGACGCGCAATACTTCGGAGTTCCCCAACGTCGTCGCAGAATCTACCTTGTCGCAGATTTTGCAGGCGGAAGTGCCGGAAAAATACTGTTTGAGTCCGAAGGCCTGCCAAGGGATTTTACGCCGAGCGGCAGCCCGTGGGAAGGAACTGCCGGAAATGCTGAAGGTGGCACTGGAACACCAAGCGGCGGCATAACTTGTCTGAATGACCAGGGCGGAAGCCGCATGGATGTGCTGCAAGATATGACGGCGACGCTTCGTGCCGAAGCCCGCCACCCACCCTGTATAATGCAGTCGAGCGGGTTTTGCACAGAGCACAGCGCCAAGAGCCGAAGCATCGGTTATGAGGAAGAACGCTCTCCTACACTTCGAGCCGGGGTTGTGCCGGGTGTCGCAATCGAAAACCATCCGACCGATGGTCGTGTCAAGGTTTCAGAAGACGGCATGGTGCAGACGCTGACTTCCCGCATGGGAACAGGTGGCATGAATGTACCTCTTGTGATGAACTCACCAAAAACGCTGAAAATCCGCTCTGGCTGTGAGGGTGGTGGCAAAGGCGCACTGATTCAAGATGACAAATCCGCAACCCTCGGCTGTAACAATGACCAGATTGTTTTTGTGCCTACCGCCTACGGAATTTGCTCCGACAAAAGCAATTCCATGCTGTCGGATAATCCGCACAGCGGTATATATGAAGCAGAAACCTCACGCACTCTCGATGCAAACGGCGGTAACCCCGGATGCAATCAAGGCGGCATTGCCGTGGTCGCTCTTCAAGGTTCGATGATTGGACGTGAGGACAAGAACGGACCCCAAGGCAGTGGAGTTGATGAAGATGTGTCTTTTACATTAAATACAATCGACCGTCATGCTGTTGCTTATGCCATGACTACAGGCAGCTTTGCACAGGTCACAGAAGAAAAATCTCCGACGCTCATGTCACGGGATTACAAAGACCCTCCGCTTGTAAATCAGCCAGACTACATCGTCCGCAGGCTTACACCAACCGAATGCGCCCGGCTTCAAGGCTTCCCTGACAGCTGGTGCGCCAACCTCGGCACGGAAAATCCAACTGAGGAGGATATTGCGTTTTGGGCGGAGGTCTGGGAAACTCACCGCCAAATCATGGGTACAAGCAGTAAGCTGAAAACGAGGAAACAAATCATCAAATGGCTGCAAAATCCGCATTCCGATGCTGGTGAATACAAGATGTGGGGTAACGGTGTGGCGCTTCCCTGCATCTGTTTTGTGCTGTCCGGCATTGTGTTATCTACACAAGAGACTGCTGAATAATCGGTACAATATTCTCTACAGAAGTCGCTTGAAATGACTTGATATATAAGCGGTTTAGAGTGATTAATGTGGTACCGAAAAAGAAAGGCGGTTTGAAAAATGGAACTCAAATACAATGCAACAGGCAGCGAACGCAAATCACTGGTCGGAGCAATCAGCACAGTGCTGGACGCCCCAACCCAATACCTCGGAGCACCAACCTTTGCCTATGAGGTTGGTGGCTATCACATCGACAAGGTTGGAACGCTTACGGGTCCCGACAACCTTGGCTTGGAGGATGCGCTCCACCAGGCGGGCTTTGATGCGGATGGTGACACCCGCCGCTACGACGAGCCCGACACCTACGAGAGCGGCCTCGGCGGCATGGGTGCAATTCCCTCGCTTGAAGAACTCGAAGCCGAAGCCTACGCCGAGCGGGAAATGAAACGCATGGCGGTCGAGGCACAGAATGTTCCCGACTACTCCAACAGAGGTCAGTACGGCGGCGATGAAATCCCCGAAGACTGGGAGGACAGGATGACCATGGAAGAAGAACTGGGACTTGGACGGCAACGCCGTGAGAGCTTTGAAGGCGAGAACGGGATGCAGGCAAGCGATGTGCCGAACTTCGATGAGGGCATAAGACTGGTGATTGAAATACCCCACTCCTCCTTTGCCGACACGGCGCTTGAAAATCTCAAGCGGCTGGTCGAAAGCAAGGGCAGCCTTATTAAAAAGGCCATCGGTGCGGAAACGCTCAAACTTGATATAACAGATGACAAGGTGCGTTTCCCTTGGTTTGAGAACGGCAATAACCCTGATGCCGTTAAGGCATACACTCATTTTGTGACCGCACTTTGTGAAATGGCAAAAAACCAGAAACGCATCACCGCAAGGGAAAAGAAAACCGAAAACGACAAATACGCTTTCCGTTGTTTTCTCCTCCGGCTGGGTTTCATCGGGACGGAATACAAAGAAGAACGTAAAATTCTGCTCCGAAATCTTACAGGCAGTTCGGCATTCAAAACTTTGAAAAGCGAGATAACCGATGATGAATAATAATTTTCCATCAAGGGAAACCGTTGAGCGTATCCGCGAACAGTTTCCGGCCGGCTGCCGTGTGGAACTTCTCAGCATGGATGATGTTCAGGCTCCGCCAATCGGCACAAAAGGTACCGTGCGCGGCGTGGACGACATCGGCAGCGTAATGGTCGCGTGGGATAACGGCTGCGGCCTGTCGGTTGCTTACGGCGAGGACGCTTGCAAGGTGGTGAGCAGCGATGACTGAAAAGATTAAGAAGCAAATCCTTGCCATCCGTGATACCGGGCTGACAAATATGTTTGATACCCGCACCGTTCAGCTCTTGGCCAACGAAATGGATTTCATTGAACTGGTGGTTTTCCTTGAAGAGCACAAGGGCCAATACGTCCGCTTCATTCTCACAGGCGAAGAATAGCAGCTGTAAACTACACAATTACAGCGACCGAATAGCTCCAAAAGATTGTACAGTATATGTCGGTTTATATCGCTGAAAAGACTTGCTATTACAGTGGTTTAGAGTGATATATGTGTATGCCGAAAGGCACACAACCACTTTTTCAAGGAGGTCGCCACCATGACAAACAACCAACTCCACCTGAATCAAACGGTACGCAACCTCGGCATTCTCGCCAAAGTCGTTGCCTTCCACCAAATCACGGGCGACCCGATACTCCGCCCGATCTGGAACGATGGTACCACATGGCTCGCCGACGCAGCCAAATGCGAGGCGGTTGACGAAACGCCAGCCGCAACCTACCGCCACAAAGACGGGCTTATCGCCCTCGAAGGGAGGAACTAACCATGTGGAGCGAAGGCATTATCGCAAGCCCGACGACGGGAACGAAGTACAAATACTGGGTCAAGCATTTTGAGGAGCCGAGCGAGGAATACGGCATTGACGGCGGCAAAATCAGCAAGCTGACCATCCGCAAAATCGACGAAAGTCGCGATATCGTGAACTACGACAGGGGCTGGGACGTGCATTGCCCCGACGAACATGAGGTCAAGGCGATCTACGTCATCATCCTCGAAAAGTACAACTAACCACAAAAACAGCCGAGGATACCCCGATAAGGGGCTGTCTCTCGTACAGATAGATTTTGACGGACTGCCAATGGCGGTCTTTTATTTTGCTCGGAAGGAGGCGGTCAGCATACGAAAGCTCAAGAAATACAAATCGACACGGTTTATGACCAAAGATTCGGTTTATAACAAGGCCGCCGCCGACTACGCTGTTGCTTTTGTCGAATCACTCTGCCACACAAAAGGCACATGGTCCGGAAAGCCCTTCGAGTTGATCGACTGGCAGGAACAAATCATCCGTGATGTGTTCGGGACACTCAAGCCCAACGGCTACCGGCAGTTCAATACCGCCTATGTGGAGATACCGAAGAAGATGGGCAAATCCGAGCTTGCGGCGGCGGTCGCGCTGCTGCTCACCTGCGGGGACAACGAAGAACGCGCCGAGGTCTATGGCTGTGCCGCCGACCGAAATCAAGCGTCCATCGTTTTTAATGTGGCTGCGGATATGGTGCGGATGTGTCCGGCACTCGCCAAGCGCGTCAAAATACTGGATGCAACCAAGCGTCTCATCTACCAGCCGACCGGAAGCATCTACCAGGTGCTGTCCGCTGATGTTGGCAACAAGCACGGTTTCAATACTCATGGCGTGGTTTTTGATGAGCTGCACACGCAGCCCAATCGAAAGCTCTACGATGTTATGACCAAGGGCAGCGGCGATGCGAGAATGCAGCCGCTGTATTTTTTAATCACCACTGCCGGAGATAACCAGAACAGCATCTGCTGGGAGGTTCATCAGAAGGCGCTGGATATTATAGACGGCAGAAAACACGACCCGACCTTCTACCCGGTTATATACGGCGCGGCACAGGAGGACGACTGGACTAATCCCAAGGTGTGGAAAAAGGCAAACCCCTCCCTGGGAATTACGGTGGGCATGGATAAAGTCAAGGCAGCGTTTGAGTCGGCGCGCCAAAATCCCGCCGAGGAGAACAGTTTCCGTCAGCTTCGTCTCAATCAATGGGTGAAACAAGCGGTGCGCTGGATGCCAATGGATAAATGGGATGCCTGCGCCTTCCCCGTGGATAGAACGGCTCTTGAAGGACGGGTCTGCTATGGTGGCCTTGACCTTTCCTCTTCCACCGATATCACAGCATTCGTGCTGGTGTTCCCGCCCGCTGATGAGGACGATAAGTATTGCATTCTCCCGTTCTTCTGGATACCGGAAGATACTATCGACCTTCGTGTAAAGCGCGACCATGTCAATTATGACCTATGGGGGCGGCAGGGCTTTCTGCAAACGACTGAGGGCAATGTGGTGCATTACGGATTCATCGAACAGTTTATTGAGCAGCTCGGCGAGAAATACAACATCCGCGAAATTGCCTTTGACCGCTGGGGTGCGGTGCAGATGACACAAAACCTTGAGGCACTCGGCTTCTCAGTCGTGCCCTTCGGACAGGGTTTCAAGGATATGTCCCCTCCGACTAAAGAACTGATGAAACTGACGCTGGAACAAAAAATCGCGCACGGCGGGAATCCCGTTCTCCGCTGGATGATGGACAACATTTTTATTCGCACCGACCCCGCCGGGAACATCAAGGCGGACAAGGAAAAGTCCACAGAGAAAATTGACGGTGCGGTCGCCACGATCATGGCGCTGGATCGAGCGATTCGCTGCGGCAACGCTACGGGCGAGAGCGTGTACGATACACGCGGCTTGCTCATTTGGTAAGGAGGAAAACAGCCTATGGGCATATTACAAAGCATATTCAAGCCCCGCGACAAGCCTAAAAACCTTGGCGGCGGCAGCTTTCTGTGGAGCGGCTCGACCTCCGGCAAGGTCGTCAACGAGCAAACTGCCATGCAGATGACGGCGGTATATTCCTGCGTCCGTATCTTGGCGGAGGCAATTGCGGGACTGCCGCTGTTTGTGTACAAATACGGCACGGACGGCAGCAAGGAGAAATATCTCGACCATCCGCTCTGGCGGGTACTGCATGACGAGCCAAACCCGGAAATGACGAGCTTCGTATTCCGAGAAACCATGATGAATCATCTGCTGCTCTCCGGCAACGCCTATGCGCAGATTATTCGCAATGCTCGTGGTGAGGTGGTGGCGCTTTATCCGCTCATGCCCAATCGCATGAGAGTTGACCGAGACGCACAGGGGCGGCTGTACTACCGCTATACAAGGAACAGCGACGATGCGCCGGAGGTCGGCAGGAGCAAACAGCCGGAGGTCATTCTTCCGCCAAGCGAGGTGCTTCATGTGCTGGGGCTTGGTTATGACGGGCTTGTCGGATACAGTCCTATTGCTATGGCAAAAAACGCTGTGGGTCTCGCCATAGCCGCCGAGGAATACGGCGCTAAGTTCTTCGCCAACGGCGCAGCACCGGGCGGTGTACTGGAGCACCCCGGCACCATAAAGGACCCGGAGAGAATTCGGCAAAGCTGGCAGTCCACCTTCGGCGGCAGCGCCAACAGCAATAAAATCGCCGTGCTGGAGGAAGGGCTGAAATATACGCCCATCGCCATCTCGCCGGAGCAGGCGCAGTTCCTCGAAACACGCAAATTCCAAATCAATGAAATCGCTCGAATTTTCAGGGTTCCGCCGCATATGCTGGCAGATCTTGAGAAGTCGAGCTTTTCAAATATTGAGCAGCAGTCGTTGGAGTTCGTGAAATACACGCTTGACCCATGGGTTATCCGCTGGGAGCAGGCGATGAACAAGGCTCTCTTGTTCGAAAGCGAAAAGCGAGATGTGTTCACCAAGTTTAATGTGGACGGTCTGCTTCGCGGGGACTATGTCAGCCGCATGAACGGCTACGCTACGGCACGGCAAAACGGCTGGATGAGCGCCAACGACATCCGCGAGCTTGAAAACCTCGACCGCATTCCCGCTGAACAGGGCGGCGATTTATACCTTATCAACGGCGCAATGACCAAACTGGAAGATGCGGGCGCATTCGCCAAAACTACCATTGAAACGGAGGAAACCTCAAATGGACCGAACAAGATCAAGATTCCCCGTAAGGGCGCGTGATAAAACGCACTTCTGGAGCTGGGACAAGGACGAGGAAACGGGCATCCGCTCCCTTTATCTCGACGGCACGATTGCGGACGAAAGCTGGTTGGAAGACGACGTCACACCGCGAAGGTTCAAGGATGAGCTTGTTTCCGGCAGCGGAGATATCGTTGTCTGGATCAACTCACCCGGCGGCGACTGCGTGGCGGCGTCACAGATTTACACCATGCTCATGGATTACCCCCACGAGGTCACGGTAAAAATCGACGGCATCGCGGCTTCGGCAGCATCGGTCATCGCTATGGCGGGAACGAAGGTACTCATGGCACCAACCTCGCTCATGATGATTCATAACCCCGCATCCGTCGCCATCGGCGATACGGAGGAAATGCAGAAAGCCATCGCTATGCTGGACGAGGTCAAGGAATCCATCATCAACGCCTATGAAATCAAGACCGGGCAGTCGCGGGCGAAAATCTCGCATATGATGGACGGCGAAACCTATATGAACGCCAATAAAGCCGTGGAGCTCGGCTTTGCGGACGGCATCTTGGAGGATGCGAAACGCGAATGTTCTGAAGATGTCGTTTTTGCTTTCAGCCGCAGGGCTGTTACCAACTCCCTCATGAACAAGCTCATGCACCGATCCGCTCAGAAAGCGGCAAAGAAGCCGGATGTGCCCATGGGCGTATCCATCGAAGAAGCTATGCAGAAGCTGCAAGCCCGTAAATACATTTAATGGAGGTATTCAACATGAAAAAGGTACTCGAAATGCGCGAAAAGCGCGCTAAGGCATGGGACGCTGCAAAGGCGTTTCTGGACACCCGTGTCGATAACGGCATTCTCTCTGCCGAAGACAATGCAACCTACGAGAAGATGCTCAAAGAAGTGGATGCCATGGCGCATCAGATTGCCATTGAGGAGGATCGTGTGGCACGTGACGCCGCAATGGCCCAGCCGACAAGCTCGCCCATTACGGAGAAGCCCAATGCACAGAACGGCAAGCCCATCATCCCCAGAGCGACCGCCGAATATCGTGAGGACTTTTTAAACCTCGTGCGCGGAAAGCGCCCTGTCCATAACGTTATGGAGGAGGGCACTCCTTCCACCGGCGGATACCTTGTGCCCGTGGAATTTGACAGAACCCTTGTAAAGGCTCTCGCCCGTGAGAATGTGATCCGCTCTCTGGCAAAGGTGATCACAACCGCAGCGCCGCACAGAATCAATGTCGCATTGACGGACGTAGCCGCTGACTGGGTGGCGGAAAGCGGCGTGTTCACCCCCAGCACGCCAACCTTCAACCAGCTCTCTCTTGACGCGTTTACGCTTCGCGCTGCGGCGTTAGTTTCGGAGGAGCTGCTCCAGGATTCCATGTTTGACCTTGAGGATTATCTCATCAACAACTTCGCCCTGGCTTTTGCGGCGAAGGAGGAGCAGGCATTCTGCATCGGTACAGGCGAAGGCCAGCCTACCGGCATCTTTACCGTCAAAGGCGGAGATGTCGGTGTAACGACCGCCGGAGCCGCCGATATCAAGGCGGACGAACTCATTGACCTGACCTACTCTCTCAAGGACGGATACAAGAGGAATGCAGCCTTTGTTCTGAATAGTGCCACGCTTGCCGGTATTCGCAAACTAAAGGACGGTAACGGTGTGTATATGTGGCAGCCCTCCCTGCAGGCAGGTGAACCTGACCGTCTGCTCGGCTTCCCGGTATACATCTCCCAGTATGCTCCGACTGTTGCTGCAAACGCATACACCGTCGCATTCGGCGATTTCCAGAACTACTGGATTGCAGACCGCAGCGGAAGAACCATTCGCCGGGCAAACGAGCTGCATATCGCCAACCTGCAGACCGGCTTCTACGCCTTCCAGCGTGTGGACGGCAAGACCGTGCTGCCCGAGGGCATCAAGCTGCTCAAGCAGCACGCATAAGGAGGGTTGACCTATGAGCTACAACGCAAAGAACTACACTGAACAAGGCGGCGAGAAAACCGTCATCGGTGGTACGCTGGAGATAAAGGAGGGAGCCTCGGTAACGGGGCTCTCCGCCTCTCCTCTTTTATCTGCCACCAACACAGTCCTTGGCGGCGTAAAGGCAGCCACGAAAACAGCAACTGACACTGTTGTCGCAAAAATCGGTGCTGACGGTAAGCTCTATGTACCGACATACCCTGTGGTGCCGGAAATAGCTGTGGCAGAAAACCAGGCGGCAAGCACAGCTGAGAATATCCCCGGCCTGCTCGCCGATTTCAATGCTTTGCTTGCAAAACTGAAGGCTGCCGGGCTTATGGCGGCGGATACAGAAGAATAAAGAAAGGATGGCGGCAGTATGACGCTGTTTGAAAAAGTAAAGGCGAACCTCATCCTTGAGCATTCAGCGGATGATGAGCTTCTGCAGATGTACATCACTGCCGCCGTCTCCTATGCTGAAAGCTATCAGCATCTGGTTGAAGGATATTATGCTGACAATCAGATGCCACCCACTACCGAGCAGGCCGTCATTATGCTGTCGTCCCACTTCTATGAAAGCCGCGACGGCAGCACTGGCGGCTTTTTTGCTGACAGTGTCCAGGCAAGCCAGCAGGTCTGGAATACGGTCAATACCCTATTACGGCTTGACCGGGATTGGAAGGTGTGAATATGAGTTATGGAAAAATGAATACAACCATCGATATTATCTCAACCGAGCCTATCAAGGATGCGGAGGGTTTCGTTACCACGGGTGACCACATTCTCGCTTCGGTTAAGGCGTATAAGGAAACCCGCAACACCAGCGCCAGATGGGAGCGCATTATCAGCAACGCCGCGTTTTCGAGTGTGACGGCGATGTTCCGCTTCCGTAAAAGCCCCGGTCTGACCGTGGGCACCACGCTGTTCATTAGCGACGCCGACGGTCGTTATAACATCGTCAGCGCGGAGGACGTGCGCGGGCGCGGGATGTACGTGGAGGTTCTCGCTGAAAAATTGGAAGGGAGCGTCAAGTGATGGCGAAAACTGAGATAAAAATGCCGGAAGAATTCCTTTTGAAACTCTCCCGCCTTGCCGACAAAACCGACGAAGTTATCCCCAAGGTTCTGGAGGCTGGCGGAGAAGTCGTGTTGGGCAAAGTCAAAGGCAACCTCGCGGGGGCGGTCGGCAGGAACACCAAACGCAAAAGCCGCGCCACGGGAGAACTTGCCGGCTCCTTGGGACTGTCTCCCGCAAAACAAAAGCGGGACGGTTCCGGCTGGGATATCAAAGTGGGCTTTGCCGAACCCCGCAAAGGCGGCGGCAGCAACGCGAAAATCGCCAACATCTTAGAATACGGAAGGCACGGTCAACCCGCAAAACCCTTCCTGAAACCGGCGAAGTCGGCAAGCAAGAACGCCGCCATTGACGCGATGAAGCACAAATTTGAGGAGGAGTCGGAGAAGGTATGAATATTTTAGCGGAACTGAATACCCTGCTTGCGCCCGTCCTCCCCGTGGAGACGGGCGTTTTCAGCGGCGTACCGCCCGACGAGTACCTTGTCCTCACGCCGATGACAGATGAATTCATGCTTTTTGGCGACAATATGCCGCTCATCGACGTGTCTGAAGTTCGAATTTCTCTTTTCAGCAAGGGTAATTACCTGCAACGGAAACGACAGATAACGAGCGCCCTGCTCGGAGCGGAATTCACTATAACCGACCGCATCTATCTCGGTTATGAGGACGACACGGGCTACCACCACTACGCCATGGACGTGGCGAAACAATATGAAACGGAGGGATAAACTATGGCGACAATCGGTTTAGATAAATTGTATTACGCAAAAATCACCGAGAGCGAGGACGGCGAGGAGACCTACGCTCCGCCTGTGCAATTAGCAAAGGCGATCAAGGCGGATCTGTCCATCGAACTGGCGGAGGCGGTGCTTTACGCCGACGACGGCGCGGCAGAGGTAATTAAAGACTTCAAGTCCGGCACGCTTTCACTGGGTGTGGACGATATCGGTGTGACCGCCGCGCAGGATTTGACAGGCGCAGTCACGGACGACAACGGTGTGTTAATCTCAGCCAGCGAAAACGCGGGCGCGCCTGTGGCCATTGGCTTTCGCGCCATGAAGCCGGGCGGCAAATACCGCTACTTCTGGCTGTACAAGGTCAAGTTCGGCGTTCCCGCCACCAATCTGCAAACCAAGGGCGATTCCATTACCTTTTCCACACCCACCATTGAGGGCACGGTGATGCGCCGCGTCAAAGTGGACGGTATGGATAAGCATCCGTGGAAAGCGGAGGTCACCGAAGGCGGCGCCGGTGTTTCTTCCAATACAATCAGCAGTTGGTTCACTCAAGTGTATGAGCCGGTTTATACCTCGGAGGGTTAGGAGAATGGAAATGAATAACGAACGAAGTGCCGTCGTCAACATCGGTGGCACAGAATATGAACTCATCCTGACCACCAAGGCCACCAAAGCCATCGCCGGGCGGTACGGCGGGCTGGAGAACTTGGGCGAGAAGCTGATGAAGGCCGAAAATTTTGAAATGGCGCTGGAAGAAATCGTGTGGCTGATTACCCTCTTGGCCAACCAGTCCATCCTCATCCATAACTTCAAGCACAAGGACAAGGACACACCCAAAGACTTGCTCACAGAGGACGAAGTGGAACTGTTCACCACGCCGCTTGATTTCGCGGATTACAAGACCGCCATTACCGAAGCGATGTTCAAGGGTACAAAGCGCGATATTGAAAGCGAGGACATGCTTGCGTCAAAAAACGGGAAAGCCGGGTAAACGACAGCGAGTTGTTTACCCGGCTTTACTATTACGGCACGGTTCAGATGGGCATGAGCGCGGAGGATTTCTGGTTCATGCCCATCGGCCTATTTCTTGATCTGTGGGCCTGCCATAAACAGTTTTTAGGAATGGAGAAACCCAAACGACACTGGACAATTGACGATGTGATACCGCTGGATGTGTGAGGAGGTGAGACTACATGCCGGACAATTTCGGCCTGAAAATCGGTGTCGAGGGCGAGCGTGAGTTCAAAAAGGCGCTTTCGGACATCAACCAGAGCTTCAAGGTACTGGGCAGCGAGATGCAACTGGTTACATCCCAGTTTGACAAGAACGATAAGTCCGTCAGCGCCCTCTCAGCGCGGAACGCCGTCCTCAACAAAGAGATCGACTCCCAAAAAGAAAAGATTGTCACTCTCAAAGCCGCGCTGGACAACGCGGCTTCTTCTTTCGGCGAGAACGACCGCCGCACGCAAAACTGGCAAATCCAGCTGAACAAGGCGCAGGCTGAACTCAACGGCATGGAGCGTGAACTGGAGGAATCCACGGAAGACGCGGACGACCTGGGCGATGAACTCATCGAATCGGGCAAGAGCGCCGAGGACGCGGGCGGCAGATTTGAAAAACTGGGCGGCATTCTCAAAGGAATCGGCGCGGCCATGGGTGCTGTCGTCGTCGTCGCGGGTGCCGCCGCCATCAAGCTGGGCAAGGAAGTCGTGCAACAATTTGGCGAGTTGGAGCAGAACCTGGGCGGTTCGGAAGCGGTCTTTCAGGAATACGCCGACCACATGCAGAAAATCGGCGAGGATGCCTACAAGAACATGGGCGTTTCGCAATCGCAGTATCTGGCGACAGCCAACAAAATGGGCGCGCTGTTCCAAGGTTCGGGGCTGGACGTGCAGCGTTCTGCGGAACTGAGCGAGAAGGCCATGCAGCGGGCGGCGGACATGGCGTCCGTCATGGGCATCGATATGCAGATGGCGCTGGATTCCGTGGCGGGCGCGGCAAAGGGCAACTTCACCATGATGGACAACCTGGGCGTCAGCATGAACGCCACCTCTATCCAAGCCTACGCCGCCGCAAAGGGGCTGGATTTCGTGTGGGCTTCGGCTTCGGGCGCGCAAAAAGCCGAAGTCGCCATGCAGATGTTTTTTGAAAACACCGAACAATACGCGGGCAATTTCGCGCGGGAATCCACCGAAACGGTGACGGGTTCTCTGGGATTATTGCAAGCCGCTTTGAGTTCGTTTACGGCCGGGCTTGGTAATGCCGACGCCGATATGACGAATCTTACGGGAAACCTCGTGGAAGCGTTCCAAGCTGTCGTGTCAAATATTGTACCGGTGATGGAGAACATCGTCGCGGCACTCCCCCCGGCCATCGGGGCGATTCTGTCCGCCACTGGGGATATGCTCCCGCTGCTCTTGGAAACGGTGACGGGACTGTTCTCGCAGGTGCTGGAAACCATCTTGAACTTACTGCCGGAACTGATTCCCGCCGCCGTGGCCGCGGTCATGACCATCGTCGGTACAATCATCGACAATCTGCCGCTGCTCATCAACGCGGCGGTGCAATTGGTGGCGACATTGGTGTCCGGCATCGGCGAAGCGCTGCCGCAGTTAATTCCGGCGGCGGTTCAAGCCGTCGTCGCCATTGTACAAGGGATCGTTGAAAGCCTGCCTGTGCTGCTGGACGCGGCGCTGCAAATCATCCTCGGTCTGGTGGATGGGCTGCTCATTGCCCTGCCGGAACTCATTGCGGCATTGCCCGCCATCATCCTGGCGATTGTAGATTTCATTATCGCCGCTATCCCCCAGATTATCGACGCGGGCGTCAAACTGCTTATATCGCTGATTACGGCGCTGCCGACCATCATTACAACCGTGGTCGCCGCCATCCCGAAAATCATAAGCAACATCATCAGCGCAGTGATCGGGGCGATTCCCCAAATCATTGAAGCGGGCGTCAAACTGCTGGTATCCCTGATCCAGGCCTTGCCACAAATCATCACCACCATCGTGGCGGCCATTCCGCAAATCGTCGCCGGGCTGGTGGACGCTATCGTTGGTAACATCGACAAGATCGTCACGGCTGGTGTTCAGCTGCTGGTCGCGCTGGTGCAAAACCTGCCGGCCATCATCGTGGAAGTGGTCAAGGCGATTCCGCAAATCATCACCAGCATCGTGGAAGCGATCGGAGGGTTGGCGTGGAAGCTGGTGGAAGCGGGCGGCAATCTCATCAAGGGACTGTGGCAGGGTATCTCAGATGCGGGCGCGTGGCTGCGCGATAAAATCTCCGGGTTCTTCGGCGGCGTGGTGGACAGCATCAAGAACTTCTTCGGCATTCACAGCCCCTCCACGCTCTTTGCCGGGCTTGGCGAGAACATGGCGCAGGGCTTGGGGCTTGGCTTTGGAGACCAGATGAACCAAGTGGCGAAGGATATGCAGAGCGCCATCCCCGCCGATTTCGGGCTGGATGCCCGGATGAACCTTGGCGGCACGGCGACCGGACGCATGGGGCGTTCAGAAGCACCCGGTACAACCATCCACCAAACCATATCGGTCGTGACGCCCAAGGCGCTATCTGAAAAGGAACTGACGCGGGAATTTCGCAACCTGTCACGCAGGCTGGCGATGGAATATTAAGGGGGAATGAAATGGAAGTCACGTATAGCAACGCCGCCGGAGAGCGGCTGACCCTGCGCCAAGCCCGCCCGTTTTTTCTCACCCGCGCGGAAGGGATGGGAAAAACCAGGCAGACCATCACCACCTTCAAAGCGCCGGAGCAGGACGGCGCTTTTTACATCGCATCGACCCTTGATATGCGAAACATCACCCTGGAAGGCACGCTGGCCGCGCGGAGCATTGAGGAAGCCTACGCGCAGCGGGCAAGGTTCCTGCGCGTCTTCTCCCCGAAGGCGCAGGGCACGCTGGTTTGCCGTAACAAGCGCGTCGCTTGTGTCGTCGAGGAAGCGGGCTTCATCACATCCACCCGTGAACGCGCCCCGTCCTACTTCGTCAGCTTGCTCTGTCCATCGCCGTTCTTTGAAGCGCTTAATGAAATCCGCGAGGAACTGGCCGCTTGGATGCCGGGTTTCTTTTTCGCGCTGGAGATTCCGGTGGGTGGGCTGGAGATGGGAATTCGTCAGCCCAGCCAGATCATGACCCTGGACAATGCCGGGGATGTGGCCTGCGGCTGCCGTATCGTGTTTCGGGCGCTTGGAGCGGTGCGTAATCCTGATATCACCAACATGGAAACCGGGCAGTACCTGCGCATTCTGAAAACCATGGAAGCGGACGAGGAAATCCATGTTCACACCAGCTTTGCCGATAAGCGGGTGCTCAGCGTTAATGAACAAACCGAAACCAACGCGTTTTCATGCTTGGATACGGGTTCAACTTTTCTTCAGCTTTCCCCTGGCCGAAACACCCTGCGCTATGGCGCGACGGAGAACATGGAGTTATTGGAAGTCAGCGTGTATTACAGACCGCAATATTTGGGGGTATAGGGATGGAACTGTATGTATTTAGCCGCGACCGGGCCTTGCTGGGTGTGGTGGAAGCCTTTGAGTATCTGCGCTGGACGCGGCGATATTCGCGTTGCGGAAGCTTTGAACTCAAAGCCCTTGCCACGCCGGGGAACGTGGAACTATTGCGCCTTGGGCACTACCTTTGGAAGAACGACGATGAAGAAGCGGGGCTGATCGAGTATCAGGAACTCTCCGCGCAGGATCGGGAAACGGTTCTGGTCAGCGGCCGCTTTGCCACGGCGTTCTTGGCGCGGCGTATCATATGGGACACGGAAACCATGACTGGCGATATTTCCGTCTGTGTGGAGCGGCTCTTGGATCATCACTTGATTGACCCGGAGAATCCTGACCGCCGCGTGAATGGCATCAGCTTTGAATCACCCCCGCTCGGCGTCCCGATTCAGACGCAGGTTTCCTATCGGAATCTGCTGGATGTGGTGACGGGGTTATGCGACACAGCGGAGGTTGGAATAAAAACCATTTTCGACCCCGTGAACGGCTCCCTTTGCGTGCGGCTCTATCAAGGAAGCGAAACACAAGCCGTGTTTTCCAAAGAATATGAAAATGTCGTTGATCAAGTTTACACCCAGAGCTTTCTGGACTACGCCAACACAGCCCGTATCGGCGGCGAGGGCGAGGGGGCGGAGCGCGTCTTTGCCGATATATCGGGCGGCAGCGGCGAGGATCGATATGAGGTGTTTGTGGACGCGAAAGATTTGCGGCAAGAGGATTTCGGCGCGGAGTATTTGAACGCGCTCCTCTTTCGTGGTGAAAGCAAGCTCAGCGAACGCGGCATGGTTCGCGCTTTCGACGCGACTGCCAACCCTTACGGGAACTTGCTCTACAAACAAGATTATGACCTGGGCGGCGTTGTGCGCGTGATGTCGGTTCGCTGGGATGTGAACATGACCGTCCGAATCACCGAGGTGGAAGAAAGCTACGACGCCGACGGGCGAAGCCTGCGGGTGGTATTTGGCAAGCCCACACTGACATTGGCGCAAAAAATCAAGGAGGAGGGATAGCATGGAAAAAAGCGGATTCTTCAACAGTTCGGGCGGCGACCGTGTGTACGACGCCACAGATTTTGCCGGATACTTTGGCGCGCTGGCATCCAACGGTGTGTTCTTTCAGTCCGCGTCAAACCTCAAGGTGTCGCCGGGAACAGGCGTCGGTGTCGCCCTTGCGCCGGGCGGCGCGTGGATCAACGGTTATTCTTACGAGAACACATCTCCGCTGGAGCTGGCGCTGGAAACGCCTCATGGTGTGCATCCGCGCATCGACCGCGTTGTTGTACGGCTCAGCATACCGGAACGGCGCATATACGCGGCTATCAAAACCGGCACGCCCGCCGCCGCGCCTGTGCCGTCAGACTTAACGCGAACATCCGATATCCATGAACTGGCTCTGGCGGACGTGACCGTTCCCCGCGCCGCCGTCTCTTTGGTTGCGGCGAATATAGCGGATCAGCGGCTGAACCAGAGCCTTTGCGGGCTGGTGAACTCGCTGATCAGCGCCGTGTATGAGTAGGTGACGAAAAATGCCAACCATGACCTATTCATTAAGCGGGTTTACCAAAACCAATACCGATATGGCGGCGGGCACTACGTTTACCGCCTCCGCTACCGGCACACCGGTTTCTAACGCATCTATTACATCGGGCAGCTTGTACCTGAGTAGTCTGAAAACCTATTCAGGGGTGGCGTATTTGGATTTATCCCTGGGCGGGGCATCCGCTTCAACCGCTACCTTTTCCAGCAGCAGCACTGTGCGTGGAGAAACGGTTGCTCTCACGTCCTATAGCCAAAGCTTGCTGACGGCGGGAAGCGGCACCATTACTTTCACATTGCGCCGCACCAATACAGGCTCCGGCAATTTGCTGAATATCCGTGCCGGCTTGTCCGGTACGCTAACGCTGAACTACAACCTGAATTACACCGCTTGCAAAGCACCCACATCCTGCAGCGTCAGCCCGGCGGTGTCGGAAGGCAACGCGACCCTTTCGTGGAGCGGCGCGTCGGCGGGTACCGCTAATGCCATTAGTTCCTACGAGGTTCAGTACAGCGAATCGAGCAATGGTTCATCCTGGGGCGCGTGGACGGCGCTAAGTATTGTCAACACGACCTCCACTTCCGGCAGCTTGTCCGTAGCCCCGCCAAGCACGCGCGGGTATTATCGCAGGTATCAGGTACGCACGCGAGGCGCGGCTGGCTCGAGCTATTATTCGGGGTGGAAAGTATCCAGCAATACCTTGCGGCGCAATACCCAAGCCACCGCGCCCAGTGTGTTTACCGTCAGCCCCACTGTTTACCGGAACCAGGACGTCGCCCTTTCGTGGAGCGGCGCGGCGGCCGGTACAAGTGCCATCGCCCGATATGACATCGAGCACTGTACGTCAACGGACGGCAGCAATTGGGGCGGCTGGACAGCGCTGACCTCAGTCACCAGTTCTTCCACCAGCGGAAACAAGGCGGTCACTCCCTCCCAAACGCTGGGCGTCTACACCAAGTATCGCATTGCCGCCGTCGATGCCCTTGGCCTTGCTTCGGCCTACAAAGAAAGCAACAGTATCCAATGCGCCATCACGGCCTGCGGAGCGCCCACAGCGTGTTCCGTCAGCGCGGCGCTTGCCGAAGGGAATGTCACGCTCTCCTGGAGCGGCGCCACAGCCGGTTCCGGCAACACCATAACGGGGTACGAAATCCAATACAGCGACTCCGTCGACAACGCCGCCTGGGGCGCGTGGAACGCGCTGTCGGTCGTTAATGCCACCAGTGGCAGCGGCAACCAGACGGTGAGTCCGCCAGACGGACGGGGTTCGTACCGCCGTTTCCAAGTACGCGCAAGGGGTTCCGCGGGCGAGAGCTATTATAGCCCATGGAAAACTTCCGGCAGTGTGCGGAAAAACATCCTGCCGCAGCCACCCACCATCTTTACCGCGTTGCCGGAGGTGTATGAAACGAACCGCGTCACGCTGAGTTGGAGCGGCATCGTCGCCGGAACCAGCGCGATCACACAGACGGTGGTGCAGGCGGCTACTTCCGTAAACGGCGGCGCGTGGTCGACTTATGGATTGCTTGACACCGTGAACGGCGCGAACACATCCGGTTCGCTGATTGCAACGCCTACGGATACTGCCGGGGTACTCACCAGATATCGGCTTTGTGTGGTGGACGCCTTGGGCGGCATATCCGCCTATGCGGTCAGCAATGCCGTACGAAAACTTACCCCGCCTGCGCAGCCCACGGTTCTTGCGCCACAGGCGGGCGGCGTGACGTACAATACGCGGCCCCGATTCCTGCTGCGTACAGGCGACGCTTTAGGGTTACAACAAGCGGTTTGCGTGCGCACAGACGCGGGGGTGTGGGAGGACAGCGCGGGTGAGCCGGAACGGTTTTCACCCAGTGGTTATCTTTCAGAAAACCTGTCTGCCGTGTACCGTCACCCGGAAACCGTGCCGGGCAGCAAAACGGTCGCCTTCCGCGCTTTTGCGCAAGACATTGGTGTGCCGGGAACGGAAGTTACCCGAAGTTTTACGCTCGCGGCTTTGCCGTTGGAGGAGATCACGGCAAATGAGACCATGGTGAAAGTGGCGCACGTCCAAACCCTTCGATCAGCGGTCAACGCGGTACGAAGGTATTATGGCATGGCGGCGGTCGTCTGGGCGGAAGAAGTGGTTGCGGGCAAAACGCCGATACGGAACTGGACATTCCATGTGCTGGAGCTTCGGAAAGCCATGGAGCAGATCATTGAGATGATCCATGACTTTGCGCCGGGTTCTACGCTTGGCGTGCCTATCCCGGATTGGTTACCCATTGCGCCCGGCAGGCCCAAGGCGGTGGTGATGTCGCAGTTGCGAGAGATTTTATGTGAACTATAACGACCAACAAAGAAAATGGCGGCTTCGCTTAGCGGGGTCGCTTTTTTGATACCAAACGAAACGGAGGAAACAAACATGAAGGATATTTGGACTTGGACTCAGGCCGCCATTGCGGCCGTCGGCGGGATGCTGGGCTGGTATTTGGGCGGGGTGGACGGCTTTCTTTACGCGCTCATCGCCTTTTCTGTGGTGGATTACATCACGGGTGTGCTGCGCGCCATCGTGGAAAAGAAGCTCTCCAGCCGAATCGGCGCGCATGGCATCGCCAAGAAGGTAGCGCTGTTTCTGGTGGTTGGCATCGGTCATCTCATTGACGCTTATCTGCTCAGCGGTACGGGCGCGCCCCTTCGCACGGCGGTCATCTTCTTTTACATCGCCAACGAAGGCATATCGCTGCTGGAGAACGCGGCGGCTATCGGGCTGCCCGTTCCCGACAAGTTGAAGGATGTGTTGGCGCAACTGCATGGAAAATCCGAAGGAACAGGTGGCGAACCGACATGAACCTGCGTCAACTCATCTTCACGCAAAACGCCTGTTACAAAGCGGGCAGAACCATTATCCCCAGAGGCATCATGGTGCACTCCACCGGGGCGAACAACCCAACCCTGAAACGTTATGTGGGTCCTGACGACGGTTTGCTTGGCAAGAACCAGTATAACAATCACTGGAATCAGCCCATGGATCGACTGGTTTGCGTCCATGGCTTCATTGGGAAGCTGGCGGATGGTTCCATTGCCTCCTACCAAACGCTCCCGTGGAACTGGCGCGGCTGGCATTGCGCTTCCGGCGCCAAGGGCAGCGGCAACGACACGCACATCAGCTTTGAGATTTGCGAAGACAACTTGACCGACCCCGCCTACTTTGCCGCCGTCTACAAGGAAGCCGCCGAACTGTGCGCCTACCTTTGCAAGGAATACGGTCTGAACGAAACCAATATCATCTGCCATTCGGAGGGATACAAACTCGGCATTGCAAATAACCATGGCGATGTGATGCACTGGTTTCCAAAGTACGGCAAAAACATGGATACATTCCGGGCTGATGTGCAAAGGCTGCTTGCGTCGGACGGTTCACCCGAAGCAACCGAACCAAGCAAACTCCCCGAAGCGCCGATTGAACCGAAAAAACTCTACCGCGTCCAGGTTGGGTCGTACTCAGTCAAGGCAAACGCTGAGGCCATGCTCGCCAAGGTCAAGGCGGCGGGGTTCGCCGACGCTTTCATAAAAACAGATTAACCTCGTTTAAATCCACACCCCGTGTTTCGGCGTTTGTGCCGTTTCACAGGGCTTTTTCTGTTTCCGGTACGGTTTTACATCCTTCCTGTCCTGTACGAGGTGGAGGGCATACCCCTCGGAACGGAGGACAAAACATGACCGATAATCAGAAACAATCCATAAGAGAAATGCGAGACCACGGCCTTGGCTATAAAAAGATTGCCCAGGCACTTGACTTGCCCGTGGGTACGGTGAAGTCTATCTGCCGTCGAAAAAACATAGCAGCAACGGAGCCAACTGTGTATGACGAAAGCCACTGCCTCCAATGCGGGAAATCGCTCATACAAAAGAGCAAGGTGAAACGGAGGAAGTTCTGCTCGGAAGATTGCCGAATCAAATGGTGGACGGCACACCCATGCTCCAAGAACGGCAATACAAAATCCAGCCGTGCCGTCGTATGCGAAAACTGCGGGAAGACTTTTGCCGCCTACGGAAACGCCCACCGCAAATATTGCTCCCACAGCTGCTATGTGGAGGCAAGATTCGGAGGCGGAGCACAATGACAAAGGAACGGATGAACATGGAACTTCTCTACCAGGCAAGCCTCTCGCCGTTTAAGGCGATGCTCAAGGGTAACGTCATTTCAAAGGAAGATTACCGAGCAATTGATAGAATTCTAAGAGTGAAATACACTCCGATATTTGTAGAAAATAGTTATCAAAAACCACTGGATAATAGGACGAAATGACGCTAACATGGCTACTACCCAAAGGAGGACTCAGTCATGGAAAAGCAGATTTATAACATAACGCCCGCCCGCATTGCCTTAGCCGAGAAAAAGCGTGTGGCGGCTTATGCAAGGGTGTCCTGCGACAAGGATACCATGCTCCACTCCCTGGCTGCGCAGATTGACTATTACCGAAAATACATTATCCGCAATCCCGAATGGGAATTTGTGGGAGTGTACGCAGACGAGGCGAAAACGGGAACGAAAGAAGACAGAGAGCAATTCCAAAAGCTGCTTTCAGACTGCCGCTCTGGTCTTATCGAAATGGTAATTACAAAGTCGATTTCCCGCTTTGCAAGGAATACGGTAACGCTGCTCGGCACAGTAAGGGAACTCAAGGAACTCGGCATCAGCGTCTTTTTTGAAGACCAGAACATCAACTCCATCAGCGAGGAAGGCGAGTTAATGCTCACCCTCTTGGCGTCCCAAGCGCAGGAAGAAAGCCTTTCATGCAGTGAAAACTGTAAATGGCGAATCCGAAAAGGCTTTGAACAGGGACAGCCAAACACCTGCACCATGCTTGGATACCGTCTGGTAAAGGGCAAAATTACCCTTGTGCCGGAAGAAGCGGAAATCGTGAGGGAAATCTTCGCCCGTTACCTTTCCGGCTTCGGAATGCAGAGAATAGCCAACATGCTGAATGAGCGAGGTGTACGAACGGGAAAGATTCAGAACTGGCATTTTGATACCGTTCGCAACATCCTGCGTAATGAAAAATATATGGGCGATCTGCTCCTGCAAAAAACAATAGTTGAGAGCTACCTCACGAAAAAGCAGGTCAAAAATGAAGGACTGCTTCCGCAATTCTATGTCACCAATGACCATGAGCCGATCGTGTCGAGAAAGACTTTTTCCGAGGTTCAAGAAGAAATAAAGCGCAGAGCCAAGCAGCACGAATACAAACGCGGTACGCAGAGCGTGTTCACAGGGAAAATACGTTGCTCGATTTGCGGGAAAAACTACAGGCGCAAGTCCACTCCGTATAACACGACCTGGTGCTGTTCCACCTTCAACACCAAGGGCAAAACATACTGTGCCTCCAAGGTCATCCCGGAGGAAACGCTTAAAAACTGCATTGCGGAAGCCCTCGGTGGAAATGCATTCACGGAAGATACATTTACGGATGCGGTCGACTTCATCATCGCAGAGCCGGAGAACAGGCTCCGCCTTATGATGACCGACGCCACGGAAAAGAAGATTGCATGGCAGGACCGCTCCCGCTCCGAAAGCTGGACTAAGGAGATGCGCGAGACGGCGAGGCAAAAACAGCTTGAAAGGAATGGTGCAAAATATGAACAATAAGAATGTTACGGTCATACCCGCAAAACCAACAGGGTTCATGCAAGGGCTGCCCGGTTTGTTAAAGAAGCGGCGGGTGGCAGGATACGCTCGTGTTTCCACGGACAAGGATGAACAGCAGAACAGCTACGAAGCACAGGTGGAATATTACACCGACTATATTAAGAGAAACCCGGAATGGGAGTTCGTGGAGGTGTACACCGATGAGGGTATTAGCGGCACCAGCACCAAGCACCGCGAGGGTTTCAAACGAATGATTGTCGATGCTCTGGACGGTAAAATCGACCTCATTCTAACAAAATCGGTCAGTCGTTTCGCCAGAAATACGGTCGACAGCCTAACCACCATACGACAACTAAAGGACAAAGGCACCGAGGTCTATTTTGAAAAAGAGAACATTTTTACGATGGATTCCAAGGGAGAACTGCTCCTCACTATCATGTCGAGCCTCGCGCAGGAGGAAAGCCGCAGTATCTCAAAGAACATCAGCTGGGGCAAACGCAAGAGCATGGCAGACGGCAAGGTGTCCTTCGCCTATAGTTCTTTTCTCGGCTACGATATGGGCGCTGATGGTCATTTATATATAGTAGAAGACCAAGCGGAAGTCGTGCACAGAATTTATGATGAGTTTCTTGCCGGAAAAACTACTTATGATATAGCCAAGAGGCTCACCGAGGACGGTATTCCGACTCCAATGAAAAAAGTGAAGTGGCAGGACTCCACGGTCAGAAACATACTGCAAAATGTTAAATATCGCGGTGATTCAATTTTGCAACAATATTTTGTAGAAGATTTTTTAACGAAAAAAATAAAGAAAAATACGGGCGAATTACCCCTTTACTATGTTAGTCAGAATCACCCGCCAATCATCCCGCCGGAGAAGTTTGAGATGGTACAGGAGGAGTTCCGCAGACGCAAGGAAGGCGGCCCGTACACCTGTATTTCACCCTTTTCCGGCAGAATCGTTTGTGGAGACTGCGGCGGTTTTTACGGTAGAAAAGTATGGCACAGCGGTGAAAGCTACCAGTCCTTTGTGTGGCACTGCAACAACAAATTCGCCAAGCGGAAATACTGCTCCACACCGACCGTAAAGGAAGAAGCCATCATGAAGTGCTTTGTGGATGCTTTTAATAGTCTAATCGCAAGGAAAAGTGAGATAGCCGAGAACTACGAGGAGTGCCTTGCCGCTATAACCGATGCCAGCGACTATAAGCGCAGGCTTGCCGAGGTGGATGAGACTTGTGCAGGGCTTGCCGCGAGGATGCATGACAATCTCACCAAGGAGAGCCGTATGATGGATGACTGCGGATATGACAGTCCTCTCAAAAAGGAAAGGGATGAGATAACTGCTGAATACGAAGTCCTACAGAAAGAACACCAGGAACTTACGTCCAAGATTGCCCTCTGTGCCGCCAAGAAGGTACAGATACGGGGATTCCTCCAGCTTTTGAAAAAGCAGAAGAAAGCCCTGGCGGAGTTCGACCCGCTCGTATGGCAGGCGGCGGTTCACTACATGGCTATCAATGAGGACTGCACGGTGAAGTTTGTATTCCGCGATGGCACGGAGCTGCCCTGGACGATAGACCCCGGCGTCAAGTCCTATAAGAAAAGAAAGACAGCGGAATCATGTCCGATATCAGAATAATTCCGTCAAGACAGAAAAAGAATGTGAAAAAGCGAACTGCGGCATACTGCCGGGTATCCTCGTCCAGTGAAGAGCAGCTCCGCAGCTATGCCGCGCAAGTCAAATTCTATACCGAAATGCTCTCATCCGACGCAACCTGCAAGTTTGTCGGCGTGTATGCCGATGAGGGAATCACTGGCACCTCGGCAAAAAAACGTCCACAGTTCCTGGCAATGATTGAGGACTGCCGTGCCGGGAAAATAGACGCCATCGTAACGAAGAGTGTGTCCAGATTCGGCAGAAATACTGTGGATACGCTTGTTTTTACCCGCGAATTGAAGCTGCTCGGAATCGACGTGTATTTCGAGAAAGAGAATCTGCATTCCATCAGCCCCGACGGAGAACTGCTGCTTACTCTCATGGCGGCATTTGCCGAGTCTGAGTCGGAATCTATGTCCGAGAACGTTAAATGGGGATTTCGCAAACGGTTCGCTGAAGGTAACACCGACAGTCTGCCAATGCATAATGTTTATGGGTTTGACAGAAACACCGTTACAGGCGAAATATTCATCCGTGAAGATGAAGCTTCTGTTGTACGGAGAATTTATGATGAATTCATGATGGGTGTAAATACTCAACAAATATCCAACCGCTTGAATGAAGATGGTGTCCCCACACACCGAAAAGGCGCGAAGTGGCATAACAAAACCGTCATAAATATCCTGCAGAACGAAAAATATTGCGGGGATGTATTATTCCAGAAAACCTTCAGCCCAGGCGCACTGTGCTCTTGCAAACAGAATCGCGGAGAATTACCGCAGTACCTTCGCCGGGACGCCATTCCAGCTATAGTCGACCGAAGGCTGTGGGAAGTGACACAGCTTGAATACGCGAGACGGGTAAAGCGGTACTGGGGACAGCCCTCTCTGGAAAACCCGTTCACGGGACGAATCTACTGCGGAGTCTGCGGAAGAACGGTCGTGAAGAGCAGTTTCAGAAGCGGAGGCTCTTTCAATACCTGGTGGCGCTGTTCCACGAAGGTGACGCGGATGAAGCACCCGGATGACATCCCGCACGAGGATTCCCGCATTCTCGAGGACAGACCTGTTCGGATGTTTGTACAGGCGTGGAATCTCATTATCAGTAAACGGCTGCAGTATGAACCGAGGCTGAAGCGGATAGCCGAATCAGGAGAGAACGAACTGCTCTGCTACCGCGCTTCGGAGATGTTCCGGCTGCTGGATGAAAAAGGCAAACTGGAGGAGTTCGACTATCCTCTCTCGCTGAGGGTTCTCGACCACATGGAACTACAGCCAGAGGGCAAGCTGACTGTGATATTTCTTTCAGGGATACGCATTACAATATGAAGCACATATGTGAATACTGACGGGGCGGAATCGAGCGATTTTGCCCTTTAGTCATTTGTGTAAATTAGTCTATTAGTATTGACGTGATACTAATTTTGATTATAATAGTATTTAATGACTTATCGAACGGGAGGAGCGAATATGGCTAAACAAGTAACCTTTAATGTCGACGCAGATATTTTTGATAAATTCTGTCTTGCTCTGAATCTAACAGGACAAACTCAAGACGAAGCGGCTGAGAGTTGCTTGCGTTGGTACATTGCAAGTACGTTTGAGCAGGCTTCACATGATTATAATCCGAAAAGAAAAGCAAGTGAGCCAAAAGACTACTTTGGTAAGGCGGCATTGCGGATACCGACATGGGCAATGAAGCCGAACCAATATAATCATAAAATCATCCGGGCCTTTTTCGAGGCAGAAGACATAGCCGGAAATGTTACGCTTACCATGCTCGAAGGGCTGTGCAACGATAAGGAACACCCGGAACTTTATGTACCCACATTCAGAAACAACTATTCACAAATGAAAATTGACGGCCCTAAGAGCCACGGTAAGGTATTTGAAGATGACGGCGAGAATGTATGGATTTGGCGGGAGGTCGAGGAAGTGCTGATGAAGTACAAGTCGAATTTCTATGATAAGGGGAATGAAAATGAGTGTACTGCAGGATAACAGCATTACCATATACGAGGCGATGCAGAACATTAAAAACGGGAAATACGTAATGCCTGCTTTCCAACGCCAGTATGTTTGGAGCATGGAGCAAGTAGAAAAGCTGTGGGACTCAATTCTGCTTGACTACCCAATATCCACATTCCTCTTTTGGCACGTTGACGATGGAAATGTTACATGGGACACCTATTTTTGCAACTTCCTCTCCAATGTTACATTTGACAGCCGAAAGCAAGCTGACAGCACAAACTATGAGCTTTCGAGCATCGATGTGAGAACTACGGATACAGCAATCCTCGACGGGCAGCAGAGATTAACGTCCCTTTTCCTGTCCCTGTTCGGAGATGCCTACATCCGCCAAAAACACGCACGGAAAAATGGCGGCGGACGTCTGGTGACCAAGCTTCTCATTGAACTTAATAAAAATAAGTTGGATGTCGATGAAGAGGAATACAACAGCAAGAAGTATGACATAAAATTCAGCGAAAAGGTCGGGAGGCTCAGCCCCACGCAGTTTGAGGTTAAGAACATCCTGCTGCCGAAGTTCCTGGAGGAAGAATCCAGGAAGAAAGCAATAGAAGAAGCCATCGCAAACGTTCCTACCGACAGCAAGGAGTATGCGAGAGGTATTCTTGAAAAACTATATAACAAGATTTTTGTGGAAAAGCTGATCCGCTACACGGAAATACACGATATGAAGCAGGACGATGCTCTTGAGATGTTCGTGCGTTTTAACAGCGGCGGCAAGGCTCTGCGTAAATCCGAAATCACCATGTCCATTCTTGAGGCATACTGGCCAAGCGCAAAGACCGAGTTTGGCAAAGTGCTGGTTGACTCCTATTCCGACTTTGGCTCTGATTTTATCATTCGTTCCGCTCTCATGCTCTACGGCGATGTTGTCAAATCCAACATCAGTAAGAAAATAGCCGAGGAAATGAAAAACAACTGGTCGGAGTTTAGAAAGGCACTTCGGAATCTTGAAGAAGTTTTGAAATCAATCAATGTGGAGGTCAGTCGTTTTTCAAGCAGCTGGAACGTTCTGCTGCCGATTTTGTATTTCATCTGCTGGAATAAAGACTATAAAAATAATATTGACGGAATTCGCGCTTATTTGCTGAGGGCTATCCTGTTCACATATTTTCAATCCGGCACGACTGGCAAACTGCAGCAAATGAAGAGTTACATCAACGATTACGACTATGAAATCACTGTGGATATGCTCGACCAGATAGCCGACCTGCGTGTTACCGATGGAAAAATCGAGGATATCGTGAATTCGGAAAAAGGCGGTCGTGTTGCCGGAGAAGCCTTGTACTATCTTAGCCTGGACTGGACAAACCGGAATTTCAAATACGAACAGGATCATCTGCATCCATATGACCGCTTTGACGGCAGCAAGCCGCTGACCGTTTCTATGGAGGACTGGAAGCGCTGGCGTGGAAACCGCAACAGACTGCCCAATCTTCAGCTTTTGGAAGGCAGGAGCAACGGCAGCAAGAGCGCCATGCGACTCGTTGACTACTATAATGATATGAACGATGAGCAAAAAGCCACCTTTCGCAAACAGGCAATAATCTCCGATGGTGTTTCATTGGAGTTGGATCACTTTGATGAGTTCTACGAAGCACGGAAAGCGGTTCTTATTCAAAAAATTCGGGATTTGCTCGGATAAAGCATACCGAGGAAGAAATGACTTTATTGAAATCACCATTTCATAGTTGAAATCGATGCTTTTAAGCGTAACCTGATTCGTGATATCCTGTGGACAGAACTTCCTAAATGCCATAATGAAGTCAGCATCTCCGTATATCGCCAACAGGTTTGTGATTATGTTTATACGAGAAATAGGGCGGTGGCATAGTATATGGGAAAGATTAGACACGATTTACTACCAAAACAGCGCTCCAGAAAATACAATCTCAAGGTAGATATTGATTTATACCCGTACGCACAGGAATTATATGACGAACTGAACAAAATCGGAGTTATTGATAGAGTTAAGCACATCCCTCAATTGGGTGTAATTAAGGTCCCAAAGAAGCTCTCCAAAACGAGGCATGACTATTTTATGCTACAGTTGTACCTCCATCAGCTGATTAAAAAAGGCCTTCAAGGTCAGCTTCGCTTAACATATAACAATAACGTTAAAGCGAAGGAGTTCCATGAGGATTATCAATACAACAGCAAAGACGATAAACCGTCCATCGGTGATGTCCTTCAGCTGTTGACAATTGTATATAACATCGGTCATTTCTATAACACTTTTACCGCCTCCAGAGCCGTTATGATGATTGCGGTTGAGGATGTAACCTTCAAAGAGATGCTTCTCAGTGCATCCCCAGATCAACGCTATAAGAATGCAGTGGAAAAGATGCTCGAAGAAAAAAACTACCAACGGTTCCATTTGGTCAACTCTATTTTGATATTGGAAAAGTGCGATACAGGTAAGCAGTCGGTATCTCTTGCAATTGAAATTTTATATGCCTACATTAACCAGAAAGACATATCCGAGTACGGTAAGTTGGCATATGTCTTTAATATCTTTAAAACTGTCAGAACAGTATCCTACATGGCATATGATTTGCAGATAGCGAACACACCGCTCACAATAGATCTTTGCAATGAAGATGCTATGAAGTTGATTCTTCAAGAGTTGCTATCTGAATACAACAATACACAATCGTCGAATCAACTTGTAGAATCTATAAGTAAGCTGCTCGATGATACCGTTTACAATGAGAATTCTAACGCTATTTGTTACTACAAGATGTCACGCAGAATGGTGAGTCTGTTATCACAAGAAGGTTCCTTTGTGGGGAAGGCTTATTATTCTGAGTATTTCGTTAATCAGAAGGGGATTCTCAATAGAAACCACTCGCATAAACGTGATTTCGTTCAAGAGCAGATTCTGAAACTCACATTTGGCAATAAGGATAGATTTTTTTCTGAGCATCTACTTTCTGATCTTGGAAGCATAAACAACACGCGTGTTGGATACTATGATCGCCACACTGGGGAACGCACCATTCTTGTTTCGATTAAGAAAAACTGTGATTATACTTCAAAGGTGATCGCTGCGTTTAAAACCTTAAAGTGTGCAATAAGCTATTTGCGGCGCATTGATCAAATAACTCCATACGATACAAGGTATCTGTTATGTGCGAAGTTTTTCATATTCTATTTTGCGAGGGAAAATCCGATTGTGATTAAACCTACTGTAAATAAAGAAAGGTGTGTTATTTGCACTCGTGGAAAGAATAAGCGAGTTAAAGAGGTAAGCACACTTCTAAAAGGTGTCGCAGGCAACGAAGATGAACGGCATGAAGTCCAGTTCATGCTTGACCACTTGAAGGAAGATGGTATCAACGATACCAGCATCTGTATTCCGGCAAGCATTCTTGTATATCAAAAAAATGCTGTTGGCAAGAAACTGTGTGAGTTTGATGGCATGGTTATTCATCCAATGCGAAAGCAGAAACAGATTGTTTTCCTAGAGGCAAAAAACACTTCTAACAAACCGACACACGGCAGAAACTGCCTTAAGGAGAAACTGGATAATCTCTTAATCAGTTACGATTCAAATGACATAGAAATCATCGATTATGATGCTATGCTAAAGTACACAATATAAAAAGAAAAGCCGAAGGGATATGCCTTTAACATATGCTTTGACTTGCTTCCCTGTTTAAAAGTGTCACGCAAAAACAACGCTTTCTTGAACCTCCTATGTGAAGCCCTCTAAATCGGTTCTTTTTTATAGTCACACTCGGCTTTTTGAACCGTGCCACAACACTGGCTTGGCAACAAAATATGGCTGAGTTTTGAGGTATTTTTCATAGTCACACGCTGCTGACTGGAGGAAAGCAGCAAACCGCCAGGTGAATTAGGATAGATGGTTTGCTGGATTCATGCGTCCCCACACCTATTGTGGGTTACTGTACCGGGATACAGATAAGTTGCGAAAAACGCCAATTCTACGGCACTTTTTGCGATTTGAATACCCCTGTGTGATTTTGAATACCCTTGCCGAAAATTTGAATACCCCTAACGATGAAAAATAAAATTGTATCAGCCGTTTGGTCACAGCACAATTTCCATGCGGCTTTCCTCGTCAGAGGAAAGTCGTTTGTTTTTTGCTCACATGATTCTGTGTGTTCCGAAAATCTTGTGAGCTTTATCAGCAATCCCTTTTACAATAAGGGTTCGGGGACAAGTACGGGTTCTCTCCGTTCGGTTCACGTTCTGCGTCTGACGCCGCGCCCGGCACAGCGTCAGACATAGACAGCCCTGCCAGCATCGCCTGTGCGGACGTGATCTTAGAGTTGAAGTCTAAGTGCGCGTAGATGTTGGCTGTGGTGGAGAAGTCGCTGTGTCCCAGCCACTCCTGAATCTGCTTCATGGGTACGCCGTTCGCCAGCAAGAGGCTTGCACAGCTATGGCGCAGATCGTGGAAACGAATTCTGCGAAGATTATTATCCCGCAAGATGCGGGAGAAATAATCCGTCACATGGTTTGGCTTGATGAGATCACCCAGTTCATCCACACAGACGTACCCCAGATACTCCGTATTGTACGAGCGTCCACATAGTTTACGGTGAAAGTCTTGATCCGACCTTAGAATGAGCATTTTTTTACGAAATCCGTCCACCAATGGCAGCGTCCTCATGCTCGACTTTGTTTTCGTCCGATCTGAGGCAATTAGGATTTGCTTTCCATCCAGATTGCAGGACGTGATTGTATGTCGAATCGTGAGCGTGTTATTAGCGAAGTCAATCGCATTCCACTTCAAGCCGAGGATTTCGCTTCGCCGCAGTCCGTAAAACGCACCGAGCATGACAATCAGTTCCAGCTTCGTGCCTTGCGCAGCGGCAAACAGCTTGTGCATCTCGTTGCTGTCGTAGAAGCTGCCGATGAAGCGATCCTTCTTGGGACGGTCGATTTTATCCGCTGGATTGGATGCAATCAGATCGGTCTTGACGGCATACTTGAGTGCCTTGTGGATGATGGCATGGTAGTGGATGACCGTGTTTGCGTTGACGCGCTCAAGCTGCTTCGTGTAAAAATCTTGGATGTCCTGTGCTTTCAAGGTGCTGAGCGTTCTTGGGTGTTCCTTGAAGTACGGGATGATGGCGCTTCTCGCCAGCTCGCAATAGGATGAGTAGGTAGTCAACGCAATGGTACTTTTGGTCATTTTCAACCATTGCTCCAAATATACCGTAAAGAGTGTGTCCGTTTCCGGCTCGGTTTCTGGGACAAAGGCTACCCGCGCTTCGCGGAGCAGTTCCTCGGCCCGTTTCTTGTTGCCCTTGACGGTCAAGCCCGTGGGAATCCACTTGGTCGTACGCTTGCCCGTCGCGTCGTTATAACTCAGCACGATATAGAAAAGACCTTTCTTTTCTTGAAGATGTCCGGCTACCATAATCAAACCCTCCTTCTGTTGGCAGCCATAGAAAATCACCCGCTGACACGAATATCATACAGCGGGCATTCTCCCATGACAAGGATGTCAAAAGGCATGACTGTTTTCTCTGCCGATTTGGAGGTAGGTCATAAGATGCGCTTTGGGTATACGATAGCAGCGCCCGATCTTCATATAGGTAATCGCTCCGTTTTGCAGGAGTTTGTAGCCTGTTTTCTTGCTTACGCCTAAAGCCTCGGACATTTGGTTGATGTCCATCACATCGGGATAATCCTTGAGCATCACGGTATAAGCGTCTCTTGTGGAGAAATTCAAAGATTTCCCTTCTTTCCATATGACTCGTTCGGATGCAAAATATTGCCCGTCATCCGAACGAGCCGGTATATTTTGCCGTATTTGCCACGCCCCCCGGCGGGTTTCCATGGAAACCGGGGATGTTACAGGCTGCGGATGGCTTGTCCGCAACATAGTCCCGCCTGTAGCGTCGTCCCCAGGACAAACGTATACCGCAGGAACTCCCCCTCAATCCATGGGAGGCCGTGAAGAAGTCTCATTATACCTATGCGGAATCGTCGCGCTCTGCCTGCCAGGGCAGTGTCAATGGGATGCGTGGATCGCTCTGGCTTCCGCCGTCGTCGCGTCGCCCCACTCGTCGCTTCACCGCACAGGGAACAGTACCTGTAACATCGTATATGCCGTTTTCAAGGTGCAAATGCTTGAAGGTTAAAATACCCTCTCAATAGCCATGACATTTTTGGGCTGAAAGTAAATGCCTACCCGGCAAATTCTTTTAATTTTTTTTCTAACGCCCTTAAACCGCGCTCAATTGAGGCACTGACCGCCGCCTTGCTTACGTGCTCTGCTGCAGCAATATCCGTTTTGCTCATTTTCAAAAAGAAGCAGGCATAGATACGTTTTGCCTGCTTCTCCGACAGAGATGACATAGCGGCGTGCAGTTGCTTTTTTTTGTCCTTGTTTTCATAGATTTCCTGCGAAGATGAGCACATAGGAATAATGCCGTTTTCTATCCCGTCGTTTCGATTCAAGGAATAATAAGCTTTATTCCGATACAGTCGGCGTTGGTAAGCGGATTCTTCCTGCTGCATCTTTTGGAGGGCGTCAACGAGATCATCACGGACGTCAATATAGCAATCACAATGATAAAATGGATAATAGTCCCGCAAGTTAATCCTTGCCATGCAAAAACCTCCTTTGTGCTTTGATTGAAATCAGAAGCACAAAGGAGGACTTCGACATTTTGCTATGACAATGTGGATACAACTCTGACATGAGACGTGGCGCCTCAAATTCAGCATTAATGTCCTCATTTGGATAACAGGTTGAAGTTCTTATGGTCAATATTTTGGTTGTTGATTCTATTATAGCAGAAAATACATTTACTGGTTACAATTAGACAACAAGAAGTATTTCATGATTTATAGTGCCTTCTAAGCTAGATTTGAATTGGAGACTTAGCCGCAATGGATCTACCCAAGGAAAAATGTGTTACAGTTTACAATGGCCAGATCGTTTCTCCGTCAGGATTCAAAAAAGGTGGATTTTCCGGCTATATCGCCCGAAAAGCCACCTCATCCACCGCTTTTTCCATCAGCGCCCCGACATCCGACGAATCCGAAATCCAGGCCTTCCGCACCGGTTCCGGCAAGATCACAGGCATTCTGTCGTGGATGTCGGCGATGCCAGGTCCCGCCCCGCGTGTCAAGATGACGAATACTGGCAAAGCTTCGTCCTGTTCCAACCTCCACAGACCAGCCATATAAATTGGCCGGCCAGAGCAGTACAGGGCGTATTTTTGCTTCCTATTGCCGCCACTCTGCGTGTGCTGCCATTCATAATATCCGCTTGCTGGAATCAGGCATCGCCGCTCAATCATCGACTTGCGAAACATGGGCTTCTCGAAAGCCGTCTCGCTGCGTGCGTTTATCACCCGCTTCTTGTAGCCGGAATAACCCCATTTCATCAACTCCGCGCCATTGCCGCTGATTACAGGCACGATATTGGTCGGGAACACCTCTCCGACCTTCATTGCTGCGCGCACGTCAGAGTTGCCCTGCCTTCGCTCCACTTCCGCGATGATCTGAGAAAGTTCTTCCGTGTCCGTCTGGATGTAGTAGCGACCACACATATCTCATTCCTCCACAAACCATTTATCCCGATCATGAAAAAGATAGATCTCACGCCCTGTGATCACCTGGGCGTCATTCACTTGCACATTTTGCGGAATCTGACAGGTATAGCGGGTACCCTGACCGCCCACCTTCAGGGCCGGCGCTTCGCGCACATCGATGATTCGGTCGATCCGAATAACTTCGCCGTCGTCAGTTCGGATCATCAGCGGGATGATGCGCCCATCGGGAAGGTGATCCGCCCGGACTTTTACATACACCTTGTTTGGATTTCGCCGGTCATGGACTGTCATACTTTACGCTGCCCTCCTGTAAAAACGCGACCGGATGGATCACTTGCCCGGCGGGATCCACCCTCGCAAAGTCCCTATCCGCCAACACGATTCCACGTCGGATGACGGTATGGCCGTAACGATAACGCAGACTATCGAGCGCTCTGTCCAACCGCTCCTCGCGAAGCCTTTTGTCAGCTTGCCCAAGCATGTCCATCTGTACCGGCGTGTCAAAGGGAGCCAAACGTCCGCAGATGACGCCCATACTCCTCAGCGGCAGGTTATGAATGAACCGAGTCTCAAACAGCGACTTTGCCTCCCGTACGATATGTGCGGTGCTGTCCGTCGCTGCGTCGAGCGTCTTCTGACAAGAACGAGTCAGCAGATCGGTTCCGCGCACGGAAATGGACACCTGTTTAGCCTTAAATCCCAGCGAACGCAGCCGTTCACCGACGCTTTCGACGAGTAAATAGAGAATCGCCTTCGCCTCTTCGGTCGTGGTTATATCGTGAGGCGGCGTGGTGCTGTTGCCAACCGATTTGATGATCTCATCAGCGTCTAGCGCTTTGACAGGCGAGCGATCCAGACCCAGCGCGAAGGCTTTTAACATGATGCCATTTTTCCCGAGCTTATATTCGAGTACCCCGGAATCCGCGTGCGCAAGGTCGCCAATTGTGTAGATTCCAAAACTCATGAGCTTGGCTGCGGTACGTGCTCCCACATAGATCAGATCACTCACGGGCAGTGGCCAGACGATTTGTTTAAAATTGGACTCGCCGATCACCGTTACCGCGTCCGGCTTCCTATAATCGCTGCCAAGCTTGGCAAAAACCTTGTTGGAGGAAACGCCGACCGATACCGTGATGCCCAGCTCATCTTTGATTCGTTGGCGGATCTCCTGAGCTTTCTGTTCACCGTCCTGAATGTTCATGCCAGGGAGCGTGATATCCAGCCAGCACTCGTCCAACCCGAAGGGTTCAACCTGATGTGTATATTGCTCATAGATGCGCCGAAGCTTTCTGCTGAAGTGCATGTACAAATCGTAGTCCGGCGTCACGCATTCAAGCTGAGGGCAAGCCTGTTTTGCCTGCCAGATCGCCATACCCGTCTTCACGCCGCATATCTTGGCTGCTTCGCTTTTCGCCAATACAATGCCATGCCGGTCGTCCGCGCTGCCACATACGGCGATAGCCTTGCCCCGTAACGCCGGTGTGTATAGGCATTCTACCGATGCGTAATAGCTGTTGGCGTCTGAATGCAATACGATGCGGGGCTCGGACACGGTTCTCACCTCCGAAATAGAACATATGTTTGTGTTTGATATTTTAGACCTATCGAGCTTTAAAGTCACCCGGTAATTCATACCATTGACTTATGCAAAAAAGGGAACCCGTGCTTCTTTTTCACGGGTTCCGTCTTGAATAATCATGAATTTGTATGGAGGTTCTGCAAACCCGTAGACTTCAAATTCATATAAGAAACCACTCCTGAGATATCACTGTTTAGGTTCGTTTCTGATTATCAGTAGTCCTTGATGTCTAAGAGTGATACATTACGCCGATTGGCGACGCGCGCTATCTTTTGCAACGCCTTGGCTTGATAGATTTGCAGCGCGCGTATGCTTTTTTCCATCTCCTCGCCCCATTTCTCTTTGTACTCGATTGCAACCTGCGCCCAATCCAAGCCATTCAGCAAGTGCCGTTTGATAACGAAAGCTTCATTTTCAGACAGCAAGTCAAGCATGCTATCCACCATTTTAATCTGCAGGTCTAAATTTTCCACGCGCTGCTTATCTTCCAGACCGGAGGCGGCATTTTGGTAAGCTCGGCTTTCCCAAATTTGCTTTTCAAAAATGGTTTCGCGATGTGAAATGAAAAATTCTTTGATGTCATATTCTGTTAGCATTTTCAGGTTACCTCCATTCAATAAATAAATTCGTCAAAAGAAGTCTGAATTCGTCTGCATCAAAATCTCAATATTGCCCTCTATTTATTTCGATGGTTGAATCAAAAAAACAGGAGAGTGCTTTATGAAAAAATTGTTGACGTTCCTTGTGCTTCTGTCTCTGCTCATTGGGGTTACCGGTTCGATGGCGACCGCAGGAGAGATGAATCCGCTGCCAGAGCAAATTTCGGATACGCCCGATTACGCCTCCGTGCGCTGGTTTAATCCGCTGAAGTCATCCGATTTTGCGATCAGCTATGTGGAATCGAGCATCAAAAAAGCAAGCTCTGCCTCTGTCACAATTTCTGCAACGACAGAAACCAACGAAACGGCGGACGACATCGGCGGCATGATGACCATCCAGAAGTGGGAAAACAATAAATGGAACGATTATAAGAATATCAGCTTCTATGCCTTTGACCGAGACACCTTTTCCGCGTCAAAGACGGTCTCGGTGGATTCCGGTTTCTTCTACCGTTTAACGGTCCACCATAGCGCACATCAGGGCATAGAATCCGACGCGGTACGTTCTACCACAAAAAGTGTAGAGGTCAACTAAACTCCTTAATGGATTCGCAAATGGACAGAAAGGATTGATATGGGATAGTGCTGCTGAATTGCACCATATAGCCCTTATAAACGATTGAAGCTCTGGAACCGGATGCTGTCTCCCAGGCAATCATTTCCCCAATTCCGGTGTCCATTGAAATCGCATCGGATAGCAGAGGCGCGATGATCGACTCGTCTCCGAGGGGAGAAATTGAGATGGAAAAATTGCCTTCCGTGCCGAGATATAAGATGTGGGCAGATATTATGCCATCTGCCATCAAAAGCGTTTCTACCCTGTCAAGTCGCAAATCATCAGTTTGATCAACGTAGAGTAAGGGAATGCTCAAGGCCTTTGCGGCGCTTTCCAAGGAAGGATAACTTTGTGACGATTCCTGCATGAGCATTGCCGTATCTTCCACCGGCTCGGGGAACTCAAACCCCAAGTGGAAAGCATTGTTGATCCATAAAGTAGCGCGACGGACTTGTTGGTTCGCGCTGCTGACAGCGACCGGCGCGAACACACTATATGCAAAAGAGAAGACCATAATCCCTGCCGTCGCAGCGGCTACAACCATCACGTTGCGACGCAGGGTCTTTTTGGGCTTGGACGGTATGGATAGCTGTCGGCGCATGTATTCCTCGTAAGCGCGCCGCTTGATCTCTTCCATGCGTACTCCATTATCACAGACAGAATCCAGTTCCAGAGCCCGGACCTTGTTTTCCAGCTTTCGGCGGTCAACCTTCTTCATCGTTTTCATCCTCCAATTGCTGTTTTAGATACATCAATGCGCGCCGGTACCGTGATCGTACAGTGTGATAATTCATATGCAGCTCCTCCGCGATTTCTGAAAGCTTCAAATCCGTCGTCGCCTTCATCTGGACAATCTCCTTTGATGGGCTTTCGAGCCGATCAATTGCGCGCCGCAGTTTACGCTTTTCGATATCGGAAAAGAACTCGTCCTCTGAACTGTCCCGATGACCGATTGCGCCGGTCGTCAGCTGTAGGCTATACCACAGCGTCCGCAGCGATATCCTGCTCTTGCGCGCGCAAGCCTCGCGCCGCACAATCGTGAACATCCATTGGAGCAGCTTTCCTTCTTCTTCAAGCTGCCAGCACTTCATAGCGCCTTTGATGACAGCCTCCTGCATCACGTCCGCAGCGTCCTCATAGTCACGCGTTATCCTATACGCCTCGCGGTAAAGCGCTTTTTCCATGCGCTGGGTAAAATGCCGCATGAACCAAGCCCAGCGTTCCTCGGAAGATGAGTCTTTTTTCGGCGGAAGAGTCAACATTATACACAGCTTCTTTCGTCGTATGCTATTGTTATTATAGCATAGGGTCGCTATCTGAGCGCGCCCAATTCCGCCTTTAGTTCACGTTTCAGCGCCTTTTTTACTCGATGGTGCGCGGCTCTCGCTACTTCGGCGGTAATTCCCAGCGTCGTGGCGATGTCACTATAGCTTAAGTCCTCCACATCCCTCAGCCGCATTACCTCGGCATAATGGAGAGGAAAGCGCTTGAGCACCTTGCTTGCGATATCCGCAACGAAAATGCGCATTACGACCGTGTCTGTTTCATTGTCACAAAACCGTACGCCAGATAAAAAGCAAGCTTGCACGATCCGGCAATGGTCATTTATCTGTCGCCTGGCCGCGCGCAACGCAACCGTCACGAGCCAGGCTTTCAGCTTCTCCGGTCGTTCAATGGATTCAGCGTGTAACAATGCTTCGAGATACGCGTGCTGCACACATTCCTCCGCTAAGTCATAGGTGAGTTGGCAGGTTCGGATGTAGTTGACAAGTTTGTGATGCTCGTCCCTTGAGATTTGCGATAACCGATCGTGGACCTCTTCGGGGGACATGTATCCTCATCACCCTTCTTCCGACAGACACTCAAGAAAGCATCCGCCTTTAGTAGCGCACGTTCTTTGTACCGCCACAGGGTCGTGCGGGTCCGGCTACCAAGCGGGCTGTCGGGCATTTCCTGCATTTCGGCTAAAGAAGCCTTTTGAATATAATGCTTTTCGATGATCCATTTTTCATTGTCGGTCAGGCAGGTCATAGCAGAATCGAACAGCACCAGATAGCGCTGGTACTCCGCCAGTCTGGCAGCATTCATCTCCAGGGAGGGCGATATAAGGTTTTCATATGATAGCGCAATACGCTCAGTGGAACTGGAACCCGATCCGCCGCGGGGCATGCCGTCCAGGACTGGCCGACCGAGGGAAAGGGCCTCGATGGTTTCCTCTCTTTCTCTGGCTATTTGTTTGTTTTGGGTTGCTATGTGGGCTGTCAGATACTGAACCATCGCCAGATGATTCAAATGGTTCTCAAACAGCCATTTGGCTTCAATCACTTCATCGTTCCTCCCCGGTACAGACTTGCTTTCCCTATGCAGTGCGATGGGAAGACCGGAATGTGACAGACTTCAAAAATATTTTAAAACAAAAACCAGGGCTTTTTATGGGAGCCCGGTCATAGCGCATTGAGGCGAAGGTTTGATTGGTTGCCGGGTTTTTCGCATCGTTTGCGTTCTATGTTCAGATATGGAAATATTTCTCTGCGGAAAGGAGAGATCGCCTTGGGCCATCCAAAGTCAATCAGAGTAGAGTTAATGCGCATGAAAGTCAAAATTCAAATTTTGAGTTGGATGATTCTTGTAATGCTTTGCCCCCTTTTTGTACCGTGTCATATTGCAGACGCATGGACTGCGGAGGAATACTATGAGTCTGTTTCGCAATTGCCGGAATCTGTGAAAAATTCCCTACCGATAGAAAAGAGCTTCGAATATGGCATACGCACGGGCGCAGGCCTGTTTACGTTGTTAGATACAGGGGATAATACACGCCAGGTCTACTTGTTTAGGGGGCAGGGTAAATCCGCCGATCCATCACAAGATATCTATTGGCTTGAGTGCCAAAGCGCGCCTCTTCCTTTTTTAGGGACAACAGCGAGTATCGGTTCATCCGGCAGCGACACTCTATACTTACTTTACTGGGAAAACAATCCCTGGTATTGTGCTACTTTTGAGCGTGATGCTAAAGGCCAATGGAAACTTGTTGGGGTACAAACAAGCACTACCTTTTATCACAAAAATGCGTTTGGGGTATATGGAGAAGTACAGGGACCCGGAGGCAAGGAAGATACGTTGCGTTATCTCCCAGGGAATTTGGATGTTGATCTCTCTACTGTAGATGTATCAAAAATTCCCGCCACATTGGAGACTGCTACAGAAATGATCGACACAAGCGGATGTGCGATGATCAGAACTGCGAAAGCGGGGCGGCTGGCAGGCTTATACGCCAAACCAAGAACAACCGCGCTTTTGTTGGGCGAGTATTGCCAGGGAACGCCCGTAAGCGTATTAGACAATATGGGGAAGTGGTCAAGGGTATCAATTGCCGGTACAGAAGGCTATCTGGAAACGGCGCACCTTGTTTTTGGAGCGGCTATGGTGCAAATCGAACCAGCATTTTGGGGAAAAGGAATCGCGGAAGAAAAAATGCCGGAGGGAATTATTTTATATGCGAAACCAAACAAAAACGCGGAAACACTTGGCGTTTTAGATGGGTCAAACACCTATAACTGGAATATGCATATCATTGGAATCGTCGATGATGAATGGTATCATATCTTATGTGATGATGGGCTGTATGGCTATGCGGAAACCAAGTTCTTTTCGGAGGGCAATGGATAATTAATCAAGGCTTCCAGTCCTTCTGCACATTGAGGCGTGATGATCGAGGCGGGGTGGGGTCAAAAAATTGGTCTTGTTGCTTAGTCCAAGTAGTCCGCGCCCCGCCCCCGACAGTCTTAACAAAGCAAATGAAGGCGAACCTTGAAGCGATTCTTACTTCAAGATTCGTTTCCCTACTTTACTTAGGCCTCATCAAACGGACGCCCAAATCCAACTATATGATCATTCCCAATATTCATCGGTTCTGGTCGTGCTGTCACATAAGAAGAGCCATTATAATCTCCCTCAATCACATCGAAGTCGCCATTATCCGCCACGTCAGACACAATCAACACGCAATGCGATACGGTATCTGTTGCTTGGTTTTTTGTAAAGACAATACATCCCTTGCTTGGATAAGATACGTGATTGATTACTTCCCAAACATCTTTGGCATTACTAAGGGTTACCCACGGATTGTAATCTGCCAAACCTGCCTGTGCCACACAAACATTTACGAAGGATTGACACCATTTACCGATTAGGTGCAATTCCGATTTTGTTTTACCTACATAAAATCTGGCCACTTCAACGATCCTGTTATACCATGCCATCGTTTGGATGATATTTCCGACATTCGCTGTACTAACATATGCAGGCTCGGTGGGATTTTGACCATAGGTTGTAAGATACCAGTCATCCAAGTAATTCAAAGGCTTAATGCCAATCGGAGTACCCTGTTCAAACTTATCCCAATAACCGGAGTCAAAAGTGGGTTCTTTTCGAATAAACGTTTGGGGAATACTTATATACCCCATTGCCCAATAAGTATCTTCCGCCTCGATATCGACCATTAATTCTACGTTGTCAAACCATACTGTATTCAATCCAAATTGCCCGTATGAGTCGTTAACGAAGCTTACCGCTACGGCATGGCGAGCATTAGAAGCGCCTGAAACACTGAAGACAAAAGAAAGCGTGATATAATCTGCGCCATCCCACATGTCTTCAGCGTATCCCGGGCTTCTTACAAACATCCCATTTGCAATAACCTCTAATCGGGGATCATTAGGCCCGGTGCGTTTCCCAGCAAAACTGATGGAATAAGTCCCTGGCTTTAAAAAGACAGTTTGTGTAATTTTCATGGTGGCCCTTGCCCCGTTGCCGGTCATTTTAACGCACCCAGTATTTCCAACACCGCCCGTAGGCAAAAATAACACCTGATTTTGCGGCGATGTACCATGGGTTGTCCAAAGTTGTCCATCGTTTTCAAAGCTTGCGTTTTGAAACATGTTTATTCTCATTTTCTCGTCTCCTTTTCCTTTCCTTGGTTACATCTTGATAAAATCCCAGCCTGCTTGATTGGAGCCATGCATACCTTGCGAGCTGACAAGCCGATTTATCATGCTCTGTTTTCAAATCAACCTGGAAAATTATCATGAGAATGCATCACATCCAACCGCGCCCGGATGTCCTCAATTCCCTGAGCGATGTTCATGCTGAGGTTGTCGATCATTGCCTGGTACCTTTCCTCCCGTGCCGCGTTTTCTTTAAGCATACGGAAGAAAAGATAAATGTAAAGCGCTGCCCAGATGCCCTGTTGCAGCGCCGTTTCAATGATCGTTTGTAAGCTTGCGTCCATGCCATTCCTCACCTCCCCTCATTCAAAGGAGAGCGGCTGAAAACTGTTTTTTCGTGTGCTTTCAAATTCCTCCTCGTCGATAAAAAACCGGTTGGCGGTGATCTCGACAAGCGGGCATCCTGCGACGTGGTGCTGGGTCAGATAACCAACGACCGTGACGCGCTTTTCCGGCGCAATGTTTAACCGGGCCCACTCCGCCAAACACTTCCATGCGTTGACCGTGTACAGTTCATGCCGCATCCGCCCTTGGTTATTTTTGTGTGACACCAGGAGTTGAAACCTGATACGCGGGTCTTGTCCGTCGCTGTCGAGACGCGCTGGAGTGCTCACAACGATCCCAGAAATGCAAACCTCGTTCATGCACTTTCCTCCTTCCATTGATTTTGGGTGCGAAAAAGCGCCGTACTAAGCACGACGCCTTCATCCAAAAGGGAAAGAAAAAAGCAGCTCACCCTTAAGCGGCCGCCCTTTGTGTCCCTTTTTGGACACATACAGCATACCACGAATGCTTTGACGTGTAAAGCTCGGAATTGTTCCGTTTTCATTCATTTTCTCCCGTTTTACATACAATTTGTTACGGGGGATTTTATGTCGCACCTTCTTTTAAAGCATTGATGACAACATAACGATGCGAACGGCGGATATCTTCCTTTGTTTGGTAACAATGCCCCGCTTTTAAATGCTCTATTTTACCTGCGTTCTCCATCTGAAAGGCGGCCATCCTACCATTCGGAGGTGTGTGTCATGCCGGCAGCGGCGCATAAGGGCGCAATCGCGTTTGGAATGGTCTATATTCCTGTCTCGCTCTTCACGGCCACAAGCGATACGGGGGTTTCGTTTAATCAGCTAACTGGGGACGGTAAATCGCGTATCCAATATAAAAAAGTCCGTGCCGACGACGGCAGGGAGGTCGCGCCAGATGAGATCGTTCGCGGATACCAATATGAAAAGGATAAGTATGTCATCATCTCAGACGATGAAATCGAACGCTTGAAGACACCTCAGGATAAGTCGATCAAAATCCTCCATTTCTGTCCACTTGGCACGGTTCCGTCGATCTTCTTTGAAAAGACCTATTACGCCGTGCCGGATGGCAGCGATAAGGCATACGCCTTATTGCTTGCCGCTATGCGGGAGGAGCAACGGATGGCCATCGCCACGACCGTGCTCGGAACGAAGGAATCCTTGCTGGCACTACTGCCGGACGAAAATGGGATGATTGTCGAAACGCTCCACTACCTGGAGGAGATCAAGGCCATGCCGAAGCCGATCATGGTGCCGCAACTCTCTCCGCAGGAAATGGATATGGCAAAGCTGCTGATACGCTCCATGGATAAAGCGTTTGAGCCCGCGCTGTATGAGGATACGTACCGGGCGCGCCTCCTTTCGGCGATCCAGGCGAAAATCCAAGGGCAGGAGATTGTCTCACCCAAAGATAAGGCAACCGGGAATGTCATCGATCTGATGGAAGCTTTGCAGCAGTCCCTCGCCGTGCAGGGAACGCCGCCTCCTATGCCTCCCGTCTATACGGGGATACGGCAATGAGCCTTTTTGAGTCGCGTGATCTGAAGCCCATGCTGCTCGGAGAGGTCAGAGAACCGTTTGATTCACCCGATTTTATTTATGAGCTGAAGCTCGACGGCATCCGCTGCTTTGCCTTCGTATCGCCCGCTGGCGTGGATTTACGCAACAAGCGGAGCCTGTCGTTGCTGGGTTCCTTTCCCGAGATGCACGGTATCACGGTCAATATTAAAACGCGCTGTCTGCTGGACGGCGAACTGATCGTTATGACGAACGGCAAGGTGGATTTTGAATCCCTACAAAGTCGCGTCATGACGACTGCTCCGGACAAGGTAGCGCTGGTATCGGGCTTGCGCCCCGCGAGCTTTGTAGCCTTCGACATCCTGCACGCGGCGGGACGCGACTTGATCGACGAGCCGTTGATGGCCCGCAAGGAGATATTGCGCCAAACAGTCAAGGAAACCGGGAAGCTCGCCGTATCCCGATTCATCGAGCATAACGGCGTAGCTTTTTTTGAGCTGACCAAAGAGCAGGGTTTGGAAGGAATCGTTGCAAAACGCAAGGAGAGCCTTTACCATCTTGGAAAGAGGTCGAAGGATTGGCTCAAGATCAAAAACCTGATCGACGAGGACTTCATAGCCTGCGGCTTTATCGACAAAGGCCAGGGTATCGTCTCCCTGATTCTCGCGCAGTATCAGGGAAACGCACTGGTCTATCAGGGCCATGTTACGCTCGGGGTCACGATGACGAAGCTAGCCGGCTTTCCGACGACCGTGCAGGCGCTGGTGGGCATTCCATCCCAAGCGGGTACGGTACGCTGGTTTCAGCCTCCGCGGGTGTGCACAGTGACCTACATGGAGCGCACGAGCGCCGGCGGTATGCGCCAGCCGAGGCTAAAAACCTTTCGATACGATAAAACTCCGCGGGAGTGCGTCTTTCGGGGATAGATGGTAGACAAGTCGCCTTGTGGTATTTTCGGGGCTTAGTTTAATTTTTCGTGAAATGTGTGCTTTTTGCGTTATTCTTTTCACTCCCTTTTATTCTGCTTTTGATTTACACTATATGTGGTGAAAGGAAAAGCTGGCCGGCGCTCCAAGACCAAAAAACAGCAGAAAGGGTGAAAAGATCATGGCATATAGTTATACCGCTACGACGCAAAGCGGGACCGCCATCTACGCTTCGCCTAACACTGATCAGCAGCAAATTGATTCTATATCAAGCGGGATCAACGTATCGGTCGAAACCTGTGGTGTCCAAAACTTCTTTAAAACCAATTATGGCTCTACGGGGTACATTTTAGCAAAGCAAGTTTATATCATGAACGGACGAACAACCGCCGTCATTCAGGGAGCAAGCGCCTCGGATTACTCCAATTTGCGTGAACTGCCTAAACAAGATGCAACGAGGCTGGCAAAGCTGTATCCGGGTGATGACGTAGTCGTTCTTCATGAAACTTCAAACGGATACTCTCGTGTCAGTACGACGAGCGGTACGGGTTGGGTTTTGACAAACTCCCTATACTACGGTTAATGTATTTAAAATTTGCCGCGGCGCTTTTGCGCCGCGGCAAATTTTTGCTCGGGACTCTTAACCCGCAGCAACGTCTTCATGATTCCAAAGTTCCAGTACAGCGCCGGTTTGGGCGTCGATGCATAGTTCATAGGGAGAAGGAGTGCCATCATTAAAGGCCAGGAACCAAAACGGGACTTCGATAGGCAGTTCATTGAAATAACCGGGTGAGGTGACGAATTCAGTTTGGGTAACGGCTAACTCCTCATACTCCGATTCAGACAGATCATACTTATTCAGGATTGCACGCTTGGCGGTTTCGATGACCTCACCGCCCGACAAGTATTGACCAAATTTCACCACGGGATGTCGCAGGTCGCCGAAGCCAACCAAAGAGAGCGTCGAGCCGGCCTTAATAACAAAATAATCATTCAGTATGGAATTAAAATCCTCGCCTAAGAGCGTGTATACGACATCCCCGTCATGGTGGATTTTTTCGATAATGATGCCAGAGCACCTTACATCGTACGAAAAGATGGAATCGCACAGCGCATCAATGGCGCTACCCATTTGAGCGTCGATCATATCGCTTAGCAAATCCAATCGAATGCCATCAAGATTGGTGACGGGGTAGTTGTCGTTGATATATTGTACAATTTTGCCTTGGGTGTCAAAGAGGAGTGTATAAGTAAGGTGCTCATCGTCCTCATATTTAGCGGTGCACATCCAATAACCATTTTTGTATTTCGGAATACACTCCAGGGAATCGTAGGTCACCTCTACGTAAGGATTTGAAAAGAACGAGGCAGCAAATGCTTCGGCCTCTTCAACGGTTCGAATTCCAGCTTCGGGAACGGTAAGGTTCTCGGCCATTGCCAAGGTGCACGGCCATGCCGATGATGCAACAAGGAAGGCCGTCATAATATATACGACAATTCTTTTCATGATCTTTCATCGCCCCTTACGATTGGTTTTGTAATACAACGGATGCGGCATGGAAAATACGCCCTATCTCAATACGAAATTTTTTATATTGATTATTTGATTATACATTTCATGTAAAAATGCTTTCTATATGCACGATGTGTAAAATGAGTTAATTGCACTGATTTATAATGAATTTAACATCATAAGGAGATTCGTGCCGATGCGTCATAGAAGTAAGGCGGGTGATCGGAATATGGTTGGAAACAGTATCATCCAACTGCGTAAAGAAAAGTGCATAGGACAAGGGGAGCTGTTATCGATGATTCAATTGCAGGGCGTAGAGATGAATCAAGCAAAGCTCTCCCGGATAGAGGGGCAGCGGATTGCTGTGGCGGATCGTGACCTATATGCCATAGCTCAAGCGCTCAACGTCTCCGTCGATGCTCTGTTTCATTATGGCTCTGCGGAAACTCAAGGATTCGAATTTTAATGAGGGTTCCAGTCTCCTGTTTTTCTATGGTTTCTGCCAGGGGGGACAAACGGTGAATACAAACGACCAGCGAGAGGCCTTTCTCGAAGGTATTTACCAGCAGTATTCCACAAAGCTGGAGAAGCTCTGCCTTCAGTATGTGAGTTATAGGGAAGAATATCGTGGAATTGTCGATGAGAGCGTTCAGGAAGCCTTCCTTCAGGCTGTTAAGGATTATGATAAGCTGTGCGGGTTTTCCCGCTCTCATATTGAAGGGTGGCTCACGATTACCTGTATGAACCGTCTGACCACGGCTTTGAGGACAGATCGCCGCAGAAAGAAACGTAGCGTTTATATAACGGGTGAGACAGAGCTTCATATATCAGCCGAGTTGATCCGTCAAGCCATGGAGGAGTTTTTTGAGCGGATGCATGTCAATGAAAGCACCGAGCGTATAATCGCCGTACTGAATAAGCGGGAGAGGATTGTTTTGGACAAGCACATTCGGCAAGGGATGTCTTTCAATGAGATAGCGGCACAGGAGCATACCTCAGCCAGTGCGGTTAAAGGTGTTCTGGCGCGCTTGCGTAAAAAGGCCAGAAAAATTGCCGCAGATAATCCGCAAGATTTTATCATTATATTCGTATCGATTTTGCATCTCGTGCGCTTTATAGGGTGAAGGGAGGACCGCATGATGTTGGATAGCTCGATGGCACGCCCCCAAATCCAATTGGAAGCTATCAAGGAGGCCATCTCCAACGGCAGGTTGGATGCTGAAACCATCCATCAAACGATGCTTGCGCAGATTATGAACGAGCTGGAGAAGCCCGTAGAGGAGGTCGATATGGATTATGTGAATGTTTGCGAGGAGTTGCTTACAGCGCTCAACCGTGGTAGGGCGACTTCGGTTGAAAGCCATTATAGCAGAAATCTTGAGGTCATTCGCAGTAAGCTGAGACGGCGATTTGCATTGCCTGTTTCCGTGCGGCCATTACGACTTGGTATTGCTTGTTGTCTGGTGCTTTTGGTTATCTTCGGGAGCCTTTTGCTCTCACAGGAGAAGGTGCATGTTTCGGTATCAACAGATCAGGAACAACTAATCATTCAGGGCGAAAGAGCATCAGAAGGTACGGTATCTCATGCGGATGGGGGAAACCCGGGCTTTCAGGAAACTCAGGGTACTTACGATACAGAAAACCGGGAAAAAGCCGTATCGCTATATGGCTCCATACCGAGGTTTCCCCAATGGGTACCTGAAGGCTGGGAAGTCTTCCTGTACAGCGTAGACATACTTGAAAGCAGCAGATCCATCACCGTGATTTACCAGCGTGATAATACAAACGGTAGTCTCGTTTGTTCCGAAAAGGTCTATGCAAATATCGGGGCGTACAGAACGGAAATTGAGCAAAATGAACTCGGGCATACGGTTGTGCTTGAAAACAAGACCACCGTGTATATTACAAATAACTACGAATTGACGACCGCTCGCTGGCAGCAGGGCAACACACAATACACGATATATGGTCCTATTGCTGAAGACGACCTTCTGCATTGTATTGAATCAACAGAGCTACAGATGGAGGAATGAAAATGAAAAGGGTTGCGGCGTTCATATTGGTGATCATCCTGTCGATGTTGACGATTCATTCTGTATTTGCGTCGGGGATAATGCCGCGCGCCGATGAGTATTATTCGGATGCGGGTGTGGCTTTTACCTCGGCTGGATTGGCTGTTTTTACAGCGACAACAACGTTTCAGTTTGATACGCTGTCGGTCACAAGCTGCACGCTTCAGGTGAAGGATGGCGGCAGATGGAGCCAGGCTGGCACCCTGGCCCCGCCGTCTCACGTGGTAAGAAACCGCTTTACCTATGCAGCGGAGAAAAACTATTCCTCCAGCTGCTCTTCCGGCAATACCTACCGCATTGTGGCTACTTTTAACGCCGACGGGCATACGATCACGAAAGCCTCCGGAGAGGTAGCGTTTTAAAGGGTGAAAATGGGCTGCCGCAATTCAAACGGCAGCCCGCTTATTTCAAGCACACGTTGGCCGGACAGACAAGGAATGTCCCTGCAAAACGAGCTTGGCCGCTGCCATCCTCAAAAGGATGGATGTTCTACAAGGACATTGCTATTGTATCATGTTCCCTCCGGCGTGTAAAGCGACAAATCTTTATGCAAAGGAGTATACGTATGGAAGAATTTGTACGAATGATACTGAGCAAGTATACGGGCTTTGTGGCAGAAAAGGAAATGTACGAGCGTTGGCTCGCCATGCGGGAGAACCGGGAAGCACGGGAGGCGCTTGTGTTGGTCGATACGAAAGTCGCAATGATCCAAAGCTGGTTCAATCTTCTCAACACGGATGAACGCTTTGTGATTGAGAAACATTTGATTGAGGAACTGGAATGGCCGCGCGTAGCGTTCTCCTTTATGAAACGCTGGGAGAATGAATTTACACGTGCCGAACGAACGCTGATCGGCTATCAGGCCAGCGGGCTGGCCAAGATCGCGGCCTTTGTGGAGAATCATCAAAAAATTGTCATGACGCTCTTTGGCGATCTGTATAACGAAACCACGACCAAGCCTTCTTAAAAAGAGTGAGCAGATTACACGATGCGGCCGCCCGAACCGGGCGGCTGCTTTACTTTATGAAAGCGCTGCCGGAACTTATCATGGTTTCTGCCGGAACTCCTCAATTTTCAAAACCAGTTTTTACCCTTACAATATAGACAAGCCGAGAGGGAAACAGAAAGCTCGGTGAGCACCACGGTCCTAAATGAAAGAGGTGAGAACAACGGTGAAGTTCATGGCGTGAGTGATTCCAACAGACGAGCTTGGCCGCTGCCATCCTCAAAGGGATGGATGTTCTACAAGGATTCATTGCACGTAACGGGGCGCTGAGACGCGCTTCTGATGGTTAATCTCGAAACACTGGTAACATAACAAAAAAACAGCGCGCGCTTAGCTGTATTAAGTGCGCCCAAAATGAAAGGAAAAATCAAAATGAAAAACATGAAAAAGCTTCTGGTTCTGGCTCTGGTTATCGTTTCCGTTTTGGCTATCTCGGTTCCGGCGTTGGCAGCAAGCATTGATGCGGTTCCTGGCGCAAAGAGGACAGGTTCCGCTGTTACATTTAGCGCTGGCTCCGATGTTTCTGCAAGTGTATCTGCTACGCTGCAATCTGGAGATATCATCCGCATCTTCCTAGATGTCTACAATCCTGAACGCTCCACATGGGTGGAGAGGGATGTGATTAAGTTCCAGTCTGCCGGTTCAAACTCTGGTACACTCTCCTATTCGCTAGATAGCAACGAAACACAAGCTCGAATTCGAACCTATGGCTATGAGGCGAATTCTGGAACTATTAGCGTGACTTATACTTTTGATTAAATACTAAAAGCATGTACGGGCCTGCGAGGATACCCTCGCAGGCCCAAAGCAGGCGTTTTTAATTATTTAAAGATTTCAGGCGAAATAATCATGTACTTTGTTTCCGATGTAACATCCTTGCTTAGGCTTTCCGCACTAACTGTAAGCACAAGTACGACCCTCCCATCTGCCAACTTTTGCAGATGCAATGCATCAATCTGTTCATCCAGATCATAAGAGACATGCGAAAGAATGTCACCACTTTCATCAAAATGGACTAAAACTAACCCCTGAGAGGATTGTCCAACAGCAATCATCCCTTTGTCCCAACTGGATATCGAGTTCAATGAAATCATATCGTATTCATCGAAAGTCTTTACCCATTCAATCCCGCCGTTCTGATTGATTTTCAGAAGTGTTGCATCTCGATCATTTCTTCCGGCACAGTAGACCTCATTTCTATCAGTAACAGTATAATCTTTTATCTTGTCATTTTTCTCTCCTTCATAAACCCAAATGATGTTACCGTCCTTGCATATCTTCATAATCGCTGGAATCCAGTTTTCCTTCCGACGCTCCATTCCGAAGTAGAAGGCGTTGTCCGTTTCTTCAACCTTGTCAAACAAACAACCATCCAGTCGTATATCGGACAAAGTCCAAACCAATGAAAAGCTTTCATTCAAGTATACAATTTTATCTTCATCGCTCATGGGAGAGATGTAATCATCTCCTAACTCAAAACCACCGACAACGTATCCATCAGATACTTTATGGCAAACGTCATACTGCTGCCATTGATCAGGGAGAATGTCTTTAATAGCTACATCCTTAAACATTTCGATGTCGTATGCATGCCATAGCGATGCTGCCAAAGCAGCAATTGAAAGCAATAGCAGCAAAATGCAGACCATCAATCCAAACGAGATCTTCTTTTTCACTTTGACTTCTCCTTTCGCGTTTGCCAATACTCGCTGCGCCAGCCAGGGATCACCCTGAAGGCCGGAGAGACGGGCGTCAACGGAATGACGAACCTGTTCCTTCTGCTTGTGTTCATCCATGGAAATGCCCTCCTTCCAGAGTCGCGCGCAGCTTCTTCCTTGCATGCTTCAGCCGATTGGATACCGTGGACGGGACCACCCCGAGGGCGGCGGCGATCTCCGTCACGCTCATGTCCTGATAGTAATACAGTATGACGGCTTCCCTGAGCTTTCTGGGAAGTCCCATGATTGCCAGCGTCAATTCCTCATCCGCTTCCTCAAACGGAGCTGACGCATCCGGCAATACATCCGGCGTAACACGGCGATCCACATGGCGGAACCATGCCGAACGTTGCATGTCCCGGCAGGTATTGACCGCAATGTGCATCAGCCATGTCTTTTCACTGCAATCTCCGTGAAAAGCAGGCAACGCCTTATATGCCTTCAGAAACGTTTCCTGTACCGCGTCCTCTGCCAGCGCCGCATCGTGCAAATATAAATAGCACATGCGGAGCAGCGCGGTTTGGTACTGATCCACCAGGCGGGCCAGCGCCTGATTCAGGATGCTGTCAGGGCCCGTGACAACCTCCATCTACCGCCACCTCCTTATACCCTATAGACGAGACAGCTCCCTAAAATTTCGATTTTTTCAAAAATTCTTCAGACTTTTTTCACGGTTTCCGCACACTGTCATTCTGAACGGTTTTCTACCAGTTGTCAACGATCCTCCGCTCGCGAAAATGCGGCGCTTTATCCGGCGAAAGCGATGCCGGAACTTTTCATGGTTTTCGCCGGAACTCCTCAATTTTCAAAGTAGAAAAATCGGATTACAATAAAATCAAACCAAGGAACCGCCGTTTGAAAGGAGCGCCGCGGTAAGGATCGGGCGTGATAAGTTTCCCGCGGACGAGCTTGGCCGCTGCCATCTTCGGATGGATGTTCTGCAAGGACTTCTCACGCCTTCTTGTTGGGAATGAATCATTTTGCGCTATTCAATGAGAAGGGAGAATATCCATGAAAACCATGCTTCTATTCGTCAAATCCGCGCTGCTGCTGATCTGTTTGTTAGCTTTGACAGCCAATGCCGGCGCGGAGGCAATCGCCTATATCGGGGTGCGTCCTGATACCTATCTGCGCTCAGACGAATCTGCTTCACAGCCCTATCTGGCGCGGATGCCATACGGCTCTCGGGTAACACTGTATTCCGAAAACGAGGTGAACGGCGATCTTTGGAGGTATATTGGCTACAACGGACAATATGGATTTTGTAAGTCAAAATATATTCAATCGGTCGATCCTTGCGATGGAGTGACACTGCGTCCGTCAAGTTTGGAAGAAGCCTTCGGAGGCAACCTGCTTCAAAAGGGTAACAAAACACCCGACTACAGAGTAAAGAATCTCCAACTTTGCCTGATTGAAAGCGGTTATCTGGACGATGCAGCGCAAGCGGATGGTTACTTTGGCAAGAAAACCCGCGAAGCGTTGCGGCACTTTCAAGCATCAAATAACCTTGAACCCGCAGGACGTGCGGGAGACACGACGAAACAAGTGCTATGGAGACTCTATGAAGCGTATCTCATTGAGAATGGCTTGATGCAATAGCTTGTTGAAAGACTCTTTTCCAAATCGTTCGCCAAGCCAAAAAGTGACTACTTGTATCGGCAAGCAGGGCATGTGTTATAACACACATGCAAAACGGGCTATTTTGCTTTTCGGCAAAACGCCCGCTGCTTGTTGGGGAAGGCTCCCCAAACCCCTCGGAGATCGCACAATGCTTGTGCGGCTGCGCACCCTGCGGGCGCTTCTATACGAAGGGACGAAATCCGCAAAATGCGCCGAACGCCATCTTCTGAAAAGCGCTTGAAACGAGCCTCCTTCCTCACGCAAAATGCTCATCCAAGCGCCTGAACAGCTCCCCATCGATGGCAATCACGTCGTCGATGAGGATGTTTGTTCCGTTCGTCATTACGATCTGTTGTTCATACGCATCCACCTTTTTGACGGTTCCCGTCACGATAATATACACGCCGCCCGCCTTTTTCTCATCAGGCTGATAGAATGTAATTTTCACCTCCGGGTGCGCCCTGATGCTCTCCTGTATCAGTTGCAGCTTGCCGCCAAGCAGGTTTTTTTCATCATCATCCAGCTCGACTCTCCTGTCGGTCAGCCGCGCCGCCTCGTGTACCGCCGCGTCATATCCGACCACCGCGGCAAAGGGTGAGAACTGCGCCGCGCGGTTTTCAAGGGACATTTGCGGATGCACTTTGGAGACAGGATGCGGCAGCTCAAGCATATCATCGTATCGGTGCGGATCGTTGGGGTTGCAGTTCATCCCTCATGCCTCCTCACGCTTTATGCCCGCCAATCTGTTGATTGCGCTGCATTGTGGTCGCGCCTTCCACCAAATTCATGCCTTTGAGAATCGCGTTTTTTCCATATTTCTTTTGAATGGAAAGCATGGCGAGCTGGAGCCTTTTCTCCTCCGCCAACGCCTCTTTTTCCGCCTCTCTCTTTGCGTCCAGCGCCACGTAATCCGTGAACAGATCAAGCTGCTCCGGGGTCTGTTTTTCATGAACGCTGCTCTCGTCAGCCAGCCGGTTCGCCACCAAATTCACCCTGCGGATCAGCAAATTCCCATCCACAATGCGCTCATACAGCGCCATCACCGCCTCCACAATCAGCCGCGTGGAGGATGTCTGTCCGTCCAGATTTGCCGTACCATGCGCCGCTTTGGGCACGGAGCGCCCGTAAAAATCCGTCGTAACTTGCCCCTTGTACGCCTTTTTCCGTGCGGGATCGCTGAGATTTTCGATGTCGTAGCCCACCGTCAAAACCATCTGATCGGTCACGAGCCGCTTATCCACCAGGTCCAACGCGAGCAGCTCCGTCATCTCGCGGACAATCAGTTTGCCTTTGGCAAAATCATAGGGGTATTGTAAAACCTGTCCCGAACCGAGGCTGGTGCTTTGCGGCCTATAGGCTTTCACCTGCGCGATGGTGCACGGCTCCCATCCCCATGCGTGGTCGATCAGCAGCTCTGCATTGACGCCAAACAGCCTGTACAGCAAGTCCTCGTTGTGGTAATCTGTCTTTTGACCCAGCGAGCAGCGGGCAATATCGCCCATGGTGAAAAGCTCGTTTTCCTCCAGCTTTTTGGCATAGCCTCGGCCCACGCGCCAGAAATCCTTTAGCGGGCGGTGCGTCCATAGTGCGCGGCGATAGGTCGCCTCATCCAGCTCCGCGATGCGCACGCCATCCTTGTCGGCCTGTACGTGCTTGGCCATGATGTCCATGGCCACTTTCCCCAAATACAGGTTGGTTCCGATCCCCGCCGTCGCCGTAATGCCCGTGGTGTGAAGCACGTCGTGGATGATTTTCATCGCCAGTTCGCGAGCCGTCAGCTGGTAGGTTTTCAGATAGCTCGTCACGTCCATAAACACTTCGTCGATGGAATAGACGTGGATGTCCTCGGCGGAAATGTATTTCAGATAAATGTTGTAAATCTCCGCGCTCTTCTCCATGTACCGCGCCATCTGCGGAGGAGCGGTGATATAAGCAAGCGCTAAAGATGGATCGTTTTTTAGCTCGGCAGCGTTGCAGGATTCGCCCGAAAACTTACGTCCGGGGGCGACGCGCTGACGTTGATTGTTTGCTTCCCCGACCTTTTGTATCACCTCAAACAATCGGGGCCGTCCGGGAATTCCGTAGGCTTTAAGCGAGGGCGATACCGCGAGACAGATCGTCTTTTCCGTGCGGCTTGCGTCGGCAACCACCAGATGCGTGGTCATGGGATCAAGCCCGCGCTCCATGCACTCGACGGAGGCGTAGAAGCTTTTCAGATCGATACACAGATAGGTGCGCTGTCTGCCCATCTACGTCTCCTCCTCGTTCTTTATGCTGTGATTATACCATATTATCAGGCGCGCAGAGAACGAAATTGCCGGGAAGGTGCGTGTGTCCTGATAATGGAAAAGCATTTGTTGTTTCATATTCTACCCTGTGCTATAATGAAATCAAATTTACACCCGACCTCATTTTGACAGATGGGAGAATCAACGATGAAAAAAACCGTATGCATTCTTGTCATGGCACTTTGCTTCACGATCAGCTTTGGACTGGTTCATTCCGCTATCGGCGAAGAGAGCTTGATAACCGATCCTTCGGCGCTAACGGGCTGCTGGGAAACCTACGGCGCTCACGACGCCCTGGCTACGGAGATCATTTTTGCCGCAGATCAAACGGCGGTCATGTATGACATCATGCCCGCGCTCCAAGAGGTCACGCAGGAAAATCTTTGCACATTCTATGGCTCCTATCAGCTGTCCTCCGATGGCACGCTGTTGCTCAATGGCAAAAGCTACAAGGTGTACGCTTTTCCCCTCGACGCCGATCAGGAACAGACTGCCGAAAATCAAATCATGGGACAAAACGCGATCGTTCTTTATGAAATCACGGCGGACTGCCCCGTGGGGGACAGGGCGTTTGAAATCTGCTTTGTACCTGTAAGCTCTTTGCCTTTTCTGCCAACCCCGCAGGTGCTGACAGGAGCTTACGCATGGACGGAGGACACGGCGCAAACCAATTATCGTTTCTTGCCGGACGGCACGCTGAGCCTTTACGCTGTTGGCAACGATGATGCTCCGGTCTCCGAAGGCACTTGGCTTTTGCGGGACGACGGCGTTCTGTCCATGATGGTCAACGGCGTCGAATATGCTTATCAAGTCCAGTATATGAACATAGAGATAGACGAAACGGGCGAGGGCATCTACAGCGACAATCCGGAAGCTATGCATTCCACCTATACGGGTGCTTACTTTGGTGAATACGCGATTAACCTGTTTGATCAGCATGGAGAAGCCTTGACCCTTTGGCAGCGCAGCCTTTAATTCACGGTTAAATGCTCCTTGTTTCCTGCTTCCCGGGCCACTATGCAGAATTTGGACGTTACTCCAAATGAGGCTTAACCCAGCGGGCTGCTTCTCTGGTTTTGTCGAGAATACTGTCCACATTTCGCTTATGCACCAGCAGTTCGCGTATTTCCTCCTGCGCAGCCCGATGTTCTACATACGTCGCCTTTTTCTCAGTCATCAACGCGGCGTATTCCTGATGCAAGTTCTTGACAGAGGGTAGTTTCGTCACGCCCAATTCGTCAAAAGTTCTTTTCGCCGCCTTGTGCAAAATGATTTCACTCTCATGCGCTGTCAGATACTTAGGAGAATATCCCGTCTTGCGATAGGCGACGTAAATCTCGCGGGTGTTGGAGTAGTTGATGATGTGTTTTTTCAGCATTGAGATCTCGGCCATTCGCTTTTCGGCGGCGCGAATGCTTGCGGACAGTTCACGGGAGCGGGCTGCCGCCTCGGCAGTCCTTTGCGCTAATTTTTCATAATCCATCAAGCCATGCTCTTGCAGATAAGCCATTGTCTGCGCCATCTGCTTGAGGTTGAATTTCTTTGCCCAATTCTGATACTCTACGCCCTTGCCTGCTCTAATTTTTGCCTCGATGTCAATGAGCAGGCTGTTTTCTTTCTTCAAGGCGTACTTGTTGCGGCGCGAATTATCTGTCATGGATTGAGCGAATTATCTGTCATGAGATTTTGCGCGTTTATGCAGCGTTTAAACATTTAAACAATAATATTGAATGCGTAAAAAACAGATACCAACCATCTGAACCAGATGAGCGGTATCTGTCTTTTTGGGCCTTGGCGCACAGAGGCCGTGAGATACCTCTGCACGCGTGGGCGTGTTAGCTGTCCAGGTTCAGGCGCTTGCGCGCGGTTGCATAGATCGGCTTGCTCAGCTCGATGCCGGTGGCGTGAAAGCCCTCCAGGCTTGCGGCCTCCAGCGTGGTGCCGCTGCCCGCGAAGGGGTCGAGGATGCGCCCGGCGGGGAGGCATATGCGCACAAGCTCGCGCATCAGGGCGAGGGGCTTCTGCGTCTGGTGGAGGCGCGCGGCCCCGGTGACGTTGGGATACGCGAATACGCCGGGCAGGCACGGCACGGGACGGTCAACGGGCAGCGCGCCGTTGGAACCCCAAATCACAAACTCGGCCTGCTGCCGGAAGCGGCCCTTTTGCGGCCTGCAATTGCCCTTGTCCCAGGGCGCGATACCGCGCCATATCCAGCCCGCCCATTGCATCACATCGGTTGCGACGGGCACCTGCCGCCAGTCGGCAAACAGCACGATCACGCCGCCCTTGTGCGTATGCTCACGCGCGAGGGTGAGCACGCGCGTCATCAGGTTGGCCCAGCTGCGCTTGTCCAAGGCGTCGCCCTCAAAGTCCGGGAAAGGGCAATCTCCGCGCTTGGTGCTGGTGTACTTGGTGGCCGTGCTGGCCGCCACGCCGCTCTGCGTGGCAGCGCCGGACGCATAGGGCGGGTCGGTGATCACCGCGTCAAACATGGTATCTGCGGCCATGCGCTCCAGCACATCCAGCGCGTGGCCCTGTATCAGCTCTATCATACATACCTCCTAAAATCAGATGCAGCCCCGCCGTGCGATTGCGGCGGGGCTTGAAAGACTGTAAGCGTTAGTTGGAAGGGATATCGCCGGGAGCGTCGGGGACGGCCTCCCCGGTTACGACCGTCAGCAAGCCGTCGTCATCCAGCTGCGTGAGCACCTTGCGCTCCTCCACCCTGCCAATCGTTACCGTATAGGTGGACATCGCGGAAAGCGAGACAATGACGGCGTTAAACACGCACAGCAGCGCGGAATCCCAGGTCAGTCCGCCCATGGTGGGCACGAACGCCTGCGCCAGCAGCAGCACGGCCAGACTGACCACATAGACCACGTACTGCGTCGGAATCCTCCACACCTTGTCAAGCGGAAGCTTGAGCAGCTGGACGATGAATACCACCAGGGCGACCGCGCCGCCGTAGGTGGCAATGCTCTCCCAGTCCAGGAAGCTGGAGCCGTCCATGCCGCCAGCGCCCTCGGCCAGGCACACAATAGGAAGAAACGCCACCAGGACAATCGTGAGAAGCAGCCAAAGAACCTTACGCATAAAGAAACCTCCTTGAATAAAATGTAGTTGTGACACCCAAACCGAACCGTTGTGAAACGCGTTAAACATCCAAGGGCACCACCTCCTTAAATAGAAGGAGAATTGAAGGGAACGTCGAATCATATAGGTGGCGTTACATGTCGCCCCTCTTTGGGGCGTGGGTTGAAAGACTTAAGATGTCTGGTGCGTGCTTAACAAGGCGTTGTCGTCCCTGCGTGGGATGTGGGTTGAAGTTGTGTTTATTTTGCTACTATTAGGGGGAGGGGGCTTAGGCCCTCTTTTTTGTTGCGCCGCTTGGCTTTTCAATGTAATTTCCCGTTTTATTATATTATTTTCTCGTTTCATGTTGACAATTTCCCGTTTGCGTGATATTATAGAAACGTACCAAGGAACTACCAAAACACAGGAGGCCGCAACGATGAAAAAGCACAACCTGAAAAAGATCATGACCCGCGCATGGGAGATCAAGAAGCAGGACAAGCGCAATGATTTCGGCTGCTGCCTCCGCATGGCGTGGGAGGAAGAAACCATGAATCAGACCAACCTGTCCACCAAGGCGCTGGAGCTTTTCAACAACCCCAACCTGATTTTCCGCTTCAACGCGATGGCCGGAAAGCTCCAGCTGAGCGTTGCGAATGAGAGCTACGCCGGAAACCCCACCGCCGTGGCGCTCAAATCCGGCAAGTACAACGCCGAGCTGCTGGAGATCAAGGCCATGCTGGCCGAGAAGGCCGCCGAGGAAAAGGCCGAGCGGGCCGCCAGGATTCGCGAGGAGGACGCCCGCACCGCAGCCATTGAGGGCCTGGAGGAGCTGGAAGCGGCGCGCGCCGCATGGAGCAACTACCATCAGGATTTCGCCCGCCGCATGAACAGCGAGAGCGCCTCGTCCTTCGCGGGCAAGCAGCCCGAGGTCGACATTAGCGCGCTGGAAGCCCGTTACCCCCGCGCCGCCGCCTACATCAAGGCGCGCGCCTGGAGCCTGGCCGACCATCCCATCAAGTCCGGCAGCGGCAAGACTGCCATGTATCAGATCATCAACGGCGCGGATTACGCCGCGGCCATCACCGCGATGGAAAAGACCTTCTCCGACTACTGCGAAGCCAACAACGATTAAGGAGGAACCACCATGTACGACACCCCGAAGCGCGAAGAACTCAGCCCCAACGAAAGCTATGCGTGGGGCATTATCCGGGCCTTGACCGACCTCGCTTTCGCCCACGCGAAAGCCTCCAAAAAGAACGCGATGCCGCCCACGCGCTGGCTGTATATGGCGCATCCCAAGGTGGCCAACGTCGGGCGCGAGTACAACCTGCTGATGCATCACCTGTCGCAGTACGCGCCGTATGACGACGACGGAGCCAGCTACATCGCCATGATTACCGATGTGATGCAGATTGCCGGGTTTGGGCTGGATTTTGGGGAGATGACCGAGGCCCCCGGCGACATGTTTGTGCTCGCCGAAGCCGTCATCCAGACCAAAGTTAAGACCCCGGACGATCTGGAGCCGATCCTGGCAGCCCTTAAAGACCGATTCGCCGCGACGGAGCGCCCGCCTGAAATGATCTCGCTGCCCGGGTACGCGGAGCTGCACGAGGTTGACGCATCGACGATCCGCAAGATGGCGCAGAGCGGCAAACTCAAAACCGCGAAGAAGATCGGCGGACGCTGGCTTGTGGACAAGGGCGAGCCGTACCCGGAGGACGGGAGGAGAAAGCAAACAGAATAGGAATTTAACAGGCCCGCCGCACTACGCGGCGGGCCTTGGTTATGCCTTGAATTAACCCACGTTCCGCGCCACGCTCACCCGCCCACACGCCGCCACAATGGCGGCCCGCTCAGCCTCGGTAGCATCCAGCAGGGTAATGGTGTACGTCGCGCCCTCCGGCTGATCAGCGCCGCCGCCAAAGTCAAGGAATTGCAGCATCATATACCCGGTAGTGCCTCCGGCCACAATCCGCGCCCAGCCTGTTTCGCGCCCCAGCACGGCCACCTCCGTGCCGATCGGCACCTTAGTAAGCGTGCTGGTGGACTTGCTCGGCCCCTTGCGCAGGCGCACCGTGCCGCCGGATTCCGCGCGCACGGTGGCTGTCTCGAGCTGCACACGCTCGTCCGCGCCCCTGGGCACGGCGTAATGGCTCCATGGGCGGCTGTCCAGCTTGCTAAGCATTACGCCCTCGCGGCTTCCGCGCGCGTCCACCACCCAGCCGTCGCCGAGGTACACGCCCGTATGCCCCATGGGGTTGGCGTTTGCGCTCTCGTTGTAGAGCACGCAGGGCTTATTGCGCGGCATGTCCGCGATCTCGCCCTTGGCCTCCCAATAGTCGCCGCGCCATTGAGAGGACGCGCCGCTGCATATCTCGATGCCAGCCGCCGCAAGGCAGGCCCGCACCAGCGTGGCGCAATCATACACGGGCTTGCCGATCCACTTGGTGCATATGCTCAGGATGTTGGTCTGGTCGGGGTATTGCTTAGCCAGACGGTTAAGCAGCGCCTGCGTGCAGACCTCCCCGCGCGCGCCCCACACGTACCCGCAGCCGGGCAGCTTGCGGGCCGCAAGGGCCATCTGCTCACGCCTGGTCGTCGTCGTGATCATCGTCGGGCGCCTCCTCTCTGTGCGGACAATTCCATTGCCAACGCCAGCCCGCCCATAGGATGAGGGCGACCAGCGCCAGCCAGATGCCTACGGGCCACAGCAGCCACATCATACCGTACCGCCTCCGCTCTCCGGCGCATCCGCAACCTCAACCGCCGCCCGAATCTGCGCCTTGTCGTCCTCCGTCAGCGCAGGCCAGCCCGTCAGGATATCCTCCAGCGCCTCGCCCTTGCCCATTCGCAGCTCCGTAGCCTTAACCATAATCTTGAGCTTGATCGGTGTCATTGCACCGCACCCCCTATCATATCCGCCATGACCTGCACCAGCTCGTCAATGGCCGTGTCCTGCGTCTCCTGCCCGGCCTCGACGGCGGCCACGCGCTCGTCAAGCGTAGGCGTGGGAATGACCTCCGGCACGGGCAGCGGGTCATGCACATACGCGCCATCCACATAGCGGTAATCGTGGATATTACCATCGGGCAACGTATCCACCTCGACAGCCCCGGTAATCGCGCTATCCTCCGTCGCGGCGCTCAATACGCGCCCATCCCCGGCAATGATGATTTTATACAATCTCTACACCCCCTTCACGGCCCATGTGCGATAGGGCACCATATAGGTGTTGTCGACGGTACCTGCGCCTGCTGTGTTGTAGTCGCGCAGATAGCAATCCCCGAATAGTACGCCGTCGCTCACGACGGTCACATTCCTGGATGCCTGGCGTCCGGTATTCATCAACCCAACAGCAAGAGCCTCGCCGCCAATCGGCACTAAGAGCCTCGGACGGTAGCCAAGCGTTGCGGCGTTGACGTAAAACTCAATCAGCACCGACGTATAGCCATTTAAATTCATGCTCGTCTTCCACGCCCCGAACTCGCTCGTAGGGCTGGCGTTTGTGTAGAGCAGCGTATATTGCGCTTTCAGCGCCAGCGCGTCGTTAAGCAGCTTGCCCTGTAGCGCGCTCAATACCTTGCCCGCGTCTGCCGTGGTCAGGTTGTTGGCGATATCCGTCGCCCGCAGCATCTCCGCAAGCCATTCCGCAAGCGTGCCCGTGTACCCCTGCGACACGGCCAGCTCGTAGGCGCTCGCGCCGTTAACACCGTCCTGCCCGGGAGGGCCAACAGGCCCCACCGATGGGAGCGTCTGCCAATTCCCTGTCTCGTCCTTATACTTAATCACAGCCATCAGCCAGCACCTCCAGTCCCAATTAACTCCGCCAGCGCCAGCGTCAGGTCGGCAACCTCCGCTTGCAGCTGCTCCATAGGCGAGGGCGGCGGCTCCAGCTCCGGCAGAGGGTCGTATACAAGCGCGCCGCCCTCCAGCCTCCAATCACCATGCTTGTCCAGCTCAAATCCCTCTGGTATGGTTATCTCCATCCCATCCGGGAGGATGCCGTTCAGCGAGGCGGCACACACGCGCCCTGCGGCGTTTAGCTTAATATACATATCACATCCCCCTTATCATCTACCAATTGCAAGCCAGTAAAACGATGCCGCCCGGTCAGCAGTAAGACGGTTCCCCAAAAACGCGGTAAACCCACTCGTCGACAGCGTTGAAACCGACGCGGATATATCTCGCGGCAATCCGGTAACGGCAGTAGCCACGACAACTAACGCGTAGTTTGGGAATGCGGTATCAAACTGCACCTCTTGCGTCAAATTTGAATTTGCTCCGACCGTTGCGCTGAAAGTGCCCCATTTGACAATCATCAGCGCGCCGTTTTGCAGTTGCAACGCCTCGCGCGCTCCTGCCGGGGTCGCTCTCCCCGTGCCGCCGCAGTTGACCGGCAGCACGCCAAAGCGCGCCACCTCGTCCGTTCCCGTCGCGTACAGCGCGCCCAGGGCTGTCGGAAGCGGAATAATCCCGCCAACATCGGAGGTAAACCGTGCCAGCGCAAACGGCGTTGCCCCGTCTTGGCTGATTGCCAGCTTGCCCGCTAGCACTTCCGCCAGCGTCCGCGCGTCCTCCGGCCCGACCGGGATATCCGCGCCCGTCGTTCCCGCATCCGGCGCACCGGGTTTCACCCACACGGTTTCCCCGCCCGTCGGCTCCTCCGGCCCCACATGCACGGTGGGGGGCGCGTCGGCTCCATCCACGCCGTCCAGACCGTCCGTCACGGTCGCGGTGGTCGTGCCGTCCGCGTCCGTGATGGTGATGGTCGCTGTGCGGCCTGTCTTAACGACGTTGGCTGTGGGCGACACGCCATCCTGACCGCTCTGGCCCTGTATCGTCCCCTGATCCTCCCACGCGCTGCCCGTCCAGCGGTAAACGTTGTACGGCGCGGCGGCTCCCACGTTGTACTGGTCGCCCACGGCGGGCGACGGCACCGCCGCCTGAAGCGCGGCCACCGTGGCGTATGCCTGCCCCTTGATGGTGTAGCCCGGCCCCTGCGGGCCAGTCGCGCCAGTCGCGCCGCGCGGAATGCCCAGCGTCAGATGCTTGTGGCCGTCCTTCTCGCCGACTGCCACGGTCGGCGCGCCACCCGGCTCGACGGGTGTCGCCTCGGCGGTCATGTTGTCGATCCTGGCGGCGGCCTGATTGGCTCCCGCCGCCGCCGTGTCGGCGTTGCCTGCCGCCGTATTCGCGGCGGCTTTGGCCGCGTTGGCCCCGCTGGCCGCCGTGTTGGCATTGCCTGCCGCCGTATTCGCGGCGGCCTTGGCCGCGTTGGCCCCCTCTGCGGCAGTGCCCGCATTGCCCGCCGCTGTGTTGGCCGCGTCCCTTGCCGTATCGGCCCCAGCCGCCGCCGTGTTGGCGCGCTGGATGGCGGTATCCACCCGATTAGCCGCCGCGTTGGCCCCAGCCGTCGCGAGGTTGGCCGCGTCCGCCGCGTCGTCCGCGTCCCCAGCCGCAAGGATGGCGTCGCTCGCCGCGCCCTCTGCGCTGGCCGCCGCCGTATTGGCCCGGCTGGCCGCGCTGTTGGCTGCGGTCTTGGCCGTATTGGCTTCCGACGCCGCTTTGGCGGCGGCTTCCGCGCCCGCGACCGCCGCCGCCGTGCCCGCCTCCATGGCCTCGATCTTGCTGAGCAGCTCCGCGATGGAGGGGATGACCCCGCCGGGGTCTACGATGGCGTCCGTCACAAGGTCGCGCACCGCGAACGTCAGCGCGCAAAGGGTGATTGTGCGGCCTCCAAGCGAGAGCCGCACCACAGCCGTCAGCTTACCCATGATGGCATAGCACGCCTGCGCCATCGTCACCGTCGCCGTGTTGCCGTTAAGCTCGCCGCCGACGCGCACGGAAGCCTCGTCGTCGCGCACGAAATAGCCCTCGACGCTGCCGCCCGTCAGGTCGGCGGGCTTGCCGCCGTCCATCACCCGGATGCGCAGCGTGTGCGCCTGATGATCTCCGCACACCATCAGCGCCTCGGGATACAGCTCGACGGAGGCGCTGCGCTGGAGGTCTACCGTCCGCTCGATTAACCAGTTAGCCATACTTATGCCTCCAATACAATCATCAATGGCACAGCAGAGCGGGGGCAGGGAAGGGCCCCTGCCCGCAAGCGCTGCGGCACACAAGCATGTGGGGTTGACAGCGCTGGACGCTGAAAGCGTACAGTGCGGCGCTCTTAATAGTCGCCGCCGCCCTGCGAGCGAATGAACGTCTTGACAAAGATATCCGCGACGATCCGCGTCAGCCCGTCCGGCGTGATCTCCACGCTGTGCCACGTGCCGCGCGTGATCTTGCCCGCGTCGTCCTTGCTCATGTACGGCACGATATCCAGCTCGCCGCCGTCAAGGGCGCTGGCGGGCACCGCCGTGCCGTCCACCTTGAGCGTCACGCCGGAAGCGGCGGAACCCTCAAATACGCCGTGCTCCTGGTCGTGCCGGTGGGCGGGGAAGCTCACGTCGTGGCTGTGATCATCAATCTGAAACGATATCGCCGGAATCGTCACGTCAACATTAAACCAATGGAAATGCGCCATCCCGTGATGGTGGGCGGGAATCGTGTGGCTGTGGGGCACGGAATGCGTGTGCCCCATGGTGTGCGTGTGGCTGCCCAGCGTGTGACTGTGGCCGCCTGCCGACGAGGTGGACGCACTGCTGCCCCCGGTGCTGCCGCTGATGGACACGGACAGCGGCGAATAATCCTTGATTCCGGCGGTTTGCGTCGTGCTGCCTGTGAGGGTATGCACGTGACCATAGCCCACGTTGTCGCTGCCCGAAAAGCTGTGCGTGTGCCCGTTGCCGTTGTGGGTATGGCCGCCCTCAGCGCCCGTATTGCCGGACGCGGGCGTCGTGGTGTACACGCTCGCACCCGCCGTGTTGCCCGTATATTGATCGGTCGTGCGGCCCCCGTCGTCGCTGGCGTTATCGTCCGTCGCGCCCTTGTTGGTGTACCCGTCGCCCGTGACCGCGCCGCCCGTGTTGTTGCGCACGGTCACGATCCGCTGCGCCTGCGTGAGCTGCGTCCGCCCGCCCGCCGTGCTGGTGCGCGTCGCGCTGCCGCCCGCCTCCGTGCCCCGGCTGTAGCTCCTGAATGCCTCCAGCGTCCAAGCCAGCAGCACGCGGTTGATGCGCACGCAATCCGTATCAATCCAGTAGCGCAGGCGGAGGGGATGGGTCGCGTCGGCGTTGTCCGCGAAGTGCTCCGCGTACATGTTGGTCGCGCCCTGGGCATACAGCTCGTTGATGCTGGCGCGCGAGGCCAGGTCGGCGATCTCGTTAGCCACGGTCTGCTGGCGGTTGGCCAGCGTGACCGTCACGTCGCCGGGCTTGCCGTAGGGATCAGGCCGCGTGATCTGCGTCACGCGGACGCCGACCTGCACGCCGTGCTCCTGATCATTCACCCGGCACAAACGACCGGGGTAGAAGCGCCACCAGGGATCGCCCGTCAGGCGGTAGAGGTCTACGGCCTTGACGGTGTAGCTGATGCGGGGATTTTTGCAGCCCTCCAGCCATTGGCGGGCGCGGTTGAGCAGGGCCTGTGCCTGCTCAAAGCGGGTGTCCACAAAGGGCTTTTCCACCACGCCCCACGTGTTGATCGTATCCGAATCAATATAGAGCTTGTTGTTATTAACGCTCTTGACGGTCAATTGGTTGCTGCCCTCGCCGTAGCCGTAGGCATAGGCGCGCGTGCAGAGGTCGGCGGCGTCGAACGTCTTGCCGATCTCCAGCATGTTGAGGCGGTAGCGCAGCTCGCACTCCACCGCCGCAGACTGGCGTACCAGGTTGAGCGTCCAGGGCGTGGTGGTGGTGTCGGTCGTCCAGTGGTATTCCTCCGTCAGCTGCTTGGGCAGGGACAACAGCGCTTTGAGCAAATACTCCTTGTCAAAGGAATATTGGAATTGAGTGGTGAAGTCGCAGCGGCCCAGCTTCCAGCGCTTGATCGTTTGGAAATTTAAGATGTACTCAATGCACTGGCGCATGTTGCGGCCTGTGCCGCCGATCTCGTGATAGCCGGGCATGATGTTGTCCAGCAGCGTGGCCAGCACGTCCTCCAGATTGTAGGTGATTGTGCCGCCCGCCGCCCGGATGCTGCTCTGCGGCATGCCGATCACCCGAAACAGCCCCACGCGCTGCCCGCCGTCGAATAGCTCCACGCGGTTGTAGGCCGCAAGCAGGCGGTTTCCCGCGTCGTCCACGGGCAGGATCAGCTTGGCGGAGTTAAGCGGCACGTCCTTGAGGGTATAGCTTACCTTGGCGTTGTCCAAGGTGCCCAGGAATGCGCCTGTGTTGCCGTAGGCTTTGGCGTAGGGGGCTGACATTTACCACTCACCTCCTTGTATCGTTCGGGTTTTTCAGGGGTTTTGTCCGGAGATCGGCGTCCTTCAGGGGCCGCTGCGGCCCCTGAAGGAACAGAAACGTCGAACAATCCGGCAAATGCTAGCCGCATTATTCGGGCGCTATTTCCACCGCCCCCTGACGGCCACCCGCACCTCGCACGCGCCGTCCGCCACAACTGCGACGGAGCGCGCGCCGGGAAGCAGCTCATACGGCACCGTGCTCTCCGCCGTGACCTTGCCCATGGCGGGCGCGCCGTCCGCATTGCATGTCATCATCTCGCCGCTCTCGACGTCCGCGCCGATGGCGAGTACCTTGCCCGCCGTCAGCCCAAGCCCGGTCAGCTTGAGCGTCTTGCCGGAGGCCGTGACCTGCGCCGTGCCAACCGCCGCCCTGGCCGTGAGGGTCAGCAGCAGCGGCGCGGGCATGTTGCCCGGCACGTATAGGGCTTTTGTCTGGCCCGCGTTGGCGGCCAGAACAAAAGAAACGGCGCTCTCATGCGCCGCGTAGGAAAATGGTTGAAGCGTGAATTTGAGGGCCATGCAGCCGTTGTCCCAATCGTCGGTCGTGACGCTTAACTCGCCCGTGATCTCGGCCATGTAGAAGCGGTCGGGCATAGCGTCCAGCGCCAGCCGCCGCCGTCCGCCCGGACGCAGCCACGCGACCACCTCGTCGGCGCGCTCCAGCGTCTGCGCGTAGGTCATCAGCTCGTCGTCCGGGTCGATCAAGTATAGCTTGCCCTCCAGGGCCTTCTCGCCGTAGGTTTCGCCGGGGTAGCGGATGGTGCCGTGCCGCCCCGGCACCGCCGCCTCGTTGGCGGTGATCTTCGCGGCCCCCGGCCATTTCGAGGGAAGGAACACCGCGCCGAAATCGCTGATATGAATGCCGTCAAAAGAAAAATCAGAGCTGTCCACCTGGTATCATCCTCCCCGTATCTCCTCAAGGTACATCTCATACAGCACTCCCGCCACGCGCTCAATATCCGCCTCCTCGCGGATGGTAATGGGGCCGTAGTTGTTAATGGCGATCCCGCCCTGGCCGCTCGCGCCGCCAGCGCCGCCGCCGCCATGCCCGCCGCCGAAGCCGTCCACGTCCCAGCCGTCCGGGCCGTCCGGCCACGCGTCGGCCATGTCCCGCGCAAGGTCGATCATGCTGCGCGTCGCCTCGTCGGCATTGCGCTCCACGCCCAGGCCAATGCTGGTGGGGATCATCATGCCGTCCGCCACCAGCACGCGGCTGGGGCTGTGCATTTCCAGCGCGGCCCTGAACGCGGCCACCGCGCCCAGCGCCAGCGCGCGCATCCTGGCGTTGAGCGCCGAGGCCATGGCCCCGACGCCGCTCACGATGCTTGACACCATCTGCGTGCCGATGGAGTAACCCGCGCTCCAGCTCATCACGGCGCTGACCGCGCCCACGCCCGCCTGGGCCAGCTCGCGCGCCTTGTACGTAAGCTGCACGCGCATGCTGCCGATGCCGCTGCCAATCGCGGTGATGTAGTCCCTGCCGATGCCCTTTCCGCTGCCCTCGCTCATGATTCCGCTGGCCGTATCCACCACGGCCTGCGCCGCTACGGTGATGGCGGCGGTCGCGGCGGGCGTGCCCTCCTCGATGGCGAGCTTGACGGCGATCATCAGGTCGTCGGTGTTGGTCTTGCCCGTGTCGGGCATGGTGCCGAAAGGCTCGGTCACGTTGTCCACGGCGGTTTCCGCCGCTGTGGTGACGCCGCTTTCCTTGTCCTCGATGCCGTCCTTGAGGGCGTCCATGCCTGCCTCGGCGGTACCCTTGTTGCCCGCCTTGACCGTGGCTTCCGCGTCCACGGCGCTGACCATCTTGATGACTTTGCCCGCAGAGTCGCGCAGCAGGTACATGCCGTTTTCCAGGCCGATGGTTGCGCCATTGGGGATGGCTGCGCCGAAGATTCGTCCCCAATCGGTGGCCGACTTTTCAAGCGTCACCTCAGTTTCGCTGATGCTGCCTTTGAGAATGCTGTTAATATCAAGCCCCATTTGTGAGGCCATGGCAAGGATTCCTTCCTTGCCCGTCAGCATGGATTGCGCCATAGCATCCGTAAGCTCATAGCCCTGAGCGCCGAATATCTGCTTGACCTGATCAATGGTCTGCGCGTTGGCAAGACCATTCCACAGTTCCTCGCCCTTGCGGTGCAACTCCGGCATTTCAGCTTCCAGGCCCGCGTCCAGATTGAGCGCACAGGCCGTGATAACGTCCTTCATTACATCCAGCGAAGCTGTGCCACCGCTCTGCATGTAGGTGATGACACCATCCATAACAGCGCCGATTTTTGCCGTCTGTTCTTCGCAATACGCGCGTTTCTCGGCCAGTTCTGCCTTTGCGCGGTTGGCCGCCTCAATTTTGCGGTCAAACTCCGTGTCGAGACCAAAGAGATCGCGCAGCGCGTCTCCCAGGCCGATATCCTTACCCACCAGCGCGTCAACGCCGCTAAACAATCCATCAAGCAGTGCAACCGCTAGGCTTTCCCCCGCCGAGGCGATCTTGGCCCAATTGTCCGGATCGCTGAGCAACGATGCCAGCGCTCCGATCAGGCTGCCAACCGCCGTGCCAAGCGACGTGCAGATACTCACCCAGTCAATCTCAGCCAGCTCATCCAGCAACCAGACAGCCAGATCATACGCGGCGGTCGCAATCTCATCCGCATTGGTGGTGATCGCGGCAGCGATCTCCTTAACAACCGTTCCCGCCGTCGTAAACAGACCGCTCACGAAATTAGTCTCCGTGAGCTTACCCACCAGCGACGTGACCAGAGCGGTAGCGCACCCCACGATCTTGGGAGCCGCGTCCGCGATCTGTCCCCCGATCTCCGTTACCACAGTGCCCGCCGTGGTGAATAAGGTCGTCACAAATCCGCTCTCGCTGAGCTTGTTAACCAGCGTAGAGATCAGCGTCGTGGCCGCCGGAATGATCTTGCCCGCCGCCGAGATGATGGCGTTGCCCACGCCCACCACGATGGTGCTGGCGTCCGTCAGCAGCCCGTCCAGCAGCCCCGGCTGCGTCAGCGATTGCGCAAGCTGCGAAAGCAGCGTCGCCGCCGCGTCCGCCATATTGACCGCCGCCGTGCAGATGCCCTCGCCGATGGCCACGGCCACCGCGCCAAGCCCCTCCAGCGCCGTCCGTAAGAATCCGTTGTCGGTCAGCTGCGTCACCAGCCCGCCGATCAGCTCGGAGGCCGTGCCGCGCCAGCTGCCCATGCCGCTGGCGATCTTGCCCGCGATGCCAGCCGCCACGCCGGATAGCTCGCCCAGCTTGTCCAGCACGTCGCTGCTGCCCAGCGCCTCGCCCAGCCAGCCGAGCATTTCCCCGGCCTTGTCCCACAGCGCGTCCTTGCCCGCGCTCAGCTTGCCAAGCACCGTCTTGCCCACGCCCGCGAGGTTGCCCAGCGCCTTTTGCACGCTGCCCGAGCGGTATGCGTTGCCCAGCCAGGTCATGGCGTTTTTGGCGACGCCCGTCATCTTGTCCTTGGCCACGCCCAGCCCATTCATGATAGCGTCCCGAACGGCGGGCAAATGCTCGACCGCGTAATCCTTGGCGCTTGCCAGCGCCGTCCCAAGCGAGGTCATCAGGGCTTGCGCCTTGGGCGTGATCCACTCGCGCGCGGCGGTCAGGCCCTCCAGCACCGTGGGCCACAGCTCGTTAAGCTTCCCCTTGGCCGCCGCGACGCCGCTTTGCAGCCCGTCGGCAATTGTGCCACCCAATCCGCGCAGCACATTAAGCACGCCGCCAGCCGCGAAATCATCCTTGATCTGCGTCACCAGCCCGCCGATGCCCGCTTGCAGCGCTCGCACGCTCTCCGGCACCTTGCCGCCGAAGGCCGCTTGCAGCGCGTCCTCCAGGCTCTGCGCCACGCCCTGGCCGTCGATCAGGCTGCCGACAAATTCGCCGACGCCGTTCAGCGTGCCGCCGACCGCCGCTTTGACTCGGCCAAAGCCGGATGCCAGCTTGCCGATCGCGCCCGTGATCTGCCCGCTTGCCTTGGCCCCGAATGCGGCTTCCAGCGCCTTGCCCAGCGCCTCGGTATGGCTTGCGCCGCCCGCCATCAGCTCGCTGTACTGCGATACGCCCGCCTTGAGGCCGTCAAACGCCGCAGGCCCGCCCGTCCTAAGCTTGTCCACGATACCGCGCACGCGCTCGGAATGCTTATAGATCAGCGCCAGCCCGCCGCCCACGGCGGCCACAAGGGGCACCACGGGCGAGAACGCGCTGAGCAGCTTGCCGCCGATCATCAGCACGGGGCCGATGGCGGCGGTGATACCCGCCACCTTAAACGCCGCGTTCTTGGCCCCGTCGCTCAGGCCGTTGAACCAGTCAACCGCCTTGGTCAGGCCCTGCACCACCGTGCGGATCGCAGGCGTGATGTAATCGCTAAACGCCAGCGCCACGCCCTCCAGCGCGCCGGACAGGCCCTCAAAGTCGCCCTTGAGGTTGTCCAGCATCTTGGCGGCCATGGTTTCAGTCGCACCTGCGCTGTTGGTGATGGCTCCGGCCAGCTTGTTGTAATCCTCCTCGCTGGCGTTGACGATGGCCAGTAGACCGCTCATGCCCTCCTGTCCGGCCAGCGTGGCGGCAAGCTCCACCTTCTGTTCCTTGGTCAGGCCCGCGAATACGCCGCGCAGGTTGCCAATGACATCGCCAAAGGGCAGCATGTTGCCATGCGCGTCCGTCAGGCTGATGTTGTACCTCTCCATGGCCGTGGCGACCTCATCGGTCGGCTTGCTGAGGCGCGTTAGCATGCCGCGAAGGGACGTGCCCGCCTGGCCGCCCTTGATGCCCGCGTTGGCCATCAGGCCGATGGCGAGGGCCGTGTCCTCCACGCTGTAACCCAAGCTGCCAGCCAGAGGAGCCACGTACTTAAACGTTTCGCCCATCATGCCCACGTTGGTGTTACTGTTGGATGAAGCCGCCGCCAAAACGTCGGCGAAGTGCGCGCTATCGCTGGCTTGCAGCCCAAAGGCGGTGAGCGCGTCGGTCACGATATCCGATACCGTGCCCAGATTCTCGCCACTGGCCGCCGCCAGGTTGATGATGCCCGGCAGGCCGTCGATCATCTGCCCGGTTTTCCAGCCCGCCATGCCCATGTATTCAAGGGCCTGCGCCGCGTCGGTCGCGCCGAATACGCTGTCTGCGCCCATCTGGATCGCAGCGGCGCGCAGGGTCGCAAATTCCTCGGCGCTCGCGCCGCTGATGGCCTGGACGCGGCTCATCTGCGCGTCGAAATCCATGCCTGTCTTAACGGCGCTTACGCCCAGTCCCACCAGCGGCGCGGTCACGCCCATGGTCAGCGTCTGGCCGATCGTGGTCGCCGCCGCGCCGACGCCGTTAAGCATGTCGCTGATGCCGCCGCCGTCCCGCGCGAATGCCGTCGCCTGGCTCTGCGCCAGTTGGAGGGCGTTGCCGAACCCGGAGGTGTCGAGGTCAAGCCATGCCATAATGGTGCCCGCGTTGATCGCCATACCCCGACACCTCCTTTCCAATCAAAATGGGGCCGGGCTACATCAGCCCGGCCTCCTTGTACCGTTGGTTGTTTTGCCGCATCTGCGCGACTATGTCTCCGTTGGTCGTCCAGCCCTTGCCGTGCTTGGGCTTGTCCTTGCCGGGGAATTTCGGCGCCTTGCGCCGCATCGTCTGATCCAGGATGTAGGCGCACGCCTCATCCAGGCAATAGGCTGTGTAGGGATCGTCGCTTAAATCAAGCAGCTCACTGGGGCGGGTACGCCACGCCTTGGCCGTCCGTACCAGGCTTAAGATTGCCGGACTTTGAACGAAAGGCATTCAGAACGCTTATCCCCTTTTGGCTGTAGGCAAAAATCAGCCCCAGCTGCTCCTCGGTCAGCTCTATGCCCGCCTCGGTGAGCTGCTCCATGGTCGGCTCCACCATGGCGCTGGCCGCTACCAGCTCCATCGTCTTGATGGATTCCTCAACCGGCACCTTGCTGTTGGGGGTGCCCTCGTACATGCTGCGCGCGGCGGCCAGCAGCGGGTTGGGAACCCGCCCGGTCTTGAGCATCACGCGCAGGGACGCGCGGCGCAGCCGGAAGGTGATGCTCGTACCCGGCACAAAACCGGGAAGCTCCACCAGCTCCGGCTCCATCGCGGCCTTGAGCTGGTCAATCGTGGTTACGGCAGCGGTCTGCTTGGTTGCTTTGGTGGTCATGGTAATACCCTCCTCAATCTTTGTTTGCACGTGCGGCCCGTTGGGCCGTCCGCGCTGCTAATCGCACACACTTGTGTGCCGCATCGCTTGCAGGCCGGGGCCCTGCCCTGCCTACGCGATGCTGTCATGCCTGCGAATAGTATCGCACTCTATCCCCACGCGGGGAACAGTAAGCGCTTAAACAATTGGCTTATGCGCCGCCGCTCGGCTCCTGCGCTGGCTCCTGCGCATACGCCAGCAGCTGCGCCGCCGTCAAATCAAGACCGGGCAGCGCGTCAAAGCTGGCGATGTCCACGGGGGACTGGCCCAGCTTGGGGCGGCTCTTAATCTTGTATTCCGGCGCGAAAAAGCTGCCGTCCTTGTGGGAAAAGGATACGGGCGAGCCTTTGCAATTCGGGAAGCGAAATCGCTGATAGCCCAGCGTTTCGCCGTCGCCGTCCTTTTCCTCCGTCCACACGTCGGCGGTGAATTTTTTGCGGTTGATCACCGCGCCCGTTTCCGGGCCGAGATAGGTAAAATGATCCTTGGCGGCATTCCACTCAATCGTGCCGCCGTCGATCAGCGCGAAGGTGTCCGGGTCTACCGTCAGCTCCTTAAGGGTCAGCTCATAGCCCGTCACCAAGTCCTCGGTGATGTTCTGCGCCAAAATCCTGTTTTTGGAGCGGAGGGGTTCCTCTTTGCCCTCGTTAATGCTGGGCTCGCAGCCCGCCTCATCGGCGGTCGTGGTGTGGATGGCCACCGCGTCGGCCCCCTGGGTGATGATGTCCACCCGGCACACGTTGGCGATTGCTTTTTCCATTAATCTCATTCCTTCCATGCCTTAAGTATTTGATATTCCACCGACCGCGAAAGGGCCTTAAACCCGTCCTCGATCATGTCCGGGCTTTCCTGTCCCGTTCGGCGCGCCTGGTCGCGCATCCCGCGCATGACCTCCTTAATGCGGGAGACAAGGGCCGCCAACGTCTCCGCCTGCTTGCCGTTAAGCGGCACATAGCAGCGGATCATCAGCAGCCCGTAGGTCAGGCGGCGCGCCTGAATGGTTGGATAGCTGCCGTAGTTATGCACCACCACATAGGGAGCCTGGCATGCTCCCGCATGCTGGCCCGGCGCGTACACCAGCAGCCCGGCGTCCGTCAGCAGCTTTTGGGCGCGCTCCTCCGCACGCATAGGCATTCTTCGCACGTCCGGCATAGCGTCCGTGCTTCCTCCCTTCCCGCATTGTGTGCCGCGCGTCCTCACTTGACAATCCCGCGCATGCCCTCCAGTATCTCGGTTTGCATCTTGTTAATCGTCGGGTACAGCACGGCGTTCTTTCCCCCGTCGCAATACTCCAGATAGGGGCTGTAGTCCATGTTGCCCGCGAGGCCGATGCGCAGGGCGTCGCCCGCCCAGTCGCACACGCCCGCCATGGTCTGGCGCGCGTTGCCCGTGCGGTCTGTCCAGGGCGCGTCCTGCTTCGCGGTGGCCTCCAGCTTCGCGGCGGCGGCCTGACCGTATTTTTCGACCGCAAACATGGTCTTTAGCTTCGCTTCACCCAACCCCCGCAAAACCTGCGAGGGATCAACCCGGAAGCCCATCCGTCACACCTCCAATGTCAGCACATACAGCGGCGGCGCGGCGTCCATCACATCCAGGATACCTACCCGCTTCCCGCCGACGCAGATGGTATCCCCGGCCCGTGGGGCCTTGCAGCCTCCGGCGAGGATGCCCTCAAAGCGCGGGGTGTCCGGCCGGACGATGATGCCCGGCACGTCGATGGTGAGGGCGCTCATCTGGCCCTTGGTGTAGCGCACGCCCAGCATGCAGCCGATGCGCTCCGGCCCGCCGGTGGGCACGCCGTTGGGATCGACCGGCTGGCGGTAGACCGGCGTCCATTTGCCGCCCGCCTTAGCCAGCGCGGCGGCGATGGCCGCCATCTGCAAGCCCGTTACAATTCCCACCGTTACCGCCTCCCCCTGTAATAGATCGGATCGTCGGCGCGCGCAAGGGTGCCGCCCGCGTTGGGTCGGTACATCCGCGCCAGCCGCCTGTAATACTCGCTCTGATCCGGCAGCTTAAGCCCGCTTGACAGCGCGATATCGCTCGCCTTGCTCTTGTAGATCAGCACCTTATAGGCCGTCCGCTTCACATTCCAGTCCTCGCAGGCCAGGAATGCGAGCAGCTGCTCGTCGCTCATCGTCCGCGTGCTGATCGGCGTCGCTCCGGGGCAGCCCTCGCATTGCATCTCGCAGGGAGGGGAGAGGACGGCCTGGTCGCTCTCCTCCACCAGCAGCTTGAGTTGAGCAAGCGCCGCCTGTTGTTGCTCGGTCATGCCGTCCTCTCCTCCCTGTTACGTCGCGGGCATGAGTACATCCGCATCGGCATAGTCGGCGGCGGAAGCAGCCGCGCCTTCCAGCGTCGGCTCCCTTCCATTGACGGGCGCGCCGCATGCGGCAGCCTGCGCCAAAGCCTGCACGACAAACACGTCAAACGCCTGCGCCACCCCGTCCTTGTGCTCCGCGCAGTACGCGGCATCGATCACGTCAAGGTTAATGCTCACATTCTGCGCCCGGAAGCTCGCGAAGAACGCGGCCTTTTGCTCGCCCCCGTCCATCACGTTGGCGCTGAGCTGTTGGGTTGCCATCGTCTCAACCTGCATGGTGGTACCTCCTTATTGTCGCTTACGCGCCTCTAGTAACCGTGCCCTGCGCGCTCTCGCCGATGAGCATGCCGCTCTGATCCTTGAGATAGATGCGGTACTTGTCGCTGGCCGCGCAGGTGATGTCCTCGCCAATCGTCAGCTCCGGGTAGGCGCTCTTGTCGCTGATATCCGTACCCAGCGCAACCTCCGCGATTGCGCTGGCGCTGATCTTGTAGCACAGCGTGCCCATCTTGACCGCAGCGCTGCCATCAAGCACAGTCGCGCCCCCGACGGCGGTGAATTTGGTTTTGCCGGACGCGCCCGCCTCGTTGGTGGGGGTAAGCACGACCTTGGCGCTGCGGTGTACGGCCAGCGCCCCGCGCTTATGCTCCAAAACGAATGCGTCGAAGCGGTTGCGGCCCTCCACCAGCGTGCCGTTGATGCCGGGCGGGTCGATGTGGGTCTTGTACTCGCTCAGCTTCCACGGCGCGGTTGTGGCGATCGGGTTGACGATCATCATGTCCACTCCGGCGGGCATGCGGCCCACGTCGTTATAGATCGGCAGGCCGTCCACCTCGCCGATTTGCCCGGTCTTAAGCATCCCCTGCGCGACGTCGCTCGCCTTGATAAAATTGGGATCAAGCTTGAGCTGCATGTAAAACTCGCTGCTTACATACAGCAGCCGCCCGGCGCGGGGAGCCTTGCCCTTGTCCAGCTCCGCCTGCAATTTGAGGATGCGCTCATACGGCCCGGCGCTGCCCGTGCCCTTGACTGCGCCATAGGTCGTATGCTTTGCGCCGCTTGCAATCTTGGCGAAGCGGTACGTATCCACCTCCGGCACAATCTCCAGGTCGATCTGGCGGCGCAGCGCCGCGCCCGCGTTAAGCGCGGCGTCGTCATCCGAACTACCCTTGTCAACCGTGAAGGTGAAAGCGCGGTCGGGTACCAGCGTCAGCTCCTGCACGCCGTCCTCCAGCTCGCTGGGCGTGCCGTAGCGGCTGTTGCCGCTGGACGTGTAGTCGCCCATCCCCACCGTGGGCACGCTGTGCACCTTGACGGTGCGCACGCCCGTAAAGTCATAGTCCTTGTTGATCGCCCTGTCCGTGACCGACGCGGCGGCAAACGCCTCGTCGATCTTGGCGGCATGCTTATCCATGTAATTGATCGCCATAATCCATGTACCTCCTGTTGCTTATTTGCGGTCGAAGCCGCGCTCAAACGCATCCTTGGGCGCGGCTCTTTGGGTCTTAAAGGCCCCTGTCGCGCCCGTGCCGCCCCCGCGCAGCTCCGGCACGTCGCCCAGCACCTTGTCGATGGCGGCGCGCACCTGCTGGGCCGCGTCCTGGCCCTTGGGGTCGATGCCGTCCAGCTCCGCCAGCCGCAGCACATACGGCACGCGCTCGGCGGGGATGTTAAGCCGGGCCGCCTCGGTTTCGGCGCGGGCCGTCAGCAGCTCGCGGCGCATGGAGGCGATCTCCCCGTCCGGCTTCTGCGCCGCATCGGCCTTGGCGGAGGCGGGCGGTGTGTCCTGCTCGGCGGGCTTGCCCTCCGTTACCTCCACGGCAGCGGCGGCAGCCTCCTGGGCTGTGCCGCCCTCACCGGCACCCTCCTGCGCGGATTGCGTGTCATGATTGGCGGTCGTTGCAGCCGCTGCGGTCGCGGCTGCTCCCGTCCCGGCCTCCGCTTTTGCCGTCGTCTCGGTTGCCGAGCTGCCGGCGCTCTGCGCTGCCATTTCCGCAGCGGCAGCCGCCTCCTGTCCCTCAAGCTGCCCGGCGTTTTGCCTAGTTTCATCCATTTTTCAAGCTCCTTTCCGTTGGCCTTGGGCCAAAAAATTGTACTCAAAAAGCGCCCCCTTTCGGGGACGCTCTGGAGTTAAGGATCAATAGAGCACGTCTGGATCGTCCTCCCGGACGTCCACCAACTCGTGTACCTGCTTGCCTTCCGCTACGCAGCGTTCAAGCAGCTCAGCCAGCCGTTCGGCTTCGTCGCATCCGGGCGGGAGACTGTCCACGCCCGGAAAACTCCCATTCCCGAATTTCTGTGTATATGCCCAATGTGCATTAAATATGCGTTCTTCCTGCTCGCTCAAGGGGTTCCACCTCCTGATAATTTATTAAGAGTAGCTTCATACATTTTATACGAATCAGGGAAATACTCCTGCATGTATTTGAGCTTATCACCCTTCATCATCTTGGCCTCATACATGTGCGCCATCATTTCCATTTCCGGTTTTTGCAACTTCCAGTATGAGGCTTTGTGTCCATACCATCCTTCTACACGTCCACCTGTCATGCCGCCCACAATGTCACTGATGCCATTTTTTAAGTCCGAATTTTGGCACAAGTCCTTACGTAAAGCATACTTTTGTGCGTCACTCAATCGGCTGAGACTGTTGATTGTTGGCAAGCCATTGGCCTGTAGTACCCCGTTTGAGTGCGTCACAAAATCCTTTTGCAATTGATCAGCAAACGCCTGCCCAAGCTCCATATGCACACGGGTGCCCGGACTTATCTGGAAGTCAAACATATGGCCTATCTCGTGGAAAAACACGCGTACATCAGATGTCGAGTAACCCATCGCCTTGCTGCGTTTATCACTCTTTCCAATGTTGATATGGATTGATCTCTTAAGCGGATGATAATACCCGGTTCCGCCATAGTAATCCCCCTTAATCATCCCACCGTGCCGCGCGAAAAAATCAAGTTCTTCTTGTGTGGCATTACCAAGCACATCGAGCACCGCCTCCCGGTCAGGTGTTTTCATTGCCTGTGCCCATGGCTGCTGCGCAATTTTTTCCATGGCTTGTGTACGCTGGTCTTTTGCCGCCGCTTGCCTCTGCGGAGGTGCGCTTGAAGGATGGGATTGTCCCGCCGCGCCATTTTGCGCTTTCCAATCCGCAAAAACGCTGTCCAGCGCGGCATTGGGTTCGCCACCCAGCCACCGTTTCAGCTCATCGGCACATTTATCAAGGGACTGAGGTACTACAGCATATTGGCTGCAAAGGCATTTGGGATGTGGCAACGGTACATTTTTGATTGGCCAATTGCCCAATCCCAGCCCCTCGTCATGATAGGCGTAATCGTCGCATATGTCGGCTCCGAAAGGCAGTGTCTGCCGCTCGTAATGCTGCGGTGAAAGCGCCCAGTGAATGCAGCTCACAAACGGATTTTTCTCCGCCGCTTCCACCATCGCCAGATGATAGGCATGGTTGATAGAGGTGCGAGCCAGCGTCTGCGCGTGCTTCTCCACGTTGATCGGCTGGAGCCAGCGCGGAATATCCGGGTATACCTTAGTCCAATCATAGTCCTTCCACGCCTTGGGGTTGACGTACTGCTCCAAGTCCTTTGCCAGTTCATACGCGCTCTTTTTTTGCGCGATGCCCTGCTGGATTGCAGCGTTGATTCCATCGCGTGCCCGCTGGGTATTATGCCAGATGCGACGGCTCAAGCTCTTGCTGTCCAGGTATGCCTTGCCCTCCACTACCTGGCGGATCGCCTCGTCGCTGGTGCGCGTTAACATGCTGCGGAACGCATCCCCGCTGCCTGGTTGCCCGCACTTTGCTAGGACAAGGTCAAGCCAATCCGCATTAGCTTTGCCGGGCAGCTTCCCGGCGCTCTGTACAGATGTGAGTACCGTTGCGGTCACGTCGCCATTGAGCTGTCGCATCCTCTGTTCCAGCGACTGGCTCATGTCAAGTTGCCAACGCTTGGTCAGGCTCCCATCCTTCTGCCGCCCGGCCATATCTGCCAAATCCTGATATGCCTGCTGGTAGATGTCGACAATCCTACTGTCGGTGTCGCTGATTGCCCCCAACATGGCTTTGCGGGCATTTTGCATGCCTTCCATAAATTCGCTGTTCACGGTTTATCACCCCTCAACAGGCGGTGAGGTTGTGCGCGGAAGCGCGTCAATGTACGCATTCTCCAACAGGTTTTGCTCGGCGGCGATCTGCTGTAGCTCTCCATCCGCGTCCCCGTCAGGCTGCCACTTGTCAATGTAGCTCTTGCGGCTACGCACGCGGGCCGTTACCTCGGCCATATCGTTGACGCGCTCATCCTCCTCATCCTCCGGGATGGGGTACAGGTGGTCAATGACGATGCTGTAATCCGCCTCCGGCAGCTGCGCCACATTAAGCTGCCGCGCCATCTTGACCAGGCTCCCGGCCATCCAGCGCAGGGCGTCGTCCCAGCCCTCGGCCCATTTTTCTTCGCAGCGGCAGCGCAGTTCCCAGTAGATGGCCCGCATGCCCTTGCCGCTCTGTGCCAATCCCTTGAGCTGTTCAAGGCTCACATTGGGCACGCTCAGCAGGTCGTGCATATCGTTTTTCGTGCGGTTCAAACGATTTTCAAGCCTTTGATCGTAGCTGAATTGGCTCTCCAATATCCCCATTTTAGCCTGCTGGTTGTTAATGCCGCTGCTGTCGGACGTGATATCCGCATATGCGCCGGGGGATATCTCCAGCTTTTCCGCGCTCTCCGCCGACGCGTCCACCGTGTAGCGCATCGGGAACATGCTGAATTTGAGCGCGTCGGCGTCGTCGCTGTTGGCATGGTTATAGGTGTCCTGGTTGGTGAGCAGCGCCTCCACGTCGCTCTCGCCGCTCACGTCGCCCGTCAGTCCGTCGTTGAGGATGACCGTGCAGGGAATAAAATCAAGACCCGTGTCCTTGTCGGTGATGTTGTCCCCGCCCACAGGGGTACCGTTGCCGTCAAACAGTCCCTGGCTCAGGTAGCATCTGCCGTCCCGCAGCTCGTATTTCTGGCACCAGATGCGTTGCTTCTCCTTGTCGGTTTCATCAACCTTTTCGCCCGCGATCTGGTAAAAAAAGATGATCTTTTTGAGCGTGTCCGTGTCATCGTCCGCCGTGTCAAACACAAATTCCTGCGCGGGCCGGAAGTCCACGCGCAGCGGCTTTCCCGGCTCGCCCGTCAGCTTAAGCGCCACGCGTTTGCCGATGAAGCAATCCCGCGCCGCCTTGATCAGCTTGCCCTGCCAGTGGGACGCGTCCAGCACGCCGCCCAGGAAATCGTCCAGCTGTTCGCAGGCGTCCGCGTCCTTTTGGTCGCGCGCCTTGAATTTGATCTCCGGCGCGCGGCTGCAAAAGAAACGCGCCTCGGCCTTGATCAGCTTCTTGATGTAGTTGGTAACGGTCTTATTTGGCTTATATTTCAGGTTGCCCGGCGTCGTCCATTCCTGCCCCGGCCCGTCGTAGATGCTGTACAGCGTGTTGATCTGCTCGATCTCCCTGACCACACGGTCGCCGTACAGTGTCCCAAGCTCCTCCTTGATCCATTGCTCGTTAATCAGCAGCATTTACCGCCGCGCCCCCTTTCCGCTGTAAAATCTGTCGCGCGCGCCTGCGCCGCGCTGGATATACTCCGCAAGCCCCGTCACGGTATCCGGCGCGTCGTCATGGGCGTTCTTGCCCTTGCGCTGGTAGCCGCTTAGATCGCGGTAAAACAACGGCCACCGCCGCGCCCAGTCCTCTGGAAAAAGGATGTTGCGCTGTACAAAGGGAGCCTCGGTCAGTATACGGCTCTCCTTGTTCTGGCGCTGGTTGCGGTCAATGATCTCGGTGCGGCGGCTGCGGAAGGTATCCCACAGGATGCGCTTTACATTGCGCCCAAAGCCGCGTCCGCCGTTGTTGCTCTCAATCACGGCGTGTTGGATCGCATGCTCATACTGCGACCGGGCGACCAGCTTCTCGGTGCGCTCCATCGGCTCGTCGGTGTAAATCACATCCAGCACGTACCCCTGCCCGTCGATCACCTCGGCGTTGACCATGCACAGGTAATCCGCTCCCGTATCCGCCGTATCGGTGTAGCTCACGCGCTTTCCGCGCATGGGCTTACCCGCCGCGTCGGTCGGCCACTCGCTGTAGGTCGCAAATTCCTCATACAGTCGGCCCTTCTTGTCGATGGGCGTATTCTGGTAGTTCGCGAGAAAGATATCCTCGGCCATCAGCGCCTTTTTACCCTTCCAGCTCCCAAAGCTCAGCAGCTCCGGGCACAGCATGCGCCCGTTCTGCTCATCCAGGCATGCGGGTTGGTTGAGCACGCACCATTCGTCCGGCTCCTCCGCCAGCGCCCGGCCCACCAGGTCGCGCGTGGCCCAGCGCGTCATCACAATGATGATCACGCCGCCCTCCTCCACGCGGCTTAGCAGCGTATTGGTGTAATACTCCCACTGCTCCTCCAGCTTGGCGGAGTTGTACGCCTCCAGGTGGTTTTTGATGGGATCGTCAATGATCATCTTTTTACAGCCAACGCCTGTGATTGTACCGCCAAAACCCGCGCCGAGGAAGGAAAAATAGCGTCCCTCCAGGCTCCACATCTGCGCGGCTGCGTCGCCGTCCTTGATTTTGACGCCGGGGAACACGTCCGCGAAAACCCGGAAGCGCGGGTCAATCCTCGTCGCGCTGATGCCGTCGCGCACGCCCTTGGAAAATCGCCCGGACAGTATCTCGTTGTACGATACGTTGATGATGCTGTCGGTCTGATCGCGCCCAAAGCACCATTGGTTATACAGGCTCATGGTGTAGCTCTTGCCGTGACGCGGCGGCTCGCTGATGGCCAGCTTCCGGCAGGGCTTGCCGCCCGGAGCGGTTAGCCTGCCCTCGCTCAACGCCTGCAATGTGTCACACAATTCGCGCAAATGCGGACGGCTGTCTCGGTAAAAGGCCGGGTTGATGAGCTTGCAATAATGCCAGAAGCTGTCCCGCGCCTTTGCGACCGCCCGGTCGCGCAACCCCTCCGGGAGCGCCCGCTCCAGGATGCTGCTCATATCCCCACCTCCTTAATGCCGTTCTAACGCGTTAGCGCCCCTGTTTAACGCGTTAGGTTTGTCCGGGTACGCCAAACGGACGCACCAAAAAAGGAGGCCCGTTTTGCGGGCTTCCTTGAAAGATTTTCGTTTGATGGTTAAATCAGGTTGAAATAGATCGTGTAAACCTGGCGGATGCTATCCGTATCGTATTCTTCCTCAAGCATAAAGCTCGCGTTGTATTCATCGTCCGCATAAGTTGCCATCCACCGGCTTTTACTAAGCCGGGTAAGGTTCTCCCGCAGTTGGGCCGTCACATGTTCCGCATCGCCTTTTGGAGCTGTCAGGTCAGTACCCCACGCGGCATCGATCATCCGTTCGATTTCGCTCTTTTGTGGCGCGGTTGGAAGTGCAGGCGAATCGGTAATCGCTGCCATCACATCCTGCCACAGTCGTGAGTCATACGTTTTACCCTCATCATTCGCTTTCCGCGTGGTCACGGTTACCATGGACATTTCTATTAGGCGAGCGATACCATATCCGTCATCATCTGCCCGGCTGATGGTCAATGTTGTATCCACGCCGATCTGCCAGACTTCTGTCCTGCTGCCATCCTTGGTTTCGGATTCCAGCAGCCGCACATCGCAAGCCGGGGTGTCCTCGATCAGCCGCGCGACAATCGGAGCGGCGAAACTGCCGTCAGTTTCCTGCGCCTGCTCGTCAATCCGCGCTCTGACCTCATGCTCAAGCTGTACCAGATTTTCAGCGGTCAAGCCGTCGAGGTTGATTTCCGCAATGGCGTGGAGAGGGAGAAGTATTGACAACAGCACAAGCATGACCAAAATACTCCCTACTAAAGGCAACGTACAGCACCCAAGACACCCTCGCCGTTTCTTCGCCGTCGACATGTAGACTGGTTCTTCATGTATCACCTTTCCGTGTACCATAACGCCCATCTTTCCAACGGCCTTTCGTCCCTTTTTGGGTCTCATACTTCTGCGCTTTTTTCCCTTCATGGAATGCTGCTTTTCGTAACGGATGCCCGTTCCGGGTATTCTTGTGCTTGTCCGTATTCCGCGCGGGCCAATGCCGATGCGTCCGCTCTTTCCGCCAAAGCTAATGCCCATACCGCTTTTGCTAAAATTCAGATTTATGCCTTTCGTTAATTTGATACGCTTTTGTAACCGCATACCCATATGATCGCCCCTCTGGCTTTTTTTCTATCATATCATATTTATGCGATTCTGTACATCGGCTTTATGGCATAGCTTCGCCCTTGCCCTCCGGCACCGCAGCCTCACCATCTGTCCGCCATCCTCCGGCGTGGGGAGCGTATCACCCGCCGCCATTGTCCGGCTGCCTGTGTCCCCTGTCCTCCAGCAGCTCTATTCCAACCGTTGCCCTGTGCGGCCCATCCGGCAGCTCAATGGCAAGCTTTGCCCGCATGCTGCGGAAGTTAACCGACGTGATCCTGTCGCCATAGGGCAGCAGCGGCCCGTCTACAATTCGCGTCCGCCCGTCCTCGCGTATCGCGGGGGCGGGCTTGTACGTGGCGCAATGCGCGTCCAGCGCAAGCATCACGCCCATCTCCTCCTCCGGGATCACGCTGGGCGGCCAGCCGCCCAGGAAGCGGATCACCCCGCCAAGCTTGCGGATGTAATGCCACAAGTCCGCGTCCGGCTCCCAGTTAAGCAGCACATAGCCCGGCAGCACGGGCCGCAGCTTGGCGCGCGGCTTGCCTCCCTTAAGCAGCGTGACGCGCTCCATCGGGGCCAGCGCCGTCAGGCCGGGCAGCGCGTGGAGGGAGTACGCCACGTCCTCCTCCGCGCCCGTCAGTACATGCAATGCGACCCATTCCACGGCTTACCCCTCCTTCTGCGCCGCCCGCTCCTTGCTCTCGTATACCATCCGCTGGATGCTGCTGAGCAGCTCCGGCTCCTGCGCCACCTCGGCGCGGAATTGCTGCATTACCAGCTCGGCGGCCTCGGCGATATCGTCCTGACGGCTCGCGCTGTACCGGCCCTCATATACGCTGGCCCGCATCAGCTTGGCAAGCAGGTTACCGGCATCCTCGATGTCGATGCCGCTAAACTCGTCGCTTCCCGCTTCCGCTACCCGCGTCAGCAGCTGTTGCAGGTAGATGCTCGTCGCCACCTTGGCCAGGTCAAGCTTGGGGTTTGCGCGGATCAGCTCCGCGTACTGCTTGGCGCTCTCGTTAATCTCCCGCAGGCGCATCTGCATCTTGCCGTTGCGCTGGGCGTACCGCCCGATGCTGGACTTGCTGATGCTGTACCCCTGGGCCTGTAGCCACTCGGATATGGCCACATATCCATAGCTCGTGTCGGCCAGCATCTCGTCCAGTTCGCGGCGCACATCGTCGGGCAGGTCGTCCACAAGGCAGTGGATGCGCGTGCGCGTCCGTTGCTCGCCCATCTGTTAGATCACAATGCCCGGATCGTCCGGGATGCTGCCCTCCAGCAGGTCGATGCCGTGTGCGCTCAGCTCGACAACGCTGTCATCCAGCGGCTTAATGCTCGGTTCTTCGGGTACGCTGATCTTAATGTATCCCTTATCCTCCAGATAGGTCAGGATGCCCGGCAGCTCGTGCGGCTGACACTTGGCCCCGCTAAGCAGCACGCGCTCCAATACCCGGTAAGCGATCCCCGTGGGATAGTTCTCCTCCAGCAGCCCCAGCACCGCCCCGCGCGCGCCGCGCCGCTTGTTGATCGTGATGTTGTCCTTCATGTCAGGCATTTTCGCGCCTCCCTAGCTTCATGATTTCTTCCGTGATCCTGTCCAGTTTCCGATCCATCGTCTGGTTTTGCACCATCCAGGTTTCCTTGTCCACATAGTTCCGGGGGATGTCCCGCACAAAATCGTTAAATCGGTTCTCCAGCTTTTCAAGGTCTTTTTCACCCTTGTCGATCCGGGCCTCCGTCGCCGCCTGCAACTTTTCGATTTGTCGGGAGAGGTTGCCCTCCATCTTGTCCTGGCGCTTGAGCATCTCGGCCTCGGTTGTCTTTTGCCTTTCGTCGCTCTGGCTGATATTCCGCTTAATGAAAAAAGCCAGCGCCCCGGTGATGACATTGGAAAGGATACCGAGTCCCCACATAACCCACGCTTCCATCGCATCACCGCCTTTCGCTCAAAATAAGAAATACCAGCGGGCGTTAACCCTGCTGGTATTTTACTTCCATATTCATATGGCGCGGAATATTAAGCGTTTAAACAATTTGCTTTACTTCGCCATGTCAAACATCGTCATTTGCCCGGGGATCGGGCGGCCCTTCTCGCTTTCCACGATGTTTCGCACGCTGATTTCGGATAGCCCGTATTTAACGGCCAGCCTGCGGTAATTATGGCCGTTAAACTCCTTCCTGATCTTGGCGTCCCGTACCATCCGGGCCATGTTATCCGCCTTGGGCACATACAGGTACGTCCCGCCGTATGTCTGCATCATCTCCACATAGGCCCGTATCCCCACCATGTTGATCAGCTGGTGATAGCGTTCCGGGAAATCCTTGATCGTTAAGCCCCTCAGCTCATCCATGACGCTCCCTCCTGTCCCCGCGTCCTCCGTCCCTCATGGCCTTAAGCGCCTCGATCACCGCTCCGCACTTGGCGGAGGGGAGGAAAGCTACGTCGGACACATGATAGCGCTTATCCAGAAACGCCCTCAGCCGCTCGTCCGTCCAGCCCATCTCCCTGATTACGCTGCGGATCATGCGGCGCTGCCCGTCGCTGGCTCTGCCGGGGATGTCCTCCCGCACCGGCTCGCCCGCCATGCCCTTGAGGCGGTCAATCAACTGCACGCCCTGGTAGATCGTCAGCTCCCTGATGCTCTCGCGGCCCGTTTGCGCCGCGATCATCCCGTGCAGCTCGTCGCCGTCCATGTCGCACCTGCGCGCCAACCCGTAGATCATGCGGATTTGTCCGCCGCTGATCGGATTCATATGTCCTCCTCCTTCCCTGGCCGGATGCCCAAATCGTAGGCTCTGCCCTCGATCAGGTACATCCATCGGTCTGTTATGTACACAATCTCGTCATACTCACCCTTGGCCTCTGCGTACTGATCGGACAGCGCGCCGTATTCCGCCATCGTCTTGCCCATTCTGAGGCAAGCGGATCGCCGTACCCGGTCAAGCGCGCCTAGGCAGGTCTTGCAGCCCTTCCGCGCCCCTTTCAGCCTCGGCGGCAGCCTGTTCAACGCGATCCCTCCTTTCGGCCTTGCAGTGTGCGCATTCCCTGTCATTTTCCGCTTGGCGCGAGGTGAGCCTGATCCACCTCGTACCAGAATGTATCCTTAACCACCAGTCTGGCTCCTACGGCGGCCACGGTCTGCGCGTCGTATTTTTTCAGCTCGTCGCGGTTGACCTCATCCGGTTTGACAAGGATGCAGCTGTCCATCCCGCGCGCCCGAAGCCGGATCACGATCTCCGCCACCAGGTGCTTTGCGCTCGGAAGGATCGCTTTTGTGCTCTTGCGATAGCCGACCGTGCCAAAATACAGCGCCTTGCTCTTTTTATCGCCCAGCTCGTCACGCGCGCCGTCCACATAGTGCTTGATGCTCGTTTCAAGCCGCGCCTTTTCGTCCAGCAGCGGGGCGGCGGCCTCCGCCGCCTCCGCCTTGGCCGCGTCGATTTTGGCTTGCATCTTTAGCTCCTGCGCGGCGACCTCCCTGTCGATCCTGCCAATGTTGGCCAGGGCCTCGCTCACGTCGTTCCAGCTCTCCAGCGCCGGGCACTCCTCAATCCGTCTGCGCGCCATCCGCTGCCGCCTCCTCACTTTCCTGATCCTCAACAGGGTAGCAGAGCACCGCCGCGATATTCCGCGCATCCAGATACCGCAGGAATGCGTCCGCCCCGCCGATCCTGATGCCCCTGATTCTTCCGCGCGCCCCGCGCCGGATGTCCACCTTGTCCGTCACCGCGTTGATCTCCGTCCCGCATCGCAGGATGATGCATACCTTTTGCACGCTCCGTCCCTCCCTTAATACATCAGCTTGTACATCTTGGCGTCCTCGACGATCTGCGGGTCGATCTGCCCGCCCTCCGCGCTCTCCAGCGCGATCTGGAGGATTTCCGTCATGTTGCCGATTCCGCCGTGCTTGTGATCCAGCGCGATTCGCACCAGCTCGCGCATGGCGTCGGAATCGATATTGTACTCGCCAAGCATTTCCGTGGCTTCCTTGTCCCGGATGCCGCTCAGCTTGATCTTATGGATACGGCGGTACAGCTGCGCGCAGTTGTCCTTGCCGCTGCCGCGCGTGAGGATGTTGACCAATTCCGGGGTGCCGCAGAAGATCACGGGCGTGCCCGTGTTGTCCCACAGCTTGCGCAGCGTCTCAAATTTCTCCACGTTCCATTTTTTGAGGTATTCGGATTCGTCAAGTAGCAGCATGAAATCGGTGCGGTCGCGCAGGGCCTCCACCAGCTGCTGCTGCTTGTGGTACGCGCTGCCCTTGAGCGCCACGCCCGCCGCCTCGCCGATCATGTCCAGCAGGTCGCCCATGCGCATGCTTGACCAGCACTCAATGTAGTGCGCGCCGGGGTTTGACTTGCAGTACGCCCGGAGGATTGTGGTCTTGCCGCTGCCGGGGTAGCCCACCATTGCGCCGATCTTGCGGTGCTTGTAGATGTAAGCGCACCAGCCCATGAGCTTCTGGTAGTCGTCCGTGGGGTAGACGCCCACTTCGGTCTTGTACCGCGTCACGGGCTTGGCCCTGGGTGCCTCCGTGCCGCCCTGGAGAGGCGGCCACCCGATCTGTTGGGGCTGAGGCTCGGCCTCCTGCCGCTGCGGGGCCTCGGCGGCTATCTCCTCAGCCGGGGCGTTGGCGCGCAGGTACTGGTCGATCTTGGTCAGCTTGTCGGCGGGCAGCGTCAAGCCATGGTTGGCCAGCTGGCTGATGGCCGTCCGGCTGATGCCCGTCGCCTTTTCCACCTCTTTGTATGTGCCGCCGTTGTCCTGGTACCTGATCAACCGCTCCCTTACCTCCTGTACACGATCCGTCGTAAGATGCTCCTGAGCCTGCATAACGCTATCTCCTCTCACTTGTATTGTCATTACATCAGTATCCCGGCCCGCATCCGCTCCAGCTCTTTGGCGCTCTCGCGGATCAGCGGGAGGACGTGGGCCATAAACATCCGGGCGGCCTCGCTGTAGCCGTATATGCAACAGCTCTGTACCTCCTTGGCATCCAATTGCCACCGTCCAGCCCATTCAAGCAGCTCCTCCAGGGTTGAGCACCTTTCAAGCCCTTTGCGGCACAGATGATAAGGGTTGACCATCGCAGTTTTCCCAGCTGCATGTTCCGGCGAAAGGATTGCATCCACCGTCGCGTCGATATCAAGCACCCGCTTCTCGCCGTGCCCGTCCAGAAACTTGTCCATCAGGTAATCGTCCGAGGAGCGCAGCACCATGCCGATGTCAGACGTACAATCCCAATGGTAGCAGTAATTGCCGTAGACCGTCATGGCGGCCACGTCCGCGATCTTCGCGGCCCGGTTCTCACAGATCATCACGCTGCCCACGCCCTCAAACACCTGGCGCTGGAGCAGCTGCCGCCCCTCCCTGTGGATCGTGTATCGATAATCCTTCACGCAATGCCCTCCCTTGTGTCAATTGTCAGCCCGGCAGGCTGTAAGCGCCGCGCCCCGGTGAAGGGGCGGCCCCGGCTTTCACGGGGCTGGGCCTTGGGCCTACTCATCCGGGCGCGCTCTGTATACCTTGCCGTCAAACGCAATCGGCTCGCCTCTTTGCAACTTGATGAAAAACTTCGTGGTCGCCCATGCCGCGCCGACAAATAATCCCAGCATCAGTCCCAGTAACCCAATCGCCAATACCATGCCTGCCCCTCCTTACTGTCCATGCGCATAGACCATATGCACATTGGAGATCAACGTCGTATACCCCCGGCAGCTCACCCGCACATGCCGCAGGCCGCGCCGGAAATGGCGCTTAAATTGCCTGAACGTCCGAATGGGCGAGAATACGCACCCGGCCATGCTCGCCCAGCCTGTGCCGCTGTATTGGCTCTCATACGCGGCCAGGCGGATGCACCACCCGCCGAAATCGCCGTCAAAGATCACCTTGCCCAGGTATTGCTTGCCGTCCCGGTCGGTAAGCAGCACCGTGTCGCCCTCATAGATCGGGGTGCCCAGCTCGTCCCTGTATCTCGTGTACATCCCTTACGCCTCCAATGCCTCGCATATTACGCCGTGCTCATCGCTGACCGTTACGCTCTCCGGCTGATCGGCGTCAAATGTAACCTTTACCTGCATTCCGACCACCGCGCGCAGCCGCTCGTCAGCGTACCAGCGCCCGCACGCATACACCAATCCACCCTCGTGGACGGCCCTCACAACCGTGCATTCCAATTCCATGCTAACCCTCCTTAGCCATCATCTGCTCGTACATTCGGCGGAACATCGCGCCCGTGCGATCCTCGCCGCTCTCCACCCGCCGCTGCTGGGCCTTGCCCTTGGTAAGCGCCGCGCGGTCGCGGGCGGCCATCTCGGCGGCCACGCTGGCAATGTTGCCGTTGCCCTGGTAGCTCTCGTCCACGGCCTCATAGTAGATGTGCCCGCTGGCCCGCTTGCCCGGAAGCCTTACGCCGCGCGCCCGGATCGCATCGCGCAGCTCCTGCTCCTGGGCCTTTTGCAGCGCCACATGGATAGCTACCTTGCCCTGATCCTCTCCGACCATCCGCATCAGCTCCTTGGGTTCCGCCATGCAGATGTATTGCCCCTTGCGCGTGCAGACCGTGAGCCTGTCCAGGTTGTCCCGGTCGTATCGGATCACAACCTCCTCGCCGACCATGTGCATGAGCTTGGGACTCCAGTACAGCCGCCCCCGGAAGCGGATGCCCTGCGTCGATACCTTGCGCTCCTCCATCTCATCCATCGCCAGCGCCAGCACGCTCCACGCCGGAACGTAATCCCGCGCGCGGGGCAGAAGGTCGTACAGGTCAATGGGCTTGCGGCCCTCATATCCGCTGTGCGGCTCGTTATGGTACGCGGGCAAGATCACGTTCTGGAATTGATAGGCCAGCTCATCCAGCGTCAAAAGCTGCCCGCTCAGCGCCAGCTTTTGCAGCGTCCGCTCAAAATTCTCGGGCCGCTTGTCCGGCGAGCCGCCGCAGTAGCCCGGCAGCTCCCGGCAGTATCCCTCCCATATGGTGCGCCAAAACCGCTCGATGGGCTTCACCCAGCCGTGGTATGCCTTGGCGTGCAGCACCTGCACCTGTAGCGCCTCATACAGCGGATTGCTGCCGATATCCCGGTCAAGCTGCCCCAGCTCCCGCGTGCGGATCGTCCCGCCCTCCAGCGCCTCGCAGCGGTAATCCTTGCCGTTGTCCACATAGACCATTTTCGGGACGCCGCGAAAATGGTTGCCCTCCTTTCTGGCCGCCGCCCGCACAAATGCCTGGGTGATCGTCCGGCTGTTGGGGTTGGTACTGATCGTCCAGCCCACCAGGCAGCCGCTCCCCGCGTCATACCAGCCCGTCAGCCAGGGGCGCACCACATGCCCGTCATGGTCGATGCAGAATACGTCAAACTGGCCGTGGTCGCCAAACCATACCTCGTTAACGGCCTTTGGCTTCTCGCGCGTCGCCTTCACCATATGGGCAGCTTCCCACGCCTTGCGGCCTACTCGCATATAGGTCTTTTCCTCCGGGCTGAGGCTCGCGATTACGCGGTTGATTGCGCTGCGGTTATCCGGCACCAGGATGCCTTGCCCGGCGCGGTCGCACTCCGGGTAGTGCTTAAGCTCGCCCGTGCCCACCAGCGCGTCGCGGTTGTCGCTTCCGCGCCTGTAGGGACAATGCTCGCACGCTCCCGGCCCCAGCTCCCGCGCCCGCTGCCGCACATGACGCAGGATGGTATCCTGCGCCCGCCGTTCCGGCGTCAGGTACTCGGCGATCACCTGGCGGCGGCTCTCCAGGCACATGGTGCGCGGCATGCCCGCGTCGCTGCGCCCCTTGCGCATCAGTCCGTTAAGGCCCTGCGCCGCATAGCTCTTTTCCCAGCGGTACAGCGTGCGCAGCGTCGTGCCGTATTCCTCTGCCAGCCTGGCAAGCTCCGCCTGCACCCCGCGTCCGCCAGCCTTGCGCAGGCCCTCCGCCGCCAGCACCGCCTGCTGCTGTTTCAGCAGCTCGCCCAGCGCCTCCTCGCCGTACCTGGCCCTGTAGCCCACCAGATCGGCGGCCTCGGCATGCGCCTGCTCGCTCATCCCGCTGTAATACAGGATTTGCGCCTCATACGGCAGCGCGTCCAGCGGCACGCGGTACACGATGCCGCCATTTCCGCCCGCAACGCCCTCAATACGTTTGGCTTCCATTGTCCCGTCTGCGCATTTTGCCCGGACATGCTGCGGAGTGCGGCCCAAAAGCCGCGCGGCCAGCTCGACGCTGATGTAACTCCTCTCCACCTCAATGCCCCCTTTGCCTTATTTCAGCGCCCAGCTGATTGCCTTGAATTTATCCGTACTGTGGTGATGCCGCCTGTCGTTTAGCTCCTCGATGGTAAGCGAGGTCTTTTTATCCTCCACCGCCAGCCGGTTAAGGCGCTCCTGAAACAAGTCCCTGGGCCGTTCGTGCTGGTGCGGCGGCGGGCAAAAGCTATGCCCGATTCCTGCGTTGGTCTCCACCTCGCGCACCTCTACCAGTGACAGCAGCTCCGCGTCCGTCATCAGGATGTGGTACTTTTTCAGCAGCCCGCCGATGATCTCATCCGTCCGGCTCTTGTTGAGGTAAACCCCCACGCTATTGCGGATATCGTCAAACAGCGCCTTAATCGTAAATTCCTCCATGTCTTTCCCTCCTACATTGCTCTTTTGAGTACCAGCTCGCGAATTTCCCGACCGTCCATTTCAAGTATCTCTGCCATGCGGTTGGACACCTCAATAGATGGCCGTGTCCGTCCCGTCAATAGGTAGCTGAGATAGTTGTTGCTGACTTTTAGCTCGCTTGCCAAATCAGCCCGCGTCATTCCCGCAATATACAGTTTGCGGTCTACTGCCTTTGCCAACGGTGTGGTGCTCTTTGCAGCCATTTGGACATCTCCTTCCTATTGCCATGGTTTGCGGATTTGGTTATAATGGCTATGTGATAAGCTATCGGGATGATTCACAGAATCATCACAATAGCTATTATAAAGATTCTTTGAATCTTTGTCAATATGATTTTGTGATTCCCTGAAACAAAAGGAGGAAATATGTCTACATTCGGCGAGCGTCTGACGCAAATCCGTAAGGGCCAAGGCATGACGCAAGTGCAGATGGCGGCTGCGCTCGGCGTTTCCCGTTCCCAATTTTCCAATGTTGAGAATGATAATAGGGATCCGTCCGATTTACTTGTCAAATCTGTTTGCCGGGAGTTTTCTGTTGACGAAAACTGGCTGCGATTCGGAGAGGGCGAACCTTATTTTGATACCTCCGCCGCTCTGCAAAAGACATATGCATCATACTTTATGGAGATCACAAAAGCTTTTTCGCCCGTTTACTCTGCCTATGGCGAGATGATGCCACTGTTTAACAACCCCGATATTATGCGTATGATTAACTACATCGCTTATAAGCTTAAACGCGGGGGGACAAACAGCAAAACCATCGCAGCTCTGGCTCAGACCTTCGATTCCGCTTTTCCGGGTTACGAAACAGTGATCCGCGACCTGGAGCGTCAGAGCACAATGGTGCGCTATGGCATGGAGGCTAATATTGCGGCACAAGAGCATCGTAAGTCTGTCTCCGGGCAGGCGGCGGCTGGCAAACCGCTTTATAGTGAGCTTGCTGATCGGGATAGTGTTCCCGTGCCCCCAAAATACTGTAACGATCGCTTTCTGGTCATTCAGGCTAAGGGCAACAGTATGGAGCCACGCATCAAGGATGGCAGCTATGTGGTTGTTCAGCGCAACGCCTGCCCCGAGCAGGGCGGCCTCGCACTTGTCTATATTGATGGGTTGGTGTCCGATGAGTATGTGGTTAAGCTGTTTTATGATCGCGGAGATACCGCCGAACTTCGCAGCTACAATCCTGATTATCACCCGATGTTTTATCCAATGGAGCAAATCATTCGCGCCGAGCGAGTTGTCCACCTCATCAATGGTGATTAATACTTATACGTATATCATGCATTTTTATACACTTCTTTACTTTCTCAATCCGGCGCGCCTGTTTTTCCGCAAGCGCGCTATTTTATTGACTTTTTCACTTTCCCAATAACTTTCCCAATATTCGCTGTTCTCGCGTTAAACACGCCCATGGCGGCATGTGCCTTCTGGGCGCTTTCATCCTCTACATTCCTTTTGTGCTCTGCGTTAGCTGATTTCTAACGCGCGTTTAACGCGCTGCCCGTTTGATGCGGATAAAACGCAAAAAGAGCCGCCTTTCAGCAGCTCCTCGTGATTTCCATGACAAGCAATTCGCACACGCGACTTTTCATTGTACCCGCTTGGTCGTTCACAGCAACGGCCCTCAATCGCCCGCGCCGTTTGGGTTTTACCCGTCTTGTTCCTACTGGTTCCCGGTCTTTCCCGACCTTTCCGGGTTATGACACATAATCTACACCGTTACAGTACTGATGTTTCTTGTGCGGCGTGTGCTCCTTTTCGCCTGCGATCACGGCGCGAAGCTCATCCTCCGAATATCCCTCCCCCAACGAACGGAGGCGAATACTCTGCTTCTGCCCCGCACCGCGAAACGAGATATGCGCTCCGCTCTTAACCGTGTAGCCTGACTCCGTCACCAGCTTCAGGAATGCATCAAAATCAACGGGTTTCCTCGCCAAAACGCCGTCGATGGTGGTGCGTAGCAGTTCCCGATAAGACGGCTTGGCATTGCCGCCCAGCCACTTATTGTAGTTATGATTGCCGGGCTTCGGATTCCCGATCACGGACAAATGATGCTCCGTGCAGACCAGATCGCTAAGCCGCGCCACGGCCTTGCCGGAGCCAAGAAAATCGCGAAACTTACCGTGACAGTCCAACGTAGTGGAGTTGAAAATGATATGGTTGTGGACATGCCGCTTGTCGCAATGGGTGGCTACGAGAAAGGCGTGCTTTCCTTTGAGAAACCGCATGGCCAGCTCATAGCCTAAGCGGTTTGCTTCATTGGGCGCGACTTCTCCGGGCTTGAAGGATTGCCGTATCTGATAGGCGATCACATCATTTTTCTGCTCCCTGCCTGTGAAAGTACGGTACTGCCGCTTGGCATACAGAAATTCCGCGTCGACGGTTTTCGCATCGCAGGCGTAAGCGGTGATCAATTCACCGTCCTGTGTCTTATCCGGATTTTTGGCGTACGCTGTCCGCGCCGTCAGGCATTGTGCAACGGATTTACCCTGATTGATATGCATGGAGATAATGCGCGTGGTGGCCATAGTGCTTCCTCCATAGAAAAAGGGCGGCCTGCGCATGGCAGACCGCTGTAAGTATGCTTTGTTTACCGATACCGAATGACGGGGCATTGCTTGACCTTTTTGCCAATGGTTTTGCGCTCTAACGCAAAGACCATGTCGCCGGTGCGCTCAAAGAAACCCATATCCTTTTTCCAGCTCATTCCACAGCTGCAATGTTGCAAACCGATAAACTGTTGCTTCATCTTTCGCCCACAATTGGGGCAGACCTTATTGCTGGAGCCCATTGCAACGCCGCCTTTCTCGTTTGTTGTATGAAAGCATTTTAACATATCAACTCGATATTCGCATCATTTGATGGATGCAAGCTTGGTGAGGATTGCGTTCGCCGCCTGCCAAAGCCGCTCCTGATTTTGTCGCACATCCTCCAGATCAGCATCGTAGACACGCCCCATTTCGTTCGCGCGTTTGGCGAGCTGGTTTAGGTTGTTGCTGCAATGGCGCAGCAGCGAAATCAGCTCTTTCAGCTCCGGCAGCTCCAGACTGACAACATACCCATCGATAGCGATTTTCCTTAGATATGCGCTTAGATTGCTTGTGCCGATCCGCCTCATTTTGCGGCAGATCAGCTCGCGCTCAGCCTGCGTGACCCAAAACATCAGCGGCGTATCCCTAACACGTCTCATCGTTCCGGCTCCTTCCGTTTTGCTGTTTTAGCCTGTGTTTGTGGTCTGCGCTTTGCCTGCGCACGCGCTTTTTCCAACGCTGCGTAAAGGGAGGGTGGTTTTTCCCGCTCCATAAGGTGCTCCCGCCGCAATATGTTGATAAAGCCATCGAAAACTGCGGGATGGCTTTCTACAACAAATTGGCATCGACTCTCATAATCGGGTCTGTCGGTTTCCACGATCTCAAACTGATCAGCCCACTCCTTATTGGCATGGGAGAAGCGCCCGTCCCAGCTTTTTCGTTTTACAGAGTTCGCAACGACATAACAGGTGCGCTCCATGCCGTAGGCATTTAGAGCTTCCGACACCGCTCCCTTATCAAGGTGCATCCCATCGAAATGCTTCCGAATGGCAGATTCAATGGCCTCCTTGCAAGCCATATTGGCGTTCAGGGACGCACGGTAAATTTCCAGCTCCCCATTCTCGCGGGCATACTCGGCGGTATGTTTGTATAACGGGATTTGGTTCATGGTGTTATTCCTCCTTATGTTTCTTTTGGATGATGTTTGTGATAACCTTAATGTATAAGCAGATCGGGGGGAATAAAGATGGCCTACAGCGAACAGATGTGGCAGGATGTGTAGAAAAAGTGTCGGTTGAGCAACGAGGATATCGCGTTGGCGAAGAGGCTGGGACTGAATCCGCGTAGCTTGACGAAGGATATTCCCAGCCGAAGCGAATCGTGGAAAGAGCCCGTCAGCGAATGGCTGCATGAGATTGACGCGAAGCGCCGGAAGAAAGCAGAGCAGAGGCAGCAACGCAGTGATAAAGAGGTGCAATCATAGCTTGTCATCGTACTTCCTCATAGCCATGCTGCTTTCGCTCGGTGGAAGGCTCCGTTTCTTCCTGCGCCTTTGCCAGTCGTGCCTGTATGGACGGCTTGTCGGGATTGCCGGGCAGTTCCGCGTCCCCTTCTTCACAGATGGGTTCCGCAGCAGGCCCCGCCTCCATGTTCAGCGCCGTGTCCAGTTCGGCAAGCCGCGCGCTTTTCTCCTGAAGCTCCGCTTCCTGTGGAAATGGTTTTTCCACCTCCAACCTGGCGGCGTCTCGCTGATGGCATAGATTGTCCAGCTCGGATTGTGCCTGGGAGAGCCTTTCGGAGATCATTTCCAGCGCATGGTCGATACGCAGAATGTTCCCACGCGGATCGCTTCCCAGCGCAACCTTGTGGCTCATCGTACCTTTGAGCGTCAGCATGTGATCCTTTCCGAAGTTCTCAACGGATAGCGACATGGCGAAGCCGCGATACCTTCCCAGCGGAATGCTTTGCATATCTTTAACGGCTTTGCAGGCGTTGATGATCGCCGTTCCGGCAGACTCCTTCTCGGAACAGACACGACCCAGCACTTCCATCCCTGCAAACTCACCTTTTTGCGGCATGGTTTTCTCCGCGAGAGTGATATCAGCCTGAAAGCCTGTGATGTAGCCCTGTGTACGATCGGTTTGTTCGGGGAAGTACTTGAGCAGACGATCCTCCATGCGGTATTTCTGGCTTTGATGGGAGGCTTTAAGCAACCGCAGACGCGATACCTCCACGTCCAAGTCCATCTTCTCTTTAATCATGGGATTGCCCGCGCACAGCGCCTTATTAGGATAGAACCAGTGTGCCTTGCAGGGTTTCCCCTGTAGGTTCCACCAATCCCCCCGCGGAACTGGACGGACACCTTTCAGCGTATCCGGCTCCCCATTTGTCTATCATTTAGAGTATTTAACCGCGTGTCTTTGCGAAACAGTCCGGACAAAGCGCAAGCGATTTCCTGCGCTTTGCCAGCATCAGAAGTTCAAACTCGTTTGCCCCCGTCAGGTCTTTTAGCCTTTTGACGTGGTGCATGTGAATTTCGTCGGTTCTACCGTCGCAGTTCTCACATTTACCCGCCTTTATTCTGGCTGCAAGGCTATTGGGCTTTTCATACCGCAGATAGTTCGGCAAGGTATCTACGTTTCCAAATAGCGGCTTATCATTTTTCGTAAATCCTTCATGATAAAACTCGCACCGCTTCTCTCCGGCTTTTGTGAAATATGTCACTCCGAATACTCCGTCCATGGTTCGTGTCTTACGGATTTCATTCACTGACGTGTTGTATTTCGCGGCGAACGTTTTCAGCATGCTCCCCTCCATGAAGAAGTAGAATTTATTCAATACTGATACGTTGTCCGCGAGCCGATAGAAGTTGTAGATACCTCTGATTTCCGAGTTGAATTTGCTAACGATGTCCATTTCCGGTCTGTTCATCAATGCGCCCCGATGCATGGCTTTCCAAGTCTCTTTTCCGGTTTTGTCCTTTGCAATCTTAAAAGCTTTGTATTCCTGCAACTTCCCGACCCATTTGTCATGCGGGAGGTATAACCTCACTTTTCCATACCATGCACGGGTAAGAGCACCGTCCGACCTGCGCTTTGTATCAAGGCTTCTGGATATCGTGAAGTCGTATCCCAGGTAACGTATCATCTCCCCTGAGTGCGTGACCTTGGTTTTCTCGTCGGATAGCGTTAATTTCAGCTTGTTGGACAAGAATTCCTTAATGTCGTTTTTTACCTTCTCGGCGTCTGCCTTTGAACCTATCACGCCGACCACAAAATCATCAGCGTAACGGTTGTATTGCAGCCGCTTGTACTCGGGTTCGATGGCGGGGTGACGCGGGGTTTGCAGCATTTTCTTTTGCGCTTCTTTGAATTCCCTCACCGCTTCGGCTCTGTCCTCCGCGCTATTTAGCGCAGCCCTCCGTTTGTCGTATGCGTACCTTGCCTTGACGTAATTCTTTCCTGTTTTCCTGTTTGCTTTGCCTTCATCAAAATCCATCTTGTAGTTATCAATGAAGCTATCCAGTTCCGACAGGTAGATGTTTGCCAATATAGGACTCATTCCAGACCCTTGCGGAGTGCCGGAGAAGGTGCTGTGGTATTCCCATTGCTCCATGTATCCAGCTTTCAGGAATTTCCACATCAAGCCGATGAAGTGTTCGTCATGGATTCTGCGCCGAAGTATGTCTATCAGCACATGATGGTCAAAGCTGTCAAAACACGCTTTGATATCCCCCTCGATTACCCATTTTGCTCCGGTAAACAGCGTTTGTATTTCTTGGAGCGCGGTGTGGCACGAGCACTTTGGTCTGAATCCGTGCGAATAGGTCGAGAATCCCGGTTCGTATATGGCTTCTAAGATCATTCTGACTACTTCCTGAACCAGCTTGTCGTCCGTGGACGGAATGCCGAGCGGGCGCTTTTTTTCGGGGTTGTTCTTCTTGGCGATATATACGCGCCTCGCCGGGTTCGGCTGGTAAGAGTGGTCTTTTAACGACGCGATGATTCGGTTTATCCTTGATGTACTCATGTCATCCAAGGTCAGACCGTCCGCGCCGACCGTCATACTGCCTTGCGATTTGGCAATACTTCTGTAAGCCTCCATGTAAAAATCGGGGTTGTACAAAATCCGGTATATCCTGCTGAACTTGTACTCGCTGTTATTCTGCGATTGTTCTTCTAAACTTTTCAATACATGAGTTGGATTTCTCATAATGCACCTCGCATTTTCCTAAAACATATTGAAAGACAAACTGCCTGGAGATTGATTTTCGTTGATAATCAATCCCGCAACCCTTCGCCACACATCGCAATGGCTCTGCGATATGCTCCGTTGTGAACCTGTTTATGCAGGTCTGAACGGATGTGAGCGGCTTTCCCGCTTCCGATTTTACGGCTATCCCTGTCAATTCAGGGTTCTCTGACTACTACGGCGGCTGTGTTGCCTTGGGGAATATTCAGGAACGCTTTTCTCATAGCTTCCATAGCCATAGCCGGCTTTGCTGGCATTAGGCGTTTCCCTTTAGGCAATCCCCATTTAGTGACTATGCAATGAGCTTATTGTGTTGTCGGACGGGACTTTCGCCGTTTTCCACTATCCCGTGGTTTTGGTCTGTTCCAAGTATCACATGTGACTACGAAATTAAAATAATCACATTGGAACACCCGCAAGTCTAACTTCAAGTATGCGGGGGACTACGCTATACCCGACCTCCGGCTATCCAGCAGGCAATCCGGCTTTCGTCCTCATACACAATGTTTTGCCCCTGCGCGTCCGTAGAATGCGTGAAGTTCACACCCTACCCGCGCCGCGCGGCTGATACTTATCAGCCCCGTCTCGACATGCTACACTCCCCAATCAGTTTCCCTTTTGGATAAGTCGAGGGACAATAGGTTGCGGTCTATGGGCTGAACCCTCCTATGTTCAGGCTCTTCATTACCGCTTGATACTTTTACCCACCGCTTGCTCAAGGCGGTATTGACATAGTCCCGCGAACGATAATGACATCGTTCTTATGGGCGCACGATTTCCGCATAGCTGAGCGCCGTTTGATCCACATCCTCGCAGGAACGCACAGGGCTTTTGCTGGTCATAATCTGCGAGATGAAGCGTTGCTTGTTTTCTACGGTCTGCCAGAGAAACGAATCGAATGTTCCTTCGGTAACATAGCGAAAGATATGCACCTGCACGTTTTGATTGCCCTGCCTGACGATGCGCCCCTTGCGCTGTTCCAAATCGCCCGGTCGCCACGGACAATCGACGTCATGCAAGGCTATAAGCCGATCCTGTACGTTCGTTCCCGCGCCCATTTTGCTGGTGCTGCCCATGAGGACGCGCACCTGACCGGTGCGTACTTTGGCGAACAGCTCCTTCTTCTTTACTTCCGTATTGGCCTCGTGTATGAACGCTATCTCGCTTTCGGGGATGCCTTTTGTGATCAGCTTCCGGCGAATATCATCGTAAATATTGAAGCTGCCATTCTCCTTTGGCGTGGAAATATCGCAGAAAACGAGCTGGGTGAGCTTGTCGGCGGAACCGTCCCGCCAGATCTGCGCGATATTCTCCACGCATAGATTTACCTTGCTTTGAGGTTCGTCTGGCAGCAATGGATTAATGATTCGCTGATCCAGTCCTAACTTACGTCCGTCCGACGTCACCTTAAGCATATTATCCACGCTGGCGTCCACTTTACCACTGTGTACCGCCGCCGCACGCTCGGACAGCTCCTGTACCATATCCTTTTGGATTTCCGTGGGCTGGGCGACAATGTTGTGATAGACGGCTTCGGGAGTGGGCAGATGAAGCTGATCGGCGGTTTTGATGTCGGCGGCTTCCTTAAACATGGTCATCAATTCCGGCAGATTGAAAAACTTGGCGAAGCGCGTCCGGGCGCGGTAGCCTGTTCCCTCGGGAGCCAGCTCGATGGCGGTCGTGGTCTCGCCAAATGTGGAAGCCCAGCAATCAAAGTGGGATAAGCCCTTTTCGTACAGCGTGTCGTGCTGAAGGTAGCGCATCATGGTAAACAGCTCTGTCATGGAATTGCTCACGGGCGTACCCGTGGCGAACACCACGCCCCGACCGCTTGTGATTTCATCAAGGTATCGGCACTTCATCAGCATGTCCGACGATTTCTGCGCTTCGGAGGTGGATAGCCCAGCTACGTTGCGCATTTTTGTGTACAGAAAGAGGTTTTTGAAGCCGTGCGCCTCGTCCACATATAGCCGATCCACGCCTAGCTGCTCAAATGTCACCACGTCATCCTTACGTTCGTTATCGGTGAGCCTTTTCAACTTCGCCTCCAACTGCTTCTTGGTGTGCTCCATTTGCTTGATGGTGAAACGCTCTGCGCGGCAGGCTTTCATCTCGGCGATCCCTTCTTCGACCTCGCCAATTTGTTCCTCCAGCAGTCGCTCCTGACGCTCCTGAGACACGGGTATTTTCTCAAACTGTGAATGTCCCATAATGATCGCGTCGTAATCGCCTGTGGCGATACGGGCGCAGAATTTTTTGCGGTTCCTTGTTTCAAAGTCTTTCTTCGTGGCGACAAGGATGTTCGCGGAGGGGTAGAGCCGCAGGAACTCGGACGCCCATTGCTCCGTTAAGTGATTGGGAACGGCAAACAGTGCCTTTTGGCAAAGCCCCAGACGCTTGCTCTCCATAACGGCAGCGACCATCTCAAATGTCTTGCCCGCACCCACCTCGTGAGCAAGCAGCGTATTCCCGCCATAGAGGATATGAGCGATGGCATCCGTCTGATGGGGACGCAGACTGATTTCAGGGTTCATCCCGCTGAACGTAATATGCTCGCCGCTATATTCACGGGGGCGGCTGCTGTTAAACAGAATGTTATACCGTTCCACCAGTTCCTGCCGCCTGTTCGCGTCTCTCCAGACCCAATCGCGGAATGCGTCCTTGATGGCCTGTTGCTTTTGCTGTGCAAGAGTCGTTTCATTTTTGTTGAGCACCCGTTTTTCTCTGCCGTCCGCGTCCAGTACAGTGTCATATACGCGCACGTCCCGCAGATTCAGCGCATCCTCCAAAATGCGATAGGCGCTCGCACGCGTGGTTCCGTAGGTGGTGTAAGCCGTCACATCGTCATAGGGGATGCTGCATTTGTTGACGATGTTCCATTCTGCTGTTGCCGTGGAGAAGTTTACCTTAATAGCATTACGCGAGTAGAAGGGAGGATCGAAGGTTTCTTCCAGAAACGATTGGATGTAGCTTTTGTCGATCCATGTCGCGCCTAACCTCACGTCGATCTCAGACGCTTCCAGTGGACGGGGCATGGCCTGCTCCAACGCCGTTACGTTAGGCGTGAACAGATCAGACACCTCCAAGGCTTTTCGCGCAACCTCCAACTTTTCGCGGATATTGCCCGACAGGTACTCATCGGCGGTGACATAGCCTGGATGTCCGTCTGTATCTGCAGGCGCGGGCATACGGAAGATCACGCCGCGCAGTTCAGAAGCAAGTTCATCCTCGGATTTGCCTGACAGCATGGACATGTAGGGCATATCCACGCCTGCGCGCTCCGCAATGGATACGGCAAGGGCTTCGGCAGCGGTATCCACATGCTCCACGGCTTGCGAGGGGCGAATGGTGCGCTTGGTAAACATGTCCGCTTTGCCCGCAAGGTTACGGTTTTCGTCGAGAAGCTCCAGCGAGCAGAGTAGATAATACGAGCTGTCACCCGCGAAAGCGTTGGTGTTTCCCCTGCTGTTAATCAAACCATATTTCGCTGTGAAATTGTCGTAGAGGCTGTTCAGCGTTGCCTGCATCCGTTGGATGATCTCGTCAGAGGCGTTGTCCATCTGCAGATCGATCAGTTCCCGAACGCAATCTCGAAGCTCTACCAGCCCCTTCACGCGCTCCTGCGCGGTCTGGCTCAGGACAGGGCGTACCATGCGGCTGTTCTCGCGGTAGTATACCTCGCCACTCACAATGGCGTAGGAGAAATTCTTCACGTCAGGGTCGGCGGGGAGGGATGTATCAACGCCTTCGCCCTCGCCCATGTCGGGAAGCTCAACCTCCGTGATCCGTCCCGTGATATGCTGCATGGCGGCGGCAAGCTGCTCGGACAGCTCCGCACCCTCGATGGGCAGGCATGCGGTTTCCTGACGATTGCCGTACATGCTGTCGTCCCACGCCATCTTACCCAGCAGCATTTCAGGATGGTCGATGAAGTAGCTGTTGACGGGGATGCCATCCTCCGTCAGGCCAAGAGGCACCCAATCCGGCTCAATGTCGATAGGATGGTCTCTTTTTTGCAGAAACAGAATATCGGTGGTCACTTCCGTGCCAGCATTGGCTTTGAAGGCGTTGTTGGGCAGACGAACCGCACCCAGCAGCTCCGCGCGTTGGGCAATATACCGCCGCACTTCGGAGCTTTGCTTATCCATCGTGCCTTTGCTGGTGATGAATGCGATCATGCCGCCTGGGCGCACCTGATCAAGGCTTTTCGCAAAAAAGTAATCGTGGATGTGAAGGCCCAGCTTGTCATACGCCTTATCAGACACCCTGTAATTACCAAAAGGAACGTTGCCCACGGCAAGGTCATAGAAATCACGGCGATCTGTTTTTTCAAAGCCCTGTACTGCTATATGCGACTGTGGGTAAAGCTGTTGTGCAATTCTGCCCGTAATGCTATCCAGCTCCACGCCGTAGAGATTGCTCCCCGCCATGCTCTCAGGTAAAAAACCGAGGAAATTGCCTACGCCGCAGGCAGGCTCCAGCACGTTGCCCGTGGTAAAACCCATGCGCCCGATAGTCTCATAGATGGCGCGAATGACGATGGGGCTGGTGTAATGGGCATTCAAGGTGGAAGCACGCGCGGAGGCATACTCGGCATCAGACAGCAAGCCTTTCAGTTCCGCATATTCTTTCGACCATGAAGTATTGCTGTTATCAAAGGCTTGGGAGAGGCCGCCCCAGCCCACATAGCGGGACAGGGTTTCCTGCTCGTCAGGCGTGGCAGGACGGCTTTCCGCTTCTATGTTCTGTAAGGTACGGATAGCCTTGATATTCCAGTCGTACTTAGTTTTTGCACTGCCCTCGCCCAGATGATCATCGGTGATGCGGTAATTCTCTGCGCGGGGCTGGATATCGGCCATCTTCGGCTGTTCCTGTACTGGCTCGTCAAGGGACATCCTCTCAATCGCTACATCGTATGGCAGATTGTTTTGCTCCGCTTTATATAAGGCCACGGTTTCCGACTTTATGCCGCTCTGTGTACGCTCTTGCGCCTCCGGGGTGGGATATTCAGGCTGCGGATAACTCTCCAACAAACGGGTAGGGCTTTGGCCAATATTTGCTTCGATTACATCAGCATGGGCATTGTCATCTGGGAAATCCCCGAAAACGCGGACATATTGCTTTTCGCGCAAATCATAGATTGCTGCTCCATCATAGGAAAAGCCGTCATCTTCCAACGTTCCATCCATATAGCGCCGCGCTGCATTTTCGGCGTCTTGCAGGTTTTGATAATCCAGCTTTTCATCAAAACCGTTTTCAAAGTGGTGATAGACCACCACCTCATATCGATGGGACATCACGGCGGCATAGCTGTCAATCGCTTCTTTCGTCAGCCATCCCGGTTTTTCCGGGAGCATATCGTAAAGCTCTCGCATTTTAGAAATTTGTGCAGAAACGCTTCCTGCCCATAAATGCTTTTCGTCACTTGATACCGCCTCCTGCTTATGTTGGACATTGATTATGCTTTCTTCATTCAGATAGCGCCCGCAGGCGATTAGATCGTCAATCCGTTTTGTAACCTGCGTCCATGAAAGGGTTACGTCTGCGCAGCCCTCTTTGCGAAAGCGCATCCCCTTGCCGTTGTACTCCATCCAGCTTCCTGAAGCGCCGAACAGGGCGTGGTTGCAACCACCAATGCCATAATGCTTTTTAATAAAAGCGACTTTCTCTGCCTGCGTGGGGCTGTTCTGAAAAAACGCATGGATCGTCAGGTTACCGTTGGAGTAGACATAACGCTCCGACAGCGCGCCGTCGATCTCATCCTGCGTGATAAAGCCCGATTCCTGCGGGAATTCGGAGACGACGGATTCGTAGTCCCGGCGCGGGAGCCCCAGTTCCTCCATCCGCCTCAGAATGTCGAAGGGCTTGTGGAAGTGAAAGCGCAACAAGGAGAGATCCTGCTCATACGCCTGTGTGAAAGCACGAACTTCCTCGGTCAAGGCTATCCGGCTTTCAGGCTGCTCCAGCAGCGCGGCGATGTTCGCCGTACCCTCGTCGTATGAATAGCCCGCATATAACCGACCTATCGTAGTCAGGCAGTCAGCGCCCTTCTCATTCAGGTCTTGGCGCATATACCACAGTCCTTGTGCAAGCTCCTTCTGTTCAAAGGACGGGGCGAACGCAATCTCCTCATAGGTTGCGTACTGCCCCATATCCAGCAACTCGTGAATACGCTCAGCCGCTGCTTCCCACGATATCACCTGCGCGGATGTGGCATGGCGAGCGGTGTTTCCTCTCGACAGGTGAATGCCGTCCTCGCCATACCAGGCGCACACATTTCCCCGATAGGTCTCAAAGCCCTTGCCACCGACGAAAGCATTGGGAAGCATGGCGGCAATCTCAGAGAGGGCTTTACCCTTTTGATATTCCATCAGGATATGATAACGGCTGGCCTGCTCGTTCGTGCCTTGAATCAGCACCCTGTCGATTTCCTCCTGGGAGAAGTGCGGGATAAAAACAGGAGCGGAGGGCGTAGTGCTCTCCGCTCGGTCGATGTATGCGATTTGTGTTTCTTCGGTGGAAAAGAAGGAGAGCTGGACATCAGCTCTCACCGGTGCTTTTAGCTGTAAATCAGCTCGTTCAGGATGACTTCCTCGGCCTGCGCTTTCAGATTGTTCATCATCCCGACCCATTTCATCTGATCGGAGGCTTTCAGCGCCTCCGTCACGCCGTTCTGCTTCACCAACTCGTCCATGAGCTGCTCCAGGCGTCTGTCCGCCGCGTCCCCGATCTCCAGCAGGTGCGGAAACAGCTTGCCCGTCAGGACGAGGGAATTGAACAATATTGGACGGTTCTTCTGTAGAAACGTCCTGCGCATCCTTCCGTACTTGCTGATGGGGCGCTCCATCTCGGGCTGGGTCAGGTCGGGAATCAGATAGTCTCCGATCGGAATGTAGTTGATCTCGCTCATGCTCAAGGCTCCTTTCATGGTTGCGGATACTGATTTCAATGGTGCGGAGAACCTCCTCGCTCATTTCGCTGACCGCTGTACCCAGCACGGCAACGGCTTCTGGGGTGTTCCAGTCAAAGATGGGCAGAAAGTCCTCATGGATGAAGCGCTCATCGGGGTTTAGCCCGCATCGGGACAGCAGTGCGTATTCAAGGCTGACGGAGGCCGCCTTGCGAAAGGCAGCGCCTACGTTAAACTCATCATACCCATTCAGATAACTGCCGTCAACGATGGCGCCGATCTCCCGCCGATGGTCGATACAGTATAGCTTGGAAAGCTGATGGGCGACCGTGTGAATCTGCCTCGCCAGCCCTTGACTGGCAGGAGCGTCATAACCTTTTTCCAAAGCCAGTTCCGCTGCCTGTGCATTTTCCTCCGAGATTGCCCAAGGTGAAAACTCCAGCGAGTTTTCTCTTTTGCCGGTGTCCGCTACGTCGAACACATATCTCAGCTTAGGCTGATTGCCCGTTGTGTCCACCAGCGCGATCCCCTTGGAGCCGCGGCGCACATAACGACGCATTTTCTTATTCCATAGCTCGAAATCCGCGCAGGCCGTCGCGCCGGGGCGCTGGGCGTAGATCATGAGCTGTTCGTGATAGGGATATTTGTATAGCCGAGCGGCGGTTTTGAGAAAGCACGTCCATTCCTGATGGCTGTATGTCAGGCGGGACGCGGTATCATCCGCAAGCTGTATATAAGTTGCGAGCGCGGTGTCCGACATATTCGCACCTCCTTAGATTCCACTAATTTCAAGATCAAGCGCCGCAAACTCCGTATCAGTCAGCGATGAGAGCTTGCGGATGGTGGATAGGGTCAGGTCACGGAGCGCTATTTCATCGCTAAATAGATAGGTCAGCATATTGCCCAGCTCCGCGATCAGGCCAAGGCGGGAGCCGGGGTTGTAGATCGCCATGAGGTTGGTTTCCGCAAGGGTGAAGGTGGTTGTTTTCATAGGCTTATCGTTCCTCCGCGCCACGTGTGGACGTTTTCTTTTGATGCCGGACTTGATTTTTCAAGACTTCCTTTGCCGCTCGCAGTTGTTCCTGAATGGTCGGCTTGACCTTGGGTGCAGGCTGGCTGGGCAGATTGTTGATGATACCGTCCAGTTGGTTGTCGTTCTGCTCGACCATATCTTCCAATGAACGCAACGGATTCTTGTCCGAATAGAAGCCGGGCAGCTCTGCAAAGCCGATGGAATCCACATAATGTGCGGAGAGTACGCCGTTCTGTCTGACGGCAATCACATCCGACACGGACATGCTACGTCCGTGAAAATCACGCGGATAATTTGCGTTGAACTGCTGGAACAGCGCGTCAAGCTGCTGAGACAGAGTGTCTGTTTTCGGTAACGCGCCGGTATAGATGATCTGATAATTGGCTTTATCAATAACGTCCCGCGCCCGCTCATAGGATTCAAAGCGCAGGCCATGCAGCTCGTCGCCCTCCTTAAGCTGATAAAACGCATAGGCGTTATCACTTTCCATAAAGCGGTTTTCCTTTCGTTCAAACCATGAAGCCGGTACGATGTCCATAAAGTAAGGGCTGTTCCACTCATCGAACGGAAGGATGACCGTCGGTACAACGCCATTCACCCGTTTGGACGAACAGGTCATGACGTGGGTAAAGCCGATCTCGTCAGCCACCCGCGCCACGAGGTGCAGCACCTCCGCATCCTGCCGGGTATAATTGGAGGTGGAAAAGTCCGTAATCAAGGTGTTTTGATCGCCACGCACTTGCAGTACATCTACGGCCCTATGCCCATCCACTCGCTCAATGCCCAGCGTGAGGTGGGCGTAGGGAACGCCATTGACTGTAAAATCGGTATCTATGCGGTTATAGGGGGCAGTGCGCAGTTCCTGAAAACGCCGAAGCGCATCGGTGGGATTGGCGTAACGCTCGATGGGTGTTTGTGCCCGCACATCGGTAGACCATGTTTTCAGATCAGGGATAATATAGATTTGCCAGCGGGGTGACAAATTGTTGTTCATAGATATGCCTCCCAAATACTTTTGTTGTTGAGCGAATCATTCCATCCGTTGGGGGTTGTATATGCCCTTGTCCGCATCGTAACCATAGCGCCACTGGTCATAAGCCGCTTGATCGATCTTACCGCAGGTCAACAGTGCTGCCTGCTCATACCAATCCAGCAGCATGTGATAGAGCTTGTCATTGCGCTCATTCAGGCGCAGGAAGATCGAACCGGCGCTTTCTTCAATGCAGAAGCCGAATCTATCCTCAATAAAAAACAGAAGATGCATCAAGCTGTTCGCGTCCTCCACGTTCGGAACAGTCAGGGCGTTGGGTGAAACGTTAAGAACCTCGGCAATAGAAGTCAGCCTCGGCTTTTTAGGGACACGACCCTTTGATTCATACTGCGCGATGCGGACGTCGGCGTTTTTCCTAGGGAAGCCCACGGTAACGCCTAACTGCCGCTGCGTCATACCGCGCAGATTTCGAAAAAACCTGATCCTGCTTTTCATCATGATCTTTATCTCCGATTCATTATTGTTTTTTATGGAAACTCCAGCTTAAAATCGACATACTGTTCGCCCGTATCGTCCAACACCACGGTCGCGTCGTAGGTTTTGCCTGTCTTGCGAGAATACAGTCCCTTGACCAATGCGCGCCCGTCTTTCAGAAGCGCAATGGCGATAGCGGCGGTCAGCTCTTTCTTTTTTGATGTGAAGAAATGATTGTCACGCCATAACGCAAAGCGGCAACTGCGATTGCTGCATAGAAAGCCCTTTGGCCTCTCCACAATCGCGCTACCGCATCGAGGACACACGCCTATTGATTTTCTTGTATCAGCGAACAGCATCTCCCCATTGGGCACGGGATGGCCTGTAGAGATTATCTTGCGCACCAACTCTGTAATGTCCCGCATGAAAGCATCTGGGACGATCTCGCCATGCTCAATGCATCCCAGCTTCTGCTCCCATTCCGCGGTCAGCCGGGGCGATTGCAGTTCTTCGGGTAATACGGCTATCAGGGAAACTGCTTTTTGTGTAGGCAGCAACGTATGGCCCTTTTTGCCGCCTTTGCGTTCCATGAAGCCCGCCTTGACCAGTTTTTCGATGATACCCGCGCGGGTGGCTGGCGTGCCAAGCCCCTTTCGTTCGGCCTCTTCCGGCATGTTATCCGTCCCCGCCATTTCCATTGCGGAAAGCAACGTTGCTTCTGTAAATGATTTCGGAGGCGTGGTTTTGCCCTCTTTCACGGATGCGTTCACGGGTAGGAAGGTCATGTGATCGTGTAATGCGGGAAGTATGGAGAGCTCACCGACGGAAAGGTTATTCAACGTGGCGAGATGCGCCTTTTCAATAGCTTTCCAGCCCATCTCCGTAATCTTCCTGCCCTTTGCGGAGAAAGCAATGCCCTTACAATCCATTGTGGCGATGGATTCATTGAACCGACAGGGATTGCCCACGGCGCAAAGCAAGCGCGTCATGAGCAAGGTCAGGATACTTTGCTCCCCGTTAGGAAGCGTCAATATGGCTTCACCTGTGACGGCAGCTGTTGGGAGAATGGCATGATGGTCGCTTACCTTGCCATCGTCGATCACCTGCGCTATGCTGCACGGCACAGGAGCAGCACGGGCAAACGGCAGTGCATTCCGTACTGTATCGACAAGCGACTGTACTCCGTCCTCCATATGGCGGGTAAGAAAGTGACTGTCTGTACGCGGGTAAGTGGCAAGTTTTCTTTCATACAGGGCCTGTGCATAGTCTAATGTCTGCTGCGCGGTGTACCCCAATAATTGGTTTGCATCCCGCTGGAGGCTGGTCAGGTCGTACAGCTTGGGTGGATTTTCCCTATATTCTTTACATTCCAGCTTATTGATTCGCGCAGCCCCGCCGTCGCACAGGGCGGCGATTCGCTCAGCCTCAGCACGGTCGGAAAGCCGTTCACCCGTGGCGGTAAAGTTGCCGCAGTTCAGCAGCACATTGTAAAAGCGGACGGACTGAAACGCGGCGATCCGTGTCTCACGCTCCACGAGCATGGCAAGCGTCGGGGTCATCACCCGCCCGATGTTCAGCGTTTGATTGTACATAGTGGAGTACAGCCGCGTAGCGTTTATGCCGACTAGCCAGTCGGCCTGTGCGCGGCACAGTGCCGCGTGATAGAGTCTGTCATATGCCTTATCAGGCTTGAGTTTGCGAAAACCCTCGGCAACTGCAGCATCCTCCATCGAGGAAATCCACAGGCGCTCCACGGGCTTTTTACATTCGCATATTTTGTAGACCAGACGGAAGATCAGCTCGCCTTCGCGCCCCGCGTCGGTGGCGCAGATGATGCTTTCCACATTGGGTGCGTTCATCAGGGAGCGGAGGATGTTGAACTGCGGCTTTTTTACTTCGGTAACGACATACTGCCACGGTGCGGGCAGGATTGGCAGATCGTCTGTACGCCATTTGGCGTACTTCTCATCGTAGGCGGCGGGAGCAGCCAACTCTACCAGATGCCCAATGCACCATGATACAAGGTAGCCGTTGCCCTTCAGATATCCCGCCTGCTTTTGTGTTGCGCCGAGTACGGCTGAAAGAGAACGGGCCATAGAAGGCTTTTCTGCAATAACCAATTTGTTCATAAGTGTCACCTCTTGAAATAGGTTGAATCAAACCTATCTCCTGTGGTATACTGTGAATGGAGGGATGCCAAATGATGATCAACACCAACGCCATCGTTTCCATGACGGAAGCCAACCAAAACTTTTCGCGCGTCACGCGAATTGCCGATGCCAACGGGCAAGCGGTTGTTTTTAAGAACAACAGACCGAAGTACCTGTTGATCGATATGGATCGTTCGCCGCTTTTAGACATGACGGATGATGAAAAGATCGACGTGGTAGCGGCACGCATCATAAAGAAGTTCAAGCCCGCCTTCGAGGAGCTTGCAAAATGATACGCTTCAGCACGGACCGAGTGCTTTTACTGCATCAGTTGATAATCGCTCAGACGGGCGGTTCGGATGGCTTGCGCGATATGGGACTGCTGGAGAGCGCCGTGGAGAGCATATATGCCAGCTTTGGCGGACAGGAGTTGTACCCCAGCAAACAGGAAAAGGGCGCACGACTCGGATATGCCCTGATTGCCAATCACGCTTTTGTGGATGGGAACAAGCGCATCGGCATGTTCGCGATGCTGACGTTCCTTGAAGTGAATGGTATACGCTTGAACTGCGACAACGGGGACGTTATCAAAGTGGGCCTGGGGGTCGCATCAGGAACCATGAAATACGAGGATGTATTGGCGTGGGTCAACGAGCATCAGATGTAGATTGTATGGGGCGAGAGGGTCAAAACCTCTCGCCCCGCTTTTGTTATTCGTCCTCGTTTTCTTCGTCCTCATCGTCAAAGCCGTAATCATCAATGCGCTGGCTGCCTTTATCGCTGCTGAGCTTTCGGAATTTAAAGTACCACAACGCACCGCCTGCTGCTGCCAGCAGAATGCCGATTAGCCCCAGCATCGCGCCGCCGCCCTTCTTCGGCGTCTCCAGAGTGGCGGGAGCAGGGGCGGACGTAGGTACGACCGTGGGTTCGGGCGTAACGTAGATTACTTCCGGCTCGTTGGGGACATCCTTTGCATCCACGATGTCCATCAGATCGCGGCTGTCCACGAGATTCAGGAAGTAGGTTTCGTACTTCTCGCCCTTGTCATCCAACGGCTTGTCATAGTCGATCACCATATAAAAAATATCACCGCCGCGTGTCTCGATGGCGATGAATTGCTTGTTGGTGAACTTGTCATAGAGTAAGTCGCGGGTAAAGGCGTTGCCGCCTGAGGAAAAGGGGGTGCCCGCTTCCACCTCGGTGAGTATGGGCGTAGTTACAACAGGCATGAGCGCAACCGTCGCTGTGGGCGTAGGCTCAACAGTGGGTGTGGGCGTGGCGCGTTTGCCTGAATTGCTTCCGTTATTGCTACTGCCGCTTCCTCCCGAACCACTGCTGGGCTTCTTTGTAGGTTTGGGCGTGTTCGCCGGCTTCGGCGTATTCGTGGGTTTTGGCGTATTCGTGGGTGCAACGGTGGGCGTGTTGTGGAAGAAGGGATTGGCCAGCGCAATGGCTTTGGAGGTATTGCCCACCTTATCAACAACCTGCACCAGCAGTTGCTCATATGCGTCGGCGTATTCCTTCAGATGGATGTCCAGCTTGCCGTCGATGAGCTTTGCGCTGTCATAATGCGTTCCATTGACCTGTACCGAACCAACGCCCGATTTTGCGTCGCTGGTTTCGATATGTAGGTACTCGCCATGGATGCTGGCTTTCAGCAGGGGCGCGTCGTGATCGAAACAATTCACCTCGACGCTTTGGGTATGTTCCTTGCCGTAGGAGTCGGTGACAACAACCTCAATGGTGCAGTTGTCCAGCAGGTCAATCCACAGATGACCCGAAGAAAGCTCGCCATTGATAAGAGTGGTGCTGTTCATCGTGATTTTAACATTACTCCAGCCCGTGCCGCCCACATCCGTAATAGTGATCTCCATCGCAGCGCGGTTGGCATACCAGCCAGAGGGCGGGGTCATAGCAATATCGTAGGACGCGGAGGGAGGTTTGGTAGGGGCTAGCGTCGGTATGACTGTCGGGGCGTCGGTGGGTGCATCCGTAGGCGCGACAGTAGGCGTATCGGTAGCAGGCGCGTCGGTGGGCGCGTCCGTGGGTGCATCCGAAGCGGGTGCGCCGGTTAGCTCCGCTTCATCTTCCTCCGGGCTGCCGATCAGTGCGGGATCTTCCAGAATGACCAGACCATTATAGGTTTCGACGTCAACGACCTCTCCTTCGGCCATCGCCATCACGGAAAACATTGCGCAGAGTAACAGGGGCAGGCACAGCAGAAGCGCCAGCAGGCGCATCAGAACTTTGTCAGGCTTCTTCATCATTGGCTTCCTCCTCAATTTCTTCCTCGGTGGTATCGTCATTACCGATGCCGGTATAGGGGGCGCGGTGATGCTCCTGCATGCTGCGCACCAGTTCTATCAATTCAGGCAGGGACAGATTTTCGCTGCACATCATGGCGCGGATTTCAAGGTTCTCTGCTTCTATGATCCTGCCGTCCAACACTTTGCGGCGTTCATCCAGAACGCCTATTTTAGCAATGATCTTGTCGCGTTCTTGGGTGTATTTCTCCAGCTTGCTGTTCATGGTGATTCCTTTCATACATATTTGGATGCTAGTCGCGGACGAGCCGTCCGTAGCCAAAGTAATGTTGCTGCCAGTAGCTTTCGCTCAGATTGGCATACCCGATAGGACTGCCGCAGTGCAACATAAATCCGTCACCGACGTAGATGCCGCAATGGGTGATGCCATCCTCGCCGGAGATTGTTTTCTCAAAGAAAATGAGATCGCCGGGGCGGGCTTGCTCCGGGGTGATTTTCTGACAAGCACCGTACAGGCTGGTAGCGCCCAGTCGCCCTACATTACGCACACCGCTGTTGGTAAACACATAGCTCACAAAGCCCGAACAATCGAAGGATGTTTCGGGGCTATCGCCGCCCCAAACATAGGGGTAGCCGATGTATTTCTCCGCTTCCTCCAAGATGCGGGCGAAGGTTTCATCTTCGAGATATTCTTCGGGTACGTCATGCTCGCCGGGTTCGCGGAGCGTTGAAGCATGGGGATAGCCTCTAAACAAGTCCTCACGGTTACCCAGCACGGAGATATACATGGCATAACGCCCGACCCCTTCGCGGCTGAGTACATAAAAGGGGAGATGAGATAGATTGAAGTTGTCCAGCGTTACTTTGCAGATACGGTATGTGTACGGTATGTACTCCAGTACGTCATAGGGGCGCCATGTGATCTCGCCCGTGTCGGGATCAACGAGCTTTTCATGGCGCGTTACCCATTCATGACGATACCGTGTTTCCGATTCAACCTTTTGTGCCAGCGTATACTGCTTTTCAAACAGACGATCCATAAAGCCGCATATGTTATCGATCTTCCATTCACCGTTGGCGTGAGCCGACACCAGTGAGATCAATGCGTGAGGATCATGCCAGATGTCGTCTATCTCGTACTGGAACTCGTCGTATTGCGGATGATCCGCCGCGTAGCGGTCGATGGTTTGTTGCAATTCGTTTTCCAGCCCCGTGTAGTACCGCTCGGCGGTGAGGATATCCGCATCCTCGGCGGGATAGGTGGCAATCACGAGCGCTTGCAGGCTGCCCTGCACAAGCGGAGTACAAGAGGACAGCCCATTCATAATCATAGACAACGTCAGAAACAGAGCGCCGCCCAGCACATAGGTTTTCTTGTTGCGGACAAAGAACTGCTTCACGCTACGGGTAGCTCGCTGTACGGCGTTGAGATGCGCGCTTTGCGCGAAAGCTGCTCCGTTCGCCGTTTTTAAAGCGGCATAGGCGTTTCTGATCGCCTGTTTCTGCCGCCAACGGGAGAAAGGATTGCTGGAAAGCGTCTCCTGCTTCTGCATTGCGCGGATGGAGGCTTTATCGAGCTGTCGTTCTGCTCTTTCAGCGTCCCGATAGGGCTTGAACTTGTGCGAGCGATACGAATGAGCAGCGAAGCGCCCCATGCTTTCGGCAGTTTCCTCGCTTCGGTGCGCGGCCTCCAGACCTGTATTTTCATCCTCGACCTTGCGGATCTGACGATGCGCCTCCGACAAGGGCAGACGCGCACCCATAGATTGAGTGCTGGGTGCGGACTTTGACTTTTCATCGAACCGTAGACGCACTATGGTCTTACCGGTGGCATCGTCAGTAGCATGGGTAATGGACATGGCCTTTTTCTTCGGGATACGGTTTTTTGCTTTTTCCAGTTTGTCCGCGACCTTTTCCGCCTTTGCCTCTGCTTTTTTAAATGCATCTCCGGGCAACTCATCAACCGCAAAGCGCAGGTAGGAGCGGGTGGACTGCGGAGAATTGCTTACTGAGTCATCTCGTAGAGTCGATATAGGCGCGCCTTCCGCGGAATCCGCCCGCAGAAAGACCTTGCCAGGCAGAGCTTTGGATGGCATACGTTTGTTAAGCTGAACAGGCGCGTCAACGAACTCAGCCTGTTCCGTGTCGGAAAACCGCAGCTGCGCGCCTGCTTTACGCTCCTTTGACATCTTCCACCGCCGCCTCATGCAGAACGCCGCCCGCATCATGCGAACGGCGCTCTAACATATTTTGAAACTCGCGCTCCATGCGTTCATCCGCTTCTGCGCTGATTTTACAGGCAGCCAGAGTAACCAGGAGTATAAAGACGAAAAATAGTCCCAGTCCAATCCACAGACAGATCATGCATTCACCTCCATTAGTACCTCGTTCGGTTTGGTCGTCATGATACGGTACAATTCCGTATCCTTCGGGAATTTGTCAGAGAAGGGCAGAATAACGTTGCCATAGAACAGCAGCCCTTCGCCTTCGCCGGATTGTGTGACGTAGGAAAGTTGATGGGGCGAGATGTTGAGCTGCTTGGAAAGAATCTGCCTGTCCCCGCCAGCCTGATTGAGCATGTAAATGAAGTCGGAATTTTCAAAAATGTTCTCCACCTCGCGGGAAGCCAGCAAATCCTTGACGTTTTGGGTGACGCCTGTGGGAATTCCGCCCCATTTTCGGAAACGTTTCCAGATTTCTACTGAATAAGCCGCCGTCTGTTCCTCTTTGAGCAAAAGGTGGAATTCATCTGCGTAATATCGCGTGGAGCGTCCTTCCGCACGATTGGCTGTTACGCGCCCCCAAACCTGATCCTGCACAATCAGCATCCCAATCTTTTTGAGCTGCTTTCCCAGCTCCTTGATGTCATAGCAGGTGATACGGTTATGAATGTCCACGTTTGTCCGATGATTAAACACATTGAGCGAACCGGAAACATAGATTTCAAGGGCGGTTGCGATATGACGGGCTTCCTTCTCGTCTTGCTGGAGCAAAGCGTCATACAGATCGCCCAGAATCGGCATGTTCTCTGGCTTGGGGTCGGCAAGGTACTTGCGATATACCAGCCTCACAGCGCGGTCAATCACCGTTTTCTCAATAGGCTGTAATCCATCGCGCCCGCCGACGATCAGCTCGCACAGGCTCAAAATGAAGTCTGACTTGAGTGACAGTGGGCTTTCATCGTCGCTGTAATTGAGGTTGATGTCCATAGGATTGACGTAATCCGTGGAATTGGGTGAGATGCGAATGACTTGTCCGTGGAAACGCTGCACCAGCGGGAAGTATTCGCCCTCCGGGTCACAGATGGTAACATCGTCATCAGTGCAAAGGAAAGCGTTGGTGATCTCGCGCTTGGCCGCGAAGGATTTGCCGCTGCCGGGCGTACCGAGAATTAAGCCGTTAGGCTTTTTGTCAAGAGGAACTTTTCAAGGGATGGGAAAAATCAGGCGAAAAGGCCCCCGTGGACGGTTAAAAGCCGTTTTCGGGGGTGGGTAGTATAAAACCCTTACCCTGCCCCGCGCCGGGGCTTGGAACGCCCCAGGAAGCCCGTATTCATGCGGGTTTGGGGGCTGTGCCGCAAGTCTAAATGTCCACGCCCGCCGGTTACGCGCTTGCCCTTATCCTGTTCTTTGGGAGAGGCCGGGGGCGCGGGGGCAGAGCCACCGCAAAACCTACCGTCAGCCGCTGCACCAGTGCAGACGGTTTTGCCGTTAGAATGGAGCGGACGAAAGCGGGGGGCAGGGTTGTCAAATCCTGTTCCCCGTTTTCGGCGGCGAAATGGCAACGGCAAAAATCCAGACGGTCAAGGGGGGAGAGTGGAGATTTTTTGCGAAGCAAAAAATACTACTCGCCCCTTGACAGTCTGGATAGGCGGAACGGACATAGGACAGGGATTGTTTTAAGCAGGGAAATATGCTATACTTAAACAAATACAAATCCTGATTAGTAGCTTTAGATAAAAGGGGAAAATCTTATGCAACCAAATAAAAAAATGGACATATTGTTAAATGAAATGGCAGTATATAAAACGGAGTTAGGCAAAGGAAGTATAACAAGTCAGCTTCATCGAATTAAAGGCATTATAGAAACCATCCCGGATATTAACATATCAGACCCACAAGGATACACTTATTTGATGATTGCGGTGATGCAATATAAAGCCGATATTGTCAAGGTGTTGTTAGAGGCTGGAGCAGACCCAAATCGTGGTCGCAAAGATGGTGTTCGTCCATTAGCAGTGGTATTCTTGAAGAAAATGGATAACCGAGAGGAAATTATTCGACTACTAATTGAACATGGTGCAGACCCATCTTTAGCTGATAAGCCTGGACAAACTGCTTTTGATTTTGCGGAAATAACAAATGCAGAACCGCATTTAATCAAAATGCTGGAACAGGCAAATTTTCAACTACACGGAGTTTTGCGTGGAATAAAATAGCAAAATACCGTTGGATGAGCGGTGGGAGATATGTGTTGTGAATTGCTCCCCGCCGCCCTGTCCGTTACCGCTCCATATCCTGCGCCCTGCGGGGCTGTTGTTCCCGCTGTTCCTGCCGCAAGATATTGTAAACGCTTCTGCGGATTTGCTCGGCTTCTTTCACTTCCTTTTTCAGCACAAGATACCGCTGATTGAGTGTTTTCCTCTCGGCGGTCAGCTTGGCATACTCCGCTTTCCATGCCTTTACCGGCAGGGCGGTCTTGCCGTTCATCACGCCTTTCAGATAGTCGTGCGCCGCCGTGAACAGGATTTGCTCGGCCTCGGTCAGTTTCTTTTTTCCCTTATACTTGAAATAAATGTCGGCCTGCTCGATGTGCTTTTTCAGAGTGCCTAACCGCCGTTCAATGGGTTTCAGCTTATGCTGAATGTCAAGCTGTTCCCCTATCATGGACTTGAATTTTTCATCAAGCCCCGCCATATCCATGATATTGTTGGCTTGCAGGAAGTTCAGCATTTTCGCCGCGTCCTTGAGGTTATAGATGGATTGGGAAACCTGCGATTTCCCCTCCCGCGCCCTGCGGGACAGGATGCCCTGGATATAGTCGGCAAGGGTGGGCGGCTCGGTGTTCTCCTGTTCCTCTTTCAGTCACTTTTGCAGCTTGGAGATACGGGCTTTCAGTTGCCGGAGTTTTTGGTTCGTCACTTCGATTTCCCGGTTCAGATCGCCGCGCTCGGTGCGGATGCCGCGCTTCTCCATAGCGGAAGCGGCAACGCCTAAATGGACGGTGGGGATTTGGTCGATGCCCTGCCGCTCATAACTGCGGTGGTCGATGCGCTCGGCGTGTCCGTACTGCTCCAACGCCCGGTTGCAAAGCTGCGCCCACGCCGCCCGCCATTCCTCGGCCTTGGTCTGCTCGTTCCAGTCGGTGGCGGGGATGGCCTTGCATTTGTACTGCCGCTTTTTCGGGTCATAGATTTTCCTGCCCTGCGGGTCAAGAATGTACTCCTTTTTCTGCTTCGCGCCCCACGCGCCGCCCTGCTCGATGGGGCGCATTGTCAGCATGATATGGGCGTGGGGATTGCCGCCGCCCGTGTCGTGGACGGCAAAGTCGGCGCACATTCCCGCATTGACAAACTGCTCTTTTACATACTGGCGGACAAGAGAAATGCCCTGCTCCCTTGTCAATTCACGGGGCAGGGCAATTTCAATTTCTCTTGCAAGCTGGGCGTTTTTCGCTTTCTCGATTTTCTCCACCGCGTTCCACAAAACCGCCCGGTCAGAGAAAGCGGCGGGGGCGTGGTCTGGCAATAAAATCTCGGTGTGGACTACGCCGCCCTTGTGGGTGTAGTCGTGGGTTTCCCCGTCAAAGTTGTTAGTGAGTTTCTCCCCCGCCCGGTAAGCGGCGGCGGCAACGGCGGACTTGCCCTTGCCGCGGGAGATGATTTTGATACTGCAATGATAGATTGCTATGGTCTGTTCTCCTTTCTGCGGGTCGTTCCCCCGTCCTTTTGTGCCGAGAGGCACAAAACGCCGTCTGCAAGACCGCACATACCACATTCATGTGGTATATAAGTGCGCCCTTGCCGGGGGCAGGGGACAGGGCGCAAGCCCGTTACCCTTGCGCCCCGCCCCGTTAGCATTTGAGAAAATAGAAAGCCGCCCGAAAATCAGAGCGTCAAAATAACGCTTCGATTTCGAGCGACTAATCGGATTTTGTTCGATTGTCAATCGGTGGAAACCACTACTGACTATTCCGTTTTGAGATTGTTGCATTTACAGCTTACTTGCCCAATCCTCCATTCTGGATGGTCGTTCCAAAGGTCTGTCAATACTCCGCCATTAGCGGCTACTTCATCAAAAGCACCTGCTGTCATTCCATAAAACGAGATGTATTTTATCGTTGGAAATTCAGTCAAAAGGCTGTCTGCAAACTCTTGGCACAATGTTTCCTCCGGGGCTGTTTCTTCCAAATATAGGACGAATGTAGGACACTTTCCCCCAGCATTAAGCCAATCTTGAAAAGTGTTGTTTTCTCCAATACTCTCCGGCCACAAATTTATTCCCCACAGGCTTTCAATCAGACAGTCAACATTGAAAAACTGTTCAGCGGCGGCTTTGATTTTAGAATTTGCTTCATCACGGAACAGCAAGGAATAATAATTATCTGTCCAATACCATTCTCCATTTTCAGCCTTTTCCCTGCCGTAGTAAACAGAAAAATCATCTTCTGGAAACTGGTCTGACTTCACCAGGAGTTCCCAATGGGAACCGCCACCAGGAATAGGGCCGGGGGAGTTGGCCTTGGTATCACAGCGCAGGATTGTAAACTCTGCACTATACCGGCTGGCAAGATATTCATAGGCTTGCCGCTGCACTTCTTCCTCACTCAATTTTTCTCCTGTGTTTTTCTGGCAGCCGAACAGCGGCAGCACCAGCGCCCCGACCAGGGCTGCGGCAAGAGCATACTTTCTTTTCATGGCATCATGCCTCCAATCTGAAACAAATCTGTCCTCTTTAGTTTCTGGACAACAGTATAGCATAAAATGAAGCTGTTTGCATAGTGGACAAGAAATTTTAGCCTGGAAATATGTCTCTGGCTGTGATAAAATTATTTTGACAAGGAGATTTGATTGAATGATTGCAATTAGCTTTGGAAATCTTTGTTTCAACACTGGCGCTTCAGAGCAGAATATTTTAATTGTTGTTGCCCCGAAAAATATATTTTCGTCATTAAATGACTTTATTACAGCGGCTTTAATTTTTTTGGAATCAGACGAGAGGTTTTGCAGTAATTGGACTGAGATGTATAAAAATCGTACTAACTTACCTGCTTCTGACGATAATGTAGCGTGGATGAAGTCGCGATTGGAAAACATGAATCAGCGCATAGACATACTACATGAACCTGTAATCAAGGCAGTAAATATTATCCCTCCTAAATGGAATGATATAAGTTTGGGTTTAGAAACTAAAAGTGAATACATTTTATGTCTATGGGGTACGTCAGTGTAAGCAATATTACCGAATCGTCGATTACTCAATTTTTGTAATGCCCGACAAGGCCGGGGGAAGTGTAGTACCCCCGGCCTCGCTCCGCAAGCCCGTTACCCTTGCGCCGCGCTCCCGTCTGCGCCGTCCTCCTGCGATGTAAGGGCGGTTTTGGCGGCGGGCTGGGTGTTACCCCTCACCGCCGTTCCCGCGCCCTGTGCGGGGGCTGTGGCGGCGTTCCGGGCGGTCAATCCGTCCAGTATGCGGCGGCTGTGTTCGGTCATTACAGTCTGCTCCAAAAAGGTCTTAAACTGTTCCTCGGTCAGCGGGATGGTGTCGGGCAGCAGCTTTTCAAAAAGCCCCATGCGCTTGCAGAGGCGGTTTGTCCTGTCCTTGCGCTCCTGCTCTTTCTGCTCCTGGATAAGCCGCTTTTTCTTGTTTTCAAGCTGCTTAATTTCTTCCTCGATGCTTGCGATTTTCTCAATTTTGGTCTTTGCCATTTGTCAAAATCTCCTTTCATTTTTTCGGTCTGGAATGGATAGGAATGGAAAAGCCGCCACGCTCTTTTTCAGCATGGCGGCTCGGTGGGGTTCAGATGGCGGCATGGGCGGCTCCGGCTTCCTGCGGCCTGATTTCGTAGGCTGTGCCTTTCAGAATTGCCGCCCGCTGTGCTTCCTCGGCGGCTTTCCTGGCGGCTACTTTTCGGGCATAGCGTTCCTTGTCCCGCTCACGCAAAGCCGCCCGCTGTTCCTCCGTCATTTCGTGGCGGCGCTTTTTCCGGCTCTTTCTTACCGGCGGTTCCTCCGGCTGTTCCTCCTGTTCGGGCAGGTCGAATTTGCCGATAAAGTTCAGATAGATTTCAACCTCCTGCTCCCGCACCCCGTTCACTTTGGTGGCCTCATGGACGATTATCTTCTCCACAAATTCATTCAGCAGGGATGCGGAAAACTCGGTAAACTCGGTGTGCCGCTTCACCAATTCGATAAACTTGTCGGCCCTCACGCTGTCGGTGTTGTAGCGGTCGATTTCGGCCTGTAACCTCTCGATTTCCCCGTCAAGGGTTTTCTGCTCGGTGTCGTAGCCGGACAGCAGTTCGGAAAAGTGGTTTTCGGGTATCTTCCCCGTGGCATAGGCTTCATACAGCTTCTTGATTAAGCCGCTGATTTCCTCCCGCCGCCGCTTGGCCTTTGACAGCTTTTTGCGGCTCTCCTTTACCGCCGCCTCCTGCTGTAATGAGGATTTCTCCCGGACGCGCTCGATAAACTCCGCCTCGTTCTCCCGCACATATCCGCTGACCCGCCGTATGGCTTCCAGCACCAGGCTTTCCACAACGCTGACGCGGATATAGTGACAGGTGCAGCTTCGGGAATAGTGGCGGTAGCTGGAACAGACATACTCATGGTGGGGCTGGTCGGGCCTGCCGGTGCTGCCCTGCTTGTGGTACATCTTCTGTCCGCAATCGGCGCAGTACAGAACGCCGGTCAGCGGGTTCGGCTCGCCGCCGATGCGCTCCCGGACGCGCTTCGTTTCCCGCAGACGCTGGACAACATTCCATGTTTCCTCGTCAATGATGGCGGGGTGGGTGTCTTTGAAAATCAGCCGATTTTCCTGCGGGGTGGCCTCCCGCTTCTTGGATTTGTAGCTTTCCGTGGCGGTCTTGTTGAGGACTGTCCAGCCCATATATTCTTCTTTTTTGAGGATTTGGATAAGGGTGGCGGTGGCCCATTTGTAGGGGTCTGCGCCCGACGCGCCCATGCTCACCCGCTCCCCGATGGCCCTCCAATGGGCGGCGGGGGTGAGTATCCGCTCGGCGGTCAATTCCTCCGCAATTCTGGCGATGGGCTTGCCCTCGATAACGCCCTGGAAGATGCGCTTGACAACGGGGGCGGCTTCCTCGTCCAAAATCCACTTCTGGCGGTCGTCCGGGTCGTGCAGATAGCCGTAGGGGAGTGCGCCGGTGACGTGCTTCCCCGCCGCCGTCCTCGCGCCGAAAATCGCCCGTATCTTCCGGCTGGTGTCCCTGGCGTGCCACTCCGCAAAGATGTTTCGGAAGGGCATGAAATCGTCCTCGCCCTTGGCGGTGTCGATGCCCTCGGCAACGGCGATCAGCCTGACGCCCCGCTCCCGTAACTGCTCCAAAAACAGCCCCACGCGCAAGTGGTCGCGGCCCAATCTGCTCATGTCTTTAATCAGGATTTGCCCCACATTGCCGCGCTCGATGTCCTCCATTATCTGCAAAAATCCGGGCCTGTCCCAGCGTGTACCGCTCCACCCGTCATCCGTCCGATGGACAACATTGGTAAAGCCGTTCCGGGCCGCGTATTCCTCCAGGTATTCCTTTTGATGCTCAATGGACAGGGATTCATTTTCCCGCCCGTCCTCGTGGCTCAATCTCTCGTAAAGGATAGTCAGCTTGTCGTTGTTCATGCTTTCCTCTTTCCGGCTGTCCGGCGTTGCGGCTCTCGGTGTCGTTTTCACTGTTTCACCGCGTCCCTTTCAATCAGGCGTATCAGCTTATCGCCCATGGTTTCCCTGCTCGTCCTGCTGAAATGGACGCTCACCTTGTAGGTCGTGGAGCCAATCCGCTTTGTGATGTGCAGCGGCTTGTCGGTGCGTTCCGCCGTTCTGTCTGCTGTCAATGTAGGCATAGGATTAGCCCCCTTTCCATATTCGGTTGTCTGTGATATACTACCGTCAAAATCACCTCGGCGCGTCCTTTCCCGCGCCACTGTGCCGCCTGCGGCCTGACTGCCTGTTGTTTTCGGGGTGTCCCCGTTCCTTTACGATACACTCCTTTGGGGTTCTTTAATTTCTTCCTATCCACCATAATCAGGTTGTTGCTCAACGCATTGAGGCCGTAATACAATGGCTCGCCTTCTGTCTGAAACAGCTCCTGGGTGGTAAATGGCACAAAGATCGCCGTGCTACTGGTAGTCAATCCACGTTGAATTTCGATTTGGTTGTAGCCCAGCGGCAACGAGGACATGAGTGCCTTTTCCTGTTGGAAGTCCAGCCGTTCCAGCGCGCAGTTGTATTTCTGCGCGATGCCCTGCGCCTGAAACACCGTGTTTTCAAGCTGCTGCTTGGTATCGGCGGTGTTCATCACGAGGAAGGTCACAAGGAACATGCGCTCGTTATGGCTTTGCAGGTCTTGCAGGAGCTTTTTCGCCTCCCCGCCGTAGGTGGCGAGATCGGAGGGGATGATGTCCATGTCGTAGCCCGAACGGATGGCTTTTTTCTGCTCCTCGATCTTGCTCTTGTCCAGATCGGTAATTTTCCGCTTGATCTGTTTGATCGCTGCCGTTTGGTCGATGGATTGGATGTGCATGTTGACGATCAGGCTGCTCTCCATGTTGAGAAAGTCCGCCAGCATACGGTCATTCAGCTCAGGGGCGAGGATTTGCAGGAAGCTCACAGAACTCAGCTTGCCGCCCATGCGGAAGCGTCGCCCGTCGCGGAATTCGAAGCCTGTAGGCGCGATAAAATCCTTCGTGGACAGCCCCGAGTGCGGGAGCCAGTCCCAATCGAAGGCGAACTTCTCTTTGGTGTCCATGTGGAAAATAGCGTGCATGAGCCGCAGGCGTTCCTTCCCGTTCAGGCTCTCCACCGCGACGCCTAAGTGCTTGAAATTGTTGATGATGTCCGTTTCGATTCGTTCCAATCGGGGCTTGGCGGTTGGATCTATACTACAAAAGTAGACAAGTGGTGTATCATGATAGACAAGCACAAAAGGAGAAGAGAAAATGCCGACAAAGAAGACACAGTACAGCCCAGAGTACAAAAAAACCTTGGTAACGCTGTA
>JAEYOW010000004.1 GCA_023411375.1 Bacillota bacterium | reverse complement strand
CAATGTAGGCAAAAACAGCGGCTTGGGCTTCATCGCGAGTGGAAAAGCGGCGAAGGTAAATCAGTTCACATTTGAGGCAGCAGAAGAAATTTTCAGCAACGGCATTGTCATAAGGATCTCCCTTTCGTGACATGCTTTGACGAATGGAATATCTTTCTAGCTCCTGCCGGTATGTGTGAGAGGCGTACTGCACGCCCCGGTCGGAGTGAAAAACAAGATCATCCATGGGCTTCTCGCGGCGAACAGCCATCTCCAGGGCTTGTGTTGCCAGCCGGGCGTCAATGCGGTCGGAAAAGGCATAGCCCACCACCTTCTTCGAGCATAAATCCTATGCAATGGCGGGATATAGCCAGCCCAGGTCCGTAAGGATATAAGTGATATCACCAACCCAGACAGCATTAGGACGAGCGGCGCGAAGTTGCGTTTAAGCAGGTTGGGAGCTACAGGGTAAGAATGCTTTGAATTGGTCGTTGCTTTGTAGGCCCGTTTGCGTTGGGAGTGGATGTTGTTGGCTTTCATCAACCGGTGAATCCGGTCCCTGGAACAGATGGAGCTTCATTTGAGCAAATGTTCCAGCCCATCCAAGCCAAGGGCTGGATAGCGTTGGTGAAGCCCTACCATCTCTCGCAGAAGGATTTGATTGCTCGCCGCGCGACGGCTTTGACCACGCGCTGTCCAAGCGTAATATCCGCTCCGGGATAGATCCAGCAAACGGCATAGCTTGTCCACAGAGAGCCCGGAGCGATCGGCCGCGATGTACCGATACTTATCCTCTATGGTTTTGCAAGTATGTCTATCTCACTCTCTTCTTCAAACATAGCTTGCCAACCCCTCTCCCCTGCCGTATAATATCCCCATAAGCAGATGAGGCAGGTGAACCCAATGGCCCCCATGAATTTAGACAGTATACTGCAAGATTTTGACGACATCATCATCGCGCGCGGCCAAGCATACTTCGAAAACGGCCTTGTCACTTCCCTTGAGGAAAAACGCCCCGGCGCCTTTACAGCAATTGTTGAGGGCACGGAGGATTACCAAGTCACGGTTGTGCTGCAAAATGACGAATGCGCAGACCTGTCCTGCGATTGCCCGTATTCGGGCAATCCCTATTGCAAGCATGTCGTAGCTGTTCTGCTGGCGATCAATGAAATGAAAAGCCGGGCCACCTCTTTGGCGTCGAATGCACGGCCAAAGGATGCCCGCCCCGCTTTCAATCCTCTGGATACGCTTGATTCCCTGTCAAAAAGCGGTCTGCTTTCCCTTGTGCGTGAAATGGCCGGCGAGCTTCCTGACGCTTATGACTGGCTTCGTTTGCGCCTTGCTCCCGCGCAGGATGAGACCAAACTTTACCGCAAGCAGATTCAAAAATCGCTTCAAACAAATTCAAAACGTGGTTATGTGGAGTATGCCCGAACCTCCGATGCGTTGCGCGGGGCTGAAACCGCGCTTTCACGTCTGCAAGTTTTGATCAATACCGCTCCCTGGCAGCGTTCGCTTGATTTTTCCGTTATGCTGCTTGAGGAAAGCATGAAATGTCTGGAATGCTGTGATGATTCCGATGGCGAGGTCGGATATATCATTGTAAGCTGCCTGAATTGTATAACAGAGCTTTATGATAAATGTGTGTCGCGGGATGTCGAGGCGCAGCAGACCGCTTTCTTTCAACGCATATTGGGTGTGGCCGCTTCCCCTTTATTCAGTGGTTGGAATGAGTGGAACGAAACGCTGTTGACTCTATGCACGCGCATCGCCGACGTTTTTCCAGTCCTACGCGATTCACTGCTGAAATTGCGTGAAGAGCATATTGCCGTTTATATCAGAGCAAAAAAAGACTCGGACTCCTACGCCCTGATGGTTGAGCAAAAGGCGTATTTTAAAATGCTTCAGCGCTGGCAGGGTGAAGAGCAAGCTTGGCAATATGCGCTCTCCAATATCGGTAACCCTGAGCTTCGCATGTATGTTATCAATGCATTTTGCCAGAAAAAACAATACCAGGAAGCGGTCCGGCTTTGTATTGAGGGCGAGCGGCAGGCCGGGCGACTTTATGGCCTCAAGGCGCAATGGAAGGAACGCCGGTATCAGATTTATAAGAAGACGGGCGATATGCCCGCCATGCGTGCGTTAGGGGAAGAATTGCTGTTGGGCGGTGACGACGCCTATTTTGAGAAGCTAAAAGAGCTTTACCCGCCGGAGGAATGGAAATGCAAGCGCAATGAGCTGCTGGACAGCCTTGAAACGGGAAGCGGCAGACAGCGCGCCTATTTGCCCATCCTGTTGCGCGAGCGGGACAAGACCCGGATTCTGCGGTATGCTCAGCAAAATATAGATCATCCATTCCATAATATCTATTCATTGTATCAATACCTGCTCCCGGATTATCAGGCCGAGGTGCGGTCGATGTTTTATCAACGTATTTTAAACGACGCCGCTCATGCCTCGGACCGCAAGGCCTATCAGGCGGTCTGCGAGGGAATAGGCGCCTATGCGACCGCCTGCGGCAAGCAGCTTGCCGAGGCTTTGATTCAAAAGCTCAAGGCGGACTATCCAAGACGGCCGGCCTTTCAGGACGAGCTGTTGAAAAGCTTAAGCGCGTTGCACAGCGGCAAGCAGAAGCAGAAAGCCAACCTCTGACCTACCGGTCGGATCCGCCCCCTCAACCCCATCTTCAGACAGAAGGGACTAACCTGCCAAATGCCACGATTCCCACACTCTCGGACCAGGCGAATCCTAATCGCCTGGTCCTTTCTTTTTGCCTGGCTGATGCTAAGCCTATTCCTCTCGCGCCAAACCGGGCCGGAAACCACCGGGCTTAGCTTCAGACTGGCCGAGACACTCGCCGCGCTCCTGCCCTTCCCTGTCCGGCTGGCGGCGCTTCATGCCCTGCTGCGCAAAGGGGCGCATATCGCCGTCTTTGGGATGATGGGCGGTATGCTCGCCAACGCCGCGCTGCTCACCTTTCCCCGCCACCGACAGGGGCTCCTGTATGCCACGGCCGCGGGCGCCTTTGCCGCCGTGGCGGACGAGGTGCAAAAGCTGAGCATCCCAGGGCGACACTACCAGTGGGACGAGGCGGCGCTCAATGTCCTCAGCCTGCTTTTAGGCGTCCTCATTGTCGCGTGGGCGCGCAGAAAACACCCGCCCCTCTCACCGTTTTAGCATCAATAGTCTCACGGTTATCATTGGATTTGTGTGGACGATAACCGTTGGGCCCATCTTTCCATAAGGGACCGCAAAGTCTCCGCACTGTGAAGAGCGTCCTGCCCTGCCGCCCTCGTTTAGGTTGGCATCCTTAGGATACGCCTCCCCCGCTCCCCTATCCCGCAAACACGATTTCTGAAACCGCGCCCAACAAATCCTCCGGCACGCCGAGCGCCTGAAGCTCGCACAGCGCCTCCGGGCCGTCGTTCGCGCGGCGCAACGCCTGATCGACGCGCTGTTTCAGTTCGTAATCTAGCTGCGCGCGGTTAAGGATGCCGTCAAGCCGGGCGCGTGTGCCGTTGGCGGCCGGCTTCAGGGGCCGGCGGAAGCGCAGTGTAAAACCGGTGCCGCTGGGAACGGGCTTAAGCGCGACGCGGAGGGTATGGGTATCCACGTCGTATTCGGCGCGCGGCGCGAGCTCAGCGCCGTCCGCTGCCTTAGCCGTAAATGACAGGTTTTCCTCCACGCCCACAAAACACACCCTGTAGGCGCGCTCTGGCGGCAGGAAGGCGGCCGGACCGTCCGGCGCGCAGATAAGCTGCGAACCGCCCTCCGCGCGCCAGTAGAAGCGCAGGCGCGTCAGCACCCGTTCGCCATCCGCATAGGCCATGGTCTCCCCGTCGTCCTCGTAAAGGGTAAAATCCCCATCCGCGCCCGCGAATACATACAAATCGAGCCCGGTCGGGTTTTGTGTCCCGTTTTTCCGGCTCTCAGCCTCTCCGGTAAGGGGCAGAATCGTCCCGGCCTTCGCCAGCACCGGCATTTCATCCATGGGACGGTACAGGCGCAGCATTCTTCCTCCACGGTACGCAAAGCCGGTAAAGAAATCAAAATACAACCCTTCGGGCAGCCACGCCGTCACGCTTGCCAGAAGCAGCTCGCGGTTTGCCGGTTCGGTGATGGGGCAAACGATCAGCCCTTCGCCAAAATAATACTGATTGGGAACGCGGTACGCCTCGTCCCGGCCGGGATATTCGTAATACATGGGCTGCACGGGCATTTCATCCCGCGTGTGGCAGCGCCAGTTGAGCGTATACAGGTAGGGCAGCAGCCTGTGGCGCAGCCGCAGAAAGCGCACCATCACGCCGCGCGCCTCAGGGCCATAGCGCCATGGCTCCTTGCCGTTGAAGGGGTTAGAAGTGCTATGCATGCGCATAACGGGCGAAAACACGCCAAGCTGTACCCAACGCGCCTGTAGTTCGTCGTCCCGCCTGCCATGCGTATGGCCTCCGATATCGTGACTCCACCAGCCGTAACCGATGTTGGAGGCCGTAGCGGTGAAATAGGGCTGAAAGCGCAGAGAGGCCCAGCTGATGACGCTGTCGCCGGAAAAGCCGATGGGATAGCGGTGGCTGCCGGGTCCGGCATAACGGGACAAAATCAGCGGCCGCCTGCCGTCCCGGCCGATGTCCACGGTGTGTGCGCGGTTGAGCGCCCAAAGCGGGTCCAGGCCGGGCGTCCCGCAGGTAAGGCCCTGCTGCCAGTCTACCCACCAGAAATCCACACCCTCGGCCTCGCGCGGATGATGTAGGTATTGGAAATATGCATGCATAAACGCAGGATCGTCCGGCGTAAACGGGATACTCTGGCGGCGTTCCGCGTCTCGGCCCAGCGCCCGGGCCATATCCGCATACATCTCCTCGTGCGGCTGAACGCCCTGCGCGGGATGAAGGTTAAGCGTCGCCCGCAGGCCGTGCTCGTGAAGCCATTTGAGGAATCCCTCCGGGTCCGGAAAGAGCTCTCGATTCCATGTGTAGCCCGTCCAGCCCTTGCCGCCGGGCGGGTCGGTCACATGCCAGTCCATATCCAGCACCGCCACGCTCAGCGGCACACCCTCGGTGGCGAAACGCTCCACCAGGGCGCGGTATGCTTCCTCCGTATAGGCGTAAAACCGGCTCCACCAGTTGCCCAGCGCGTACCGGGGCAGAAGGGGCGTATGCCCGCAGAGGGCAAAAAAATCGCGAAGCGCCTGACGGTAGGCATAGCCGTAGCCAAAAAAGTACAGATCCTTCACGCCTTCGCCGCGCCGCCCAAGCGCGCCGTCCGGCAAAACCGGCAGGGCCGAGCTGTCATCCAGGACGGAATAGCCCTGAAGGCGCGATAGAATGCCCGGCTCCAGCGGCACGGGGCCATCCGCCTCATCCAGCGTGCGGGCCGTGCCGCCCAGGTTTTCGGTAAGCTGGTCGCCGTAATGCCATGTGCAATAGATGCCCCGGCACTCGCTTCGGTTATCGATCCAAAGGCCGTTGGGTGAAAAGGGCCCTTCGTCGTAAAACAGGCTCAAATGCTCGGTCTGGATTTCGACGCCTCTTTCCGTGCGCCACAGTTGAAAAGCCGGGGTTGGGAAATCGCGGCTTACGACCGTTTGCGTTGGCCGGTCCTCAAAAACGCCGTCCGGCGCGTATTCCAGCCGTACAAGCTGGGACGTGAGCAGCGTGATGCGGTACCGTTCCCCTTGAACGGCGCTCTCCTGCCGGCATGCGCCCGGCACAATCGAACCGTCCCGCATGCTCATCCCTCCCGCCCCGTGAGAATGACGATCGGCTCGCCCGCGCATGGCAGAAGCCCGCCCTCCACACGCACACCCGACCCATCCACAAGGTTTTCATAAAGCCCCTCGGGCACGTCCACCCGTACCAGTCCGGCGCGTCCTTCCGTGCTGAAAACGCCCGTCATCCGGCGGCCCGCCGCGCGGTGCGTAGCCACGAGCATGCCGTTTCCCGCGCCGCGCGCGTCGTAGCGGCTGTCCGCAAACAGGGGATTCCGCTTCATCTCATACAGCCGCCTTAGAAACGGCGAGATATCGCTGCCCGTATCCCAGCGGATATCGTCCTTATCAAACAGGCTGGGCCGGAAGTCGTTCTCCCGCTCCTGCCCGTTGTACACAAGCGCCATACCCTTTTGGAAATACATGAACGCCGTCCAGTTTCGCCGCGCGCGCGCGTCCGGAATCAGGAACGCGGCGCGGGGCCGGTCATGGTTTTCTAAAAAGCGCAGCTTGACGTAGTTATCCGGATACAGATATTCCTGCTGGGTAACCCTCAGCGCGTACTCCTCCAAGCCGCACTCGCCCAAAAGCAGGCGCACCCAGTCGTGGTACACATCGTACTCGTAGCTGACGTCGAACGCCTGATGAATTTCCGCGTCCGAAAGGCTCACCATGCCACGCTCCCGGTTATCCCGCGTAAACACCGGCTCGACCGATTCGCTTAGCCAGAGGCAGTCCGGGTTGACCTCCGCCACCCTTCGGCGCGCCTCCTGCCAAAATTCCAGAGGAATCAGCGGCGCGACGTCGCAGCGGAAGCCGTCCACCAGCCGAGCCCACTGCCGGAGCGTTTCGATCTGGTACTCCCACAGCGCCCTGTGCGCGTAATCCAGGTCGATGATATCCGACCACTCGCCGATGCGGTTGCCAAACGAGCCGTCGGGCTTATGGTAGAACCATTCGGGATGGTTTTCCGCCAGCCACGAATCCGGCGAAGTATGGTTATACACCACATCGATAATCAGCCGCATGCCATGGGCGTGCACGGCCTCCGCAAGCGCCCGGAAATCTTCCAGCGTGCCAAATTCCGGGTTGACGGCCCGGTAATCGCGGATGGCGTATGGGCTGCCCAGCGCACCCTTGCGGCATTTCTCTCCGATGGGGTGGATGGGCAGCAGCCACAGGATATCCACGCCCAACGCGCGGATGCGGGGCAAATCCTCCGCCACCTTGGCAAAGGTGCCCTCCTTGCTGTACTGGCGCACGTAGACCGAATACATCACCTGGTTGCGGAGCGTTTTTGGGGTTGTCGGGGCCATGGGTCAGCTCTCCTTTTCGGATTGAATTGGGACAGATCAGCCCTTTACAGCCGAGGCCGCGATGCCCTCGATGAACCGGCGCTGAAACAGCAGATAGCACGCCACTACGGGAATAATCGCGATGGCGGTTGCGGCAAAGAGTCCCGCATAGTCGGTGGAATAGCGGCCGCTGAACATGTTAAGCGCGACGCTTAACACCTGCTTTTGCTCCGAGCGCATCATCAGGTACGGCCAGAGGTAATCCTCCCACGCCCAGAGAAACTGGAAGATCGCGATGCTGGATACCGCGTTTTGGAGCATCGGCAGCACAATGCGGTGGAAGATGTAAAACTCGTTCGCGCCGTCGATACGGGCGGCTTCCAGCATCTCGTCGGGAACGCCCGCGCAGCTTTGACGCATCATAAAAATGCCGAAGGATGTAAACAGGCCCGGCACCAGCAGCGCCTGCCAGGAATCCAGCCAGTCCACCCATTGCATCATGCTGTACCGCGGGATAATCGTTACCACGCCCGGCACCATCATGGTGGCTAGGATTGCGCCAAACAGCGCCTGCCTGCCGCGAAAGCGGTACTTGCACAGCACAAAGCCCGAAATGGCGCTGGTGTATACGGTGATCGCCGTGATGGCGACCGCGTACAGCAGGCTGTTGCCAAAGTAGCGCAGAAAATTCATCTTTTGAAGGGCGTTCAGATAGTTTTGCCCCGTGGGCGCCTGCGGCAGAAAATGCTGCTCCAGCGCGCTGATCTCTACATTGGTTTTAAACGAAGATGAGAGCATCCATAAAAAAGGCAGGATGGTCGCAAGGCTAAAAAGCAGCAAAATCAGGTTTAACGCCGCAGAGGCGGTTTTCTTCTTTGTCACGGCCCTTCCCTCCCCTACGCGTCGCGCGCGCCGGAGGCCCGAAACGACAGGGCGGTCAGCGCGGCGATAATCAGAAACAGCACGAACGAAATGGCGGATGCATACCCAAAATTATACTTCACAAACGCCTGATCGTAAATAATGTAGGAGGCCAAATAGGTTTTTGTGCCCGGCCCGCCCTGGGTGAGCACCATTACGGGGATGTAGGTTTGAAAATACGAAATAAGCGAGGTAATGACGATAAATACGACCGTGGGCTTGAGCAGCGGCAGCGTCATGGTCCAAAACCGGTGCCACGCGTTCGCGCCGTCAATCTCGGCCGCCTCGTAGCAATCGGCGGGCAGCGAATGCATACCGCCCAGCAAAATAACCACAGCGTAGCCAAAATCCTTCCAAATCGTTAACATCAGAATGGCGGCCATTGCGTAGCGCGCGTCAAAAAGCCAGTTGATCTCCGTGCCGAGCAACTGGTTAAGCAGACCGAACTGTGGGTCGTACATAAATTTCCAAACAAAGGCGACCGCCACCATGGGGGTGATGGTCGGCAGGTAATACAGCGTGCGGAAAAGGGCCTTGTGCCTGACGAGCTTTGAGTACAGTCCGCTGGCAATCAGCAGCCCGAGCACTACCCGCGCCGCCACCGCCACCGCAGCGAACAGCACCGTATTGCCCATCGAACGCCAGAAAAGCGAGCTTTCCAGCACCATTTGCCAGTTTTTAAGGCCCGTAAACCGGAACTGCCCTTTCAGCGGATTCCACAGGTGGAAGCTGCCTACGAAGGCCATCACGATCGGGATAAGAAAAAATACCGCAAAAAACGCGACCAGCGCCGCGACCACCAGGTTGCGCAGCACCGCCTCACTGCGGCTGCGCAGGGGATTGGCCCGCCGTGCGGCTGTACCCATGTGAGGTCCCTCCTTCGCTTCTGTGAATAGACGTCAGGCCCGTCAAGGACTCTGCCTTGAACCATCATTTGACGGAATGAGTTCAGCATTTCCCCTTGTGGATTCACCGGCGGCTTTCCAGTCTGGGTTTTAATAACCTCTATCAATATAATCGTTGTCATCAATCCAGTCAACAAGGGCTTCGCTCTCTTTGCCCGGCGGTTTTCCCCGGGGGGGGCGGGCAACCCCCCGGGCCACGGGGCCGCCCGTT
>JAEYOW010000013.1 GCA_023411375.1 Bacillota bacterium | reverse complement strand
AGATCCTAAGTCTGGCGCGTCTGCCATTCCGCCACGCCCGCAGGCCCGGCCTCACCCTCCCAGGGTGAAATGGTGACCCATCGGAGGCTCGAACTCCGGACACCTTGATTAAAAGTCAAGTGCTCTGCCAACTGAGCTAATGGGTCACACCCGGGGTGTTACCGCAATTATCGGTTACCAGACCCCTTGACACGGCCGAGGTTGTTCAAACCACGGGTGATATAGTACCACGGATAAAGTGTATTGTCAACCCCCTTTCGTCATTTTGTTCCAGCAAATCGGCGAAAGGGGCGTTTCTCCATCAATTGGCCGCGATAGGGCTAAAAGCAGCGCTCGCGCCTTGTTTTGCGGCAGTTTTCCCGCACCTTGCCCTCGTCGCAGCGGTAGCACACCTCGTTTGGCAGTTCGCCGCCGTCAAAGTATTGATCAAGGTTTTCAAGCGTCGTAGCAGCGATATTGGCGAGAGCCTCCTCCGTCAAAAACGCCTGGTGCGAGGTGAGTATTACGTTTGGCCGGCTTACCAGCAAAGCAAGGGTATCATCCTTGACTCCCGTATCCGACATGTCCTCAAAGAAGAAATCCGCCTCCTCCTCGTACACATCCAGCCCGGCCCCGCGAACAGTACCGTCAACCAACGCATCCAGCAGCGCCGCGGAATCGATAAGCTGCCCTCGGGAGGTATTGACTATAAGCACGCCGCGCTTCATCTTCGCAAAGGCTTCCTTGTTTAAAATATACCTGCTTTCCTCCGTTAGCGGGCAGTGCAGACTGATGACGTCCGAGCGCTTCAAAAGCTCGTGCAGAGGTACGTATTCAAAATCCGCGTCCTTGGCCGGATAGGGGTCGTAGGCGAGCACGGTCATGCCGAAGCCCTTGCAGATATCGATGAACACGCGCCCTATTTTGCCTGTACCAATCACGCCCGCCGTTTTGCCGTGCAAATCCAATCCCGTCAGCCCTGCCAGGCTGAAATTAAAGTCGCGCGTGCGGTTATAAGCCTTGTGAAGCTTTCGGTTGAGGCACAGCAGAAGGCCCATGGCATGCTCCGCCACGGCATAGGGTGAGTACGCAGGAACACGCACGATGGTCAGCTTTTGATAGGCAGCTTTGACATCTACGTTGCTGTAGCCCGCGCTACGCATAGCCAGCACGCGCACGCCAAGCTCATGGAGCGTTTCGATCGCCTGAGCGTCAATCACATCGTTGACGAAGGCGCATACGGCATCGCAGCCCTTTGCAAGCACGGCCGTTTCCGGCGTCAGACGGCTTTCAATGTATTTGATCTTGTACCTTTCCCCCGCGGCAGCGTCAAAATAGAGGCGGTCGTAAGGCTTAGCGTCAAAGAAAGCGATTTTCTTCATGGTGTTTACCCTCCTTGGGAAGCTCTCGCCTCCTGAGGTAAGGATACCCTTTTGTACGCAGTTTGAAACCTCTAACCCCTAAAAAGACAACCCTGCAGCGGAATTTACAATCTTCACCGTGTCGTTACAGTTGTGTCATGGATCACAAATTGTCACGCCGATTCGCTCCCCTGCCTGCCGCTTCGCGCCCTGACGCTCCACTTTGCGCGTTAGCCTCTCCACCAATCACGCCTGTTTTTCTCCGTTTGCTGCTTGCGCACTGTCGTTTCGGCATGCCGCCACCCTTTTTACGCACGCATCCACCACTAGATGGTACAGCGCACCCGCAAGAATGCTTCCGGCGCTCCAAACCGCCCAATCAAACGGGCGATACGCGACTCCGGACTGTTTTAGCAGTACCTCGGCCCAGCAATTGAACAGAAAAATCTCGAACGAAGCGCGACCCAGCCAACGAAGCGGCGCAAAGAGCCTCCGGGCCCGTTCGGCCTTTCTGAAAAGCCACCCTAAGCCAATGCACAGCGCAGGCGCTATCAGCACAAAGGGATGCCAATACACGCCGTAATCGTTAAGCAGCTCCGGGTAGCGGCTAAAACACAAAAGCAATATGGTCAAGCCGGCGGCAAGCGCCGCCACGCAAGCCGTCAACTTTGCATATCGGTTTTGCTTCCCGCTTCCGGGCAGAGCAAAGCCCATGCCCAGTATGAAAACAGGCAGGCGTGAAACCGCCATATACCGATCGTCGCCAATAAAGCACAGGCCCACGGCAAAGGCGGCCAACAACAGCACCAAAAGCGCAACCCCGGTTCGCTTCGCATGGCTGAGGCATGCGTGTATGAAAGGCGCCACCAGCAACGAAACCGCCAACGCGCTCACATACCAGTTGATCATTTTGGGAACGCCCGCGAAAAACCCGATCATCGTCAGGTTGCCCGCCGCCGTCCTCAAGCTTTGCACCGTGCCAAGCCCGAACATGGGCAGCATAACGGCCAGCCACATGCAACAAAAGGGCAGGTAAGCCGGCAGAAGCCGTTTTGCGCGGCGAACGGCGTATCCCCTCAACCCGCTTGACTTTTCTAGCGAGACAAACAGTCCGAAACCCGAAAGAAAGAAAAAAATATCCACGCCGCCGTAGCCGATTTTCTGCACCTCATACAGAATACCTGACAGCCCAAGCTGGGCATGGAAAAACACCACCCACAGGATGGCCAGCCCCTTCAACTCGTCACGGAAGGCGCGTAAATCGGCACGGTGCTGCATATCGCTTCATCTCCCCCGCCTTTTAAGGCCGGATATGGCGCATTTGATCGCGCCATGGCCGTTCTCTCCTTCTTATGAAACCATAAAACAAAAAAAAATGCAACGGGACAGGTTCGCTTTCCTCCTTCCCGTTGCATTAATTCTTATTGGTTGTTGACGCTGTGCTTGCTGCTTACGCTCAGTCGCGTCATGGCGCGCAGCAGCATGGCCTGGTTCATCATATAGCTCTGGCGGTCCTGTTTTTGCAGAAGCGCCTCTTTCGCGCGGCGTTCGGCGCGTTCGGCGCGCACGCGGTCGATATCCTCCGGCCACTCGGCTGATTGCAACATCATCACGGCCCGATCCTGCGTCACAGTCAGAAAACCGTCGCTCGCGGCGGCCCATCTGGTCCGGCCCGTATCATCCCGAAGCGTCAGCTCGCCCTCCGCCAACGCGTACACGGTAGGCGCGTGTCCGGCTAAGATACACACCTCGCCATCCGTGGCGGCAACGCGCACCATCTCCACCGCGCCGCTGTAAAACTCATGCTCCGGGGTCAAAACGCTTAGATGAAAGGTTTTACCCATTTACTTGGCCTCCATTTTCCGGGCCTTTCTGCGCGCATCCTCCAGGTCGCCCACCATGTAGAAGGCGTCCTCGGGCAGGTCGTCCGCCTCTCCGTCCACAATGGCCCTGAACGAGGTGATTGTATCCCTGATCTTCACATACCGGCCGGGTATGCCGCTGAATACCTCCGCAACAAACATCGGCTGGCTCAGGAAGCGTTGTACGCGCCGCGCGCGGTGCACCACCGTGCGGTCCTCGTCGCTAAGCTCATCCATGCCCAGAATGGCGATAATATCCTGAAGCTCGCGGTAACGCTGGAGGCACTCCTGCACGCGCATAGCGACGCTGTAATGCTCCTGACCCACGACCATGGGGTCAAGGATACGGCTGGAGGAGTCCAGAGGATCCACGGCGGGATAAATGCCGATTTCAGAAATCGCGCGGCTTAATACCGTCGTTGCGTCCAAGTGCGAAAAGATTGCCGCGGGCGCGGGGTCGGTCAGGTCGTCTGCGGGTACGTAGATGGCCTGTACGCTGGTGATGGAACCGTCGCGCGTGCTGGCGATGCGCTCCTCAAGCTCGCCAACCTCGGTCGCAAGCGTGGGCTGATAGCCCACTGCGCTGGGCAGCCGGCCCAGCAACGCGGAAACCTCGCTGCCCGCCTGAATATAACGAAAGATGTTGTCGATAAACAGCAGCATGTTCTGCTTTTTAACGTCACGGAAATACTCAGCAAGCGTAAGGCCCGTCATGGCCACGCGCATACGCGCTCCCGGCGGCTCGTTCATTTGGCCGAAAACCAGCGCCGTTTTCTCAATCACGCCGGATTCCGTCATCTCGTTGAGCAGGTCGCTGCCCTCGCGGCTGCGCTCGCCCACGCCCGCAAATACGCTGTAGCCACCCTGCTCGGTGGCGATGTTGTGGATAAGTTCCAGAATCAGCACCGTTTTGCCCACGCCCGCGCCGCCGAACAGACCAATTTTACCGCCGCGCGCGTAAGGAGCGAGCAGATCAATCACCTTGATGCCCGTCTCAAAAACCTGCGCCACAGGCTGCTGCTGCTCAAAGGGCGGCGCGGCGCGGTGAATGGGCATACGAAGCTCCGTTTGGGGAGCCTCCTTGCCGTCGATGGGCCTGCCCAGCACGTCGATGGCTCGCCCCAGCATCTCCATGCCCACGGGAATGGTGATGGGCGCGTCCGTGCTCTCCACCGTCAGCCCACGGGACAGGCTATCCGTCGCCTCCAGCGCGATACAGCGCGCAACGTTGCCCAGGTGCTGATGCACCTCGCCCGCAACGGTCCGCTTCCCGTCCCTGACATATACCAGCGTTTGAATGGGGGGAACCTCCCCCGACCGAAAACGAACGTCCAGTACCGGCCCTACAATACGGACCACCGTTCCTTTGGTCATGTTCGTCTCCTCCTCTGCGCCGGCAGCACGGTTTCCTTACAATACGAAAGAATCCGGGTTGCCGCCGATGATCTCGTTGATCTCCTGCGTGATGGCCGCCTGCCGCGCGTGGTTGAGCGAAAGCATGAGCTTGCGGTGCATGTCGTCCGCGTTGCGCGTGGCGGATTCCATCGCCGTCATGCGCGCGCGGTTCTCACTGGCAAAGCTCTGCACAAGCGCGCTGTACAACACGCCGGACACATAATGCTGCGCCATGGCGTCCAGCGCCTCGGCCTGGCTGGGCGCAAAATCCAGCCCGCCCGTTGGGGCGTGCATAGGCTCCGCGTCCTCCACGGTCTGGCGCGTAATGGGCAGCACGCGCACAATGGTCGGTTTGGTGACGCCGCCCTTTAAAAGCTGCGTGAAGATGATGAACACCTCGTCAAACTCCATCTTGCGATAGCGGCGGCACAGCTTTGCGCCCAGCTCACGCGCGATGTCGATAGTGGGGTTCTGCACGGCGGTCAGGTAGCTTTCATCCACCCGCATACCCTGCCGTTGCATAAAGTTCGTCGCCATATGCCCGAAGGTAACAAGACGGGCATTGACGTGCGTGGATTCCTTCACCGTCCGCAGGGCAAGCTTGAGCACGTCCTGATTGTAGCCGCCGCACATGCCTTTATCTCCCGCGATAACCAGATAACACGCCCTGTCGCCAAAATCGCGGTAAAAGCCGCTTTTGAACCCTTCCGGCGAATTATCCAGGATAAAGCGCATGTTGGAGCGTACCAGGCTGTAATACCGCATGGTCTGCTCGTGCGCGCGCATGGCCTTTTTCATCTTGCCCGAGGCGATCAGGTGCATGGCGCGGGTGATTTTCGCTGTGTCGTCAATGGTTTTGATATGATGGCGAATTTCGGCGATGGAGCTCATGCGTCCCCGCCTCCCTGTGAGAATACGGACGCGGGGAACCACGCCCCAATAGCCTCCCTGAGCTGCTCCTCATTGGCCGCGCTCAACTCGCCGGACACGTTGAGCGAATCCAGCAGGGTATCGTAGTTGTCGCGGAGAAACGCGGGAAATTTCTCCTTGAACGCGACCACATCGGCATGGGAAATGTCCTTAGGAATCATCCGCCGGGTCGCGGCGTACAGAAACGCCACCTCAAGCCCTGTGGACATGGGTTCGTTGTTGCGCTGCTTGCAAAGTTCGGTAAGCACAGCGCCGTATTTCAGTTTATCCTGCGTGGCGGCGTCCATATCGCTGGCAAACTGGGCGAATATCTGCAATTCCCGGTATTGCGCCAGTTCCAGCCGAAGGCTGCCCGCCACCTTGCGCACGCTCTTGTGCTGCGCCGCACCGCCAACGCGGCTGACGGACAGCCCGCCGTTGATCGCCGGGCGCACACCCGCGTGGAACAGCTCCGTATCCAGAAAAATCTGCCCGTCCGTGATGGAAATTACATTGGTTGGGATGTACGCGGAGATATCTCCCGCCTGCGTCTCAATGATCGGCAGGGCTGTAAGCGTCCCGCCTCCCAGGCTGTCGCTGAGGGAGGCCGCGCGTTCCAGCAGGCGGCTGTGCAGATAGAACACATCTCCCGGATAAGCCTCGCGTCCCGGCGGCCTGTGAAGCAGAAGCGACATGGCGCGGTAGGCCACCGCGTGCTTGCTGAGGTCGTCGTACACAATCAGCGCGTCGCGGCCATGGTACATGAACCATTCCGCCATGGCGCAGCCCGCGTAAGGGGCAATGTACTGCATGGTGGCGCTGTCCGCCGCCGTCGCGCTGACGACAGTTGTGTAGTCCATGGCTCCGCGCTCGCGCAGATGCGTGATCAGCTGCGCCACGCTGGAGGCCTTTTGCCCGATGGCAACATACACGCAGGCTACATTCTTGCCCTTCTGGTTTAAAATAGCGTCAACAGCGATACTCGTCTTGCCTGTCTGGCGGTCGCCGATGATCAGTTCGCGCTGTCCGCGCCCAATCGGCACCATCGCATCGATCGCCATCAAACCGGTTTCCAGAGGTTTGCCGACCGGCTTGCGGCTCAAAATTGGCGGCGCCGGCATTTCAATGGGCCGCATTTCCTCCGCATGATCCAAATGCTCGGAACCATCCAGCGGTACGCCCAGCGGATTCACCACATGCGAAAGAAGAGCTTCGCCGCAGGGCACGCTCATGACACGTCCAGTTCCATAGACGGCCATTCCCACGGCAATTTCCTGCGCGCCGCCCAGCGCCACGGCATAAACCAGCCGTTCCTCCAGGTTCATTGCCAGCGCAAAGCCTCCGCTTTCCACCTCCAGAAGTTCTCCCAGCCGACAGTCGTTCAGGCCGTCCACATGCACCACGCCGTCTCCGACAAAAACCACCCTGCCCGCGCTGCGCACATGCACTTCGCCGGTATAGCCCTCCAAACGCTTCAGCAGGGTCTGCCCCACATCGATTTGCTCATGCACGGCCTGATCCCTCCCCGTCCGTATCCATCAGATACCTGTATACATCGCGCAGCTGTCCGCGCACGGTGCCGCTATAGCTGTAGCCGTTCAGTTCCACGCGCACGCCGCCGATCTCCCGCTTATCCACGCGGCAGGTCAGCTTTACCGGCATGCCCAGCTTTTCCTCAAAGCGGGCGGCAATGCGTTTCTGCGCCGCGACCGAAAGCCGCATACCGGAAATAATCCGTCCGCGAACCGGCTTGGGCGGCTCCACGTCGATGCGCGCGGGCAGGGCGCTCATGTCCGTTTTAATCTCCTCAGACATGCTCAGCCCACCTTTTCAATGAAATCGTCCACCAGCTTGCGGTGATCTTCCTCTGTTACCTCACGCTGAAGAATTTTGCCGGCAAGCGCCACGCCAAGGCTCGCCACCTCGCCGCGCATCTGCTCGCGGGCGCTTTCACGCATATGCTCGCATTCGGCGCGGGTGCGGGCGACCCGCTGCTCGGCGTCCGCCTGCGCCTCTCTAAGCACCTGCTCGGCCTGCTCCTGTGCCTGGGAGACGCTTTTTTGGATTATCTCCGCGGCTTTTTGCTTTGCCTGCGCAAGCTCCTCGCGGGCGGCCTTCCGTTCCCGCTCTACCTCGGCCTGCGCGTCGGCCGCGCTCTTCATCTGCTCCTCGATACCCTGCGCACGTTTATCCATAAACCTGCGCACGGGCTTGACCAGCAAAAAGTACAGCGCGACCAGCAAGATGACCGCATTGGCGACATGCAAAAGAATCGATATGGGGTTAAACATGCCCTCCACGCGCCATCCCTCCTTTTCGCTTCACTTTCGATATCAGACCTTGCCGCCCAGGATGAACACGATCAGAATGGCGACCAGCAGCGCGTATACCGCGCAGGTTTCCATCATGATCAGGCCAAACATCAGCGAGCTGTTTACCTTACCGGCCGCTTCCGGCTGACGCGCAATCGCCTCCGCAGCCTTGCCCGTGGCGTTACCCATGGCCAGCGCGGCGCCCGCGCCACACAGCGCCGCAATACCGGCGCCAATAGCGATTAATCCAAGTACCATAAAGAAAGCCTCCTTCTTTTCGCCCAAATGGGGCGAAGGTCCCTTGACCGGTGCGATTATCGTTCACGCGGCTTGCGCGTAAAACGTGTTACTCCACAGCCTCGCTTACATACACAAGGCTTAACAACCCGATGACGAAGGCTTGAATACCCGTATGGAGCACGTTAAAGTAGGACGCGACCACCGCGGGCAGAATGATCGGCACCACGGCATAGATCAGCTGCATAATAATACCGCCTACCATCACGTTTGCAAAAAGACGGATGGCGATGGAGCACGGGGCGATCAAATCCGTTACGATGCGGATGGGCGCGACCACGGGCGAAGGCGAGCACAAACCGTGAATACGCCCTTTAATTCCGCGGAATTTCAGCCCTGTTACATTCACCAGCAAAAAGGTGCACAGCCCAAGCGCAAAGGTACAGTTAATATCCTCCGTCGCGGGCGCGACGCCGAAAAGCTCCACAACCGTGGTCATAAATACGTAGGTCATCAGGGTCATCACGACGGGGGCGACAAAGCGTCCGGCTTCGCCCACCTTGTTTTTACACCAGCTATCCAGCCCGCCAACGGCCAGCTCCAACAGGTTTTGCATGCCCGCCGGCTTTTCCTTCATACGGCGAACCACCAGCAGGTTGACCAGCGCAAGGGCGACCACCAAAACCGCCACCACCGCCCAGGCCGTTACCACCGAAAGCCCAACATTCACGCCAAAAACCATAAACGGCTTTTGAATCAGGCTAACCTCAAGCATTTATTTCGCTTCCTTTCGCGCTTTCTGATAGCTTACGCAGGCGCCCGCAAGCTGTGTGGCGGTCGCCGCCGCCGCAAAGGCCAGAAGCAGCGGCACGGATAGCGCCCCCGCAACGACAAGCGCCGCTGCCCATAACGCGTATTTTACGGCGAACAGCCACTTTCGCGGCGGTTCCCCCAGCACCGAAAGCCTAAGAAGCCATACCTGCAGCACGCCGAAGCCGAGTCCCGCGAGCGCGCCCAGCAGATAGCCCCACCATGGCATGGCGGCAAAGCTTGCCGCGAGGCTCGCATCCATGCGCAAGACCCCTTTCAAATCAGCCAAAAATGAGAGGACGCCCCAACGCGTAACGCGGCGTTGAAGCGAACATCAATTTCATTATAACACTAAATTTCCGTTTGCAAAGGGTTTTTTTCGGGTAGATTCCATCCGAATGGAGCAATTTAGCGCCCGCTTAGCGAGGGGTGCGCGGCGGCAGCCATTTGCAAACGTCCGGCATGACGGCTATAATGGAGGAGCAGTCTAGCAAAAGCGCAGGTGTTATTTGATGTACATCTCTGATCTTCATATTCATTCCCGGTTTTCCCGCGCCACCAGCCGTGACCTGGACGCCCCACACCTGGATCTTTGGGCACGCCGCAAGGGCATTCAGCTAGTCGGCACGGGGGACTTTACCCATCCGGCATGGCGTGAGGAGCTCCGGGAAATGCTCATACCAGCGGAGGAAGGGTTTTACCGCCTGCGCGACGGCCTTGCGCAGCCCTGCCGGGTCGAGGGTGCCGATTTTGCCCCCCGGTTCGTCATCTCGGGAGAAATCAGCACCATTTATAAGAAAAACGGAAAGACGCGCAAGGTGCACCATGTTATTCTGCTGCCGGGGCTTGAACAGGCCGAAGCGCTGTCGCACCGGCTGGAGGCAATTGGCAATCTGCACAGCGACGGACGCCCCATCCTTGGGCTGGACAGCCGCGACCTGCTTGAGATCCTATTGGAATGCTGCCCGGACGCCATCTACATTCCCGCTCACATCTGGACGCCGCACTTTTCGCTCTTTGGCGCGTTTTCCGGGTTTGAAACGCTGGAAGAATGCTACGGCGATCTGTCCGGCTATGTGCACGCCCTAGAAACGGGCCTATCCTCCGACCCGCCCATGAACCGCCGCTGTTCCACGCTGGACGGTTATACGCTGGTTTCCAATTCAGACGCGCATTCGCCGGGCAAGCTGGGTCGCGAGGCAAATATTCTGGACTGCGAGCTTTCCTATCCGGCGCTTCGCCGCGCCATCGAAACAGGCGAGGGCTTCCATGGCACGGTTGAGTTTTATCCCGAGGAGGGCAAGTATCATCTTGACGGGCACCGTGCCTGCGGCTGCTGCCTCGAGCCGTCCGAAACCGCCCGGCTGGATGGAAGGTGCCCCATTTGCGGCCGCAAGCTGACCATCGGCGTTCTCCACCGGGTGGAGGCATTGGCAGACCGCCCCGGGAACTACCGCCATGCAAGCGGAAAGCCCTTTGAAAGCCTGATGCCTCTTTCGGAGATTTTGGCGGACTGTATGGGCGTTTCGCCTGCCAGCAAGCGGGTGCAGTCGGCTTATTTTGAGCTGCTTGAACGCCTTGGGTCCGAATTTCATATTCTTCGGGAGATTGTCCCGGAGGACGCTGAAAAAGTGGCTGGCTTTGCCGTGGGCGAAGCGCTGCGCCGTCTGCGCGCCGGGCGCGTCATCCGCCGTCCCGGCTACGACGGCGAATACGGCGTTATCACCCTGTTCCAGCCAAGCGAGCTGGAAATGCTCGGCGGACAGACCTCGCTGCTCTCGCTGGCAGGGAAGCCGGGAAGTGGCCGTGACGCAAGGTTGGGCTTACAAGCCGCCCAAGCTAAAAACGGAGAAGCTGCCAAACACGCTATCCATGTCGAGCCGGAACCTGAAAGCGTCCGAAAATCCTCACCGGAGGCGCTGAACGCGGGACAGCTGGCGGCTGTCACCGCAACCGAATCCGCCGTGGCGGTTATTGCCGGTCCCGGAACGGGCAAGACCAAGACGCTGGTGGCCCGTATCGCTCATTTGATTGAGGATTGCGGCGTGTCCCCCGCCGAGATTACTGCGGTTACTTTTACCAACCAGGCCGCTGCGGAGATGCGCGCGCGGCTGGAGGAGCGTCTGGGCGGCAAAAAAGCAATTCGTGGATTGACTGTCGGCACCTTTCACGCCATCTGCCTCCAACTGCTGGAGACAAAACCAATTCTGGGTGAAGCGCAGGCGCGCGAGCTGGTTGCGCGCCTGCTTGACGAGCGCGGAGAGCGCCTTTCCCCGGCCGAATGCCTGCGCATGCTATCGGCAGCCAAAAACGGAGGCGAGCCGTCCGGGCTTCCACGCGGCTTGCGTGAGGCCTACGGCAGCGCTCTTGACGCCATGGGCGCGCGCGATCTGGACGATTTGCTGCTGGACGCGCTTTTGCTGGACGTGAACAGGAAGCGGATGTTCTCCTATCTTTTGGTAGATGAGTTTCAGGATATAAACGCGATTCAACGCAGGCTGGTACGCCATTGGAGCGAAAGCGGCAAAAGCTTGTTTGTCATTGGGGACCCGGACCAGTCGATTTACGGCTTCCGTGGCGCCAGCGCCAAATGCTTTGACGAGCTTCAGGCTCTGTTGCCGACCATGCGTGTGATCACTCTCACGCAGAACTACCGCTCCGCCCCTTCCGTGCTGGAGTGCGCTCTTTCGGTGATCGCGCGCAACGGCGGGCGGAAACGCACGTTGCTCCCCAACCGTCCCGAAAGCCCCGCCGTTCGGGCAGTCGTCGCGCCGGACGGCTTTTCCGAGGGGGTCTTTATCGCCAAGGAAATCGGCCGTATGGCCGGAGGCGTAGACATGCTGGACGCACAGGCGCTGGGAAACGACCGGGCAGTCACGCGACCTTTTTCGGACATCGCTGTACTGTGCCGCACACGCCGCCAACTGGAGCAGATAGAAACCTGCCTGCGCCATGACAGCATCCCGTGTGTGATCTCAGGGCGCGACGCATTTTTGGATGTTCCAACGGTTCAGGGGCTTCTTGGGTTTTTTCGCTCGCTCCTCACTCCCTCTGATGCTCCTTCGCTGCGTTGCGCGCTGACGATGCTATGGCGCTGCCCGCCGGCGCTGTCCCAGCGCGCCGAGGTAGCGCTTGGCTGCATGAAAGCAGCCGACATGCGGGTGCTGTGGGACACGCTAGGCGGTTTCGAGCCGCTATGTCCTTGGCTGACGGCAGTGGAGTCCCTTTTACCTGGCCTAGCCAAGGATAAGCCTCGCAAGCTGCTGGAAGCCCTGGCCAAATCGCTTGCGCTGGACGGCAGAGCGGTGGAGCGTCTGCTGAACACCGCGGTATTTCATGATACCATGCCCGCCTATTTAAATGCGCTGCTGTTGGGTGAAGAGGCTGATATTCGCCGCATTTCCGGTGCGGGGTACGCATCCGGCGCGGTGCGGCTGATGACCCTTCACGGCGCGAAGGGACTGGAATTTCCTATGGTTTTTCTAGCGGGTGTGACCGCGGGAACGCTGCCTCTGGAACGTCCCCGGGAGGCGGCCGATGTGGAGGAGGAACGCCGGCTTTTCTTTGTAGGCATTACACGCGCGCGTGAGGAACTGATTATAAGCTGCGGCGGGGAACCCTCATCCTTTCTGGACGAGCTACCGGCGGCCGTCGCTCGTCAAAGCGCGCGCGAACGCAGACGTATGCCAAAGGCGGAACAGTTAAGCCTGTTTTAACACCGCGGCGCAGGCCGCGCGGCTGTTTTATCCTGGACATTGCGGCTTACGCCTTTAAGCGTCGCTTCAAAAATCGGCTCTTCAACCCAAAAAGGGTTGTATGGAAGATCGACCGTATCTTCGGTCAATCTGTTTTTGGCCTGTATTCCTCACGTTTTTCATCTTTCATGCGAACGTTTCTAACAGCTCATTCTTTTTTTCGACCCAACAAAGGCCTTGAAACATACTTATCAAAAAAGCTGATGACAGGCCCCAGTCCCAATGCGCAAACAAACGTACCCACGCCCGTCAGCCCACCCAGCAGAAGGCATGCCGCAAAGCAGGACGCATCGGTGATGATGCGGCACCAGAAGTATTTGAGCGGCAAGCGCTCCGCCATTATCAGCGAAAGCGCGTCATAGGGAGCGATTCCCACGTCCGCGGTCTGATACATTGAGCCTCCAAGGCACAGGATGCACACGCCGGCCAGCATGAGCATACCGCGCACAGGTAAGGCGAGTTCTGCCGGAACGCACACAAAAAGCGTTTCTGAAAAAAAATCTGCCACGTATCCTACGCAAAGCCAGTTAACCACGGTACCAAGGCCGATCATTTGCCTGCCCCAGATACATTCACCAAGAAAAAACAAGGCGTTCATCAGCAAAAGCATGGTGCCGAAGCCTATCGGAAACCGTGCAGACAACGCAAATACCAGCGCGCTGTACGCATCGTTTCCCATAGCCGCAAGCTTAAATACGCTAATACCCAGCCCGCACAGGCATACCCCGGCCAGCATTCCAAAAAACCGTCTGCTGCCAATCCGCCTGGCGATTGCAAGCGCGTCCATCGCATTCCTCTTTTTTCAATTATTCGAAGTTTTCAAAGCGCCGGCACCAGACATACTTTGAAATGGCGCTGTTCTGCGCACCATGCACATGCGTGCACAGAATATCGCGGATATAGGGAGGCAGAACGCGGTTGAACTTGATCTCCAAAATCATCTCATTGTGATCAAAGGGCGAAACGGTCGGAACATACGGATTAAAAATATCTGTGGAGCGAAGTCCAGTATGAAGCTGCTTATCAAACGTGATACGCACTTCCTCGGCGGGGTGCATGTACGCTTCGCGCACATAGTCCACCAACACCACCGGGCGCATCAGATTCAGGCGCATCTCGCGGTATACGTCGCGTAAAAGTCCGCTGCGCGTACGCTCTAAACCTGTGGGGTCGCCCGCAATCAGCTGCTCTGCGAGCAACTTGGGGATGGCAATTGAGCGTTTGGAGATCATCGACCCAACTTTGGTCTTGCATTCCATACGGATAAACTTATCGGAAAAGTTATAGATTCGGATGCGGAACTTGTCACGGTTTTTGACGCCATCCAGCTTATCGATTGCCGCATCGTTAAAGACGCTATCAAAATACAGCGAGCGGATGTGGTATTCATTGTTTTCATCCCCGTTGGGGTCGCGCTGAAGCGTTCGGTCCAGCACGCGTGAAAGCACCTGATATTCCACGGGGTTAATGTAATATTTCAGTTCATGCCGAAGTGGCACGGAAATTGCCATGCGTCGCCCTCCTTTCCGGCCTTGCGGCTTTCATTGGTGGCATGCGCTTACGCGCCGACCTCGCTCTGGCAGGCGACGAGCGTCGCGTCATGCACGCCCTCGATATCCAAAAGGCGGGTAACGACCTCGTGGCGCTCGTTAAGCCTCACCTCGTAGGTCATTTCAGCGCCGGCGCGCGTCAGGGTCTTGGAACGCAGTTTGGAGCTTTTAACGCTGCGGTGCAGCTCGGAATTAACCGCGCCCTCGCAGTATTCATCGTAATGCACCACCAGAAGATAGGCGTTGGGCGCGGTCAACTTGACGAAAGTAAGCACGAACATCAGCACCGAAATACATAGCACTACAATGATGGCGACAAGATAGAGCCCAGCGCCCAGCAGGATGCCCATGGTCAGCGCCCAGAACATATAGGCTGTGTCCAACGGATCCTTCACGGCGGTACGGAAGCGCACAATGGACAGCGCGCCAACCATACCCATCGACAGCGCGATATCACTCTTGATACACATAACCACAGGCGTGGTGATCAGCGTAAGCATGATGAGCGTGAGGGTAAACGAGGGGCTGTACAGAACACCGCGATAGGTTTTGCGGTATACGACGGCAATGACAATACCAACGAGAAAGCCGATGCCCAGCGCGATAAACAAATCGCTGGGAACAATGGACTTGAACTGTGCGGCCAGGCCCGTTGTGTTGACGATGGAGCTTGCGCTTGTAGCGGTCAAAAGTGCGTTGGCGATCATAGAGTGGTTGCCTCCTTCGTGAGTTTCAATCCAACTTCCCGGGACGGGAATGATTTAGGCCAAATTGACCGGCGGCTTTCATCGCCGTCAAGAATGTGAACATGGTACGACAAACGGCATGTTTTGTCAATGGCCCTTTGGCTTTCCAGCAAACGTCCATACATACCGCCGAGGCTTACCCCCACTTCTTACCTTCGGTTACAATGGCGTCCTCGGGCAGCTCCGGCTTGACGCCGAAGTAAATCACCATCTGGTCATCCGTCAATTCAAAACGCTCCTGAACCATTTCGTAGAAGTAGCGGGGGCGCTTTTTGAGCACGTTACGAGTGTACTCCAGACGCGTGTTCCAGTAGCGCATCGCGCCTTCCGGCGTGGTGGGCGAGTCCACGTTGATGGCCTTATCGTTTTCCTCAGCCCAACGGTTGAAATGCATGGCCATTTCCGGCTCGAGCGTGGCTGCCATTTCATTAAACACATTCATCATGAAGTCGGTGGTGAACACCTGATAGATCTCACCCAGCCGAGTGAGGAACTGATGCCTCATTTCTTCATTTTCCAGCAGCTTGACAATCAGCGTGTTGTTGATGTTCTGCTGCCCAGCACCCTTTTCCTTTAAATAGCTGGTAGCGCTGTCAAAACCGCTGCGGAACAGGCCGTAATCGGCGTCGTAGAAAATCCATTTCCACTTGGCGCCTTCCTGCTTAAGCTTATAGAAGCGGATGTTGCCGGGGTCGGAGTTGCCAAAGAACATTTCCAGCGCCATATAGTCGAAGTAATTGTCAACGTCAATGTTATCCAGTATGTATTGGAGATCTTCCTCGTTTTTTCCGGGCGAAAGGGTTTTGACCTTTTTGATCAAAGCGTTGTACTCTTTGTTAGAGCCATAATGCACCTTGCCGCTGGCCTCGAGAATATCCATGTTGTCGGCTTCCTCCAGCGAAAGGCCTTCGTGCTGCGCCACGAAGTAGCGGTCCACGCGTTCGCGCATATTATAGTGACCCCAATATACGCCGTTCAAATACACCACCACGGGTCGCCAAGCCTGGTGAATAACATCTGTGGGGTTTTCACTAACCTCGTTAAACCGATCGATCAGCACGCTCTGGAAAGCGTCGTTCATACGCGTCCATACGCAGTCGTTACCGCTGTTTCGCAGCACAAAGCTCCTGTACTGGACAAAGTCCAGATTGTCAAACAGCTTTGCGTCAAAGTACTTTGCGCCATACTTGGCCTTGGCGCGCACCTTGAAGGTTTTTTGGGGCATGTCCAGGCTGTACTGACCCTGGAGGCCAAACTCCATGCCCTGGCTAAGCACCTGATTACCTTCCTTGTCGTACAGCTCCACATAACCCGGCCGCGCGATTTTGCCAAACTCACGGTATACCGTATTTTTAAAGGGGATTCCCGCAGACTTATCAACGTTGGGGCCGATGGTGAGCATGCCGTTTTCAGCGTTCCACAACTCATTGGGGTCGGTGACGAGGCTGACGATGGGAAACGCATGATAAAGGTTAAGCAAATAGGTCTGCGTGATAACCTCGCTAGGCTGAAGCATGCCGCTTTGATCAAACGCCCGTGCGCGAAGCACCGTTACGCGAGAGATATCGAACACATCGCCCGCGTTGTAGCGAGTGCCTTTTTCCTCGGTCGGAATGGAGCCGTCCAGCGTATAATAGACGATGCTGTTTTCGGGAACGGAAATGCTTACTTGAACAGAAGTTTTATATTCGCCGCCGGGCATGGAGAAGGCCGGGATACTCGTATAGCCATAATATCCCGTTCCGTTGGCCGCGCCGGGCGTGGGAACGTCATAGTAGTAAAAGCCGCCGTAGCCGGTAGTACGGCCGTAGCTGTGGTCCGTAGGCATCAATTTGAGCGGGAGGCGATCCAAAACGCGGCCCGTGGGGTCGCAAAAGGTGATGGTCTCGCCACCCGCGCGCTTTAATTTAAAATTGGTATGAAGGTCGGTCACGGTCGTCAGGCCGGGTTGTCCATCCAGATAAATAATTTTATACTCGCCCGGCGCGATGACAGTTCCGTTGGGGAACTGCCACCGGCGCGGACGCTTGAGGCTGTCGCTCAGCCCGTAAAACGATAGATCAACGGTATCATTCGATGAGTTGTAAAGCTCTACGTAGTCGGTGGTGGCCGATGTTGCTCCCAGAGCGACAATATCGTTAGAGGCCATGACCTCGCTGATATACACGCCCGTTGGGTTATAGGCGCGGATGAGCTCGTCCGCCTTCGCCTGTCCGTTGGCATCGTTGCTCTGGCCGGGAGTGGAAAGCTCGAACTGCTTCCATTCCCCTGTTTCCGTGCGGCCGACGGAATAGTCCTCCGGCACGTTTTCGATACTGACGCGATCGATCAGGCGGCCGTAAGAGTCGCTTAAAACAATGGTTTCCCGTTCGGCACTGATGGAGAAACTCGTATGCGGCACGCCGTTTTGCTGTAGCTTGTCCTTCCCGGAGCAATATACCAGATAATAGCCTCCCGCGGGGATGTTCGCACTATCGGGAAAGCGCCATTTCATCGGCTTGTTTTCCTTATCGCTCAGGTAATACCCCGCGAGAGAAATCGGCTGGTCGGTGTTGTTTTTCAACTCCACCCAATCCACGATTTCATTATCTTCATCCGGAATACCCACCTTCGGGTCGGGACATACCTCGTTGATGACCAGCGCACCGGATTCGGTAGCGTTTGCCGCGCGGTAGGAAACAAACCCGTCCTCGGTATTGTCATAGCCAGGGCTGTAATAGGTGGTCGTCTCGTAATGGCGCACGCCGTCCTCATCAATGGCCGAAAGAATATAGCTGGTGTCGGCGGTCAGGGTCGGGGTTGCCAGCTCGTCGATCAGATACATATTGGGATCGTACAGGTAAAGGTGGTCGCCTGCCGAGGAAATTTTAAATTTTCCGTGGAAGGGAAGCGACGGATCAAGCTGATAGCTGCCCGAGGCGAAGATAATAACCCGTTCGCCCGCCTTGAGCGTATAGCTAGGGAAGGGAAAGGTGATGCGGTCCGTGCGGTTGGTGATCATCACGCCTTCCATGTCCAGATCCGCGCCCGTGCCATTGTACAATTCCAGCCAGTCGCTGAAGTTGCCGTTTTCGTCCGGCACAGCTGAGGAGTTAGCCGCCATTACCTCGCTGATCACGAGGCCGTCGTATTTGCTTATACCGACATGCCGCCCGGCCTCCTTGGGGAAAATCAGGTACATGACCGCCAGCAGAGCGACGAACAACAGCAGGAGCGGAAGTACGGAAGCAATGCGGCTCCGGTGCTTGCGCGGCGCATAGTCCTTTGTGGGGCGTGTCGGGCGCGTAGGCCGCTGCTGTTGCGGCGCGTTGTACTGCATGCATGAACCTCCTTTCGTGGATTCGATACCCAGGCGCGCCGCCCAAGGGGAGGGGCGCGGCGCACACGCGCTTATTATACCATAGCCATGGAGGGTTGCAAACTGTTAAATTGTATCGATTTTCACATAAGGGACCAAAAGCTCCCGCTGAAAAAAACCTCCACCCCTTCTCTTTGTTTCGAAAACCGCTTACATTGTCTTGCAACTGCACTTCTTCCTATTTACACCTTGCCTGACCGTCCCCCCTCATGTTACAATTATGACGCAGAACGAGTCCCTCCCGCATACCTCCACCGATGTGCTCGTTCGCCTTTTTTGATGGAGCGCGGCCCGAAGACACCGCGCCCCCGCACAGCAACCCCTTTCGGCGCCGTTTGAGCCGGAGGGGGTTGCTGTGTTTTTTGCCCCTCTACTTTTGCACACCCTTGGCCGGACGTCATACTGTATCAGTGAACGGCCGACAAGGGGCGCGTTTCAGCAGTGTTGCTGGCCCGGCATCCTTGCGACCGACCACAAAAAGGAGGCGTGCCAATGTCTTTTTACAGTTACAAGAACGCCAACCCCTGTTCGTGCCCCGGCGCCATCTCGGGCAGCGCGCTGGACGGTCTGCAAGAAAAGGTGTGCGTACAAGTGAAGCGCGTGTACGACAGCTGCCTGCAGCAGGAGCAGCTTGATGACAAGGAAGTCGTCATCACCAGCTACGCGATGGTTGCCGGCAACAATTGCGGATGCTCCTGCACTTGCAACTGCTGCGGCTCTGCCGCGGATACGACCGAAACCGTTCCCCCGACCTCTGCTCCCGTTCCGCCTATCACGTTTGAAAGCTGCCGCTCCACCACCACGGAGGGTACCATTCGCAACTTAACGGTGGAACGCCTGTGCGACCGTCCCTGCTTTGCCCGCGTACGTTGTAAGATCGACGTGCCTATCGACATCCTGTTCGTAGACAGTCGCTGTGTGGAGTACATCGGCAAGGGCGTCATTACGGTTGACAAGGACGTTCTCTTGTCCATCCCCGATGAATCGATCGTGCCCTACAGTATGGAAAGCATGGTCAGCGCTATCTGCGTAGCGGGCACTTACTGCGGCAACAACCGGTTCAAGCTGACGGTCTGCGTCACCGTAATCCTGAAGGTGCTTGCCCAAGTGGAGATTCTGATTCCCTCCTATGGCTTCTGCCCGATCCCGCCCTGTGAGGAGTTTGCAGAAAACGTGTGCGACGAGTTCTTTAGTCTTCCCCTCTTCCCTCCTGCATCGCTTTGCAACAATGAAGAAGTCAGCATTCGCAATGCGGCCTGCAATACGGGCAGCTGCGGGTGTGGATGCGGATGTGGATGCCGTAACTAACGGACGGCCGGCACGGCCTCATGCGTTCTTGAGCAAACCACGAAAACAAAAAAAGATTGGGCACGGTCGATTGACCGTGCCCAAATCTCATTCATTCCGTTGTGATGACCTTCGCACACCACCTGATATGAGAGCATATTGTAAAGTGGGCGCACTCTGCGCAACGCCCAATAAACAAAGAGGTGGATTATGGAAAATTTCCGCATTATCAATTGCCCTGAGGAAACCCATAAGCATGAGGTTCAGGGCAGCGTCCGTATTGCCGAGCGTGGCTGTGATGCGCATAACCATCGGTTTGCAACCGTCTCTGGCAGGGCAATTCAGATGGGGCAATCCCATGTTCACGAAGTAGAGTTCGACACTGACACCTATGAAGGACACTGGCATGAATTCTCCGGCCGAACGACTACCGCGTATCCAGTTGGCGATGGACATGTGCACTATCTTGAGTCGGTGACTACGCCTCAGGATGGTCACTGCCACACCTTCAAGGTAATCACCCACATTGAGGACCCGATCGAGGATTAACACGCAAATCCGAGGGGGTGCCTTAATGGACAAACGTTCGGGCCATACGCTCGTGCGTTTTCTCAGGAGGCACCCCCTCCATTTCATTCCGTGGTTTTCCTCATCTGAAAAGCATGACGAGCCTGGCACATAATACAAGCAATAGTCGTTAAATCAATGAATATAGCCGCCATATTCATTTTACGGTTGTAAGTTGACCTTCTATTAGCCAGCAGCATTTTGCACGTTTGCCGTTAAACTAAATTCGCTGACATGGAAACCGTTCAGCATTTTCTCGATTGCTTTAGCGATCTATCCGCTTGATTTTGAATCCGAGCCAGAACACGCTATCGAAATATGTATTCTTCACTTCTCCGCATCGTTATGACGCGGAGAAGCATGATGTTTATGATATAGGAGCCATGATTATCTGTTTATTTATCACAAATGTAAATCGTATTAACGCTGCGGATTTAACATCCGACAAAGCTCGTCATACTCCGCTTGCGTCAGCCTGTTCATAGCGAAAAATACATCTAATTTCTCATGGAGACCTTCCATTTTCCCACGTTCAGCTATACGCTTGAGTACCTGATACAGCATTGTCTTTTCCTCCTTTACACATTTTATATCGTCACGGCTGCGTTATGCCGAGTTCGAGCATCACGTTCTGATACTCCAAATCAACAACAGCCGCATCCAACGCCGCGATGGTATTGCCCGCTTCTTCAAGCGGGGTAAGCACAGGCGCGCCGTCCCGCGTAAACACGCCGTCCGCGTATACGTCGCCAATCGCTATGGGACGGTCGCCCATGGGGACGGCGCCGGGGAAGTCGTCGGCGTTGGTTGGTAACAGCCAGATAATGTTGGTTACAATGCCGTTTTCAATCAGCGCGTAATTCATTTCTCGTCCTCCTATCGCGCGTTGCGGATGATCACAATGCCGGAGCCGCCAGCACCGCACTGGTTGGCTGCATTATGACCGCCACCACCACCGCCGCCAGTATTGGCTGTTCCCCCTACTGGGGTTGCATTGTTGGAATAACCTTTACCTCCACCACCAGTACCGCCAGCAGCGCCTACAGCGTCCCTACCGCTTGCTCCGCCGCCACCAGCATATAGTGCGCCACCGGTTTCTCCAAATTCACGCGTGGTCGTGCCTTGTCCGGTGCCGCCACCGCCGATACCGCCTGCGTTACCATTGCTACCATTGGATCCACCAGCACCACCGGTGCCACCATAACCGGAGCCACCGCCACCACCCGATCCTCCATTACCTCCGTTGTAGTTGCTTACTGACCCGCCTGCTCCGCCAGATACAGAAGCAGAAAAAGCAGAGGTTGTCCCGCCTGAATTACCACCCGCCGCCCCTCCAGCACCAACTACAATGCTGTAATTTGTATTTATCGAAACTGAAATACTTGAAAGTATTTTTGTATATCCGCCGCCGCCTCCACCGCCACCGGAGGATGCATATCCACCGCCACCGCCGCCACCGACACAAAACACCTGTATCCCGTTCGGCATATTCCCAAGGTCGGTAAACCTAAGCGTTCCGCTGGTTTTCAGCTTAATCCGCCAGTTGTAGTTTCCGTCATCGATCAACTGATGACTCCCCGTATACGTATACGTAGGCTTCGCGCTTTTTACCGTCAGCGTCGCCACCCGGCTTGTCACCGTACCCGCCTTGTTCGTCACCACGCAATACAGCGTGTGCGTCCCGGCAGCGGTCAGCCCGGTCTTTGTGTAACCAGCGTTCGTCGCTCCGCTGATCTTCGCGCCGTTCAGATACCATTGATAGGTATACTCCGCAGGCTTACCCGGGGTGGCAATCTGCACATTAAAGCTCGCGGAAGCGTTCGCCTCCACCACCACCGTAACGTTCGCCGGGTACGCGCTGTTCAGCACCGGCAGCTCATACGCCTCGCCGCCCCGCCTTGTAATAAGACACTCGCCCATATCACTCCGCACATCCCGCTTTCAGCGGCCTGTGCTTCCTCCTTCCATCGTCGCCTGCCTCCCTGCCGGTCGGCATGCTCGTTTCAGTCGCATGCTTCGGGTCGCTATCCCCTTCGGGTATGTGCCCACCGGGCACCCGCTTCCCTCCGTCAACCCTGCCCTTTGACCCGGTCGCTGTCATATTGTTGGTCACGCCCATTACCTCACCACCTTCAAAATCAGCGGAATATCCACCGCAGGCGCGTCGTCATAGCAGTACGCCGTAATGCTTCCCGCGCCTGCCTCCACACGTCCCACCAGCGTCCACGCGTCGCTTAGCGCCGTGCCCGCCGCGCCCGTTGTTGCCCCGCTCATGTCCACATCCACAAAGGGGTTGTCCGTAGCCAATATACCCTCCACCGCCACCGTTTGCGTGTGGGGCACGCCCGCGCTCCAGCCCGCTCCAAGAAGCGTCGCGGCATAGCCCGCCGTGGAGGCCTTTCCCGCCACCTCGGCCGCCAGCTCCACGCCGCTCTGCGCGTCCATCTTTTCCGCCAGCATAGCCGATACCCTGACCGGCATGGCATACCCGCAAACGCTCTCGTCGGCGCGCTCGTCCTCCACATCCTCCGGCTCGATCACCGTCGCCCCGGCGCGCACCCGCACCCGTGCCAGCGACACCTCGTACACCAGCGCCGTGCGCGTCAGCTCCGGCGGCTGAGGGTCGGCGGCCGGCGTTCCGGACAACAGATACAACCCCATGTCCCGCTCCTCCGTGTTCAAATCCAGCCGCGCCACAATGCGGTCGTACCGGTCCGCCGCCCCGCTGGGCTGGTGCTCCATCAGCATCCGCGCGCCGCCGTCGTCCTCCAACACGTACAGATAGCCGTTCACCAGGCAACCGCCCGGCAAAACCTCCGTCTGCATGCCCAGCCCGTCCGCGGTTACCGCAAGCCCGCCCTCGTGGCTTGTAACGCCGTTGCGCGCCACAGCCCGCAGCAATTGGGCGAATTGACCGCCGTCATACTCGCGCACGTCGTCCAGCGTGCTGTCAAAATATCCGTAGAATTCTCTTGCCATCGTATCTACCTCACTGTCTGCTGTTGATTCTTCCGAAGCACTCCCGTCAGCGTCACGGGCGCGTCGCCAAAGGTTGCCTTCAGCTTCCGCCCGCCGCTCTCGTACACCTCTTCCATTGCGATCAGCCGGGCGTCCATCCGCCGTCCCTCTCCAATCACCGTCACGATATCGCCTACGTCGTAGTCCCGCTCATAGCGGCACAGCCCGCCGTCCAGCGCGTCCGCGGTCAGGGTCAGCCTGGGCGCGGACAGCTTGCGCCGGCCCGCCGGCTCCAGCATGCCGGCGTCAACGCTGCCGCAGTCCGCAAAGCTTTCCTGCCGCAGAAGACGCTCGTTTTCCACCCCGTACGCCATAATCAGCCGGTTCTCGTCCTCCCCCGCGCCGCCGGCATATACGGTGGTCACCGCCGCGCCCGCATCGTCGGTCACTGTGACGGCGCCCACATTTCCCACAGCCGGCGACAGCAGGCACCGCGCTGTTCCCGTTGTACGGTCCTTGCCTTCCCATGCGGCAAAAACGAGCTGCTTTGCGGCAAAGTCAGGCCGCACATCCCAGCCCAGGCCCGTCGCCTCGCCTATATCGCCGAACAGGTCCTCCAGCTTATCAAAGCGCGCCTGCCAGGGAAGCGTCGCGCCACGGTGCATGTTTTCCCCCAGCACCATGCCGGGAATTGTCCGTTTTTCATCCTCCGGCGCGGTCAGGTTGTTGGCGGCGTAGTGCAGATAAGCGCTCTCCGCGTCGCAGGTGACGACGTCCCATCCGAAATGCCCGTAGGGATCGCCGTCCGCAACCGTCAGCGGCGGAAGCGCGATGCGGCGCTTTACCACGCCCTTAAGCATCGGGCCGTCCGCCGTAACCGTTCCGCCCTTTACCGTAAGCTTCGTAATCAGCATCGTCTTTTCCGGCGCGTCCGGGAAATACAGCAGCCGATCCCGCTTAAGCAGCTCCGCGCCCGGCAGGCCCTGCTTAACCGTCAGCTTGAAGCTGCCCACGCCCCAGAACTCCCGCTTGATGGTCAGGCCCGTATAATGCGGCAGCTCGCCCAACAGGGTAAAATCAAAGTCCATTGCCATCAGGGAAGCTTGCATTCTATACCCCCTCAAAGCACTCGTACCACTCCACGCGGATGACGCTCTGGGTACGGTCTGTATCCGGCTGATAAACCAGCTCGTTATCCCCCGGCCTCAAGCGGAAGCCCGCGATGGAGGTTTCCGGGTCCAGCAGCCCATAGGCATTTTCATTTGTGCCGTCCGGATGGCTGATTCGCGCGCTGAGCCTCGCCGGGTCGGTTACGATGGTCAGCCTGTCGCCCACCGGCAGGGGCGCCACAAGCTTGATCTGCGCGCCGGTGGAGCGGTTATGCAGCGTCGGCATTTCGCCGCAGCCCTGAATACCGACCGTTACGGGGCTCGCGGCCAGCCCGCCGTTATGCGCACAGATGGAAAATACCGAGCTGCCCAATTCCACCGGAAACCTCATCGGCAGCGTGAACCCGGCCCGGCGGCTCTTAAACGTGACCGCGCTGGGCTTCATGCCGAACCAGAATGGGCTTTCGCAAAGGAAGTTCAGCTTCACCTGCGGATGGATGTCCCGGATGCGGTCGCCCCAGTCCAGCCCGTTTTCAGGCACAGCCCAGGTCCACCAGCTGCCATAATCGTTTTCATAAATCAGTTTCGATCGGTTCTCTCCGTCAAACGCCCTGTCCGGCGACAGGATACCGCACAGCGCCACCCGCCGGCGGTACATATCCGCCCGGCTTTCCCCCCACAGGTGCAACGTCAGGCTCACGTCGCGCGTCTGCCGCCTGACGGCCAGCACGCTTTCGCCCTGCTGGCCGTTGCCCCGGGCGCTTTCGATGTCCATATCGCTCATGCCCAGCCCGCGCACCTTGCACAGGATATAGGGCGGCGCGCACCCAAACACGGCCCGTTCGCCGCGCAGGTTTTGATAGGTAAGTTTCTGCATGGTTTCACCTTCTTTTTAAGACAGCAGTACGCTCAGTTCTTCGTTCACCTGTTCAATCCGCCTCGCCACCTGGCTGGGGCTTTCCACAGGCTCGTTGAATTGTACGGTCTGGTTGACCACCGTGGGTGGAACCGCGCTCTGCGTCTGATTGCGCTCCGACTGCTGCTGGTAGAACGTGCCCGCCGCCTCCTGCGCCATGGCCGCCATCTGCTCCTGCGCCTTTGCCATCTGCGCGTTAAACGATTTGAACCAGTCCGCGATGCCGCCGACCTTCTTCTGAAAGCCCTCCAGCAGCTTTTCGCCAAGCGTCTGCCCGGTCGCGTCGTAGTCCGGCGCGTACTCCTTCAGCAGGTCAAGAATCTGCTGCTGGGATTGGGTCATCATCAGCTTTTCAGCCTCGGCGCGAAGGGCGGCTTCCTTCAACCGCTCGTCGTAGGCCTTTTCGATCTCATCCTGCTCCTTGTCAATCGCAGAGATTTCATCGTCCGCCTTTTGCTCAATCTGTTCAATCTGCTCCCGAAGCGCGTCCTTCTGGTCCTCCAGCGCGAGCTTATGCAACCGATCCTCCCGGCTCGAAAGGGCCTGCTCCAGCTGTTGCTGAAGCTTAGCCCGGTTATAATCGTCCTGCTCAAACTCAATCTGCTGCCTGAGCTTGGCGATCTTTCGCAGCTCCTCAGCGTCCTTTTTCTCCCGATCCTCGGTCTCGCTGAGCTTGTCCAGCGCGTCGATCTGGTCCTCGATGGCCTTTACGCTGTCGTCGCGCCATTTTTCCCATGCCTCGCGGCTTGCGTCCAGCCGCTCCAGCTCCGCGTCACGCATGGCCTCGTACCGGGCTTCCAGCGCGTCCACCACAGCGTCGCCCAATTGGTCGATGCTCTCGGCGTCCCGCTCGCGCAGCTCCTTTTTCAGATCATAGACCTTTTCCTCCCAATCCATGATCTCCTCGGCGTTAAGCTGATGGTTTCGGCGGATGGCTTCCAGAAGCTCCAGCTCTTCCTCAAGCGTGATCTCGTTCATATGGCGCTTGTGGTCGATCATGTCGTAATCCCGCCGGATAGCTTCCTTGCGGGCTTCTTCCGCCGCCCGCGCGGCCTCCTCCGCGTCGTCTTTTTTGCCGCCACCTCCGCCGCTTTTGGGCTTGCTGACGTCGCCTCCAAGCTGGCCCAAAAGCGCAATTGCGAACAATGCCATGTTGATAAACGCCTGCAGAGACTCCAACGCCCCGGCAGCCTCAACGCGCACGCTTCCGTCTACGTTTGCACACGCCGCTGCATTTACGAGCTCCCCCTGTAGGCTTTGCAACCCGCTTTGCGCGCCCGCCAAATCTTTTTGCAGTTTTTTGGCGTAGGCAGGCAAAAGTGCGTTCAGATCTTCAATACTGTCTCCGGAATATCCAACATCCTTTGCGAGGGACTGTACCTCTTTGCCGGCGGCCTTCACGGAGGTAATGCCCTTCTTTTGCGCGGCTATTAAAGCCTTCTGCCCTTTTTCGAGCGTGCCGGTTTTATTGTCCAGTGTCTTGACGGTATTCGCAAGCGTCTTATATGCGCTCACCAGCCGATTCGCCTGCGCTGTGGCGTCCGACGCGCTCGCGCCCGTCCAGTCAAACGATTCTCCCAGAACGTCCAGCGCATTTCCGGCGGCGGCAGCCTCCTCCGCGATCCCGTTCAGGCTGACTTTCGCACTCTCCGCGCCGGTAGCCGCGCCTTCCGCGAAGCCGGTAAAGCCCGTCAGCGCCTCCATCAGGGTTTCCTGCAAAACCGGCAGTGCCGTGCCCGTCGCCTCGCTGATCATTTCCAGCCACGGCATGATCGTCCCCTCCGGGTTGAAGATCGTCGCCCATGCGGTGGTAAACGTGTCCACGTCCGCGTCCGTGGGCGCGGCTCCGGTGAGCACGTTGTCCATGATGCCCCTGGCGGCTTCCAGCGCTTCGGCGGTGTCCGCGTCCTTGCACGCGGCCGCAAGCCCCAGCACCATGCTGTCTACCCATTTGTCGGCGGCTGTCGTGTCCCCCCCGAAGCTGGACAGATCGATGTCGAACAGCCCGATCAGGAAATCGGCCAGGGCTATGTCGACCTTTCCGCCGCCGGCCTCGATGGCGGTCAGCTGCTCGTCGATGGACGCGTTGAACCAGTCAGTATACGAGCCTTCGAACGCTTTCAGCGCTTCAGAAGCTTCGCTGTAGGCAGCTTTTGCGTTCTCCACTCGCTCTCGTGCCTTATCCTCGTCTATGCCATTGTCGACATAGCTTCCCGATTCAAGCGCTTCGCGAGCTTCTTTAAGTTCAATATAGGCGCTGGCCATGTCTTTGAAGGCCTCTGCGCTTTCCTTTGTCTGCGTCGCCAGATACGCGTCCTGCGTCGCCTGCTTTTTCGTGTCCAGAAGCTCCTGAAGCTCTTTCCGGCTCGCCTCATCCAGCGATGCGTTATAATTCCGCTGGGCCTCGGCGGCGGCGTTCGCATTCTCGGCGATCACGCCGTAGGCGTCGGCCAGCTCCCGCTTGATGCTTACCATCTCGCGCTGCTCGCTGTAGTTTAGCGTCTCTTTGCCGCTCAACTCATGATAGCGCCGTGTCAGCGCATTCAGCCTCTCCACCCGGCTCTGTTGCTCCTGCACGGCCTCGCGGTTGGCCTGTATGCGCTCCGCCTCACGCTGCCGCTCGGCCTCACGTGCTTTCTCCTGCTCAGCACCAATCCATTTAATAATATCTGGAATCGTAGTAATCAAATCAATGAACCCAATAATCCATTCGCGGGAGAAAAAACTTTTTGCTGCGCCGCCAATGCCCTTAAGCACACCTTCGAATGCCGATTCCGCCTCTTCCCCTGCCTTTGTGACCTTATCAACGCCAGCAGCGGTTTCCTTGGCCGCCGAATCCACTGTAATCAGCACATGTTCAACAGCGTTGTCAAAGTTCACAACCGGCTTTGCGTCAAAGGTTTGTTGAACAGATTGCCATTGCTTTTCGTTTGCCAGCGTTCGTACCTTCTCCGTTACGCTATCTAACACCGCAAGCGCATCCTCCGCCGCTACGTTGATGGTAATGGTCCATTCTTCCACGTTCATGTCTAACCTCCCTCCTGGTTTTTAGATATAAAAACCGCCCAGCCGGGCGGTACAGATTAGCGTATCCATCTTCAAAATCTAATTTTTACTAAAGGTAACGGGATCAGACAGCAGAAGATAGGTGTCGGTTGCAAGTGACAGTACTAAATCTCCCCTCTCTTCAAAGAAGCGAAAGGAAAATAAATGTCCCTTAATTTTATTCTTCACTCGTGCTGTCCCATATATCAGCATCGCGGGCATCTCTTTGGGAGCGGAACTCAACGTCCAAGTGCCTACAGGAATATCTTTTCCCACATGATAAATACCTGCTTCCAATGTGACAGGCTCATCAGCATTCCATTTTTCATCAAACCAAGAGGCATCTTTTGTATTTAGTCTCTCGTAAATCTCTTCACGCAGATTAACCAGTTGGTTCTGACTCATTCCATTAATATCGGGTACTTTTGTCTCTGCAATAGCACAAACGCAATTACCTAATAATAACAAACTTGCAATAACTAAGCGCAAATATTGTTTCATACCTTATCACTCCCGTTACGGTTCTATCGGTGTAGCAATTACGCCATTACTGCCCACATATACACTTGTTCCATCCCGAATATCCACAACAACCGATTCACCACCATAGTGAATTGCATACTGACACGATGCTGGGATTTCTGTTTTTTCCTTCCGTGGACATGAGCGTCTATCCAACAAATACCCAATAAAGGTTTCGCCATCATCAATTCCAATAATTTCAACACCATTCGGTTTTGGCTCTAAACGCCAAATCCCCGATGGAATGTCTTCACCAACAGTATACTTACCTTGGCCAGAATTTTTGCCGGCTTCCAGTACCATCGCTCCTTCATCCAATTGGATCTCATTAACAGAAGGTTCCAGCCGTTCCACCACCGCGTCCCTCAGCGCGGTCAGCTCGTCAAAGTCCATAGCATCCAAATCAATACCTTGTGGCGCGGGTGTGGGAAGCCGTTGCTCGACGGCCTCCTTCAAGGCAAGCAGTTCGTCCTCACTCATGCACTCCAAATCAAACCCGTCAGCTGCTGCTCCCGCATATAACCCAAGCATCACCACGCACAGGCATACCAGCATCCGTTTCCCCTTCATCCCATATTCCTCCCGCATATCTGAATTTGGATGATTCTCCTGATGCCGTCATTATACCCGATTTATCCGTCTTCTGGCAATAGCGGCGGGCGGGAGTTTCCCTTACACCGCCATCTCTCCGCCGTCCCCCAAAAACGTCCTGGGATCGACCATCTCCACATCCTCATCCTCGCCGCCAGGCATATGCAAAGCGTTCCATTCGCTGATGACCTCGACTATCTCATCCAGATAGTAATCCTCCATCAGCTCGCGCTTGCTAATACCAATGGTCAGCGCGCTGGCAATCAGCCGTTGGAGCCAGGCGTCGCCTCTCCCGCCACCGCGCGCACTTTGTCCGTCAGCGTCCGCGCGGTTTTGATAAAATTTTCAATGCCGTTTACCTCCAGCCAGGCGACGGTCATCTCACAAAGGCCGTCCAGGCCTACGTTGGGGTCCTCCAGCAAATCCGGTTCCGGGATACCGCTTAATTCTGCGAAAATGCGTACCGCCTCAGCGGGAAGAACCGCAAACGCTCGCATCGCCATTGTTTCCATATCGGCTCTGGTCATGGTCCTGAGTTTCTCCAGGGCGCTGTCCGCGTCCGGAAAAAGGGCGCGCGCCAAAGTCATGGGTAGGTCGCTCAGCGCACGGGTGGCGCTCAAAAACCGGCCGATGGGCATGCGCTGGATTTGATACCCACGCACCCGGCGAGGAGCTGGAATGGAACGGTCAATGCTGTTTTTCATAAAATACTCCCTTCAATCATTGGCCCAGATTCATGTGCCAAATAAGTTCGTCGCACAACGCGTTTCAGCCGCCCAAAAATTCTGGAGGACGGCATTGCCGGGAAAGCCTTTTGAATATGGGAGGGACGGATGCCGGATCGGCATCCGTCCCTCCTATTACTTACACGCCCGGAGCAGGTTTGGTTTCCGCCGCGGTCAGGAATGCCGCACAGGCGGCTTCGTTGGCGCGGTCGTCCGCCATCTGCATAATCACAAAGGGCTTCAGACTCACCAGTGCGGGGCGCTTGAGCACGCCGGTGATGATCACCTCACATACCGTTACGCTGTCCTTCTTGGTGGTGAAGTTGTCAAACTTGATGCCTGTAAGCTGGAACACGCGATAATTAAAGTAGAATGGCAAATTATCCACCGTATCCACCACGCAACGCAGCGCATACTCCTTGCCCGCGGTATTAAAGTCGCCCTCAAGGGTGTTGGTTTCCTCATCATAAACACCCAGGCCCAGCTCGGCCATACGGTTCAGAGGCACTTCCGCCACACGGATTTCCACGTCTTCGCCCGATACATTTTTGATCTGGGCGTAGAGGTCGTCGTCGTAGTACAGGTCGGTGCTGGATTCTTTCGCAGTACGGCTCATGCTGCCGGCACAGGGCAGCTCCTCGCCCGCCGTCGCCTTGTAGCTGGTCAGCGTGTTCTCCGTAACCGGGGCTAGGGCCAATCCTTTAAAACCAATTGCCGCTCTTTTCTTTGCCATTAAAATGTCTCCTCCTCTGTTTTAACGGCCACACCGGGCCGTATTGCAATGTTGCACGCGCCGGATGCGTACGCTTACCAGGTCGTTTTGAACCGAAAGGCTGTCTGGCGCATGCCCGTCTCGTCCTCCTCCCAGCGAAGAACCCGGGTATAGCCCAGTTCAATCATTGTGTCGAACACGGCCGCGCACACGGTCCGCATCTCCTCTTCGCTGGATGTGAAAACTCTGATGAGATATTCTACTTCCGTCAGAAATTCTTCTCCGTCCCGCCAGTCAATCCCACGCTCGCCCGCCAACGTAACCAGCACGCACGGCAAGGTATCAAACGTGCTCGGACGCATTGTTGTCACAAGCCGGATGCCCTCCATAGCTTGAAGCGTCTCCACAATGCGCTGTCCATCATCCTTAAGCATCTTCCTACCTCCTTTCGTACCGTGCCTACCGCAGAACGAACCTAGCGCTGCGTCAAACACAGGTGATCTGGGTGGGGCATGCATGTCCGCTTCACGAATCAGTCACGCTTTGCTTCCCGCACCCCGGCGCGCCTTTTTCCCTCAATGCCCGCGTTATGGGCACGAAAAAAAGGAAGCCTCCCGCGGGAGAGCCTCCTCATGCCTTTGACAACTATATCATAACACAGCTTCTTGGGCTTGTATATGTAAAGGCGTGTAATAACTTCATCAGGATGCGAGATGCTTCTCCGCGTTTTTAAGCATGATGTACGCGCCTTCCCGCGTATAATGCGCCCTCTCCGCCACCTCCGCGACGCTGGTCCACTCCAGGTATCTCAACCGTAACGCAAGCTTTGCCGAACCGGGCGGCAGGCTGTCGATGGCGGGTTTAACCGTCTGTCTGTGCGCCGCCAACGCCTGCTCGGCCGCCTCAAGCTCCTCAAGCAGGTCTGAAAGTCCGGTCTGCACATGCGCAAGCTCTCCATTCGTTTCCGTTTCTCGCTTCATTCCGCCGCTTTCTACCGCTTTGGACATGGCTTTTTGCGCCCTGCCAATACGCCGCAGCAAATCCGCGCGTGCATGCAGCAGTCCCCTCATTTCAGATAATACCTCCGGAATACTCATACTCTTTCCCTCCGTAATATTTTATTTTTCTAAATTTAGTATATTTTTCTAAACTTCGAAAATATCATACCACGTCCCCAGCAAATACGCAAGTGAAATTTTAGTTTTCAAAACACAGTCTATTTTTCTTGATTAATAGATATCGGCGTGTTATACTCACACAAAAGAACGGAGGCGATGAAATGTCAACCTTTCAAAAACGCTTAAAACAGGCAATGGCCGTTCAGAAAATGAAAGCCGTTGATTTATCCGAAAAAAGCGGCGTAGGTAAGGCCGATATCAGCAACTATTTAAATGGAAAGTACAAGGCAAAGCAGGACAAGGTGCACCTGCTCGCCAGGGCACTCGGTGTTACGGACGCGTGGCTGACGGGGACAGAGGATGAATTTGCGTCCGAGGAAGCAGGTGTTTTCGGCATTCCCGGTATTTTGCCCATTACTCGCAAACGCGTTCCCCTGTTAGGCAGCATACAGTGCGGAGAACCTACCTACGCGGATTCTGACTTTGAATCCTATGTAGACACCGGCGCTGCCCTTCACTGCGACTTTGCATTACGCGCGAAGGGCGACAGCATGATCGGCGCGCGTATCCATGACGGCGATATTGTTTTTATCCGAAAACAGCCCACCGTCAACGATGGGGAAATTGCAGCCGTCATTCTCGACGACGACGCTACCCTCAAGCGTGTTCGCTTCGTGCCGGGTGGTATCACCATGCTTCTGGCTGAAAATCCACGCTATGCCCCCATTATTATTGGCGGAGATGATGAAACCCGGTCAGTCCTTATCCTGGGCAAAGCGGTTGCCTTTCAGGCGGATGTACGGTAACGACCGCTTGTCATTCAGGGACATCTGTGATATCATTATTTTATATTTCGGGAAGGGACGGATCGCTCATGAAGTGTCAAAGCTGTGGCGCAAACATCTATGACGATGTAAACCGCTGTCAGTATTGCGGCGCATATCAGCCCATAAAAAACCCGCCGCCGCAGGCTGCCGCGCAGCCCCAGCAACAGCCGGTCATTTATAATATCATCAATAACGTTTCGCCGCAACGCGTATCTACGCAACGTCCGGCCGCTTCCAGCAAAGAAAAATGGGTTGCGTTTTTTCTTTGCCTGTTACTGGGTTGTTTTGGCGCCCATAAGTTTTATGTTGGCAAAGCGGGTGCTGGGGTCCTGTATCTTTTTACGATGGGTCTTTTTGGTGTTGGTTGGTTTATCGATCTCATTTGCATTATCTGCGGCGCTTCTACAGATAAATGGGGACGAAAGCTGGTTTGAATGAACGCCGCGCAATCCCATAAACGCAAACAGTCCGAAGCCATGCGCACGGACTGTTTTCTTAATTTCCAAAAGTCGCCGGACAAATATTCCCTTGTAGTATATCATGTCCATATCGTCAAATTTGTCATTCATAGCATAGTCATAATCAGCGGGCACAATTATATTTTTGAAAGGACAACTATAAAATGACGAGATTTATGAAAGTCCTTGCTATCGTCACGGCGGGCCTCGAAGCGGCACTATCTATCATTCTTTGGCTTTTTTCAATTTTTGAGTCATCCTTTTCGTATTCGCCAGAGTCCTCGGTTTATGGCTGGGTGATACTGATACTGGGCCTGCTGTCCGCCGGCACTTCCTATGGAATATTCATGTCCGTTAGCACCGTATTGGATAACTAGAAACATTCCCTTGCCCAACAAAGAGATATCACGGTCCTGCTAACTCAGCTTGTGGATGAGCGGCGCCATTCGGCCCGGCTCAGCCCACATTTACCGGTTCAACAGCAGCGCCGTCCGAGTCTACCCAGGCCGTTACGCCCGTCTTTCCCTCCGAAGCCGCCATACCTGCCGCTGACTCCGTTCCACCCATCAATCCAAGCCACCTCATCGAACCCCACCAAAAAACGGCGAGGTCCAATGCCCCATTTGCGGCCAACTGCAAAGGTCTGGACGCAAGCTGTGCTTTAAATGCGGCACACCATTCATCCAACCGCCAAGCCCCTGATATACCGCCTCTCCTCAGTGCGACCGAACCCGCCTGATCAGCGCAAACAACAGGAAAGCAAGGATATTCACCACCACTACGCTCGCGCCCGCCGGGGTCGCCAGCGCATAGGAACAGCATAGCCCCACAAAAAAGCAGACAACCGCTACCGCCGCCGCGCAAAGGGTGACGCCCCGGAAGCTCTTGCAAATACGCATGGCCGTCAGTGCCGGAAAAATCACCAGACTTGAGATCAGCATCGCGCCCATAACTCGCATGCCCAACACAATCGTAATTGCCGTCAGGAAAGCCAGAAGCATGTTGTAAAGCTCCGCCCGTCCGCCCGTCGCACGGGCAAAAGTCTCATCGAAGGTAACGGCAAAAATTCTCCTGTAAAACAATACAAACAATATCAGCACCATTGCGGCGAGCGTCACACTCAGCCAAACGTCGCTTTCGCTCATGGCAAGCACGCTTCCAAACAGGTAATTGTTGACGTCACTGGTCATGCCGGTGGATAGCGATAGCACAATCACGCCCACCGCCAGCGCTCCGGTCGAAATCATGGCGATTGCCGCGTCACCCTTCAGCTTTCCTGTGGAGCTCAACCTGAGCAGCAAAAACGCCGCCGCGACCACCACGGGAATCGTTACCGCCATAGGCGCCAAGCCCAGCGCCGTAGCTATGGCTAAGGAACCAAACCCCACGTGGCTGAGCCCGTCGCCGATCATCGAATAGCGTTTGAGCACAAGACTTACGCCAAGCAGCGCGGCGCATAGAGATACCAGGACGCCTACGACCAGCGCTCGCACCATAAACTGATAGCCGAACATTGTTTGGAGCATCTCAAGCATGGGCCATTCCTCCCGCAAAAGCCGCTCCCAGCGGCGAGCGCCGGTATTCCTCCGCCGTGCCAAGGAAGGTCGCCCCATGCGACAGGTGCAAAATCCGCCCCGCATAGCGCAGCGCCGCCTCAATATCGTGCGATATCATCACAACCGTCAAGCCCCGCTCCCGGTTGAGCATTTCAATCACACCGTACATTTCCTTGGTAACCAGCGGGTCCAACCCAGCCACCGGTTCATCCAGCAACAGCAGAGACTTGGTTGCGCACAGGGCGCGCGCCAGCAGCGCCCGTTGCTGCTGCCCACCGGAGAGTTCCATAAAGCAGCGTTTCTGAAGGTTCTCAATCCCAAGCAGTCTCAGGTTCCTTTCTGCCTGCGTCCTCTGTGTGCGGGTCAAAAAAGGAGACGCGCCCCGGCAGCCCGAGGACACCACCTCCCAGACCGAAGCGGGAAAATCCTTCTGCTGCTCATTACGTTGCGGCAGATAACCAATCTCTTTGCGGGTCAGCCCATCCCCATAAACAACACGGCCCTTGACAGGGACGATCAGTCCCAAAAGCCCCTTAACCAGCGTGGATTTCCCCGAACCGTTTTCCCCCACGATGCACAGATATTCGCCCCGTTCCACCTTGAGGTCCAACGCATTCAGTACCGCATGTCCCTCGTATGCAAAAGACGCCTTCTCGCATGCAATCAGCGCCATCAGTTAAGCGCCTCCCTCAAAGCCTCCACATTGCCGCGCATCAGGCTCATATAAGTCGCTCCGTCCTTCATCTCCTGGGCGGATACGTTATGGCAACTATGAAACATAAGCGGTTTTGCCCCCGTTTCCTCCGCCAGAATGTCGGCGGTTTTCCGGCTGGAAAACTCAATATAAAACACAACGGGAATCTGCTGTTCCCGCACCTCCTCCACCAGCGACATGACGGTTCTTACGCTAGGCTCGCTGTCCTCGCTGCATCCCGGAAATGCCGCGTCATAACGAAGGCCATAGGCGTCGGCAAAGTAGCGAAGCGGAAAACGGTCGCCGAAAATTATCAAATCGCGCTTGCCGTTTTTCACCACTTCTGTAAACGCCTCATCCAATGAGCTCAGCTCGGCCAGATAGCTCTCCAAATTTCCGGTATAAACCTGCGCATGCTGCGGAGCGATTTTTGATAGCTCTTGCGCAAGGCTCTGGACGATCAGCATCGCATTTTTGGGAGACGTCCATACATGCTCGTCCATTTCCGCGCTGTGTTCTTCATAACCGTCGTGCTCCGCTTCCATGCTCGCGGTATGCTCTTCCTCCACGACGTCCACGCATTCCATCAACTTGAAGGTAACGGGCGCATCCGCCCCCATCGAATCCACAATATCTTCCACCCACTGATCGCTCTCGCCTCCCACATACAAAAACAGGTCTGCATTTTGAATGGCGATGATATCCTGCGGTGTAGGCTCGTAGCTATGGCTCTCGCTGCCGGGCGGCAAAAGCAGGCTTACGTCGGCGGTATTCCCGGCAAGCTGGCGCGCGAAATCAAACGCCGGAAAAACTGTCGCAATCAGCGACAGGCGTTCGGCCTCACCCTGTGCGGCTGCCGTACCGTAAACCGATGGCATGCAAAAGAGTAACGCGCAAAACAACGATGAAAGTAAACGCTTTTTCATAAACAGCCTCATTTCCTGATCTCCCGTTTGGTTCGGCAAGCTTCGCACATACCGTATAGAACCGTTTGCCCCTCGTCCAGCGTAAAGCCATGGTGGCGGTTGAGATGCTCCGCAAACGCCTCTACCTCATCGCAATGCAGGTGCTCCAGCACGCCGCACTGCGCGCAGCGGATGTGCAGATGGCTCTCGGTGCATGGATTATGTTGGAACCTCGCCGCCTCGCCGGTGTCATGAGGCGCATAGCGGCGCAGTGCCCCGGCCTCGCACAATCTCGCAATCACGCGGTATACGGTCGTTTTACCAACATCCATGCCCGAGTCCTTCAGCGCGTGATATGCTTCCTCCGCCGTCATACATTCCTCGGGACATGCCGCAAACAGCGCGGCAACGGCATCCTTCTGCCTCGTCTGGTAAGTTTTGGCCATGCTGTCGCTTCCTTTTCCTTTTTGAAAATGAAATTCATTTTCAAAAAGGAAGTATACATGGCAAAAGCGTGCTTGTCAATCTCTTTTTAATAAAGCGCACGCGCCGATAACCATTTTATTGCTTCTTTATATTGACACGCCTATGAAACATGCTACAATAAAAATAAGCAACGCAAATTACATATTCGTTTGCCCCGGGGGAGAAAGTCATTGAAAGTGTGGAATTTCATAAACTTTTAAAAAGGAGGGGTCCCATGATGAAAAAATGGTTGTTCTTTATTCTCTCGTTGTTGCTAGCTCTGTGCGCATTCACTTCTTCCATGGCTATGACGGAGGAGGAGGCCCGCAAATCCGTCAATACGCAGGCGATTCGCTCTATGCTCGATGTGAACGAATACAACTATACCTATGTTGAGGATGGCGGCTATTTCACGCTTACCTTCACCCTTGAAAGTACGCTGAATACGTGCAAGGTGTGGATTGTTCCCTTTGACGACAGCGTGCGCATTCAGGCGGATTACGAGGTCAGCGCCACAAAAGAGACCCGTGACGAGATGGCCATTTTCTGTACCCGCATAAGCAACGACCTGCGCGTGGGCCATTTCTATATGGATTATGACGAGGGCCTTGTCGGCTATGAAGTTATGATCTATACCGAGGAAGCAGCCCCCACGCAAAAGGCGCTGGATTTTTGCCTGACTCTCTCAATTTCCATGGCTGAGCGTTATGGAGAGGGAGTGGCGAACATTCTGTTTAACAAATACACAGCCGAGGACGCCTATGCTCTGTGTAAGGATATGGACCAGTAAAGGAATGCAAAAAACGGCGAAGCAGCGTCGTCAGGCTGCTTCGCCGTTTTTTGCGCAAATCATCGTTTTCCTTCTTCTCCCGCCTGCCAACTGTCCTCTCCAACAGCGGCTTGAAATGCCGACAAAATTTTGTCGCTAAATACTCCGCATTCACCGGATAGAATCATCGCGACAGCTGTTGAATGCTCGTATTTTGGCTTGTAAACCCGTTTGGAACACAGCGCGTCGTAACAGTCGGCCAGTCCCACCACCTGGGCGCACAAAGGAATCTGCCCGCCGGCAAGTCCGTCCGGATAACCCTTGCCATCACTGCGCTCGTGATGGGACCGGCAGATGTTATAAGCATACTCATGAAATTTTTCATAACCCTGCAGGTTGGGGATCTTCATCGCAATCTCCGCGCCAATGATCGTATGGGTTTGCATAATCTTCATTTCTTCTGCCGTTAACGGCTCCGGCTTGTTTAAAATCCTGTCCGGCATGGCAACCTTGCCAATATCATGAAGGACGGACAGGTTTGACATAGCTTCAATCTGTGTATCCGATAGCTTTATTCCCGGATAAAGCCGCCTGATGCTGACAAGCAGCATAAAAGTATAGCGCTTTACGTTTCTTGCATGCATATCGGTTTCAATTGAGCGGTGCTCCAGCACAGACCCTAAGAGGTCGATTGTCTCCCAATAGTTTTTAATGATATCCTGATTACTGCTTATTGCGTTCTCAGGCGCTTTCTGTATTCCTTGCCCACCAGCGGTCCGGATGGTAAGCAGTAGCCTTTTGCTAAACGGGTCGTAACGAGCCGCCACTTCCATTGGGATACCTCCCACCGCCTCCCCGGCGGTGTATTGCAGCTTCGCCTTCATACACCCGCCGCCGGTCATTTCTTCCAGCCGCAGGAAATCACGCACCATATTCTGATTTTCTTCCGCCACAAACCGGGGGATAAAGTTGTCTATAAAATCCGGATAATTCGGCCACTGTTGCGCAAGCCGCTCTATCAGCCGGTCACAGGAGAATGCACAATCGCATTTTTGGACGGCTGTATTCACAATAATGCTTGCAAAATGATCGTCTGTGCGGTCCTCTCTGTGCGTCATTCCGAGACTCCCTTTTTTGTTGTTAGCTCAGAGCCCAGTGACCTTGCCTGGGGTAGCAGGAAAGGTACACCTTTACTCCGACTGTTTATGAAAAAATTACTCACAATAAATATTATCATGATCCAAAGGATAAATCAACAAAAAAGTGTGTTTTTCCTCAAAAAAACACATTATAAAAAAGGTGTACCTTTCTTGCGATAAAAAGGTGTACCTTTGCTCCGATTTATTGTCCTGTTCTGCGCATAATAGACGCGGGAGGTGTTGATTTGGGCCGGCATTATGGATACATGCGCGTTTCCACCGTCGAGCAGAATGAGGACAGGCAGCGAATTGATCTGATAAAATGGGGTATCGAGGAAAAGAATATTTATCTTGACAAAGTTTCGGGAAAGGATTTCAACCGCCAGGAATACCAGAAACTGCGAAGAAAACTGAAGGACGGAGACCTTCTGGTCGTCAAAAGCCTGGACCGTCTGGGCAGAAACTATGAGGACATCCAATCGGAGTGGCGCTACCTTGTCAGGGAAAAAAAGGTGGATATCGTTATTATGGATATGCCGCTTCTCGATACCAGAACCAATAAGGACCTGATCGGAACGCTTATCTCCGACATCGTTTTACAGCTTCTATCCTATGTAGCGCAGGTGGAGCGCGAAAACATCAGGCAGCGTCAGGCGGAAGGAATAGCGGCCGCGCGTGCCAGAGGCGTACATCTGGGGCGGCGCTCCGATCCCATCCCTGACTCCTTCTATCCCATATATGAGCTCTGGGAAAAAAAGGCTTTTACCATTGCGGAGGCTGCCGTACGCTTGAACGTCAGCAAAAACCAGTTTATCTGGATGATCAGAAAGCACCGCAAGCACACCGGAAGAAAAAAATAGGCGTCCTGCGCCGTCGGCATATGCGCACGAATGTCTCACGCTCATTTGCCCTATCTTAAAAACTATGTTATACTACATGCGTTTATCCGATCGCGCCGCCCAATGGGCCCGCGCCCCTCAACCTGAGGATGGGAGCTGTATCATGAAACCTAATATGAAAAAGCTGCTCAGCTTTGTTTTTTTGCTTTTTACCCTTGGCATCGTCCTGTATATCGGCTTAAGCGGCAATGACCTCTCCGAGCTTGTAAACGCATTGCAAACCCTCAGCCCGGTTTACCTGCTGCTGTGCCTGCTCAGCTGGATGCTCTACGTGCTGACAGACGCGCTGGCCGTTCATCACTTCTTGCGGCGGCAGGGGTATAAGATCAAGCTGCGGCAGAGCCTTCATGCGGCGATGACCGGTATCTACTATTGCAACGTCACTCCGGGTGCGACGGGTGGGCAACCCATGGAGATGTATTGTTTAAGTCAATATAAAGTTCCTATCGGCATCAGCGGTTCTGCCATGGCGATCAAATTCATTGTCTTTCAGTTAATACTTTTGGTAACAGGCGGCGTGCTTTGGGCGGCAAATGCGGCTTTCGTTGCCGAGCATACGCAGGGAACGCTGTGGTTTGTGCTTTTGGGTTATGGCGTCAACTTTTTCTCCATCGGCATGGTGGTTTTAATGGCTATCAGCCAAAAAGCGGTACGTTGGGTGATTTCCCTGTGTATCCGAATCGGCGTCAGGCTCCGCGTCTGCAAAAATCCGGAAGCATCGCGCTCCAAATGGGAAAACCATTGTCAGAGCTTTTTAGAAAGCGTCCAGCTTGTCATCCGCCACCCCAAGGATGTATTGATTCAGTGTCTTATCGCGCTTGGACAGCTTCTATCGCTGATGCTGGTTATCATCGCGCTGTACCACGCGTTCGGCCTTTCGGGCGTCAGTACGCTGGAACTGGTCACAATGGGTGTCTTACTCTATATTGGCGCAAGCTATACGCCTCTGCCTGGCGCATCCGGCGCGCAGGAGGGTGGTTTTGCGGTTTTGTTTAAGGGTATCTTCCCGGACGCAAAACTGTTTGTGGCTCTGCTAATCTGGCGCTTTTCCACTTACTATCTAAGCGTGCTCGTGGGCGCGGTGATGACCACCGTGGAAAGCGTGCATGGCCTTCGCGCTTCTTCAAAGCCTTCCAAACATTCGTAAAGCAATTTCGCCCTCATAACAAAGCGCGCGTCCGCTTGGCGTAAATCACGAAGAAGGTGTTTTCAACGGGCATTCACGCTCACGAGCGAATGTTTTCCAACCGCGATTTGCTCCGGCTCATCGTTCCGCTGGTGATCGAGCAATTCCTCGCGATATTTATTGGTATGGCGGACACGGTGATGGTCAGCTCCGTTTCCGAATCCGCGGTATCGGCCATCTCGCTGGTGGACAGCATCAACGTGCTGCTCATCCAGCTTTTTCCGCAATGGCGACGGGTGGGGCCGTAGTGGCCGCCCAATATCTGGGTAAGCGCGAACCAAAAAATGCATGCAATGCCGCCAAGCAGCTTATCTACGTTTCATTGGGAATTTCGGTACTGATCGCCGCACTTTCGATTATTTTTTGCGATCCAATCCTCCGGCTGTGCTTTGGCAACCTGAACGAAGGTACGATGGCGTATTGCCGTACGTACTTTTACCTTTCGGCCGTCAGCTACCCTGCCCTTGCGCTGTACAATGGCGGCGCGGCGTTGCTGCGCGCCATGGGCAACAGCAAAGCCAGCATGATCACCTCGCTGATGATGAACCTGATGAACGTTGCCGGCAACGCGCTTTTGATCTATGGCCTCAAGATGGAGGTCGCGGGAGCGGCTGCGGCCTCGCTCGCGGCGCGCGTTCTTGGCGCGGCGGTTATGGTGCGCCTTTTGCTTAATGAGGATTCTCCCATCCACCTCATCAGGCCCCGCCATCCGGAGCCTGACCTTCCCATGATCAAGCGTATTTTCAGCCAGGGTATTCCCAACGGGCTTGAAAACAGCATGTTCCAGGTCGGCAAGTTGATGGTGACGGGCATTGTCGCTATGTTCAGCGAGTCCGTCATCGCCGCCAACGCCATATCCAATAACATCGCGACCATGGCAAACCTGCCGGGTATCGCCATTGGGCTTGCCATGGTCACTGTGGTGGGCCAATGCGTCGGAGCGGGCAGCGTAGAACAAGCAAAGCACTATTCCATGAAGCTGCTTGGGATCGCATACCTCCTTATGGCGGTCACCAACGCCACGCTGTTTTTCTTCGCCGCGCAAATCGCCGGCATTTTTAACCTGAGTCCTGAGGGCATCGCGGCTGCGGTGGAGGTGCTCAGATGGTATGCCTTTGCGGCCGCTATTTTCTGGCCCGCCAGCTTTACCGTACCAAACGTGCTGCGCGCCGCCGGCGATGCCCGTTTCACCATGGGCGTTTCTGTCTTTTGCATGTGGACGTTCCGCATTGGCGCCAGCTATTTGCTTGTATATGTCTTTCATATGGGCCTGCTTGGCGTTTGGTTTGCCATGTTCATCGACTGGATCGTTCGCGCGTCGTTTTTTGCCCTGCGGTATAAAAGCGGAAAGTGGCTCACAAAGAAAGTGGTTTGAAGGCAGGGTAAGCAGCGAAGTAGAGCCCTTCATGCCGCAATGCCGGCAGGCCTTTACTGCAACGAATAAAAAAGCCATCGGGCGGGCCTGTCCGGCTGTTCCTGCC
>JAEYOW010000008.1 GCA_023411375.1 Bacillota bacterium | reverse complement strand
ACGAGGCCAACCCCAGGTAAATGGGGGTGGGCGCGGCCCGGGAGTTTGGCGCCCGGGCCACGTCCTTCGGTCAAGGCAATAGCTCGCCATATGAGGGAAGGGGGACCAGCGATGAAAGCAACCGTTTATCAGACGTTGGAATGCGACGTACTGGTCATTGGCGGCGGCGGCGCAGGCGTGCGTGCGGCACTCACCGCCGCTAAGAGTAATGAACGCGTCCTGATGATCAGTGAAACACCCGTTGGAGAATCCGGCTCCACATTTTACCCACTGTCTTTTGAGTGGGGCATGCTCTGCGCGTCGGACGCGACAGACGCGAAACTGTTTACACAAGAGATTTTGAATGCGGCAGGCGCGTGCATCAATCCAAAGCTGGCGGAATATCTGGCTATGAGTTCTCGGCGCGCGCACGACCGCTTTGTTACGGAAGGTCTGCCGTTGGTGAGCATGAAGGAGCTGGGCATCACCGGGTGCTTTGGCAAGGAACCTCGCGGAGTATTTTTACTGGATATGGAAGCGTTTGTAAAAAGCCAAAAGGAACTGGTGGCGCAAAACGGCCACATATCCTTCATGGCTCTTACGGCGATTTCCCTTGTCATCAAAGAAGGAAAATGCATGGGCGCTATGGCTGTGGATTCCCAAGGAAGGCTTATCCACCTGTCCGCACGGGCGGTGGTGCTAGCCTGCGGCGGCGGCGAGGGGCTGTACTGTCATCGCGCTTCCTTTGGATCGCTTTATGGCAACGCGTATGCCATGGCCGCGCGGCACCGGGCCAGGATCGTCAATCTGGAGTTTATTCAGTTTGTTCTTGGCACAGTGTCTCCGATTAGATTTGCCAATTACTTTCCTTTTCTGCTAACTGAGCACCCGCGCGTTACCAATGCCCACGACGAGGATTGCATGGCGCAATACCTACCGGATGGCTGCACGGTGGAGCGTTGTTTGGATATGCACGCAAAACACGGTCCATTTTCGACCGAGGATGAGGGAAAGTACCTTGAGTACGCCATGATTGCCGAAGAGAAAAAAGGCAACGGCATGGGCCTGAAGCTTTGGCCCGACGCAACTCGGCTAAAGGATAAACGTGGACGTCAGTGGCGTGTATTTCTCCGCCGGCTTGGCTATGATGAGTCAACCGTTATGCAGCTTTATCCTATGTGCCAGGGCTTTAACGGTGGTATTCTGCTGAAGGACGACCTGACCACTGATATAGAGGGATTGTTTGCCTGCGGTGAAAGCTCAGGCGGACTGCACGGTCCCGACAGGATGGGTGGACTTTGTATTCTGGCCACCCAGGTATTTGGCGAGGCGGCCGGCAGGCTTGCCGGTGAATATACGGCAAAAGGCAGACCCGTCAAGCCGCTTTCTGCCGATGAAGCGCTGCGAGGCTTGATGCGGGAATTTGGTTTTCATGCGGACTCAGACCTTTCACCGGGGGAAGTTTTGGAGCAAATACGACAAATCATGCAGGAAAACGCATGTTTGCGTAGAAATGAAAGAGGTCTGACAGACGGAATCCATAACGTGGAGCAGCTTCATATACAGCCGTTGGCACATCTGAACACGCCCGAGGCGGCAGCTTATTTCCGCGTTGCAAACGCGTTGGATGCCGCAAGGCTGATTTTGACCGCTATGCGCAACCGGAGAGAATCCCGGGGCTGCCACGACCGGGAGGATTATCCGGCGCACAACTCCGCTCTGGATAGCATGCAATGGGTTTCCATACGCGAAAACCGCGTTGAGCAAGGGACGGTCGGAACTTGACCTTCCGGACACAACAAAAGGATGCGGGTGATTTTTTGCAACGGATCAACTATAACGTCGAACGGGTCAACCTCTACGAAAGCATCGCCAAAAATCTAGAGGAGATGATTCTCAACGATTCCTCTCAAATTGGCCAGAAGCTTCCCAGCGAACAAACGCTTGCAACGAATTTCGGCGTAAGCAGAAATGTGATCCGCGAATCGTTAAAAATCTTGAAGGAGCGGCAGCTCATCACGTTGCATGTGGGTGAGGGCGCGTATATCAACAAGCCCAGCGACCAGAGCGTGACGGATATGCTCAACCGCATCGTTCTGATGGATAACATAGACCCTATAAAAATTTATGAGCTGCGCTCCATCCTGGAGGTAAGCGCCTGTCGGCTTGCCGCGGAAAACGGCCATGATGCGGATTTTGACGAACTGGAAGCAATCAACGCGCGTATGCGTGAATCAAAGGACGACATTGACCAGCGCATCGCGCTGGATTTGGAGTTTCACGGGATGATTGCACGGCTTTCGCGCAACCCGCTGCTTGAAATTTTTGAGCGTTCCATTGCCAATTTGGTGGCTCCGGTTCTGCGAACGGCATTGCTTCCATCCGGGGGAAACGCGGATGGTATTGAAGATCACCGTCGGATGATCGAAACCCTTCGTACCGGCGATGCGGAGCGCGCGGCCCTATTGATGAGCGAACATTTGACAAAATCGACGCAAAACTACCTAGACGGCGATTTTCTTCAGAGGCGATAATCGTCGGCTTTAAATTTCTTTCTTCTCTTTCATTTTTTAAAGGAGACACGACCATGATAAAACTGAACATCGTATCTCAACGGCCTATTTTTGCGGAAGATCAGGTCCTGTTTCATGATTGCCATGCAAACACGCAGGTCAGACTTCCCTCCGGAGACCGGCTGGTAGCCTTTTGGGCGGGCACAAGCGAAGGTACGCCTGATCAGGCGATCTGGCTATGCCGCTGCTCCGGTGGCCAGTGGAGGGCGCCCATACGCATCAAAGCAGTCTATCAGCTTCCCCATTGGAATCCGGTACTTTTTCTCCATGGAAACAGAATTTTTCTGTTCTATAAAGTCGGCTTAACCGTACAGACATGGTACACGATGGTCTCCTGGTCGGATGACGGCGGAGAAAGCTGGTCCGAATCAGTCGAGGCCGTACCTGGCGATTATACGCCTCGCGCTTCCGTTCGCAATAAAATTCTAACCGCGAGCAACGGCTGGTGGATTGCACCCACCTCAAGCGAGGTGGGGACCGCCATGGACAGCTACGCCGATATCTCGCGGGATGCAGGAAAAACCTGGGAGATTCACAGCATTCCCATGCGCCACCTCCCCTCCGGGCCACTACAGCCCGACAGGCTGTGGGAGGGACTGAAAAAAGGCGCGCTTTGGGAAAACGATCTGAGCGTTGTGGGTGCCTGGGACGGCACGATTCAGCCGAGCATGTGGGAATCCGAGCCTGGGCACATTCATGCCATGATGCGCAGTACGCGCGGACGCATTTACCGCAGCGATTCCACGGATTATGGCATAACCTGGTGTGATGCCTATCCGACCCAACTGCCCAACAACTGCTGTGGCATTGACGTCGCGCGCTTTGAGGACGGTCTTCTCGCGGTTGTGTATAACCCCGTGGGCGATAACTGGGGCAGGCGTACACCTCTGTCCGTCGCGCTATCCATGGACAACGGGGTCACATTCCTGGAACCTCTTAATCTGGAAACCACGGTGGGCGAGTACTCATATCCATCCGTCCTAGTCGAAGGAAATTGTCTACACATTCTGTACACACAAAACCGGCGCACCTTTATTGAATGCAAGGTTGCGCGCACGGACGGTTAACGACGAGCAATCTACACACGCCTTTCTTCCATTTGGAACTGTCACATCGAAAGGCCTATGGTTGCAGATTCGCAAACAGCCTCTTGCCTCCCGAGTGTGCAGTTCTTCCCTCCCTCTCATCCCGCCGTTGTGAAAACCCGTCCCCTGTGGTATGATAGGGATGCGGCGCGGCGCAAAGCAATCCCGCTTTTTATCGGGTCATGCCGTGCGGCAATCATTTTAACGATGGGAGGCGTCCCGCATGAAGTGGCTGGACACCGTGGAGCGAAAAATAAGGCGGTTTGCGATTCCTCACCTGATGAACTACATCGTTTTTGGCATGGCGCTGATCTTTGTGGCTGATATGATGGGCCTCGGCTTTTCCTCAAAGCTGAGCCTGAGCATGCCCAGGGTCGCACAGGGGCAAGTATGGCGGCTGCTCACGTTTATTTTCCTGCCGCCCAGCTCATCGCCGCTCTGGGTCATTTTCAGCCTGTATTTTTACTGGATGATCGGCTCGGCTCTGGAAAACCAGTGGGGCGCGGCCCGGTTTAACCTGTTTTACCTGGTAGGCGTCATCGGCAACATCCTGGCGGCCGTCATTACCGGCTATGCGGTTAACACCTACCTGAACCTGTCGCTTTTCTTTGCCTTTGCGGCGACGTGGCCGGATTATCAGATTCTTGTGTTCTTCATCCTGCCGGTGAAGATGAAGTGGTTGGCGCTGCTTAATGCCGCGCTCTTTCTCTGGCAGCTGATCGTTGGCTCGTGGAGCACCCGCGCCGCGATCATCTTCTCGCTGCTAAACGTGGTGCTGTTTCTGGGCGGCGATCTTTTCAGCCGCATCAGGCAGGATTCGCACTATTGGAAAACCCGCTACAACTTCCGCAAGGCCATGCGCAAGTAATAAAACCCGCATTTTCAAACCTTCATATGCTCCATTCGGCCCGGCGCACGTACCGTTGGGCCGTTTTAGATTGCGGTTTTCGGCGTCTTCTGTTATGATGGCCACATCCCGGACATAAGGAGGAATCACCCATGGCGGAACCTTTAATTCAGGTGGAGGGCGCGGGCATATCGTTTGGCGGCAGGCCTGCTCTGCGCGAGGTGAGCTTTGAGGTTTCCGAAGGGGAAATCTTCGGTTTCCTGGGTCCTAGCGGCGCTGGTAAAACGACTACCATCAAGCTCCTGACCCGTCAGCTTCGCCCGCAGGCGGGCAGCGTGCGGCTCTTTGGGCAGCCCGTCGAGAGCCTGCCCGTTTCCGCGTTTGATCAAATCGGCGTGCTGACGGATACCAGCGGCCTGTACGAGCGCCTGTCGGTCGAGGATAACCTGAACCTGTTTGCGGATTTAAAGGGCGTGCCCCGCGCCCGGGCGCTGGAGGCGCTGGAGCGCGTCGGGCTTACGGGCGAGGAAAAAAAAGCCGCCAAAAAGCTATCGCGCGGCATGGCGCAGCGCGTGATGCTGGCGCGAGCGGTGCTTCATAAGCCCCGCCTGCTGTTTTTGGACGAGCCGACCGCCGCGCTGGACCCGGCGACATCGCGTGCCGTTCAGGATATGCTCAGGGAGCTAAACCAGGAGGGCACCACTATTTTCCTCACCACGCACCGTATGGAGGAGGCCGACCGCCTGTGCAACCGCGTGGCTTTCTTAAACGAAGGCGTCATCGCCGCGTGCGATAGCCCACAGGCCCTGAAGTTGCGCCACGCGCCCAACCTGCTGGTGGCCGTGGGCATGGACGGCGAGCGCGTAACGGCGGAAAAAAGCGCCGGGGGCCTGGCGGAATTGAGCCGCGCCTTTGAGGGAAAGGCCCTTTCCACCGTGCATTCACAGGAGCCCGATCTGGAGGAAATCTTTTTGACGCTGACGGGGAGGAAGCTGTTATGATGACGCGCCTTCAAAAAACCCGCATCCTGTTTCTTAAGGATTGGAAGGATACGCTCAAAAATGGTAACGGCATGATTTTGGCCGTGCTGCCGCTGTTTTTCACGCTTCTTTACCGCATGCTGCCCATCGACGGCATGCCTATGCCCCGCGAGTTTATCTCGCTGATCGGCGTATTGATGAACCTCGCGCTGGTGCCGGTGGCGCTTCTTTCCATGATGATCGCGGAGGAGAAGGAAAAAAACACCCTCCGCACGCTGATGCTCTCCAACGTGGGTGCCGTGGAGTTTTTAACCAGCAAATGCCTGGTCGTTCTGGTTCTGCTGAGCGTCGTAAACCTCGCCGTGTTTTTTCTGACGGGCATGGCCCTGAGCGCCCTTCCGCTTTTTCTCTTGGTCACTACCCTCACGGCGCTGTGCCTGATGTTTCTGGGCGCGGTGATCGGTCTGCTTTGCAAGAACCAGATGTCCACCGGCACGCTCGCCTCGCCCGTGGCCCTGCTTCTAATGATTCCCCCTATGTTTGCGCAAATGAACGACACCGTGGCGAAAATCGCGCAGTTTATACCGACCTATTCCATGATAGAATTGCTGTACATGAACGGTCAGCCCAAGGCTCTTCCATGGATGGTGATCGGCGTATGGCTGGTCGGCGCGTTCGCGCTGTTTATGCTTGTATACCGCAAAAAACGGTTGGACGCGTAAACGCGGCGCTTGCGCGCAACGGGCTAACTATTCAAACGTTTTATAGCGGGACGCGGGCCTCTACGGCCATGCGTCCCGCTTTTTCAGCCGCCGCGGCTTTCCCTACGTGCTGTGCCTCCATAAAAATTGACTTAATTTACGTGATTATAATCATTTTATGTATTTTTCTTGACATTCGGCATTCAAACGCGTATGGTATCGGCAGGGGGTTAGGCGATGGCTGTTTTGGATTATGGATATGGTATTCAGCCTGCCGGCTGGCGGGTGGACGAGGCGCGTGCGCCTATGTTCTCACGCGTTTACCTGATCGACGGCGGACAGGTGGAGTACAAAAGCCGCGACCAGCGGCGCGTGCTTCAAAGGGGTACGCTATATCTTTTTCCTACGCATACTCCCTATGTCATGGAACACAACCCGGCCGACCCGCTCAACTGTCTGTGGTTTCACATGGCCTCGCCGATGCTTCGAATCACCCGTCTGTTATCCATCCCCATGGAGGATGATCCGCGCTTTGCTCACCTGATGCTTGTGCTGCGGGACGCAATCACGCAGGGTTCCCCGGCCTCCGCCTACGTGGAGCTGCTCGTCCAGGCTTTTTTGGAGCTTTGCCGCCTGGCGGAGCTGGTAGAGCTTCCCGACGAGCGGCTCAGCGAAATGACCGCCTACCTGGACGCTCATCTGGAAGGCCCGCTCTCCATCCCCCAGCTTGCCCACCGTTTCGGTTATACGCCCGAATACTTCATCCGCCTGTTTAAGTCGCTCGCCGGCATCACGCCGCACCGTTACCTGCTTTGCATGCGCATGAATGAAGCCGTCGGCCAGCTGCTGCGGGGAGCAACCATCCAATCCATTGCCGAAAGCGTCGGCTATTCAAACGTCAAAAGCTTTTCCAACACCTTTAAATCCCATTACGGCCTTTCGCCCAGCGATTACCGCCGCCACTTTGTGCGTCAGGCCTGATTTAATAAGGAGCTGTCAAATGATGAACACCGCTGAAATCTCCGTCCTTAAAGAGCTTGCCCGGCAGTACGCCGCCATCGCGGCGCTTCCCGTGCACAGGGAAAAGCGCGATCTCTGGGCTCACCTGAACAACCTGTCCATGGACCGCCCCATGGTGCTGATCGATCAATTGCCCTGGCACGAGATGGATGTGGACGGCTCGCTTGCCTGCCGGGTGAGCGAGCCCTACTGGCGCGGCGTGGAAACCTGGCTCAGGCGCGCGATCTACCAGTGGAAGCATTTTCCGGTTGACCGTGTTTGGGATCCTTACCTCTGCCTCCCACGGCCTATTTCCCACTCCGGCTGGGGGCTGAAAACCGAGCAGGACCTGCTGGCCAGCGACGTCAAAAACGACGTGGTCAGCCACCGTTATCATAACCAGATCGAGAACGAGGAAGATCTGGAAAAAATCCATACGCCTGTCTATACGCTGGACGAGGCCGTTGAGCAGGACATCCTCCAAACGGCGCACGAGCTGTTTGACGGCATTCTGCCCTTCCGCATGACGGGCGTGGTGCTGCACTGCGGCATCTGGGATAGCATTACCGAATGGATGGGAATTGAAAATTGCTACATCGAGCTGATGGACCGGCCTGAAATGTTGCACGCCCTGATGGAAAAGCTGACCGTCGGCCTGCTGTCCATGACCGACCAGCTGGATAGGCTGGGCGGGTTTGACGTCACCTCCAACCTGTGCCACTGCTCGCAAACCTACCTGACGGACGCCTCGCACGCCGGGGACGAGCCGCCCGCGCCCCTCGCGAAAAACGCCTGGACGCTTGGGCTTGCGCAGCTGTTTACCTCTGTTTCGCCCGCTGTAACGGACGAGTTTGAGGTGGCGTACATGCAACGCGTTTTTGCGCGCTTCGGCGCGGTTTACTATGGCTGCTGCGACCGGCTGGACGACCGGCTGGATGTGATCGAAAAGCTGCCCAACGTTCGTAAGCTTTCCTGTAGCCCTTGGAGCGACCGCGAGCGCTTCGCTCAAAACCTGGACCGCAGCCGGTATGTGATGAGCAACAAGCCCACCCCGGCCTATCTCGCGGCCGACGTAATGGACGAAAAGCTTGTTCGTGACGACCTGCGCCGCACGCTGGATGCTGCCCGCCGGCATGACGTATGCCTGGAATTTATCTTAAAGGACATCAGCACCGTTTGCGGCAAGCCCCAGCATGTGTGGCGCTGGGCCGAGATCGCCATGGAGGAGGTTTGCCGGTAGAGGCGGCGGGGACGGAAATGGACGCGGGCCCCCCCGCACCCCGACAAAGGCTTTGCCCTTGACCCATCGCCGGCTGCGATTTCATCAAATTCTGTTAACCGCCCCCAACGCTCCCCACCCTCAAAAACCGCCGCCCGCCTCTCATTTTCATGAAAGGCGGGCGGCGGTTTTTCTTTATCTTCCTTTATCGGTCAACCGTCCGTTACCATGCGTTCAGCGCGGCGCGGATATTGGCAAGCGGCACGTCGTAGCCCGTTTCGCACTGTCCAATCAGGCCGCCGTTTTGATAAAACAACCGCTTCATCTCATCGGCCTGCTGCTGAATATCCTCCGGCGTGCCAAAGGGCAAAACGGTCTGCCGGCTCAGCTCTCCCCAGCAGGTGATTCGTCCCTTTACGATCTGGGCCACCTTTTCCGGTCCCATGCACCAGATTTGGGAGTTGATTGCGTCCGCGCCCAGTTCAATCCAGTCCTCGTAGATGTCTAGAATGTAGCCGTCGCTATGGATAAACGCCCGCTTGCCGTGCTGGTGAATACGGTCGATCAGCTGCTTGTAGGCAGGCTTAAACAGCTTGCGCCAGGCCGCCGGGGATATCAGCATGGCTTTCTGGCTGCCCCAGTCGTCGCCTATCGTGCATGCGTCCGCGCCGGGAATGGCGCAAACCAGGTCCGTATAGCGCAGCCAGTACGCAAGCACCATGTCCCGAAGCTTAAAAAACTCATCCGTCTCCAGCGCGATATCCATAAACAGGTTTTCTGTGCCACGCAAAAATTGCATGCGCTCAAACAGGCTCATCCAGCCCGAGTGCACAAACATGTCCGCGTGTTCGCCCAGGTACTCGTCCACGCCGCGGTAAAAATCGCTTTCCTTCACATCCTCCAGCACGTGCAGCGGTGAACGGTAGTCCCTAAACGCCTCGTCGTCCTCCAGCGGATAGCCCTTAACCTCACCCGCCATGCCCGCCTTGCGGGAATGCCAAACGCTGCCCCAGATATCGGTATGCACGCCCTCGTCGTACATCTGTGCGTCCGCCGTGGGGTCATGGAACGGCGCTTTAATAAAATCCGTTCCGCGCTCGCTAAGCAGCTCCTGTAGCGCCTCTCCGTGAAACGCCTCCGCCGCGGGCAAAATCCACAGGTCCACCGGGATGCGGTCCGGGGTTTCAAAATCAAGAGTGCGGTATACCCTTTCCTTGCTCGTCATCATTCCCGATTCCTTTCACATAACATGAGCTGCGCGCCTCCTACGCCCTTTTTCCGTATTTCCGCGCCGCCTGGAACATCACCACCAGGTTTTCCGGGTTCACATCCGGCTGAATGTTATGCGCCGCGGCAAACACATACCCCCCGTCGCGGTTCATAATCTGAATGGTCTGGCGTACAACCTCCTCAACCTGTTCGGGCGGCAGGAAAGGAAGCACCTCCTGCGTGTCGATGCCGCCATGGAACACGATACGTCCCCCAAAGGCATCCTTGAGCTTCTCCGGCTGCATATCCGCCGCCTTGGGCTGGATGGGGTTCAAAATTTCCACGCCGCTGTCGATCAAATCCTCCGCCAGTGAAAACACGCTGCCGCAGGAATGATGCAAAAACGCCGCGCCGGTAAACCGCTTGGTGTAGCTGATACGCTCCTTGAAATACGGCTTAATGGTTTCAGCAAACAGCGCCGGCGATACGAACGGCCCGTTCTGGGTGGCAAAATCGTCGCCGCTGGAGGTGTAGTGGATGTAGGGACCAACCGCCGAGTAATACCGCTCGATCACAGCCTTCTGATATTCCAGCACCCGCTTGAAGAAGCAATGCACAAACTCCGGCTCGGCAAGCATGCGGTAGAGGAAATCCTCAAACCCACACATCCAGCAGCCCAGCTCGAAAATTCCATACACGGGATGCTCCGCGCAAATGATGTAATCGGTATTCTCATACAGCTCTTTGGCGCGCCTGGCGTGAAACTCGATTTCGCGCTCGTCAATGCTGTCCGGGTCAGGGAAGGGATAGGCCTCCAGCTCTTCCAGCGTGGCGTCCTTCAAGGGGGCGTTCACAGCGTCCCAATAAAGGCCGGTAAAGCGGCGGCAAATGCCCCATTCATCGATATATTCCGTATCCGAGAGCTTTTTGAACTGCGACTTTTTAGGCACAAAAATCTCGCCCACGGAGCGCGTGTCAATATCCAGGTATTCAAGCAGGCGCTCATCCAGCCGGTGCGTCTTGCCAAACATACACTCCTCTTCGCTCTGCTTTTTTCCATAGCCCAGAAAATCCAGCACCCGCTGCTCGCTCTCCCCTTCCATAGACGAAAGCGGGCAGCCTCCCAAATCCAAAATCAGGCGTTCGGGCGTTTGATGCTTTAGCGTATCCGCAAAGCTTTGCCTTCTACTCATGGTACGTCCCTCCGAATGCGGTATTTTTCAATTTCGCTTAACAGCCGCCGGATGTTTTCAAGCGGGAAGTCATTGTCGGTTTCCACATAGAACCACGAGCCGCCCTCCATGGGGTTAAAAGCGCGAACGGCGGCATCCACGGCGCGGGATACGTCGTCCTGCGTGCCGCGCGTCATCACCCCGGCGCGGTCGATATGGATAGCGCAGGCCAAGCCGATATCACGGAGCGCGCCCGCCAGCCAGTCAATATCGTACACCGAAAGCTGCGGCCATACCGCGTCCACGCCGATCTCCCTCAGGTCGGGCAAAATATCCGGCGCGTATCCGCAGCAGTGAAAGAACACGTCCGCCCCCGCATCCCGGATAGGTTTGATCAGCTTTTGATAGCGCGGTTTGAAAAACTGCCGCCAGCATTCGGGTGAGATCAGCATGGCGCTGTTGGTACCAAAATCGTCCGCGAGCTGAATACCGTTCGCGCCCGCGTCCAGCAGGGTTTGAATCTCGCATGCCTGGTATTCCACCAGCTTATCCGCCAGGTCGTTGATCTCCCTGCTGTCGTCATACAGCTCCATCAGCACGGTTTCAAACGGGCACAGGGCATGGAGCTTTTCCAGCAGGTTAATCCACCCCAGCTTGACGTAACCGCCCTTTCGCTTGGTTTCCTCCACGCGCTTTGCAAGCGCCGCCACCCGTGACGGATCGTCGCATGTGTTGGCGGGGAAACGGTAGCCGCCCAAACGGCTCAGGTCTTCAAGCGGATAGGTTTTGGGATGGCCCGCCATCAGATAGATGCAGCGCTCCCATTCCACGCCCCACTCGTCCACCTCAAGGGAATGGTAACCGCCGCCGGGGGTCAAGTCCTGCGGCCGGGGAGGCGGAACCTCCACGTCGCTGAAATCCTCAAAATCCCCGGGGAGGGCCTTGACCATCGAGCGCAGGGCGTCCCCATGCTCATACAGGCCCCGCAGGCAGGGATGGTATTCCAGCGGCGCCCTGTCGACCGGCTCAAAGCGCAAGCAGCTTCTCACTCGTTCCATGCCGTTCATCATTCGTCCCTCCAGCAGACGGGGGCGTCAAAGGGTTCCTCCAACGCGCTGATAATGTCGATCCACCTACGGTAGCGGTCGCCGTCGAAGGCAGGATAGCCCGTGACGTAATGGTTCGCGCCCGGCTTTCCGTCCACGCTCCAGCTAAGCGTCAACAGGCGCTGTACGCCGGAATAGGTCTTGATGCGCCCAAGCGGAAGATTTTCGTTCGCGCGGGAAATTTCCACACCCTCAAGCAGCGTTTCACCCGTCTCGCCGTCTGCCACGATATAGCGAACCTCCGCGTCCATACGCGAATCGTTGCACAACACCACCTCGTGATGCCAGTTCTCCGCTTCGGCAACAATGAGGCAAATGGGCTGCTGTACGCGCCGGATATAGTGGAACGCAAGCTTGCGGTGAAAGTAATAGTCCACCACCGCGTCCGATATCTGGGGCCAGCAGTCCAGCATATTCCACCAGATGATACCTGTCTTGCGCCACTTGTGAAGCCGCACGTTCTCGATAAAGAATTTGACCGCCTCCGCCTGGCTGGCCTGGGAAAGCATAGCGAAGCGCTCCAGCGCCTCCGGCGTTTCGCCAAACATATCGGTGACCTGGTCGACCATCAGCTGGTTACGGTCATAGCCACGGTCGCGGATGCACTTGGTATACTCGGTGTTGTGCGCGTCCCATTCGCCGTTTTGAATGGGCCAGAGACAGTCCTCCGAAATAAAGCGGCGCAGGGAGCCTACGGACGGACAGCCATGGTACCCGATCTCGCTGATGAAATGCGCCGTGGAGTGCTTGTAAAAATCGCCCTTGAAATAGTCTCGCGGACCCCAGTTATGCTGCTCCGGCACGTTCAGGTCGCCCACGATGTGAAGCGGCACAAACGGCGAGGACGGCAGGTAATAGCGCAGCGGGTCGTGCCCGGCGGTCACGCGCGGAAGCACCTCGCGGGAGATGCGGTTGTTCCGCACATGCGGGTAGAGGTAGCCGAAGTTGTAATACATCGCGTCCACCTCGTTATCGCCCGACCAAAGCAGAATACAGGGGTGGTTGCGCAGCTTGCGCACGATCTGGACGGCCTCGTCCTCCACGATACGGGCGAAGGCGTCGTCCTGCGGATAAATGGCGCAGGCGAGTGAAAAATCCTGCCAGACGAGGATGCCGTTTTCATCGCAAAGGTCGTAGAAGCGGTGATCCTCATAAACGTTGCCGCCCCAGCAGCGCACGATGTTGCAACCGGCCTCCGCAAACAGGCCCACCGCCTGCTGAACGCGCTGCGCGTCGCGGCTGTGGAACGCGTCCAGCGGCACCCAGTTCGCGCCCTTGATAAGAATCGGCACATGGTTTACAAGAACCTTGAACTCACCAGCGTCGCCCGTCTCAAACCGGGCCTCAACCTCAGCCGTGCGGATGCCCAGGCGCTCCCGGCGCTGGTCCACCACCTCGCCGCAGTGCATAAGGGAGATGGTTACGTCGTACAGGTTTGCCTCGCCATAGCCCTTAGGCCACCAAAGCTTGGGCCTGTCCACGGTGAAGGTAATCTCGTCGGAGACGAACTTCACCTTCAGCAGCTTATCAAAACGGCTTTCCCCGCACGCGCCCTCGACGCGGACGGCAAAATCCTCCAGATACTCGTCATCCGTCTCAAACCGGCATTTGACGAGGACGCTTGCGCTGCGCTCCGTCGCGGAAAGCGTCGCCAGATAGGTTTCGCGGATACGGGTTTTCTTCTGCCGGCGAAGTTCCACGCCGCGCCACAACCCGGCGGATACGAAGCGGGGCGCAATATCCCAGCCAAAGCAGTGGCCGGGCTTGCGCACGCAGATCATCTCGTCCGTATGCTCCCAGCCCGGGCCGCGCACGCCGGCCGGATAATCCATTTCCCGCGCGCGGTTAACAGCCGAGGCAATGCGAACCGCGATGGTGTTTTCACCCGCGTGCAGAAGGCCGCCCACCTCCGCCTCATACTCACGCATCATGTTATCCGCCGTAAGCGCCTTAACGCCGTTGACATAAACATCGGCAAAGGTATCCACCCCGCCGAGGAACAGCGTTACGCGTTGACGCAAAAAGTCCTCGTCCACGGTAAAGACGCGCGTATACCACCAACCGTAAAACTCGTATTTACGAAACTCGTACAGGTTTTCGCCAAAGAAGGGGTCGGGGCATACGCCCGCGCGGAACAAATCCAGCTCCACATTGCCCGGCACCGTTGCCTCCACCCGGCCGATATCCGACAGCGCGAGGGCCTCCGGGGTTTCGGGCAGTTGCTTCTCGGGAGCGTAATAAAGCGACCATACACCGTTGAGCGAAATCTTTTCCATTATGACAGCCATCCTCTCTCTTGAAACGCAACAGGGACTGGAAAAGCCTTTCAGAACTTAACAGGCTTCCTCTTTGCCAAAGCGGTAACGGCTGTCCACCAGCCACTGGTACCGCTCCCCTGTGATGCCCTTGAACACGGCGTTGCAGCAGGACAGCACAAAGCCGCCGTCTCCCTTGCAGCCTTCCAGAACGGCCTTTGCCGCAGCCTCCACCTCTTCGCGCGCGCCTGTTTGCAGAAGCGAGCAGTCCAGGTTGCCGATCAGCGCGGTTTTTCCGTACCATTCCTTCTTGAGCGCTACAATATCCATACCGCCAAGCGGATCGATGCACTGGATGGCCTCGACCCCCGCCGCGACGGCACGCGGCAGTGCTTTGTTGATATTGCCGTCCGTATGCCAAACCGTAAGCGCGCCACGGCGCTTTGTCTCCTCCACCCACCGGTCAAAATAGGGGAAGAAGAACTCCTCCAGCATTTCGCCGGAGATAAATGTGCCGGTATTAAACGCGATATCCGATGCGTTGATGATGCCGTCGCATCCCGCGTCGATCAGCTTTACACCGTCGCTAAGCCCCTGATGCAGCAGGCTTTCGCTTTCCTCATGGATAAGTTGCGGCTCGTCGAAGAGCTTTTCCACATAGTCGTAAAGCTGGTCCCCGGAGGGGATGGACATGGTCGCGCCCACATTGCCCAGCAGAAAATAGCGTTCGCCGGCCTCCTGCTTGAAGATGCGGACATAGTCAAGCCTGTCCTCCATGCTGGGCAACCACATAAACGCCGGATGCCCCGGCGCGGCTTCCCAGTAGCCGCCCATCTCCTTAACGGCGTCGTGACCGGCTTTTTCCATCACTGCGATCATGGCCTGCGCGTTTTCGTGATGAGCGCGCTCCTTTTCTTTCGCGGAGAGGCCGGCGAATTCCTCCCCCAGCACCAGCTGTTTTCCGACATATTCTTCCGTGATCTGAAACTCCAGCTCCATGAAGGAAACGTAATCCTCCGGCTTCTGGAAACGGACAGCCCTTTGAAAGCGTTCCTTGGGCGTCATGCGCTGTTTCCTCCCCTTATGCCTTGACGGCGCCTTCGACAACGCCGCCGATGATATAACGCTGCATGAACAGATAAATCAGAATGGTGGGGATGATTACGCTCACGATGCCCGCCCCGACCAGGCCCCAGTCGGACGTACGGTCCGCCACAAATGCCAGGATGGAGGTCGTGACCGTCTTAAGCGAGGATTTGGGCATATACAGATAGGGAATGAACAGGTCGTTGTAAATAGTCAGCGCCTTGATGATGACGGCAGTGGCGATGGCGGGCTTCATCTGCGGCATGATGATGCTGCCATAGATACGCATATAGGACGCGCCGTCGATGCGGGCACTTTCATCCAGCGCCATGGGAATTTTTTCGATGTGCTGGAGGAAGATGTAGATTTGCATGATATCCGTGGCGACATACAGGATGATGCCGGCAAAGATGGTGTTGTATAGCCCGAGGTTGCGCACGATGGTGAAGGTGGCGACCTGCGTGGTCATCGCGGGAACAATGGTGGGAAACAGGAACAGCAGATATAGCCAGCGGCGACCCTTAAACTGGAACCTGCCCAGAATATAGGCAACCATCGTGCCCATAACGACGCTGCCCGCAACCGAGGTGACGATCAGAATACCCGTATTCTTAAAGCCCGTCAGCAGCTTGCCCTTGGTCCAAATGTATTTGAAGTTTTCAAAATACGCAAAGGACTCCGGCAGGCTGAAAACGTTGGGGCCCATGGCCTCGGTCTTGGTTTTGAAGGAAAGCATGACGACGGTATACAGCGGTACCGCCACCAAAATGACAATCAGGATCAACAGTGCATACGCAAAAATCTTCATCAGCTTGCTCTCAATCTCCATGGTTGCGGGCAGCCTGTTGGGATGCTTTTTCATGGTTCCCTACGCCTCCTTTTTGGACATAACGAGCTTGGAAAGGAGCATTGCGCCGATAATCATCAGCACCAACAGCACCGCCAGCGCGGAAGCAAGGCCGAAATTCTGAAACTCAAACGCATATTTCAGCGATTTGGTGACAAAGGTATCCGTCATGCCGCCAGGCCCGCCCTTGGTGATGACGAACGGCTCATAATACGCCTGCAGCGCGCCGTTGAAGCCCAGCAGCAGATTGATTTCAAACGTTGTGCGGATGGACGGCAGCGTGATATAGCGAACCTTTTGAATAAAGCTGGCGCCATCGATATTGGCCGCCTCATAATACTCGTTGGAGACGGACTGAAGGCCGCCCAAAAAGATAACCATGTTAAAGCCGGTATAGCGCCACAGGGCGATCAGGCCCAGCGAATAGTTGGTCATATAGGAAGCGCTGATCCAGTGCACGGCATACTGCCCCAGCCCCAGGGCGTTCAGCAGCACGTTGAACGGTCCGCGCTCAAAATCAAACATTATGTTGAACATAAAGGCCACGGCCACGCCGTTTAGCATATACGGCAGGAAGGTGACCGAGCGGAAGAAGTTTTTACCCTTGATGCTCTGGTTTAAAATAACCGCCAGGAAGAGCGCCAGAAACACCTGAACCAGCATAACCACGATATAAGCCGAAACGTTGGCCAGCACCTGGAGCAGCTCGCCGTTGCGAAACAGCTCCTGATAGTTGCGAAAGCCGACATAATCAAAGTCTCCCAATCCGGTCCAGTCCGTAAAGCTGAGCTGCACCAGCTTTCCGGCGGGCAAGAAGGAAAAAACAGCCATCAGCAGCAGCGGGATGGCCAAAAATGCGACGATTACAATCGTCTTTTCCCGCCGGTCCGTTCGAAAAGCCTGCCTTTTCATTGTGATAACCATCCTCTCGCGACCGTAAACCTGTCATGAAAAAGCTTTTCAGACCTGTTTTGCCGGTCTATTTCCGTACGACGGATAAAAAAGGGAGGGATTTGAGGGTTTCGCCCCAAATCCCTCCGGTTTGAGCCTTACAGGCCGAGGTCCTTTTTGGCCTGGGTCCATTTATCGTTGTACTTCTGGATGATCGCGTCGGGATCTTCAGCGATCAGGTATTCCTGGGTGATGCTGTCCAGACCCATCTGGCCCTTGTTGAAAATCTCAATCAGCTTGGAAGGCGTGGTGGGCATCTCGATGACCGGCAGGCCGTAGCCGTACAGCTCCGCCAGACCAGGGAGGTCGCTCTGAACACTCTTTAAGGAGCACTCAGCCTTCAGGCAATCCGCATAACGGCCATCCTCCAGCATGAACTTGAGGAACGCCTTGGCCACGTCCGGATGCTCGCTGGTCTTGGACACGCCGTAGAACCAGGAAGGGCAAACGGTCAGGGCCTGCGCGCCGGGGAAGGGGAACGCGCCGACGTCCTCGGCGGGCATATCGCTGTTGAATACCAGCTGCGGGCCGTACCAGGCGCCGTCGTAGAACATGGCCATGTCGCCATTGAGAATGTCGCGGCGCTGGTTATCCCAGTTGGCGGCGACCAGTTCGGGCTCAAAGTAACCCTTGTCCGCGAAATCGCGGGCGATCTTCAAGGTATAAAGGTTGCCGAATTCACTGTCGTCAAACAGCTTTTCCGCGTTGACCAGCTCGTCCATGAAGTTAACGTTGCCGGACAGGCCGATCTGCGTATAGAAGCCGCTGAACCAGCCGCGCAGGGGCCAGGAATCACGGAAGCTGGTGGCAAAGGGCACGATGCCCGCTTCCTTAAGCTTCTGGCAGGTGGCGTCCAGCTCCTCAAGCGTCTTGGGAACTTCGGTGATGCCGGCCTTAGCGAAGGCAGCCTTGTTATAGAAGACGCAGTTGGTGTACATGTCGGTGGTCAGGCCGTACAGCTTGCCATCGTCGCCCACGCAATTCTCGTAGAAGTAAACGTCGTCGGCGGTAAAGCCCAGGTCGTCCAGGGGCAGGAAGTAGTTTGCGAAATCGCTCTTGGTCAGCTTGGTCGTGATGATCAGCGACACATCGGGCATTTCGTTGGCGGCCATGCGGGTCATCATGGTTTGCTCAACATCCTTGATACCCTCAACCTCAACGGTCGTTCCGGGATGAAGCGCCATAAACTCTTTCGCCATGTCCGTAAGCACGGTATCGGCGATATCGGTGCGATTGGTAACCCACACGATGCTTCCGCTCAGTTCCTCCTCAGCGGAACCGATCAGCGGCAGGGACAGGAGCAACGCGCATGCCAGCGCCAGGCTCAGGATCTTTTTCATGAGTTCTCCTCCTCCAGTATGGTATTGTGGAGCCCAATTCGGTTTTGGGCTCCGCTTTGATGGGCTAATCATATCAAAAATGCCGTTCCATTGGAACAGCACTTCTTTCCATTTCTAATCGTTTCTTTTGATTGGTGAAATTTTCTAGTATCAACCCTTGCTACGAAACTCCCGGGGCGTCATGCCCACATACTTGCGAAAATTTCGGTTGAAGGTGATCGTTTCCTCGTAGCCGACCTGCTCGCCAATTTCGTAGATTTTGGCGCGCGGGTCCTTTAGCAGCATGCGCTTGGCCGTTTCGATACGCCGCTCCGAAAGATAGTCGTAATAATTCTTGCCGGTTTCCACCTTAAACAGATTGGAAAAGTAGCACTCGCTCAGGCCCGTATACGCGGCTACGTCGGACAGGGTAATATGCTCGTGAAAATGCTCCTCAATGTACTGCTGCGCCAGCTTAACCGCGCCCCTGACGCTGTCGGACGGTTCAGCCTCCAACTCCCGGGCGCTTCGCACCTCGCCGTCGATCATTTTAAGCAGCTGTCCAAGCTCGCCGCGGTCGATGGGTTTGAGCAGATAGTCCTGAGCCCCGCCCTTTAGCGACGCGCGGATATAACGGTATTCGTCAAAGCCGCTTAACACGATGGTTTTTACGGGCAGCTTTCGCCGATCGATTTGCTCAATCAGTTCAATACCGTCCATAACGGGCATCCTGATATCAGTAATCAGCAGATCCACCGGGTTTTCAAGCAAATACGCCAGGGCATCCTCACCGTTGGACGCCTCCCCCACCACATGATAGTTCTCGCTGAGCCCGCCGATAATCTTACGCAGTCCCATCCGGATAATCCGGTCGTCATCCGCCAGAAAAATGTTCACGCCAACCACGCCCTTTACGGGCCGGCCATGTGTTCTCCATTGCCCAAGAACGAACCGGCTTAGGGCGGGGCAGGTCTCCTGACTGATGACCGGCGGGGAAGCCCGCCCGCGAAGGCGCCTTCTCAGGCGTTAGCCCAATGGCAATGCCTTCGCTAAAGTCAATGACAGTAATGGCTGTTGCACCGGATTTTCACCGGTTTCCCTTTTCGCCGCCCAGAGGCCTGGCCCCGGGGCGAACCCCTCCCGGTTTTCCATCAATTTCGAACCGATTATCTCATACCCAAAGGGAAAAGTCAACGCGGCGGACATTACGCCCTGATGTCGGCGCAACGCAACAATATACCAGCTGGATTTCCGCGCGCCTCCATTGACAGGCATAACAAACAGTGATAGAATTAGCAAAAATTGGATCTACGTTAATTTTGAAACAGTTGGGGTGCGGTACCTTGCGATGGGAGGCGTACATAGGGTAAAGCGCGCATTGACGTATGCTTCAAGAATACGCGGACGGAAAATGCCATAGACATAGCAAAATAATCATCATTCTTAATCGTGCAAGGGGGTTTATGTATGTATCAAGCAACAAAACGCTTCAATAAGGTTCTGGCTTTTCTGCTGACACTGGGTTTATTGACAACCGGCGCCGCAGCGGCTGAATGGGCGACGGAGGATACGCTGTTCAACCGGGTAACCAGATTGGTTGAAGAAGGGGACGAGAGCATCTTCTTTGGGGGCTTTAGCCTTGGTATCGGGATGGACGACGGAAACGTTCCGGCGGATATGGTAGTGGTAGACATTGATATATCCATGGGCAATGTATTGGTGGCAAACGGAGAGAACTACTGGATTTGGGACCACCTGGAAACGGAAGAATGTTCTGATTTGCTTCTTGTCCTTTGCGCGCGGTGGGAAAATCTGACCGACGGCTTAACGGACGAGCTGCAAGTCGTATACGGGCCGGGCGATAAGGCGATGGAAAACCGCCTGGTCGTCGGTTCTGCCGAGGCAGCCGCCTCATTCCTTCAGACGGTCACAGACGCCTCTCGCGAAACCGGCAGCCAAACGGACGGGGCATCCGGCAAACCGGCGGAAGCGCCCCTGGCGGGCAACTTTGACACAGGGAACGTCATGGGCCTGACCACGGATAAGCTTTCCGGCCGCAGCGGGCCTTCCACCGCCTATTCCGAGGTGGGTACTTACAAGGTCAAGGATGAGTGGATCAAGTTGATCTCATACGCCTATGACCACAACGGGGTTTGCTGGGTGCAATGCGAGGTGCCCTATGGGAATAAGCTGCGCCGTATTTACACAGGACTCAAGCGCTTTGATTCCACCAGCTTTAACCTGTACGACCTGCCCGAGGAGGCGTACGGTGATGTCGAGGTTCGCGTAATCAAAACCTCCAAGCCCCTTTACGGTCCCGGAGAAGGATATGGCGTTTACAAAACGGGCCTGACGGTTGATAAAGGCCAGCGCGTCATCACCGTTTCGGAGGAAAACGGTTATGCGCAGGTGGAATGGACCACCTCTAAGCAAAGCTACCGCGCATGGGTGCCTCTTTCCATGCTGGAACAGTAATACCGCCCGGCTTCCGGAACGGCGATACGGCGTTTTGCCGCTTTCTTCCGAGCGGCATGCCATTTGGGGGTCTTTCAGACCGTATCCCTCCCCCGTGTACTTGTTTTCGGCCGGCGCATCCGCTATAATCAATGGCGGCCGATCACAAGGAACGGGGGTTTTGCCATGCGCCTGAAAAGCCGCTTTCACAACCTGCCCATCTTCTATAAAATCCTGTTGTTTTTTTCCATCCTGGTTCTTTTTCTCATATTGCTGACCGGTTTTAACTATATCGTCTATTCGCGGCAAAACGAGGCGGCGGCGTATCGGAGCACCTATTCGGCTGCCCGGCAGGCCGCCAACGAAATCGAGACATATCTGCAAGATATCAAAAGCCTGTCGCTGCTTCCCCTTTCCCGCCAGTTTGACGAGCACGACCTGCCCTTTCTGCTTGCGGATATCGATGGTAAACGGCAATGGCTGTTGGAGGCGGAAAACTCACTTGGCCAGCTCGCCAAAGATATTTTCAACTTTAAACGCGATATTCAGTCCGTGCTGTTCGTCACGCCCAAAGGACGGATGTACGCCTTTTTTTCCAAAACGGCCACGCCCGTTGATTTTGAGCCTGCGGGGATGAGCTGGTTTGAGCCGCTTTTGTCCTCCGGCGGCGAGGCTTATTTTCTTTCGCCCTTTCCGCTGGTTTTCCAGCGCGACCTGACCCGGTACGATACGCGGACATTTTCCGTCGCGCGCGCCATTGTGGAGGTTCCAAGCGCGATGGTCCGGGGCGCGGTGCTGATCAATACGGAATGCACGTATTTTGACGCCATCATGCGGCGCCTCACGCTGTATGACGGCCAGCGCATGGTCGTCCTGGACGGGCAGGGAAACGCGGTTTATGATTCTGCCGGCGGCAACCTCGGCGCGCCGGTCCCGCAGGCGCTCAATGACTTTGCCGGGCAAAACGCTCAAACCGGCAGGCTAACGCTGGACGGAACGGAATATCTAGCGGGCGTTCACAGCGTTTCCCTGCCAGGATGGACGCTGATGAACCTTGTGCCCGCGCAGGCCGTCAACCAGGAGCTGCGGTGGATGCTGGACGTGACCGTGGTTTTGCTGGGAGTGATACTACTGCTCGCGGTGCTGATCTCCTACCTGATGGGCAAGCACATCTCCGAGCCGCTCAAACGCCTGTCCCAAACCATGCAACGGGTGAAGAACCAGGATTTCAGCATGCATATGGACGTGGACCGCACGGATGAGATCGGCCAGCTTTCCGAATCGTTCAACAGCATGCTGGACGAGATCAACCGGCTGATTAACGTAGTGTATGTGAACAAGCTCACGCAGAAGGAGCTGGAGCTTTCCATGCTCCAATCCCAGATCAATCCGCATTTTCTGTATAACACGCTGGAATCCATCAGCATGATGGCGGAGGTAAACGACGATACCGCGGCGGCGCGCATGGCCACCGCGCTGGGGAAAATTTTACGCTACAGCATCAGCGGCGACGGCGTGATCGTCTCGCTTGGCGAGGAGCTCTATGTGCTCAAGCAGTACATACTGTTGCAGGAGGAACGCCTGGGTCATCAGTTCGCGATCGAGGAAAACATCTCGCCTTCGCTATACGAACACGCAATTCTACGCCTAACGTTGCAGCCGATTGTTGAAAACGCCATCTACCACGGCATGAACACCTTGAAGCTTGGCGGCCGCATCTCCATTACGGGGGAGGAATGCCCTGATTGCGTCAAGCTGCGCATTGCCGACAACGGCAGGGGAATGCCGCCGGAACGGTTGAACGCCCTGCGCGAAAGCATTACCCGTGATGGAGAAATGCGCGACCGTATCGGGCTGCGCAATGTCAACCGCCGTCTAAAGCTATATTTTGGCGAGGCATACGGCCTGATTGTCGACAGCACGGAGGGCCGGGGTACCGTCGTGACGGTGATCCTGCCGCGCGAAATCTGACGCGTCCAACCGCTACTCCGCCCAGCCGTCCCCCAGCAATTCCGGCTCAAACCGTTCAGCGCCCGTGCCGTCCGACAAAAACGCCTGATAATAGGCGCGCCAATTGTCCGTCAGCTTCGCCTCCAGCCTGGGATTGCTCAGGGCCACAAGCCCGGGGTCGAAAAACTCGTTGCCCAGCATTCCTTCATCCATACCCGTCGTCACAAAATACGCAAGCGCGGCCTCCCGGCTTCCGCCACATTCTTCCAGCAGTTCCGGGTAGCTGTCGGCAAAATAGTCAAAATCAAACACCGCGCCATAATCCACGCCGTCCAGCACGGCGGGACGATATCCTGGGTCTTCAAAGGCGCATGCTACGCGAAGCGTGCCGTCTTCGCGCCTTTCAAAGGGCACTTCCTGCCCGTTGACCGTCAGCGCAAGTTCGTCCGCCATCCCGCAGCCCGGCTTGGCCGCGAGAATCACCGCAGCCTGCCAGACGGCGAAATCATCCTCCGTGGCCTCACGCAGGCGGGTACCCTCCGCGGAAAGGACGCGGAGGCTGGAGCGCTGCTCCTCGGCCAACGTCATGCGGATGGAATTGCCCGCGATGCCATAGGCGGCGCTCAGCGAGATATCGACGGCATGGGAGGGTTCGTCCTCCGACCAGGACTCGATTTCCGTCAGCAGCCAGGCGCTCTGTTTGTCCCAAAAAGTCCGCAGCCGGTCGACGTACGAATCAAGCGTGGCCACATGCGCCCCAGCCCGAAGGCCCTGCGCGAAAAAGCGGTGGTAGTTCATCCGCCACGAAGCCTCCAGCTCGCGCTGATATTGTGAAAGCGGCTTGAGGTACCGGCCCTGCCCGCCGCCCAGCAAAATATCGCGCACAAGCGGATAAAGCTCCTGTTGGTACACGCGCTTCGCGGCGGTCTGAAAAGCCGTCGTACGGTAGAAAAAGCGGCTCCATTCGTTGTTATGGCGCAAATCCTCGACCTTTTCGGTGGTGAGGTCAAAATCCCAAACCGGACCCGCGTACAGCCGGCGTTCGCCGGGCCTGACCACAAAGTTGGTGGAGGTGGAGGCGTATGCGTCCTTATTTTGCGTAACCTCCTGGATGAGGAAGGAGCGGGTGAAGGATTCGACGTCCATGAGCGTTTCAAGCGATACACCCGTTTGGGGATGGACGCCGTAATTCTCAAACGTCTCATAGGCCTCCTGCATCAGCTCGCTGACATAGGTCACCATGCTCCTGCCCGCCATGCTCGGATTTTTACAGGCATAGATCTGCCCGTCGCCCAGCTTGAACCACGCCGGGTCGCTCAGCGTGCCGTCGCCTTCGACGCCCCGCTCCAACTCTACCAGATAGCCTCCCGCCGCCACGTCCTCCGGCTCTGGCACGCCGTCGGTATAATGGATTTCAAAACCGTAGCGGTTAACGTCCGCCGCCGAGGGAAGGGCCTCCAGGTCGCGGATGCCTACGGCTTTGGCGCCCTTTTCCAGAATATTATCAAAATCCGTGATTTCCAGCCTGCCGGGGTTTACCTCCACCTTCTCGCAGAGCAGGTAGGTGCCCCGGTAGCGCTCATCGTAATACAAATCCACCTGTTCGCATTTGGAGGTTTCCTCCATGCCAAACTCCCGGCTCAAATCCAACGCGATCTGATTGCGCAGCATGGACAGATCCCCGTCTGTGGTGAGAATGGCCTCGTTGCTCAAAAGCACCCACTTCTTCTTTGCCTCTTCCTCAACGCCCGTTTCCAGCAAATTCTGTTTTTCTGAGAGCTTGATTTGATACGGTTTTTTATGAACCGCCTTTTCCCACGTGCTGTTGCCCCTGCCGCGAAGCTTGTCGATGCCTGTGCTTGCGGAAACGCTGCCGTCCGCTCGCAGCATCAGAAGCGACGCGGAGGTGCTCTTCTCGTGCAGCAAGCAGTCCTCCAGCCATTCCCGGCCTTCGTTCACGGGATCGTCGCTGAAAATGTGCATGGAGCGCAGGTAGGCCGACTTCATCACATTGAGGCGCACAAGAACGGGCGCGGACGAATCCCCGTCCGCCAAGAGCGCGGCGCTGTAAATCCCGTTCAGCGGCTGCTCGGCAATCTCAAGCCAATTCACGCTGCCGCCGTTTTGCCAGGCGGCAGTGGAGCTTTCCGCACCCTGCCAACAAAGCGCCCCCTCCGGCGCGCCCTCCACGTTAAGGCAGAGGGCCGACAGATCGGCGCACGCGGGCAGAAAAAGCCACGCCTCACCGTCCAGCGAATCGGAGCGCACGCACACGACGCCCGCTTCCGTCTGGTACGACCATACGGCGGCAAGGGGCTGACGCGCCTGCTCGCCCAAAGCGTCAACAGACGCGGCGCACAAAAGCAGACTCAGCGAAAGAAGCAGCAGGGCGGATGAAAGTTTTTTCATAGCGTCTCCTCCTTGTTGGAAGGCGCAGGCGGCGTGCGCGGGATCGGCCGTGCCGTTACTATAGCAGGATGCGGCGCGGGTGTCGATTGCCGGAAGAATGGTAAAGCCGGGAGGCGCTCCACCGCTGAAGCGCCCCCGGCCATGTTTGTCTTGGCACCGCGCCCCTAAGCCTCCGGCAGGCCGGAGGGAGCGGGAGCAAGGGACGGCGGCGCGCTGGGCGCGGCCGTCGGGGAGGGAGTGGCTTCCGGCGTCGCCGTCATCGCGGGCGTCTCGGTGGACTCGGGCGTGGGGGTGTTGGCCGACAGAACGCTCTCGTAAACCTTCTCCAGTGTATTGGTGTCGGCCACACCGTCCGCTTTGAGGCCGTTATCCTTCTGGAAGGCCTTCACGGCGGCGGCGGTGCCGTTGTAGTAGCCGCCCGTGACCGTGCCCGTGTAATAGCCCAGCTCCTTAAGCTTCATTTGCAGCCAGTACACATCCTCGCCCTCAGAGCCTTTTTTGAGACGGCGGAAGGGCTGGGGCGGCATTCCGTCCGACGTGTAGGACGGCTCGGGCGTGGGCTCGGGCGTGTTGACGGGACGCATGTATTTCTTGTTAAGCGCCGGCGGCTCTACCGATTTTTTCAGTTCCTGATCCTCCGGCAGGTCCTCTGTGATGGTAACGGTCACGCCCTCCTCGATATTCTCATAGATCCACTGCGCGTCGCTGACGAGAAGCCGGATACAGCCGTGCGAGGCACGCTGGCCCAGCTTGTTGTAGGACTTTACGCTCAGTGCCATATAATCCACACTGTTGTAGATTACGCTATGGAAGGCGATGTTTGAGTTGATGCGCGTCCAGTATTGGGCATGGCTTCCCCACGTGGGGAAGTAGGCCCAGCGGGCCCTGCGGCCGTTGAGCACCCAGTCGCCCACGTCGCTGGGCGTGGCCTTAAGGCCCGTGGAGCAGACCATCCGCTTAACCGGAACGGTAAACTCCCCTTTTTCGTCACGGCCGTACACGGTGGTCACCTGATTTCGAACGTCCACCGTGATGGCGTAGGGCACGGGCGTCGGCACCGGGGTTGGGCGCGGTGTGGCCTTTGTGTCCAGCACGTCCGCGCTGTTGAACATCAAATCCCAGGTGTCCTGTCCGGTCACCCCGTCGGCTTTGAGACCGTTATGCTCCTGAAACAGCTTAACCGCCGCCACGGTCTGGTTCATGTAGTTACCGCTGATAGGGCCGTCGAAAAAGCCCAGCTCCGTCAGGCGCGTCTGTACCTGCTTGACCTCCTCGCCCTTGGCGCCGCGCCGCAGCTTCCTGCTGTACTCGTTCTCGCCCTCGCTGTCGGGGGTGCTTTCGCCGTCGCCAACCATGACGACGTCGTTGATATCACCCATGTCCGCTTCCGGGTCCGGGGTGGCGGTCGGTTTCTCGCCTTTTTTCCGGGCGCCGCCGCTGAAAAGCACGCGCTGGGTTTCCACATCGGCCTCGCCCGTCGCGTTTAGGCCGTTGTTTTCCTGAAACGCTTTTACCGCGCCCTGCGTGGCCTCGCGGTATTTGCCGGTGACCTTTCCGCTGTAATATCCCAGGTCGATCAGGTGCTCCTGAATACGGGAAACCTCGTCGCCGTCCGAGCCATGCCCCAGCACGCGGTATTCGGCGCTCATCAAAATGGCCTCGGTTTCACCGTCCACCGCTCCGGTTTCCTCCAGCCCATAGTCCTTTTGAAACCTGCGGACCGCGGCGCGCGTGCCGTCCAGAAAGTTGCCGCTGACCTTGCCCGCGTAATAACCCAGGTCTGACAGCCGCTGCTGAATGGCGCTGATCATTTCGCCCTGGTCGCCATATTGGATAGGCTTATAGCCCGCGCCATCCTCAGCCGAGGCGGACGCGCGCCATTCCAGCGGCAACGTGAACAATAACGCCAGCATGCACATAAAAGCCAGAATCCGCTTCATTTCCTTAATCATCCTCTCAAGACCGCAGGCAGGTCATGAAAATGCCTTTCAGGCCCGGCCTTAAAGGTATTGGTTCATCGCGCTCAGGCGCTCAAAAATCAAATCGGGCTGAACCTCGCTGCTTTCAAGGTCGGCACGGGTCGCCTCGCCGGTCAGGACGAGGATGCTGAGCATTCCGAAATTTTTCCCGGTCGCGATATCCGTATAAAGACGGTCGCCGACCATGGCAAGCTCATCCTTTTGCAAGCCGGTGAGGCGCAGCGCCTCCTCCACGATACCCGCGTATGGCTTGCCCAGGATCAAATCCGGCCTGCGCCCGGCGCTGGCCTCGATAAACGCGATAATCGCGCCGATATCCGGAGCGTAGCCCGTTTCGGTCGGGCAGTTGAAATCGGGATGCGTCGCGATGTAGGGAAGCCCCGCTCGCACAAGATCGCAAACCCGGGTCATCTTCCCGTAATCCAGCGTGGTATCATACCCGATAAGCACGTAATCGGGATGCCGAGAATCGATAGCTACGCCCATCGCGGCAAGCTCTGCGCACAGCATGTCATTTCCCAACACAAACGCGCGCTTTCCGGTAAATTCGCGCAGGCAGTACCTGCCCGCGGCCTGGCCCGAGGTAAGCACGTTTAAAAACGGCTTGTCAACGCCCATGCGGGTCAGTTTTTTTACGTAAATATCGGCGGATTTACTGGAGTTATTGGTCACAAACAGGGAGCTTCTGCCGGTCTCCCCCAGTCGGCGCAGGAAATCCAGCGATCCCTCCAGCAGCCGGTCTCCCAGATAGAACGTGCCGTCCATATCCAGCATGAAGCACTTGATTTTGGACAGCCTTTCCCGAACATCCGTCATGGTTCTCCTCCATAGTATAAAATACCTGTAACTTTTTCTATTTTATCACACCGCGTTTGATTTAACAATTCAGAAACGAAAATTTAACACGATGGAAGTTTGTGGGTTTTTTCAAGATAATGACGGAGCACAAAACGGCGGCGTCCTATCGGCCGCCGCCGTTTTGTGCTCCGTCATTATCTTGAAAAAACCCACAAACTTCCATCGTGTTAAATTTTCGTTTCTGAATTGTTAAATCAAACGCGGTGTGATAAAATAGAAAAAG
>JAEYOW010000034.1 GCA_023411375.1 Bacillota bacterium | reverse complement strand
ATTGATTTCGCTCAGCCGGGCGAAGGCGACGTCGCCGTGGACGCCTATGCGGGCGCGGGTACCATCGCGCTTTGTATGGCTCGGCGCGTTTCGCGCGTAATCGGGATTGAAATTGTGCCGCAGGCTGCCTATTTTGTTTCAATTTACAGTCGTTCCCTCAAAAAGCTCTCACATGCTTCTGATGATTAAACATTTCACGTAGAGTTGTATAGTATCAATAAGAATTATTTTTTGACTTTTTATATTTTTGTGTTATAAATATAACATATTACCAAGATGACAGGTGAAAGGAGGCAAACTAATGAAGAGGAACAGGTTAATTGCATTGGTTATCCTAATTGCACTCTCCTCAATGCTCTCTCTAGTTACCGTTCTTGCCGCTGATGCACAGAAGGTCAGGCTTGTGATGGATAACCTCAATACTCACTCAATTAGATCGCTCTATGAAGCCTTTGATCCTGAAAAAGCATTGAGGTTGGTAAAACACCTGGAAATTCGCTTTACCCCTAAACATGGAAGCCGGCTTAACATTGCTGAGATTGAGTTGAACGTCATGACATTACAATGTCAGGGTCGGAGAATTCCCGATATCCTTTTCCGCAAGCATGAATTGGCGGCATGAGAATGTGCTCGCAACTTTTAGCAGCATTCTGTCTATTGGCACTTCGATATGCCTACTGTCCGCGACAAGCTCAAATATCTTTATCCTCGCCTTTAATTTGGTCAAGTCACGAGTGCTTCCGCAACAGCCATTAAGGGAACAAGTTACCGTGCTGTTGTGAGGGGAACAGTCTTTGATGCATCAGGAGTAAAAGTTGACACACTCACAACGACAAACGTAGAAAAAGCATACTGAGCATATACCGCTCTACGTTCAGAGAAAAGAAAATGTGGTAGGCAAGCGAAGTGTTACAAGGAGGATAGTATGAATTCATGCCATTATGTAAGGAAAGTGTATTTAATAGGTTGTTCCTTATCCATTGCCATATTCATGATGGTTGCCAACATAAACGTTTCGTATGCGGAGGCAACTACTCACAGTGCCAATCTACAACGTGTTAATACAACGCTCAAAAGTAACTTCATCTGTCTCAAAATAGATGCAGAGGTAGCTATTCCAAGTGAAGATATGCCAATAGCAATATATTCTACTGACTACGCAAAAGCGGATGATGAAAACTGGAAAAATATGTTTTTCGGAGATGCGAATGCACCTGTCAAAGATGAACTGGTTGGTTTGGATCTGGACGCAGAACAAATATTTTATCCTGACCTTGAGCAGATGTTTAGCATAGGTGAAATGTTTACGAGATATGTTGCAAATGAGGCAAGACTATTTGTGACATACAGAGATGTTGACATAACCCCATTGTGGGGAGCAGAGAAGAAAGATCAACAAGCAGTAGGGCTTGAAATTTCACCTGAAACAGCAAAGGAAATCGCGCAGTCATGGATTGAGGATTTAGATCGTACAGTGGGCTGGAATGACCTCAAACTACAATCGTGCTATACTATGCCTCCAAATGGTAACTATTCAGAGAACAACAGTGCCGACCTTGCGTCCGCAAAGGGGTTCTATATTATTGAATATAGACATGTGTTGAATGGCATACCCATCGCCTTTGACAAGATTCCCTATTTGGATGAAACGAAAGCGGACATCTATGGAGACGTTGTAGAAATTTTCATTGATGATGATGGTATATTTCGAGTAACTGGCTATTATCGGGAATGTACATATACAGACACAAGCCCATTGAAAATTTCACTTGATGAAGCCATCCAAATTGTAAGTGATAACATGGAGTACACAATATTTAACAATGAAGATTCAATGTTTGTAATAACAGAAATCGAATTTTGCTATCGGCTTGTGCAAACCCTTGAAACTTATGATAAAGATGCAATTGCACGTGTACAAGCACACCCCGCTTGGCGATTTGCTTCAAAAATCAACCGCAATATGTTTGACGAATTTGTGATGTTTATTGATGCGAATACGGGAGAAGTGTTGCCATGATTGATATTAAGAAATTACATCTGTGTATCTGGACCAATCTTCGTAGCATTATCAGGTCAAAAAACTTTGCTTTTTCGGTTGCTCTTATGTTCGGTATCCTATTTGCCGAAGTGGCGAGCGACGCATTCACCACTCCTTGGAGACAAATGGATCAAACGGGATATGGCGATGCTTATTTCTTTAACATATCAATTCATTTCGGATACTATATTTATGCTGCTCCATTATTATGTGCTTTTGCCGCGAGCTGGCTATTTTGTGATGATACTGATACAGGATACTATCGATCTAGACTGATGAAAAGTGGTAAACGAGAGTATCAATACGGATTGTTTTTGGGAACAACATTTGGCGGTGGTTTGGCATTGATGATAGGCGTTTTGTTGTTTGTCGCCTCTTTAGCAGTGATATATCCTCCATATTATCCTGCAACAGGAATGGCAACGATGAATGCATGGATATCCATGCTGCAAGGGCCAATGGGAAATTGGAGCTATATGATCTGTAATGCGATTCTAGCCTTCATTTTTGGAATGGTTTGGTCTGGCATAGGGTTAATATTTTCTGTTCTATCACACAACAGATATGTAAGTTATCTCTCTCCATTTATTATTTGCTTTAGCTTGGTTCTTGTTATGCCAGTCGAACTGCAACCCTTAGAAATGCTTGTACAGATGAATTGGAGCACATTTACTTTTCGAGACATACTCATTTATCAATCCGTACTGTACATTAGTATAATGATGCTGTTTATCATAACGTTTAATAGGAGGGTTATAAGTGAAAAGCACTAGATACATTCTCTATTCAACCGCAAGCTGCTTTCGCAAATGGAAGAGCGCGCCTCGGATGCTCACACTCTTATCCTTGATTATTTGTTTTGTAATCATATATGCTGTTCCTCTTGTTGATAATGCACGGGCTCAAGGTGAAACTCTACAATGCACAGAAGTATTTATAGCAGTGATGAATTGGCGTTTCACAATGCTGCTGTTTAGTTCGATAATCATTGTGTTGTTTGGAGATATTCCAATATTTGAGCCTTTTACAGTTAATAGTATGCTTCATGGCACTCGTCGTGGATGGGTGGGAAGTCAAATACTATATATTTTCCTGACTTCATTTTTACTTGCGCTACTCATCTTTGCTGTAACGATTGTATTGGCTCAACCAAGTATTGTTTTTTCAAATGAATGGAGTCGTCCGATGAAGCTATTGGCTAAAGGTGGCAGAATCTCTATTCTTCCTGAACGAATGAAGTTGGGTTTTTCAGAGGTTATTTTGGATAATTACTTACCTTGGCAAGCTTTTTTTCACAGCTTTTTTCTATTTGTCCTCATGGGATGTTTCTATGGTTTGTTTACTCTATTAGTTAAATTAAAAATACATTCTGGAGGGTTCTTGTTACTACTCGTTGCTAATGCACTCACTTGGTCTGTGAATATCTTTATCCCAGAACGAATTGAATTTGGCATATTATCCCTGTTATCACCGCATTACCATGCCTCGCTTATACTGCATGCTTACTGCGCTGTCAATCCAGTACTACCATCCGTCAGTGGATCATATGTAATATTTCTTTGCGTAAATGCCTTGATGGTTGTCTGCACTTTGATTTTTGTTAGGCGTTACGACATAGTACCAGTAGAGGAGGCATATACATGATTATCGCGCAAACCATAAATCTCGGCAAAAAGTACGGAGACCATGAGATTTTTAGATCAGTATCACTAACGTTTGAATCAGGAAAGATTTATGGTTTTATAGGACGTAATGGGTCAGGAAAGAGTGTGCTCATGAAGTGCATGGCGGGGCTTGTATGCCCAACAAGTGGGTATGTGGAGGTCTTGGGGAAGCGGATTGGACGCGATGTGGATTTTGCAGAGGAAACAGGTATTGCAATTGAGCAGCCAGGATTACTTTTAAGAAAATCTGCATTCGAGAACTTACGCATCATGGCATCGCTTACCCATAGACCATCTTCAACAGAAATAGTTTCGTTGCTCAAACTCGTAGGTCTCGATCCAAAAGATAAGAAAGTAGTTAGTAAATATTCTATGGGGATGAAACAGCGGCTTGGCATAGCACTTGCTTTGCTGGACAGCCCGAAATTATTACTTTTGGATGAGCCCATGTCTAATCTAGATCAAACGAGTGCAGAAGAAATGAGAACCCTTTTTCGTGAACTTGCTAAGCAAGGAAAAACTGTAATTGTTGCAACACATATAAAAGACGATATTGCTGATTTGTGCGACTGTGTTTGTCAGTTCGAAAACAAAGCAGTTGAAATATTAAAGAATAAATCAATGGGGTGACATTGTTTTATATAAACTATTAGAAGGGGAAAAGCATGAAGAAAAAGTTTGCATTGCTGATTGCCATTGCATTGCTTCTTACATTGACTGGCAATGTATTAGCTGCTACTACTTTTAAAAATTTTAAGATGACATTTACAAAAAAGGATTCTTATACGAGCATAGTTTCTGATACTACCAGCAAGGCAAAGACGACATCAGACTATGCAACAATGATCATCACATCATCGTCATCGTCAAAGAATTGTAAGTACTATATCTACAAAGGAAGCTCAGTAATTTCGCGAGATCATTTTGAAACAACGACTAAGGGAACTTGGTTCTTTTACACATCGGACGTTGCCAAAGGCACCAGAATAACTTTGAAAGGACGTCCCGATTCCAGTGTGTCAACTTGCACTATCACAGGTTCGTTCGGTGCAGGTTAATTAATTCAAAAGAAAGAAGTTGGTTCACCCGCCAACTTCTTTCTTTATTTAGTAAGTACTTTTACTGTGCAAAACAGAGCTTTCATACCGTGGTCGGTCGCGCGGTCAATCCGTCTAATATGCGGCGGCTTGTATCGCTCAACAGCACTTTTTTCAAGAAAAGTCGAAAAAAGCCGGGACTGTATTGAAAAGAGGACGGAAGCTGCCATGGTGGACATCAGTTGGCTGCCTCGGAAAGCAGAATGGAAGCAGCTAACCTGTATTGGCGCAATCAAAACAGAGTTTGAAAGTAAAAAGGGAAAATCGCAGGAGTGGCATTATTACATATCAAGCCGCAAGCTCAGCGCGGCCGAACCATTACAGCATGCCGGAACGGAATGGGCGGTTGAAAGCATGCAATGGCTGCTTGAAATTCATTTCGATAAAGATGGCTGTAGAGCGGAAGGCAAGAACGCACAACAAAACCAAAATATGCTCCATAAGGCGGATTTGAATACTATAAAGCAGTGCCAGACCAGAACCGGCAGCGAACGTCCGATGTCTAAGATTATATTCAACTGTTTGCTCGACTCTTCCTGCTTTTGTAAACTGCTGGGGCAAAGTTGGTTTCCGTGGCCTTTTCGCGCCCGCCATTTCCTTTTTCGACACGATGTGCTATAATACCGCCGTCTGTCCATTACATTTGATTTCGGAGGACTTGGTATGCGTATCCTGGTGGTGGGCGATGGCAAGGTAGGCCACACGTTGGCGGAGCATCTGGCGCGCGAGGAGCACGACGTGGTGATTGTGGACCGCAGCGACGAGGTGCTGCAACGCAGCGAGGACACGCTGGACGTGCTTTGCGTGCGCGGCAACGGCGCAAACGCGAAAACGCTTATGGAAGCGGGCGTGGACAAGGCTGATATCCTGATTGCCGCAACGGCGGGCGACGAGACCAACATGCTCTGCTGCCTGATCGGAAAACGGCTTGGCGCGAAATACGCCATTGCCCGTATCCGTGACCCTGAGTTTAATGAAAGCCTGACGCTTCTGCAAAAGGAGCTGGGCATCGATATGGCGATTAACCCGGAGCGCGCCACTGCGATAGAGATCAGCCGCCTGCTCCGCTTTCCCTTTGCCAGCAACATCGAGTCCTTCGCAAAGGGCCGGGTGGAAATGGTGGAGTTCCGCGCGCAGGAGAAGGACGTGGTCATCGGGCATCCTTTAAAGGACCTGAGCCGCAGGCTTCACGGCATTCCGCAGGTGCTCTACGCCGCCGTGGAACGCGACGGCGAGGTGTTTATCCCCAACGGCGATTTTAGCATCGCCCCGGGCGACCGCGTGCATGTGGCCGCCGATATGGTGACGATAACCGCATATTTCCGCTTTCTGGGAAAAAATTCGCTGCGCGTAAAAAACGTGATGCTGCTGGGCGGTGGCCGCATTAGCTATTATCTGGCCAAAATGATCGTCCCCATTGGCATCCATGTGGCTCTGATCGAGCTCAACGGTGGTAAGGCGGAGGCCCTCAGCGAAATGCTGCCGGACGTCAACGTCATCCATGGCGACGGCACCGATCAGGAGCTGCTGGAGCAGGAGGGGCTGACCCGTATGGACGCGTTCGTTACCCTGTGCGACCGCGATGAGGAAAACCTCATGACCGGCCTGTTCGCCGTCAGCCAGGGCGTACCGAAGGTCATTGTGAAAAACAACCGCGTTTCCTACGCGGACATTATCGGCGCGATGGGCTTGGACAGCATCGTCAGCCCCAAGTCGATTACCTGCGCCAATATTCTGCGCTATGTGCGCGCGCGCGTCAACGGGCTGGGCACCAAGGTGGAAAAGCTCTACCGCCTGATGAACGGCAAGGCCGAGGCGCTGGAATTTATCGCCAGGGCGAGCGATCCCTATATCGGCGTACCATTGAAGGATTTGAACATGCGCCGCAATACGCTGGTTGCGGTAATTGTGCGCGAGGGGCGCGTGATCGTACCGTTTGGCAACGATCATATCGAGGCTGGGGACAGCGTTGTGATTATCGCCTGCGAAAGCGGGATCAGCGATTTGAATGAGGTCATCAGAAAATGAACAGACGCTTGGTTTTACGCCTTTTGGGCGCCATCATGCTGATCGAGGCGTTCGCGATGGCGCCTTCGCTTTTGATCGCCCTTTGCTACGGAGACGGGGATGCGGCCGCCATTGGTAAAACAATCCTGCTGCTGTGCGGCTTCGGCCTGCCGCTGTGGCTGTTTGCCAAGCCGGACGAGAAAAACCTTCGAGCCCGCGAGGGCTTTGTGGTGGTGGCGCTTTCGTGGCTGCTGCTAAGCGGCTTCGGCGCGCTACCGTTCGTACTAAGCGGCGTTATCCCCAACTACGTGGACGCTTTTTTTGAGGCCGTATCCGGTTTTACCACGACCGGCGCGACCGTTATTTCGAAGTTTGACGGCCTGCCGCGCGGTGTGATGTTTTGGCGAAGCTTTACCCACTGGATCGGCGGCATGGGCGTGTTGGTGTTGACGCTGGCGCTGCTGCCGCAGATGACGGGGCGCACCTCTCACCTGGTGCGGGCGGAAAGCCCCGGCCCCAGCCTCAGCAAGATCGTGCCCAAGATGGGCAACACGGCCAAAATCCTTTATTTAATTTACGGCGCGCTGACGGCTATTGAGTTTGCCGTGCTCATCATCGCCGGCCTATCGCCCTACGACGCGGCGATTCATGCCATGGGTACGGCGGGCACGGGTGGCTTCAGCAATTACGGGGCCAGCGTAGGCGCGTTTCAAAGCGTCGCGGTGGATGTGATCATTACCATCTTTATGGTGGTTTTCGGCATGAACTTCGCTCTGTTTTACCGCGTGCTCACCGGCGGCTGGCGCGACGCGCTCAAGAGCGAAGAACTGCATTGGTACCTCGGCATATTCGCCGTTTCCGTGTTCGGCATCTCCGTCATGCTGATCCCTACCTATGGAGGCTTCTTTCAGGCGCTGCGCTACGGCAGCTTTCAGATTGCCACAGTCATGTCCACTACGGGCTATGCCACGGCTGATTTTAACCTTTGGCCGCAGGCGTGTAAAATGCTGCTGTTGATTTTAATGTTCGTCGGCTCGTGCGCTGGCAGCACGGCGGGCGGCATGAAGGTGGTGCGCGCCGCGCTGCTTTGCAAGCTGGGGCGCAGAGAGGTGCGGCATACCTTCCAGCCGCGCAAGGTACAGGTGGTGCGCTTTGAGGGCAAGGGCGTGGAGGAAAATATGCTCACGCAGGTAGCGGTTTTTTTCTTTGTATATGTGGCGGTGGTGCTTGCGGGCGCGTTTCTCATATCGCTGGAGGGGCGCTTTGATATCGAAACCAACCTGACCGCCGCGCTGACCTGCGTAAGCAACGTAGGCCCCGGCTTCGGCATGGTAGGTCCTATGGAGAATTTCGCTGCTTACGGACCGTTTGCCAAGCTGGTGCTGAGCGTGCTGATGCTGGCGGGCAGGCTGGAGCTGTTCCCCATTCTGGTGCTGTTCCATCCCTCCGTATGGATGAAGCAGTAGGCCCGCAGGGCGTTCTTGACACGCCCCAAAGCATCGGGTACAATCAACCCCGTATACAGGGGAGATGATACCGATGGAACCCATGGTCAGCATCTGCTGCGCCGCCTATAACCACGCGCCCTATATCGCCCGGGCGCTGGACGGCTTCCTTTCGCAAAAGACCTCGTTCCCCGTAGAAATACTGATCAATGACGACGCGTCCACCGACGGTACGCCGGAAATGATCCGTCAATACGCGGAAAAATATCCTGACGTTATAAAGCCGCTTTTTCAGAGCGAAAACCAGTATTCAAAGGGCGTCGCTATCGACCCTGCTTTTAACTATTCCCGCGCGCGCGGCAAGTATATCGCGCTGTGCGAGGGGGACGATTTCTGGTGCGACGACCAGAAGCTTCAGCGCCAGGTGGATTATATGGAGGCGCATCCGGACTGTTCCTTTTGTTTTACCAACGGCTACATCCATGATGTGGACGGCCGGCGTTCCGACCGCGAGTTCATCCCCTATTATGAAAAGGAAAAAGAGGCCTATTCGGCGGCCGACCGGGCGTATACGGCGGGCGAGATGTGCGGGCTCATCTTTGTGCCTACGGCCTCGTTTTTGTTTCCAAGGCGGGTGCTGGACCTTTTGCCGGGCAGCTACTGGGACAAGCCCTGTCCTCATGGCGACCTTAAGCTACGGCTGTTTTGCACGGCGGCGGGATATGGATTTTACCAGCACGCCTTTACCTGCGTGTACCGCGAAAACGTAGCGGGCGGGGCGATGAGCCGTTGGTCGGCGGACGGCGCGGCGCGCGTCTCCGCCCGGGCCGCGAGCGTGGCCGAAATGCTCGCCGATGTGGACGAATTCTCTCAAAAGCGGTATACTGAACAAATCGGACGTTTCCGCGACTGGTACCTGTATGTGATGCTGTGGAACGCGCCGACGCAGGCCGCGCTTGCCGACCGGGACGCGAAGCGGGTATACGCCGCGCTGCCGCTTAAGCAGCGGATAAAATTCAGGCTGAAGCACCTGCTGCCGCGCGGGTTGATCGACGCGCTGAAGCGCGCCGCGGCATGGCCTGCCGGAGAAGAGAAAAAAAGGGGTGAGTGAATGCGCATCAATGTTACCCGCAGCTCCATGCCCGGCTTTGAGGAATACTGCGACGAAATCCGCGAACTGTGGGACTCGCACTGGCTTACCAACAATGGGGTGAAGCTCAAGGCGCTGGAAGCGGAGTTAAAGCGCTATCTGCAATCGCCGCATGTGGCGCTGTTTACCAATGGACATCTGGCGCTGGAGGCGGTGCTGGCGACGATGGGCCTCAGCGGCGAGGTAATCACCACGCCGTTTTCATTCGCCTCCACCACGCATGCTATCGTTCGAAACGGCCTGACCCCGATTTTCTGCGACATCAGGGAGGACGACTACACTCTTGATCCAGCAGGGCTGGAAGCGCTGATCACAGAGAAAACGAGCGCCATTTTGCCCGTTCACGTATATGGAAACCTGTGCGATACGGAGGCCATCCAGTCGATCGCCGACAGGCACGGTCTGAAGGTGATTTATGACGCGGCGCACGCGTTTGGCGTCAGGCGAAACGGCGTGTCGGCGGGCGCTTTTGGCGACGCGTCCATGTTCAGCTTTCACGCAACCAAAATGTTTAACACCATCGAAGGCGGCGCGATTACGACCGGCGACGCAGACTTGCATGAACGGCTCGCGCTGGAGCGCAATTTCGGCATCGCCGGCCCGGAGGACGTTCCCGCCGTCGGCGGCAACGCCAAGATGAACGAGTTCCAGGCGGCGATGGGGCTTTGCAACCTTCGCCATGTTGACGAAAACGTTCGGGCACGCAAGCGTGTGCACGGGCTTTATATGGAATTGCTTGAGGGTGCGGCGGGGCTTGTGCTCCCCAGAGAGCAGCCGGGCGTTGAAAGCTGCTACGTCTATTTTCCGCTGGTGTTTGAGGAAGGGTGCGAGGCGCGCGACGCGGCTTGCGCACGGTTGGCCGATAATGGGATTTACGCCCGAAAATACTTCTATCCGCTTATTACCGATTTTGAATGCTACAGCGGCCGCGAGGGCTTTGACACGCGGCTTACGCCCGTCGCCAAGCGGATATCGGACAGCGTGGTTACGCTGCCGCTGTATCCCGAGCTTGCCGACGACGACGTGCGGCTGATCTGCCGAATCATTCGGGGCTGACGCGCCCGGTACGAAAGGAGATGCACATTTGAGCGAAAAACGCGGCGTCCGGGCGGCGTCCTCCTTTGTATTCAAGCTGGCGGAAAGCTTTGGAACGCAGGGCATCGCCTTTCTCGTCAACATTCTGCTTGCCCGTATGCTGGACCCGTCGGATTATGGCGTGCTTACGATGCTGGCTGTGTTTATTGCCATTTCGCAGGTGTTTGTGCAAAGCGGGCTCAATACCGCGCTGATCCAGAAAAAGGACGTGGACGAAACGGATTTGTCCTCTGCCTTTTGGGTAAGCCTTGGGGTCGCCGCGGCGTTGTACGGCGTTCTGTTTTTCGGCGCGCCTGCCATTGGCGCGTTTTACCGCATGCCGGAGCTGGCACCTGTTTTGCGCGCGCTGGCGCTGGTGTTGTTCCCCGGGGCGTTCATCTCGGTGCAAAACGCTGTGATCGCGCGGGAAATGAAATTCCAAAAGCTGATGATTGCCAGCCTTTTAAGCACGGTAATTTCCGGCTTTGCGGGAATTGGGATGGCGTACTCCGGGTTTGGATATTGGGCGTTGGTAACCCAGCAGCTTTGTAATCAGGCAGGGTTGGCTGTGATTTTGCTGCTCATCGTACGCTGGCGGCCCCGCGCGCTGTTCTCAAGAACCCGTGTCGGAGGTTTGATTGCGTTTGGATGGAAACTGTTGGTATCCAGCCTGCTGGAAACCGGGTATAACAACCTGCGAAGCCTTGTTATTGGCAGGAAGTTCGATTCGACCGCGCTGGGGTATTACAACCGGGGAAAACAATTTCCAGAATTGCTTATGAACGCGGTGAACGGCTCCATTCAGAGCGTTATGCTACCTGTGCTTTCGGAAAAGCAGGGAGATCTTTTGCGCATGAAACAGATGATGCGCCGCTCCGTAATGGTAAGCAGCTTTTTAGTGCTGCCCGCTATGGCGGGGTTGGCCGCCGTGGCCAGGCCGCTGGTCAGTCTGCTGTTGACGGACAAGTGGCTGCCATGCGTTCCGTTTTTACAGATTTGCTGCATCGACTTTGCGTTCTATCCCATCCACACGGCGAATCTGCAGGCCATCAACGCCATGGGCCGAAGCGATGTGTTTTTGAGGCTGGAGCTGATTAAGAAAAGCTATGGCGTGACAATCCTTTGCGTTACGGTGTTTTGCTTTGACAGCGTTCTGGCGATTGCCTGGGGCGCGGTGGCGAGCACGCTGCTTTCGGCGGTTGTCAACGCCGCCCCAAACCGCAGATTGCTTGGCTACGGATACCTTGAGCAGATGCGCGACGTTTTGCCCTCGATGGGACTGGCGCTTGTGATGTTCGCGGCGGTGTACGCGCTGGGACTGCTGCCGCTTTCACCCCTGCCCATGCTGCTGGTTCAGGTGATCGCCGGAGGCGCTATTTATGGCGGGCTCGCGCTGCTGTTTAAAATGGAAAGCATGCGGTACTTGATAGATGCGCTGCGCGGCCTGCTGGGGCGCCTGCGCGGCGGGGAGGCGTAGGAATGAAAACAACCTTGGTAACGGCGGCCGGTTCGGCGGCGGCGAGCGCGGTGGTTGAACGGCTGCATGCGGCCGGGCATCGCGTTGTGGGCTGCGATATTTACCCCAAGGCCTGGAACGCAGCGTCCGGTGAGGCGGACGTGTTTTTTCAGGCTGTTCCCGTCGCGGATGAGGAGGCCTATACCGCACAGCTTTTGGAGGCGGTGGAAAAGAACGGCGTAAGCTTTTTGATTCCATTGACGGACGTGGAGGTGGATGTGCTCTGCGGCGCCAAGCCCCGCTTTGCCGCGTTGGGCTGTGCCGTATGCACGCCGGAGACGGCGGCTGTGCGGCTGTGCCGGGACAAGCGCATCATGACAGAACGTCTTTCGCAAAGTGGAATTTGCCGGACCATCCCGACCTTTTCGCCCTATGGGTACGAGCCGAAGGCGGAGGATTTCCCCATGATGCTAAAGCCCGTCAGCGGGCGCAGCAGTCAGGGGCAGACGGTGGTGCGGACGCGGGAAGCGTTTTTTTCGGCGCTTGCTGCCCGGAAGGATTTGATTGCCCAACCGTATCTGGCGGGCGATATCTATACCGTGGACGTTGCGCGCGACCGCATGGGACATGTGCAAACCCTTGCAAGGCGCGAGCTTTTGCGCACGGTCAACGGTCTTGGAACCACGGTGCGGATTTTGCCGGAGCACCCGCTTAACGATATCTGCGCGCGCATCGCGGAGCACGCGGACGTTGTGGGTGTGGTGAACATGGAGTTTATCGGGCATGAAACGGAATACTACTTTCTGGAGGTCAATCCCCGGTTTTCCGGCGGGGTAGGATTTAGCATCCTGGCAGGTGTGGATTTTGCCGCGCTGAATATCGCATGCCACGCCGGCGAACGCATCGGCCCGCGAGCGGAGGCGCGCGCCGCCGTAATGACGCGTAAGGTCTCCCTGATGGTTACGGAGGAAGCGTGAACGGGGGAACTGACGGACCTGAGGCCGATGCGGGCCGGTTGCGCGGTTTTAGGCCGTATACCGCGGCTTCGGCACTTAGGAATGGTTTTGGCGAAAAGTTTGTTTGATGTCTTGACAGCGGCGGTGTTACATGCTATAATTTCATCCGTTGTCAGGTTTGGTCTGTTGGCTCAGTTGGTAGAGCACATCGTTCACATCGATGGGGTCACTGGTTCGAGTCCAGTACAGACCACCATAAAGCCCCACTGAACTGTGGGGCTGTTTTTTTATAGCATATGCGTTCAGACAGGAGATGTAAAAGTGGAATACAAATGCAGAGTAACGCTCACAAAAGATGAATGGCTTTCTGTTATTACAAGTGGGCTAACCGATAAGGATTTGCGTTTGCTTGATTGTGTTGCAAGTATGCCGGATCACAAAGCATCTGCATTGGAACTAACAGAGCCTTTGGCTGTGTCCCACTATTCAGTGGTCAATTTTATGGTCGGCAATCTAGGCAAGAGAATCCAAAAAGCACTTCATTTACCTCAACCGGATACTACATATTCTTCATCTGAATGGTGGTCTTATGCTTTTAGTGGTGAACGACTCACAAGCAGAAATCGATCTAGAACAACGGAGTACTATTGGAGCATGTCCGATTCGCTATATGAAGCCGTACTAGAATTATCTAAAAACACAAAAAAAGATAATGTGAATGACCAAAGGATCTTTAATGAAGGAGCACCCTTCGAGATTGCGCTAACACGACATGAACGCAATCATGATGCACGTGCCGCTTGCATTGCTCACTATAAGTCGGTCTGTCAGATTTGCGGTTTCAGTTTTCGGGGTTTTTATGGAGCGGACTTCGAAGGTATTATACAAGTCCATCATCTGGAAGTAATATCCAACGCTGAAGAGAATCACATTGTCGATCCTATTCATGACTTGATCCCCGTTTGCCCGAACTGTCATGCGGCATTACATAAAAGAACGCCTCCATACTCCCCACAAGAGCTCAGAAACAAAGTGAATGAGCATCGTAACATTATTCAGCCAGATTAAGCGTTATATGATGGGAGCGCATTGGCAGAGCACATCAATGGGGTCACTGGTTTGAGTCCACTACAGACCACCCAAAAAGTTCGAATCCTTAGGGGGCGGGCTTTTTTCTATCAAAAATCGGCCGGCTATGTCGGTTGCGCCTATCGCTTTCTCTGCATATGTTTGTGGCAACGGACTGGTGGTAGAAAATAACCATACGTCCTTTGCAACGGCAGGCGTATATAAAACCCATGGCGATATTCAGCGACGGCTTTGAACGCATCAATACAGCAGTGAAAAACAGTATCCTGAAAAATAAAGCGTGGTTGTTGTAAAGCAAGCAGGTTGATGGAGCACAACTGCATTGGACATGTGCGCATCCGAGTCAAGGATACGGCTGATGAATCATATCTGGCGCAACTGGACCAGGTGCTGGCCGAGCGCTGGAATGCCGGGTTGACCCCATTATCGCCTATCAGGCGGACGCTTTTAAAGCAATCCCGCATACAAAACCTTGCAGGACATGGTAGAAGGATTGCGCGCCGTGACAGAGCACTTTCAGAAGGCGGCCAGCCGTAAGAAGTATGGGAATTAACCGTAAAAACCTGATGCTCCAAAATGTCCGCCGCACGCTCCTGCCATAAAGCAGGCTAGCAATGCCCCGCCCGCTCCGCGCCTATTCAAAAGCGTCCTTGTGTCTGGCGAAGAAATCATAATAGGCCCGGACGCTTTCCAGCTGAAACCACTTTTTGATGTCTGCCGGGCGTGCGTCCAGATCGTATATTTTTGCGCGCTCCATGGCGAGAAAAAAAGGGGAGTGGGTGGAAATGATAAGCTGGCAGCCCATATACCGGGCCGACTCCTGCAGATAGTTGGCAAACTCGGCCTGCTTCGTGGGCGAGAGGCTGTTTTCAGGCTCGTCCAGCAGATAAAGCGCATCGGACTCGATTTTCTGTTTGAAGTAAAAATCCGCGCTTTCCCCATTGGACTGTTCCCGTACGTTTTCCATCACCTGCTCACGGATGAAGGCGGATTGCGTTTTGCGACGGGCGCTGTTGCGTTTTTTAAGCGTCTCGTAGTCTTCCATGGTACGCAACCGGAAGGTGGAATGCCTCGCGTCATAGTGCTCGTCAAAGAGCAATTCTTTTTTGCGGTCGATGCCCTCGTTCAGGCTGCGGATGTTGAGGATGTAATCAAATACATCATCGCTGGTTAAAATTCGGCTGGCAGGCGGTACGGACTGCTCCAGCCGCACCGCGCACATGCCGACATAATCCTCAAAAAAGTTAGAACGGTTATATGGAGTGCGGCGCTGAATGCGAAGCTTTTCCGCGATAACGTTCAGAGCGGTTGTTTTGCCCGAACCGTTTCCGCCGTATAAAATAGTTATGTCCTCAAAATCCAGGCGATTAAGCCCCGCCTCCGACAGCACATAAAACGGATACAGCGTGTTGTAGCACGTACGTTTCACCGCTGAAACGCGGTAATTCCATTCCTCGTCCTGGCTTGGAAACATAATACTGTCAAGATAGATCATCCTTTAAACACCAACCCGCATTCAACAGCGCTTCCCCTGGTCCGCACGTTTTATCCACTTGAAAAATAATGACCCGAATCAAAATATCCCATGCCTGTTGCTGCAAGCATGGGATAAAAATGTCAAAGCCCTTCGTCATCCACAAAGTCGTCGTCCGCCTGCATGAACTCCCTGCTGCTCACGCGCTTGGCGGCCCGCTGGCTTTCCACCATATCGGAAAGCAGTTCCTTGACACGAGCTGAATTCTTAATCCGCTTGATATCGAATTCAGGCGAGGATTTGTCGGCGGAACAGCAATGAAGGGTACCCAGCCCAAACAGGCGCTGCTCCAAGGAACGCTTGAGCGTTACGTCCATAATGCGGTACAGGCGTATCTCCTCCTCGTTTTTGCTAAAGACGCCCGTCTCGATCAAAAGCTTCTCATCCGTCAATTTGTAAACCGTAAACGACCAAGGAAGGCCGAAAATCGTGCGCTTGCGGTCCTTCCAGCGGTAGGTCACTTCCGTCATCCGTACATTCCTCCACCTTGCGTATCGCTAAAAAGCGTAATTAATTGTAGCATATGGAGCTTGAAATGTCCAGCCGGCTGGCTGTTACATGTTGTCGCCCTTGCGGCCTACGCTTGCGTTCCGCAGGGCCGGGTTATCAATCAGCGCGCCGCTTCCGTCAAACCGGGAACCGTGGCAGGAACAGTCCCAGCTATGCTCCGCCGGGTTCCAGCGCAGCGCGCAGCCCAGATGCGGACAGCGCTTGACGGTGGGAATGCAGAAATTAACCGCGGTTGCGCCCAGATTTGCGAAAAGCTGTGTGTGAAGCATGCTCCTGCTGGGCGAAAAGACAGGCGCAAAACGGTTTTCCCGCCCTTGCACAAGGGCGGAAAGGATATCTGAGGCAACCATGGAGGTAGTCATGCCCCATTCGTTAAATCCGGAAGCTACAAACACGTTTGGCAGAGAGGGGCTGTACGGGCCGATGTAGGGCACGCCGTCCAGGCTCATGCAGTCCTGCGTCGCCCAGGAGATCGCTTCCCTGGCTTGCGGATAATACTGGCGGACAAAGGCGCGCACCGCGTCAAAGCCGCCGTTTTTTTGGCCGGTGCGGTGATCGCCCCCGCCAACCAGAAGCAAATTCTGATAGCTTCTGAAATACATGCCGCCCTCCGCCATATCGACCAGCGTGCAGTTTAGCGCGGGCGCGTTTTGGAGCGCCAGCACGAACGAGCGCTTCTGATAGAGCTTCATAAAATACATGCCATGTTTGTTGATGAAGGGAAAGTGTGTGGCAACAATGACGTTTTTGGCGGTGACACGTCCCCTGTCCGTGTACGCGACGGCGCCCTCAAGCCTATGGACAAAGGTATGCTCGTAGATTTTAAGCCCCCGCGCCGCGCCGTGAAGTAATTTTAGCGGATGGAATTGCGCCATGCCAGGATAACGAACTGCGCCCGCAACCTTTAAGGGAATGGGAACCTCTGCGACAAACTCGGCCGGAAAGCCCAGCGAGTTCACCGCCGCGGCTTCTTTACGAAGGGTTTCGGCATCCGTCAGCGAATACATGACGGACGGGCGTTCCTCAAATGCGCAGGGAATATCGCGGCTGAGCGCCTGGTACCGCTCCACCGCGCGAAGGTTCGCATCCAGGTATAACTTTGCTTTTTCCCGTCCAAAGGAGCTGATCAGGTCTGTATACAGGGTGTCATGCTGCGCGGTCAGCACTGCGGTGGTACCCTTGGTGACGCCGCTGCCGATACGCTTTGCCTCCACCAGTACGCAATCCGCCCCAGCCTTTGCAAGTTGCCTTGCGCAGAGCACGCCTGCCATGCCGCCGCCGATCACGAGTACGTCTGTTGAGATATCCCCGTCCAGGTGAGGGTAATGGGTGGATTGAATTCCCTGTTCCCATAGATATTCCATAGCAGTTCCTCCTTGAAATGCGCGGATGAAATGAGCGTATGTTTAGGGTTTTCCAAAGGAAGATAGCCATTTGGAACCCGGCTGTTTTCAAATGCTATAAAAAGGGACGGCCACGCGGCCGCCCCACGGAGTTGGGAGCGTTACTGAAGCAGCGATTGCACGTATGCCTGCATTTCCTCCTTGGAACCGATGCTGCGCGTGCGCGCAATGACCGCCTTTTGCTCTGCCGGGGAAAGCGTGGCAAAGCGGTTCATAGCCTCCAGGTTCTGCGCCAGCGCCATACCCAGGCCGAGGGGCATTTCGGGCCCATCCACAAAATTGCTCACCGTCCATCACCTCGCGCATAGTATCCGCTGAGGAAAGAAAACCATTCATCCGCGCGACAGACAGTTTTTGAAAGCAAAGTGCCGGTATGAGGCGGAAAGATGGGCGCTGTTCATGAAATACGGTAAAACGTTTGAACGGCCGCAATGTGCCGTAAAAATCTAGTCTGCCGAGGCGATTTTGAAATATGGATTTCATTTATAATTATGCCAGGCAAAAATTTTTAGATTTGAACGGCGATCCAAGCAAAGATTAATGTGCGTTTGTAAATGCGGTAAAAGAAATTGCTGCGCAGGTATTGCTTTTTGTGCCAAAGCATGATACAATCATCCTTGCGATTTGTGAATACCAAGGAGGTGAAAGACGTTGCCGAATATCAAGTCCGCCATTAAGCGCGTGAAGGTCAGCGAGAAGAAGAATCTTCGCAACCGTATCGTGAAGTCGAAGGTGAAGACCGCGATCAAGAAGTTTGAAACGGAGGTCGCTGTAAACGCCGCGAACGCTGGTGCGCAGTACAGTGTCACCACCTCCGCTATCGATAAAGCCGCCGCTAAGGGCATTCTGCATAGGAATACCGCTAACCGCAAAAAGGCCCGTTTGGCTAAGCAGTTGGCCAAGGCCGCGCAGTAACGCAAGGCAGGAAAAAGCGTCCGTTCGATTTGGAACGGACGCTTTTATATTGTTTAAATCATTCTGACGATACTCCGGGTTAAAGCGCAATAACGCTTGACACGCTGCGCTAACCGTGCTATACTACACTCCGTAAGCAGAAGCTGCCCGCTTCTCACCGCGCGAACATCTTGCGACGGTTGTGGCACATAAGTCCATGGTGGCTGTATGCGGCGGGTAGCGTGCCCGGCGTTTTTTTGTGCCCTTTGGGCGCAGGCGCCCAATTCATTTGGAGGTGTATGGATATCAACGAGCCGATGATCAACGAAGAAATCCGCGACAGGGAGGTGCGCCTGATTGGCGCTGACGGCGCTCAGCTTGGCGTGATGCCTACAAAGGCGGCAATGGAGATGGCGGAGCAGGCAGGAATGGATCTGGTCAAGATCGTGCCCACCGCTCAGCCGCCCGTCTGCAAGCTGATGGACTACGACAAGCATCGCTTTGAGCAGTCCAAGCGCGAGCGTGAGCTGCGTAAAAACCAACGCATCGTCACGCTCAAGGAGGTGCAGCTCTCCGCCACCATTGAGGAAAACGACGTTCAGACGAAGTTCAAAAACGCCGTCAAGTTCCTTCAGGACGGCGACAAGGTGAAGGTGAGCATCCGTTTCCGGGGCCGCCAGATCGCCCACGCGGACATCGGCCTGAAGATCATGCAGGAGTTTGCCGCCAGCATTGAGGAATACGGCAGCATTGAGCGCCGTCCCCTGCTGGAGGGCCGCCACATGATCATGATCCTCGCGCCCAAGGCCGAAAAGAAGAGCTTTGCCGAAAAGAGCCAGCAGCGCAAGGAAAAGCACGCCGCCAGCCAGGCGGCGGCCGCGGAAGATGCCACCACGCGCGAGCCTAAACCGCAGCCTAAGAAAAAGGTCAAACGCGAAAGCGAGAATATGATCTGACCTGCATTTGGCCATCCCACGCCCCGGCGCCAGCGGCGGATGCTTTTTGCATTTTCGTCCAAGCGGATAACCGGGCGGGTACGGATAGCACACGGAAGGAGGACGACCCCTATGCCCAAGCAGAAATCCCATCGCGGCGCAGCCAAGCGCTTTTCCTTCACGAAGAATGGTAAAGTGAAGCATAAGCAGATGAACGCTAACCACCAGGTGCATTTGAAGACCACCAAGCGCACCCGTCACCTGCGCGCGGACGGCATTGTGGATAACGCGGCCGAGGCGCGCACCATCCATAAGCTGCTGCCCTACAAATAAGCTTTGCTAACGATTCAAGGAGGATAAACACATGGCACGTATTAAAGGAGCTGTGAACGCCCATAAGAAGCGCCGCAAGGTGTTCAAGCTTGCCAAGGGTTACTTTGGCGCAAAGTCCAAGCAGTACCGCGCCGCGAGCGAACAGGTCGCGCGCAGCCTTCGCTATGCGTATGTGGGACGTAAAATGCGCAAGCGCGATTTCCGCCGCCTGTGGATTACCCGCATCAACGCGGCCGCCCGCATGAACGGTATAAGCTATTCGGTGCTGATGAATGGGCTGAAAAAGCACAACATCACCATCAACCGCAAGATGCTTGCGGATATCGCCGTCAACGATCCCGCCGCTTTCACCAAGTTGGTGGAGAACGTAAAGGGTTGATTTGATTGCTTTGTTCCCTCGCCTGCCGCATGGTGGGCGGGGGATTTTTTACCCTGTCCGAAAGGAGCCGTCTGCATGCCCTCGATTACCACGCGCGGCGTTGTGCTGCGCTTTGCCAATTATCGCGACCATGACCGTATGTTGTCCATCCTAAGTCCGGACTGTGGACGGATGGAGGTGCTCTCGCGCGGATGCAGACGCCCCAAAAGCGCGCTGATGCCGGCGAGCGAGCTGTTTGTACACGGCGAGTTTGTGCTGTATCAGAGCAACGACCGCCACACCCTGACCTCCTGCGCGCTGGAGGATACGTTCTATCCGCTGCGGCTGGACCCATACCGCCTGACATGCGCCAGCTACATGACGGCCCTTTGCCATGCCGCGGCACAGCCGGACGAGCCGGCCGCGGAGCTGTACGCCCTGCTTTTGAAGGGGCTGTACCTGTTGGCCTATGTGGAGGATACGGATGCGCTGGGCCTGACGGCCGCCTTTTTGCTGTTGTTTGCGGATGCGATTGGTTACCGGCCCCGGCTGGGGCGCTGCGCGCACTGCCGGACGCCCCTGGATACGTCGTCCGGGGGAAGGCTGGATATCGCGGCGGGAGGGCTGTGCTGCCCGGCCTGCGCCTCACGCGCGACATATCCGCTGAGCGCCGGACAAATTGCATGGATGAAGGATACGCTTGCGGACGGTCTGAATGGAGGCAACAAAAAAACCGGCGCGGGCACGCTGTTTGACGTGCTGCGCCGGTATGTGGAAAGCCGTCTGGAAACGCCCATCAAGGTCAGCCGCCTGCTACCATAGGCGCGTTTGCAGCGAGCCGTCGTAATAGGGCGCGCGGGACAGCTTGCATTTGTAGGCGTTGAGCATCGTATATCGGTAGGCGTATTCAATATCGCCGTTGACCAGCCGGATTCGCCGGCGGCTGACGTAATAGCGCCCGGTATCCTTGAGCTTGGGGAGGCATTCCTCCAACACCACGCGCAAAGCCTCCTGAAGCTCCGGCGTAAGGTAGGCGTAGCCGTGGGGACGCATTAAAAAGGCAGTCTCGCTTCCAACGGGGTGCAGATAACGAAGCACAATGCCGGTTTTATCCACCATGAGCTGTTCAACGTGGCGCTTTCTTGCGGTTTTCAGCAAGGGAAGAATGTCCTCAAAAAGCTGGGATGCGTATAGCTTTTTAACGCGCAGGCGAAGATGCCGCTCGTGTACCCAATCCTTCCAGAGAATGGCGACTACAACGCCTGCCAGAAGGAAGGTCAGTAAAACAGGCAGAATGCTTTGCATCTGACCACCCCATTCACACACTGATTGAGTTATTATACCATATATCGTATGATAATAACAATAAACGACACAAGAAGAATGTATTTTGTGCCTTAACTTATTGTTACATCTATCTGTTGTGTGCGTAATCAAATTGTAAAGAACAGTAAAATTGCCTCCACAAATAACGCTACGGGACATGCGGCCCGCAGAAGTAAGTGTGGAGGCTTTGCTTGATGGACTGGTTGCCCCGCCTTATTCCGCCCGAAGCGTATAGCTGACAGACGCGGCGTCGCCCTGCGGCAGCGGGCAACACAGGCCTAGGCGCATCAGCTCGTCGCCGCCATAGCTTTCACCCGTTTCCGCAATGCGGTAGCGCAAAGCGGCGTCCAGCCCGCGAAGGCGAACGAATGGAAGGGAGGGGACGGAGCCGCTTTGAGCGTGAGCGCGCACCAGCGTGAAAACTGCCTCGCGGCGGTCGGGCGAAACGGTTATCCAGGCGGTATCATCCCCTTCAAAGGGAGAAAGAAGGCGGTGAAAGGCGCCGTACAGGAGCGTTTTTCGCACGGATTTGACGCGCCTGATCTGTTCTGCCACCTCTAAGAGCTCATCGGGGGAAAGCCGGTTTAAATCCAGCTCGTAGCCAAAGCAGCCGCTCATGGCGACACAGGCGCGCGTGTCAAGCGGCGTGACGCGGCCCGTCTGGTGATTGGGCACCGCGCTTACATGCGCGCCCATCGCAAACGGGGGAAACACGAGCGAGGTACCATATTGGATGCGACAGCGTGAAAGCGCGTCGGTGTTGTCCGAACACCAGGTCTGGGGCATATAATACAGCATGCCCAGGTCGAAGCGGCCGCCGCCGCTTGCGCAGCTTTCAAAAAGCACGTGAGGAAAGGCGTGCGTCAGGCGGTCCAGAATACCGTACAGCCCAAGCATGTAGCGGTGGGGAAGCTCCTTCTGGCGGTCCGGGGGCAGAAGCGCGGAGCCGATGTTGGTAAAGTTACGGTTCATGTCCCACTTGACGTAGTCGATGGGATTGGCGGTAAGAATCTCATGGACGGCCCGGTACACATAGTCGCACACATCCGCGCGGCTTAAGTCCAGGATAAGCTGATTCCGCATTTCGATGGGTTCACGTCCGGCAACATGGATACACCAGTCCGGGTGCGCGCGGTAGAGCTGGCTCTTGGGCGAAACCATCTCAGGCTCAAACCACAGGCCAAAGCCAAGACCCAGCGCGTGGATTTTTTCGCTTAGGGAGCAAAGGCCGCCGGGAAGCTTGCGCTCGTTCACAAACCAGTCGCCCAGGGAGGTGGTGTCGTCGTCGCGCGCGCCGAACCAGCCGTCGTCCAGCACAAAAAGCTCGACGCCGGCTTTGGCGGCGGTGGCGGCGATAGCAAGCAGCTTCTCCTCGTCAAAGTCGAAATAGGTGGCTTCCCAGTTGTTGAGCAGGATGGGGCGGGGAGCATGGGCATATTGGCCGCGCGCGAGGTGTTCGGCGCACAAGCGGTGAAACTGCGTGCTCATGCCGCCCAGCCCCGCGTATGAATATGCCGCGACAGCTTCAGGCAGCTGGAAGCGTTCGCCGGGTTCCAGCGTCCATTCGAAATCATAATCGTTAAGGCCCAGCAAAACGCGCGCCATCCGGTTTTGATCAACATCCACGCACGCACGGAAATTGCCGCTGTACACCAGCGCAATGCCGTAGACCTCGCCCATATCCTCGGTGGTATTGGGCCTGAGGAGACCCAGGAAAGGCGAGGTCTGAAGGCTGCTCGCGCCGCGGGCGCTGGAAACGCCCTGAGAACCAAAAACCAGCGGGCGGCGGACGATTTCACGCTCGCGGCTCCATGCGCCGGATAAAGTCATAAGGTCAAAGCCGCTTTCTGCAAAATCAAGGCACAGGCTCATGGCGCGTTCAAGACACAGGCTTTCACGACCGCTGTTTTCAAACAGAACGCTGTGCGCAAGCACGTCGCAATCGTCAAAGAGGGTATACAGGTGCGTGGCCGTCAGCCCAATATGCGCGTCGCGGGTAATAAGCCGAAGCGTTTTGCACGCACCGCCAAAGGTTGCCGGGAGGCCCTCAAGCGAAGGCTTGCCATCTTCACAGGAGGCGGAAACAAAGCGGAGATCGGCGGTACGCGTGCCGTCCGCGCAGCGGACGCTCAAAGCGCCCTCTCGCATGTCGCCCAGACCAAAGGAGGGATATTCCTGCGGGGTATGGTCCAATGCGCACTGCTGAACGCTGAAGGAGCCGTCCGGCGGAAGCGCGCAGCGCCGCAGCACCGGCGTGGGATCAACCTCCGTTAACCTTTGGCCAAAATGGACGTGCATGGGAATGCCGCCGGGCAGAATGTGCATGGCATAGCTGACGCGATCGTTTCGCAGGTGGATAAGGCCGTCCCTAATGATGATTTCAACCATGGAGGAGCTTCCTTTCGTCGCCGGAACAGGGAGCGGATGCACCCCTTCTCGGCCATGATCATAGGTTGTAGCTATTCGATATTCGCCGCGCGTAAGCGGCGTTCCTTCCCAGGCGGACGCGAACCCGGAAATACCTCGCATCTGTACAAAATGGCAGATTCGCGGTATGATAAGGAAGAAATTTAAAATTTGGGAGGCTGAGGTATGGATGCGAGGCAACAGGCGCTTGCGTGGGCGGAGGATGCGCGTTTTGATTTAAATACCCGTGAGGGCGCGCGCGCCGCTTTAAACGACGAGGAGGAGCTGCTTGCGGGCTTCGGCACTGAGCTTCATTTTGGCACGGGAGGCCTGCGCGGTATTGTGGGCGTTGGCACCGCGCGAATGAACCGTTACACCGTTGCGCGAGCTACGCTGGGTCTGGCACGCTGGCTGAAGCTTGCCGGAGAGGAACCGGGCGTAGCCATCGCATACGACAGCCGCCACGGCTCGAGGGAGTTTGCCGAGGTAACGGCTGAAACGCTGGCGGGACAGGGGATACGGGCATGCGTTTTTCCATCCCTCGCGCCTACGCCCATGCTGTCCTTCGCGGTAAGAAGGTTGCGCCTTCAGGCGGGGGTGATGGTCACCGCCAGCCATAACCCGGCTGCGTATAACGGATACAAGGTGTATGGGGCTGACGGCTGCCAGATTACCGACCGCGCCGCGGCGGAGATTACCGGGCAGATTGAGGCTGTGAGCTACACGGACGCGCGGCTAACGCCGGAAAAAGAGGCGAGGGCGGCGGGGCTGTGGGTGGATATCAGCGACAACCTGCGCAAGAGTTTCGCCCAGGCCTGCCTTTTCTGCCGGCCCGATCCGGCGGTATGCGCCGCTCTCAGTGTGGCGTACACGCCGCTTCACGGTACGGGGCTTTTGCCGGTACGCGAGGTGTTAAAGCATATGCAGGGCGTTTCGGTCATTGAGGTGGAAGCCCAGTGCGAGCCAGACGGCGATTTTCCCACATGTAAAAAGCCCAACCCGGAGCTTGACGAGGCGCTGGCGATGGGGCTTAATTGCGCGAGGCGGGAACAAACAGACCTGCTGTTGGCAACCGACCCGGATTGCGACCGCGTGGGCGTGGCGGTGCGCGCGCCGGACGGTGAATACCACCGCCTGAGCGGCAACGAGGTAGGCCTGCTTCTGATGGAATATGTGCTGAGCGCGCGGCGCGCTCAGGGCGCGTTGCCCCCAAAACCCGTTGCCGTTAAGACTATCGTGACCTCGGATTTGGCGTTTCCGATTGCGAAGGCCTATGGGGCCGAAGTTAGGGAAGTGCTGACGGGCTTTAAATATATCGGGGAGGTTATCGGCTCGCTGGAGCGGGAAGGCCGTGAGGACGGATTTGTATTTGGCTTTGAGGAAAGCTGCGGCTACCTCGCCGGCACGCACGTGCGCGACAAGGACGGCGTGATGGCCTGCATGCTGGTGTGCGAGATGGCGCAGGCGTTCAAGGCGCGGGGACTCAGCCTTTGGGAGGCGCTGGAGCGCCTGTATCAAACCTATGGCTACATGGCGGACGCGCTGCTGAACTTTGAAATCGCGGGCGCGCTGCCTATGCGCGAGATGGAGGCGGCGATGAGCCGCCTGCGCGCTCAGCCGCCCAAAATGCTGGCGGGAATGCCGGTCGCCGGCATAAAGGATTACGCGGAGGGTTTAAATGGGCTGCCCGCAAGCAACGTGCTCAGCTATGAGACGCGGGACGGCCTCAAGGCCATTGTGCGCCCCTCCGGAACGGAGCCGAAGGTGAAAATTTATCTGTCCGCCCTTGGCAAAAGCCGCGCGGAAGCCGAGGCGGCAATTGAACGGATGAAAGCCGATGCGGGTTGTTGGCTGGATGGCAAAGGCTGAAAAGGACACGGTTTGAAAGCTGCAAAGAATTTGGCGAGATACCGTCGTTAACCGGGCAGCGAAGCGCGTAAATCTATGTTTGGATTTGCGCGTTTTTTGTTTTGCCGCATACCGGGGGTCTTTGCTGGTGAACACGCTGTACAAAAAACAGACGCGGCTGCGCTTCCGCTTCTTTTTAGCCGGTATTTTGTTGCGCTGCCTGTGCACGGATACGGCGTGACGGGGATTCTTTGGGCCGCGTCAACCGCAGACGCTTCGCTGCGGTCAGTCCTCCCGGCCTTGCGAAAAAAGAAGCCTGAGCGCGCGGAATTCGGCGCTGAGCGCGTCAGAAAAGGCCTTTTCGTCAAAATCGGTATAATTGGTGGCCACCATCACACCCAGGCCATGGGTGTAGATGGACATGTGCAAATGAAACTCCCTGGACTGGGCCGGCGTAAAGCCATAGGCCGCCTCGATGGCGCTCAGCGCATAGGCGAGGCCGGGGTCGGAGGTCTCGGTATCCTGACGCTGACCGCTGCGGTCACGCATAAAAAGCAGCTTAAACAGCTCCTTTTCCTCGTTGGCAAAGCGCAAAAAGGCAATGCCGGCGCTTTTATAGGGTGTTTCCGCAAGACCGGCGCTTTCGGTAACGCGGGCGGCGTACAACTTTTGCGCCTCGTTCAGCACGGCCTGACGGATTTCCTCCATGTTGCGAAGCTCGCGGTACAGGGGTTGCGTGGAGCAGCCCAGCCTGTCCGCGATCGCGCGTGCGTTGAGCGCCGCCTCGCCGCCGCCGCGCACCACGTCCAGCGCCGCGCGGATGATCTCTTCCTTGGCATATTTCACCTTGGGCGGCATGCGCGCTCCCTCCGTTTCAAATGTGTTGGAAGTATTATAGCATAACGATTGTAATTTAATCAAGCCTGATTGAAAAGATACCGGCAAACAAAATAAGACGCCGGTAGTATTGACATGCATAGACGACTGTGGTAGTATCTATCCGTGGCCACTACTGAAGTCTTATTCTGCTGGGAGGCGTTTTGGCAATGAAGCTGTTTGATTCTGAGCTAAAGGTGATGGATGTGATCTGGAAGGAGGGCGATACCGCCGCAAAACAGGTCGCCGCCGTGCTGCGCGGCCAAATTGGTTGGAATGTCAATACCACTTATACGCTGATTAAGCGTTGCATCGCAAAGGGCGCGATTGAGCGGCGCGAGCCGGGCTTTATCTGCCACGCGCTTATCTCGCGCGGGCAGGTGCAGGAGGAAGAAACAAACGAGCTGGTGGATAAAATTTTTGACGGCTCAAGGGAGAAGCTGTTCACCTCTTTGCTGGGCCGCGAGAGCCTGAACGCCGAACAGATTGAAAAGCTCAGAAGAATTGTGGACGAGCTGGAATGAGGTGAGGGGATGAACCTTTTAACGATGAGCGCCGCGGGCGGAATGATAATCCTGACCGCCGTGGTGATTCGCGCCCTCGCGATTAACCGCCTGCCAAAGAGCGCTTTTCTCGCGCTATGGGTCGTGGCAGCCGCGCGGCTGCTGATTCCCATTTCTATACCCTCGCCCCTGAGCGCGTGGACGCCGCTTGCCGGGTTGGGCAGTTCTGCCGGAGCGGGCCGGACAACTGCCGCCGCGCAGCTGTCCGTAGGCGCTTTCGCCCAAAACCAGGCAGGAGCCGGCGCGGCCTGGTCAGGAGCCGGAACCGCCGCCGCGCATGCGAGCGCGCAGGCGGACGCCCTGCCGGTATGGTTCTGGATTTGGCTTGCGGGAGCATGCGCGTGCGCGCTGTTTTTTACGGTGGCGTACGTGCGGAGCATGAGGGTTTTCCGTGAATCGCTGCCGGTGGAAAACGAAACGGTCGCGGTCTGGCTGGCGCAACACCGGTTGCTGCGCTCCGTTAAGGTGCGGTGCTCGGCCCGTGTTTCCTCGCCGCTGACCTATGGCGTTTTGCGTCCTGTTCTGCTTTTGCCGGGGGCTATGAAAGATGCGCCGGGAGAACAACTGCGCTATGTGCTGATGCACGAGTGGATGCATATCCGCCGGTTTGACGCGCTGGGCAAGCTGGTTTTGGCGGCCGCGCTGTGCGCGCACTGGTTTAATCCGCTGGTTTGGGTAATGTGGGTGCTGTGCAACCGGGATATCGAGCTTTCCTGCGACGAGCGGGTGGTGAAGGCGTGCGGCGGAAATGCCAGGCGCGCTTACGCATTGACGTTGATTTGTATGGAAGAGCGCAAGGGCGCTATGCATCCCCTATGCAGCAGCTTTAGCCGAAACGCGATTGAAGAAAGGATTACTGCGATTATGAAAACAAAAAAAGGTTCTTTCATATCCATACTAACGGCGGTATTGTTGGTGCTTGCGACAACCGCCGCGTTCGCTACCTCGGCGCCTGTGAGAGTAGCTTCGGAGGCCGAAGGGCAGGCTGTCGCCGGTACGAAGAGCGGAGGACGTACCGGGGTTGTAAGCGAGAGCGGCGACGCGCGCCTGGACAGGGAAACATACAGGAAGGGCTATGCGCAATACGAGCCCTATGGACTCAGCTATCAGGCATCCGACGGACGGTTGTACTATCAGGGCAGGATGGTGCGCTGCTTTGAGGACATGTACCCCGTTGACCAGAACAACCAGGCCGGAACGGTCTGCAACTTTCCGGACGGCGAGGTGGATGTGCACGCGGTGCGCGACCTGAGCGGCCCAATCGAGCGCAACGCGGACGGCTCGTTTGACCCCAGCGGCGTGCTGCTGGGCCTGGAAGCGGATACGCAGGCGGAGTTTGACGCGCGAACGGCGGAGATGAAGGCCCGGAATGACGCGAACGCGCAGGGGCTTGTCGTTGAGGAGCGCTCCGGCAACAACATGGAGGAGGAGCACTGGTGGACGGCGGAGGCGTTTGAACAGTGGATTGAGCAGGAAAAGAAGGCGCTTCAGTCGCTTGCGGACACGGGTGCGCGCGGCTATACCCAGACGGACGGCTGGTTTACCTGGACGCAGGAGCGCGTGGATGGGACAATAGCCCAATACGAGGAAATCCTTGAGCAGATTCGCGCGGGCTGGCGTTTTTACATGGATAACGAGCTTGGACTGATGGGTATGATGGAGCCGGCGCAAGGCGATGCGTCCTTTGCCATGTCAAGCGCCGAGAATACGGCGGCTGCGACCCGGCAGGTAGAGGACGTCGCGCCGGAGACTTCGGAGGGCGTGACGTACGCCATCTCCAACGGGAACGGCGGAAGCTGGAACGGCAACTGACGGGCGATGTTCATCCAGGCAAATTGTGAAGCGAAAACTTAAGAAAAAAAGGATGCAACCGAAAGTTGACATCCTTTTTTTCAAACGCGCCCCCAAATTGATGGCGGTTGCGGCGCGCGCGTGCTATCATAAAGCCGGGTTTCAGAAAGGGAGGGTTTGGGAATGAGCTTTGGGGATAACGTGCAATTCCTTCGGAAAAAGCACAGCATGACGCAGGAGGCGTTTGCGGAGCGGATGGAGGTGTCCCGGCAGACGGTTTCCAAATGGGAGGCGGACGCGAGCTATCCCGAAATGGATAAGCTGGTTCAGATCTGCGACCTGTTTGGGTGTACCTTGGATACGCTACTGCGCGGTGACGTGGCCGGGGCCTATGCCGAGGATACCGCCGGCTACGACCGCCATATCAACCGCTTTACCGCCGTGCTGTGCGGCGGCGCGGCGCTTACGCTGCTGTCTGTGGCGCTGCTGTTTGTTATGTACGCGTTTGAGGTAAACGAGGCGGTGGCTGGCATGATTTTCTTTTCACTGCTGACGCTGGCTGGGGCGGGCCTAATTTTGGGCGCGCTTCGCCATGGCCAGTTCGTCAAGGACAATCCGGCCATTAAGCCCTTTTACACCCGGGAGCGGGTGGAGCGCTTTAACAGGATTTTTCCGCTTTTCATTGTGATTCCCACGGTGCTGGTGATGCTGGGCATTGTCGCGCTCATGGGCATGGACGCGCTGCCGGCGCCCGCGGGCCTGGAGCGCGAACAATATGAAATTTTGATGACGGCCGGCTTTATGGCGCTGCTGGCCGTTGCCGCGCCCGGCTTCATCTACGGCGGCATGCAAAAGGGAAAATACAACGTAGAGGGCTACAACCGAGAAAACGATCCTCAGTCCCCCGAAGGCAGGCGCAGCAGGACAACAGGCGCGCTGTGCGGCATCATCATGCTGGTGGCCACGGCGATTTATATTCTGCTGGGCCTTGGATGGGATCAATGGAAGAACGCGTGGATCGTTTTTCCCGTAGGCGGGGTGCTGTGCGCCGTCGCCTCGGGGCTGGTATCGCTGCTGGATAAGCGGGAATAGGCTGGTAAAAAGCGCCGGCGCGTCGCACGAACCGCGAAGCGCCGGCGCTTTTTGGATGATGACGCGTTTTTTACCTCTCCTTTATTTTAGGCTGATATCATCCTTACATCCCCGTGATATTATTCTATCCGTACCGAATATAGATAGAATGGAAAGGAAGAAAGATTGATGAAACGGATTCTCGCACTTCTCTGCGCCCTCGTGCTCTCGCTTGGCGCGTTCGGCTTTGCCGCCGCTGAGGTGGGCGCGGCCACAACCCCGAAGTATGTGTTCATGTTTGTCGGCGACGGCATGGGCAGCCCGCAGGTGAGCGCCACGCAATACTACCTGGGCACCTTGGAAAACCCGGAAGCGACCCTTCCCACCCCTGCCGCGCTCAGCTTTACCACGTTCCAGAACGTGGGCATTATGACCACCTACGACGCTTCCTCCTTCTGCCCGGACAGCGCCTCCACCGCCACAAGCATGGCGTCCGGCCAAAAGACGCTTTCCGGCGTCGTTAACTACAACGTGGACAAGACCGAGAGCTTCAAGCTCATTACCGAGTACGCAAAGGAAGCCGGCAAGAAGATTGGCGTTATCTCCACCGTCAGCCTGAACCACGCGACTCCGGCGGCCTATTACGCCAAGGCGGAAAGTCGTAACAGCTACTATGATATCGCCGTGCAAGGCTTAACCGGAACGACGTTGGACTTCATCGGCGGCGGCAACTGGAACAAGCCCGATGGCGACGGAACCCAGAAAAACCTGTATGAGATTGCCACAGAAAATGGCTTCAACATGGTTAACACCAATGAGGACATCCGCGCCCTGAACGCCGAAAGCGGCCGTACGCTGGCCGTCGTGCCCGATCCCAATGAGGACTACGCCATGCAGTATGAGATCGACCGCCGCCGCATCGCGGCCGAGGGCGGGGATTCTCTGGCGCTGTCCGAAATCGTGACGGCCGCTATTAGCAACCTTGACAACGAAAACGGCTTCTTCCTGATGACCGAGGGCGGCAAGATCGATTGGAGCTGCCACGCTAACGACGCCATGACCAGCATCTACGACACCATTGCCCTGTCCGACGCGGTTCAGGTCGCGATTGACTTTGCGGCCGAGCATCCGGAGGAAACGCTCATCATCGTCACCGGCGACCACGAAACCGGCGGTCTGACCATCGGCTTCGCCGCCACCGCTTACGATACGCACTTTGATTACCTCCAGAAGCAGACTATGAGCTATGTGGATTTCGACAAGGAAATTGCCAGGCTGCGCGAGGAAAAGGCCGACTTTGCTACCGCGCTGCAAGTGATTGAGAAGAACTACGGCTTAACCGTCGCCGCCGGTCAGCCCCTGAGCCTGACCGACGAAGAAGCAGCCCGCATCGAGAATGCCTTTATCCTCTCCATGCAACCCGTGGAGGAGCGCCAGCTTACCGATAACGACGCGCTGCTCTACGGCGGCTATGAACCCCTGAGCATGGCGGTCAGCCACATCCTCAACAACAAGGCAGGCATCGCCTATACCTCTTACTCGCACACCGGCCTTATGCTGCCCGTTTACGCAACGGGCGTGGGCGCGGAGTACTTCGCGGGCAGCTACGACAATACCGACATTTTTAACAAGACCATGGCCGCTATGGGCCTGACAAAGTAACATGAGCGCCGCCCTTGCCCCTCTCCGCGCGTCACGGCGCGCGCGGCGGGGGACGGGGAAAGCGGACGCCGCATAAAACCGCCGCGCGGTGTTAGACCGCGCGGCTTGCGTATATCAATGAAGGGGAACGTGCCAATGCTCAGGTTTATGCTCAACCATGTGATCAAGGGACGCAGGCGGGACTGGATTTTTTGCGGGGTGGCGCTGCTGGTTTGCGCGGCGCTGTGGCTGCTGCCAAACCCGTACGAAGGCGGGTTTGCCGCCGTTCCACGCGAGCGGGTTCGGGTGCTGGCTGTGGATAACTCTGCCCTGGAATCCCTGGGTATCGTCAACGCGGGCACGCAGCAGTGCGAGGTGCGCGTGCTCACCGGCGAATATGCGGGCCGGGTGGCGGTCGCGAATAACCATCAAAACGCCGCGCTGGACAAGGACAAGTTGTTTCAGCCCGGCGATACGGCGCTAGCGATGGTTCAACCCGTAGGGGAGGCGCTGCGCGTTACGCTGATCGACCACTACCGATTGAATACAGAAGGGCTTTTGTTTGCACTGTTTGGGCTGTTGCTGATCCTTTTTGGCGGCATCTCGGGCTGCGGCGCGCTGATATCGCTGGTGCTGAGCGTTATGCTGGTGTGGAAGGCGCTGATACCCGCGCTGCTGGCGGGCTTTTCACCCATCTGGATGGCGCTTTTGCTGGTGGTGGTGCTTACCGCGATGATTGATTTGCTTGTGGCGGGCTTCACGCGCAAGGCGCTGGCGGCGATGCTCGGCTCGCTCCAGGGCACGGCGCTTACCTGCGTGCTGGCCGTAACGTTTGGCAACCTGCTGAAGCTGGACGGGGGCAGCCTGCCCTACGTGGTGCCGCTGATTGCGCAGAGCACCATGACGCTCGATGTACGCGAGCTGTTCTTTGCGATGGTGTTTATCGCAAACTCCGGCGCGCTGATGGATTTGAGCATGGATATCGCCTCCGCTTGCGAGGAGGTTATCCGGCACAAGCCGGACATATCAAAGGCCGAGCTTCTCAAATCCGGCTTTACGGTGGGGAGGAGCGTCATCGGCACCATGACCACCACGCTCATGCTGGCCTATTCCGGCAGCTATCTTTCCATGCTGATGTACTTCGCGGGACAGGGTACGCCGCTGATCGACATTATCAACCTAAAATACGTGGCAAGCGAGGTGCTGATCACACTGGTGGGCTCTTTTGGGCTGGTGACGGTCGCGCCCTTTACGGCGCTGACGGCCTCGGCGCTCTATGGCAGGCGAACGGCCCTTACGGAGACACCCTGACCGGGGTGCTGTACTCGCTGTACATGCGTTTGCCGCCGGAGTTTTTATACGCGCGCACCTTGTAATAATACGCGCGTGATAAATCCTCATGCTCAAGCTTGAGCGTCCAGCGCTTGGTGGTGGCCTGCTCGTCTACCTTAGCGTAACGGCCGGTTTTGCTGGTTGCGCGGTACAGCACATATCCGGACGCGCCCTTTACATAGACGGACAGGCTGGTGTGCTTTGCGTAGGGCGTGGCCGAAAGCATGGGCTTACGGTCGCCGATGGTGGCGGCTGTCGCGGCGGTGTTGTTGCCGCTGGACTGGCTGGAGCCGGCCGGGCCGCCGGTGGTGACGGTGCATTTTATATCGTCCAGGCCGGGAGCGCTGACCGTCAGGGTGGCGGTTCCGGCGCCTTTGCGCTTCACCGTACCGCTTTGAAGCACGGAAAATACCTTTGTGTTGCTGCTTTGAAAGGTGAGTCCTTCCGGGGCCAATTTGCCGATTTTGACGCCGTAGCGGTCGTATAGGTATACGGACGCTACGGCGCTTTGCTTTGTTTTGAGGCTGAGATTGCCGGCGCGCAGTTCGAACCGCTTATGACTGTTATCCGCGCGGCCGTACATATCCTTGCCGACAGCTACCTTGACGCTGTGGCTTTTGCCCGCCTTGGCGGCCGCGTCAGCCTCCCTGGCGGAAAAGCCCACCGGCTGCTGCTGCAGGTACAGCGCCCAGTAGTATTCGTTATAGCTGCCCTTTACGTAAACGCACGCCAGGCCCGCATGTGTAAAATCGCCGTCGAGCAGGGTGTCCAAAGCGTTTTCGCGCCAGTCGTCCATCAGCTTATCCGCGTTGGAATAGCCCGCGGCAATGCATTCGGCCACAGCCAGGCTGGTCTGGCCGCAGGCGTATGCATCGTCCACGGTATCGTAGGCTGAAAGGTCGGGCCGATCGTGATCGAAAAAGACAAACAGCTCCGCAGCCCGCTGGATGGCGGCCTTCTCCAAATCGGCTGGCATCACAAGCGGCGCGAGGCCGTTTTCTTTGCGCAGGCTGTTGATCTGCTTAAGCGCGGAACGGGCGCGGTTTTGATAGGTGACGACGGTAAAGGAGACGGTCAGAGGCTTGGGGAAAGCAGCGCGCGCGGGCGCGGACGGGGGCAGAAGCAAAATGCACAGCGCCAGCGCGGACAAACGCCTAAGCAGGCTGGCAAAGCGGGAATCAAACAAGGGCCGACCCACCTTTCAAAGGATGCTGTCAGCCCTATCATAGCATATTTTACCGGACGTTACAAAAGAAAAACGCCATATTGCGGCACAAAACCGCGTAAGCTCCACATTACTGGTTGGGAACAACCGCGAGGAAAACCAAATCGGACGTGCCGCTGTTGATAAGGCTGTGGCTATGGCCCTTGGGGCAATAATGACACATGCCCGCGTCGAGCCGCTCATCCGTCCCGTCAAAGAGCACCGTTGCGGCACCTTCCAGCGCATAGAGAATCTCACTGCTTGTTTCGTGGGTGTGAAGACCGATGGAAGCGCCCGGAGCGAGTATGCCCCGCATGATCTTGACGGCGCCGTCAACCTGCATGCAGGCCCGGACTTCTTTATTTCCGCCATAAAAGTTGGGGATAGAGGTTTCTTCAATGGTATCAAAGTTAATGATCAATTGGAAATTCTCCTTTACGGGTCTGATGGTTTGGCAGAGCGCTATGGCACGCGGCGGAGATCATTGCCCGTTCGCAATCCTTTCGTACAGCTTGGGCGGAATCATGGGCCTGGACAGTTTGCGGAGCGTATGTTCGCTGAGGACACCCGTTTCGGCGTATTCCCGCCCGGCCTTTCTAACCTTTTGCAGAAAGGGCTTTGTGACGGCGTTGGCCGCATGCACGCCGAATATGGGAGATTCGGTTACCGTGATAATCGTGGAATCCTCTACCCCGAACATATACTGAAATTGGGTTATCATGCCTTCAAAATTGTTCTGGGCGCTGGGAAAGCCGCAGCCACTGATCATCACGTATTTAAGCCTGGAAAAATCGCGCTGGCTCTCGTGCTCGTACCGGCCGTCCACCTTGTGCATCGCCATGGTGGACAAGGGCATCGTCCGGTCGATGATGGCCTTCAAGGGTGCGGGCATGCCGAAGCAGTACAGCGGAAAGCTCCAGATCAGCAGGTCGGACGCGAGGATTTGCCGCAGGATGTCCGCCATATCGTCCTCAAGCATGCATGTTCCGCCGTTTTTCTTGCACGCAAAGCAACCCAGGCAGGGCTTTACCACTTGGTCAACCGCATGAAGTACCGTTACCTCGTTGACATGGACCGCGTCCATGCCCTCCAGAAAAGCGCGGGTCATATGCATGGTGTCGCTGTTGTCCTTTTTCGGGCTGCCGTTGAGCACCAAAACCTTCATGCGATTCATCCCCTCCTGCCAATGGTCGGACGCTTATGCTTCGCGGCCGAAGCGCAGGCCAAATTCCGTCAGCTCCAGCTCGCTGCCTCCAAAAGCCTCGCGCATGGTGCGGCCGGTGCGGGAGAAGCCCATGTGCGCGTAAAAGCCCTCGGCACGGACGTTCTGCGTCAGCGCCCACAGGCAAACATCCGTGCATCCCTCGTTCTTCAGCTTGTGAAGCGCCGCCGCCATCAGCGCCTTGCCGTGGCCGCGGCCTGTGTGCTCCGGCAGCAGATAGATGCTTACGATCTCGCCCCAGCCCACACGCTGTGGATCGCGCGCAAAGCAAACACAGGAGGTGCCGACCGGCACACCGTCCAGAAAAAGACCCAACGACGCGGACGGATCAGCGCGAAGCATGGCGCTCCAACGGTCATGGGTCAGCTTGTTCAGATAAGCCTGCGGCACGATACCGCGGTAGGACGCTTTCCAGCTTTCAGCGTAGATGCGCCCCACCTCGTCAAAATCGTCCTGCGGCGTAAGCTCGCGAATGGTCGGCATGGCCATTTTTGCAACCATCCTCCTTCAAACACAAACAGATCATGAAAAGCCTTTCGGTCTTTCTCAGACATAGCCGGAGTGAAGGCGGGGTTTACCGCTGCTCTTTTATAACGGTTAAAAGCGCGTCCGCGACCCGGGCCGTGTCCGACTCGGTCAAATAGGGATGCATGGGCAGGGCGAGAATACGGTCGCACGCGGCGAGGGTATTGGGATAATCCGCATCTTCAAAACGGCGGTCGGCGAAGGCGGTTTGCTGATGGATACCGCGCGGGTAGTAAACCATCGTGGGGATGCCACAGGCTTTGAGCGCGGCCTGTGCCGCGTCCCGCTGCGCACGGTCATGACAAAGGACGCTGTACTGCGCCCAGCTGCTACGGTAACCCGCCGGCACCTCCGGGACGGTCACAGCGCCGGATAGCGCGGCCGTGTAGCGGGCGGCGGCGGCGTCAAGCGCGTCCAGCTCGCTTTGGCGAAGCGCCGCCAGCTTTGGCAGCAATATGGCGGCCTGTAGCGTATCCAGCCGGGAATTCATGCCGAACCGCTGGTTATCATACTTGTCGCTGACGCTGCGGCCATTGGCGCGAAGCGAACGCAAAAGCGCGTCCTCCCCAGCGCTGTCCACAAACACCGCTCCGCCGTCGCCGTAGCAGCCCAGCGGTTTGGCGGGGAAAAACGAGGTGACGGCAGCGTCGCCAAAGGAGCATGCCTGACGGCCTTCGATGCTGCCGCCATAGCCCTGCGCAGCATCCTCCAGCAAAAGCAAGCCGTATTTCGCGGCAATTTTGGAGAGGCGCGGATAATCGGCAGGCTGGCCAAACAGATCCACCGCGATGATTACGCGGGGATGGAGGGAACCCTCCGCGAGAGTATGCTCAATTGCCCGCTCCAACGCTTCCGGGCTCATATTAAAGGTATGAAGATCGATATCCACGGGAACGGCGCTCGCGCCCACTGTAGCCGCGCAGCCTGCCGACGCGAAATAAGTAAAATCAGGCACAAAGACGGCGTCGCCCGGGCCGACGCCCCAGAGCGTAAGCATGAGAACGAGCGCGTCGGTGCCGTTGCCGCAGGTGACGCAGTGGGCGCGCCCTACGTCCAGGGCGAGTTTTTCTTCCAGCTCCTGAACCGGGCCGCCCAATATAAAATGCCCGGCTTGAATGACGCCCGCGATACCCGCGTCGATTTCTGTTTTCAGCGCGCGGTACTGCGCGCCCAGATCGTGAAACTCCATTGCTTATTCGCACTCCTTCAGCCCGTCGCCCTCCGGCGCAAAGCGCCGCCCGCAGGCCGGACAAACGAGATCGCCAGGCAACCGCTGCCCGCAGGTACACACAAAGCCATGCTGCCGCGCCGGCGTGCCAAGCATCAGCGCGTGAGCGGGCACGTTTGTCGTAACCACCGCGCCCGCGCCGATCATCGCGCAGCGTCCAATTGTGTGGCCGCATACGATGGTCGCATTCGCGCCGATGGAAGCGCCGTCGCCCACGTGGGTTCCGACAAAATGCTCCCGTCCCTTGGGATATAGGGCGCGGGGTGTTAAATCGTTGGTGAAGACGCAGCTTGGGCCGCAGAAAACGCCCCGGCCAAGCGTGACGCCCTCGTAGACGCTCACGTTGTTTTGCAGCTTGCAATGATCGCCAATAGTGACGTTGCGGCCAACATAGCAGTTTTGCCCGAGGGAGCAATCCGCGCCGACAACAGCGTCCGCCTCCACGTGGCAGAAGTGCCAAACGCGCGTGCCGTCGCCAAGGCGCGCCCCCTCATCCACCACGGCGGTGGGATGGATGAGGGCGCTCATCTGCCGAACCGTCCCGCAAAATCGGTGGTGGCGCAGTCGCCCAGGGGAAGCCGGACGGGCCTGCCCTCCGCGGCGGATTGATAGATGGCCAGCACCAGCTCCAGCGCGCGCATACCCGCGCGGCCGTCCACGTAGGGTGCGCGGTTGTGGCGGATGGCGTCGATTACGTCGGCGTAGAGCGGCGTATGCCCGTAGCCATACACGTTGGGCGGATTTTCGGCAAATTCCATTTTGATGGTGGCGGGATCCCCGCGTCCGTCTCGAAAATCCCACTCATCAATGATGTTGACGCTCTTGCCGCCGGCCTTGACCGTGCCGTCCTGACCGAAGAGGTAAAGCGTTTCCTCCAGATTATGGGGATAGACGTTGGTCGTGCCTTCGACAATGCCATACGCGCCGTTTCCAAACCGGATCAGCGCCATGCCCAGATCTTCCGCCTCGATGTAATCATGCTCCAAATTGTCCGTGTAGGCCATGACCTCGGTCACATCGTCACCCATCATCCAGCGCAGCAGGTCGATATTGTGGATGCACTGGTTCATCAGCGCGCCGCCATCCTGCGCCCAGGTGCCGCGCCATGGCGCCTGCTCGTAATAAGCGCGCTCACGGTTCCAGCGGATATGCGCCGTGCCGTGAAGCATCCGGCCGAAGCGGCCTTCCTCCACCGCCGTGCGGATTTTTTGAATGGACTTGTTGAAACGGTTCTGATGGCAGGCGCACAGCTTGACGCCGGCCCGTTCCGCCGCTTCGACCAGCGTGCGTGCGTCCCGCATGCTTAGCGCGAGGGGTTTTTCGATAATCAGGCTGGAGCCCGCGACGATTACGGCAAGGCCGATCTGCGCGTGCTTGCCACTTTCCGTTGCGATGGCGCACAGTACGGGCCGTTCCTTTTCCAACAGCTCGCGGTAATCCGTATAGCGCCGGACTTTTTCGCGCAGCGCCTGAGGCGCGGGCGCGAGGACGGCCTCCATTCGCTCGGGGACAGGATCGCACACGGCGGCAAAATCCAGCCCATCAAGGTTGTTCAATACGGCGGCGATATGATTGGGCGCGATCCGCCCGCAGCCGATCAGCGCATAACGAAGCTTTTCGCTCATAGGGATGAAAACGCTCCTTTCAGACGCTTAAAGCAGGCGGATGTTCTCGCGCTTTTTCACGTTTTTCATGGCATTTTTGGTATCAAACACAAGGCCGGCGTGCTCGGCTACAAAATCGTAATCAACGGAAGTGTGCGCCGTGGTGACCATTACGAGATCGGCGGAGGAAAGGGAATCCGCCGTTAAGGCGGGAATACCCTGCTCGTGCTTTCCCTCGTGGGTGTATTCGGGAATCAGCGGGTCGTAGTAGCTGACCTCGGCGCCCAGGTCCCGCAGGCATTCGATTACGTGCAGCGCGGGGCTTTCACGGTAATCGTCGATATCTTGCTTGTAGGCCACGCCCAGTACCAGCACCTTTGCGCCATTCATGGCCTTTTTGCGCTCGTTGAGCGCGCCCATGGCCCGCTGGGCGCAGTATTCGGGCATGCGGTCGTTGATGATCATGCTCGACTCGATCATGGAGGTGTGAAAGCCGAACTCGCGGGCCTTCCAGCTGAGGTAATAGGGATCCAGCGGAATGCAGTGCCCGCCAAGGCCCGGGCCGGGATAGAACGCCTGGAAGCCATAGGGCTTGCTCTTGGCCGCCTCCACAACCTCCCAGATGTTGATACCCATGCGGTTGCACAGGATGGCCAATTCATTGATCAGGCCGATGTTTACGTTGCGGTAGGTGTTTTCAAGAATTTTTTCCATCTCCGCCACGGCGGGGCAGCTGACGCGGTGCACGGGTGCTTCCAGCACGGCCTCGTACAGCGTGGCCGCAATGTCCGTGCATTGCGGCGTGCAACCGCCCACCACCTTGGGTGTGTTTTTGGTCTTATAGATGGCGTTGCCGGGGTCCACCCGCTCGGGAGAGAAAGCGAGGAAGAAATCAACGCCGCATTTCAGGCCGGATTTTTCCAGGATAGGCTTTAACAGCTCCTCGGTGGTGCCGGGGTAGGTGGTGGATTCCAGCACCACGAGCATATCCCGGTGCATATAGGGCGTAATGCTTTCAGCGGAGGAGCGCACATAGCTGATATCGGGCTGCTGATGCTCGTCCAGCGGGGTGGGCACGGCGATACATACGCAATCGCACGAGGCGACGGAGGCAAAGTCGGTCGTGGCGCGAAGATGCCCGCTGTTTACAATTTCCTCCAGGTCGTGGTTTACCACGTCGCCGATGTAGTTATGGCCCGCATTGACCATTTCCACCTTTTGGTCCTGAACGTCAAATCCAATGACGTGAAAGCCTGCCTTTGCCTTCTCAACGGCCAGGGGCAGGCCCACGTAACCCAGGCCCACGACGCCCAGGGTAACGGTGCGGTTCTGAATCTTTTGCTTCAAAACAGACATTTTTTCAGTCTCCTTTGTAGTGGGATGAGTGGGTCATGTATGGTCTGTGCATATTCACCTGACTGCCCTTGAAACTTTATAATACAGCAGAATAAGGGGGAAGTCAATGTGGGGCGCGGGGCTTAGTCAAATACAGAAAATTCACATTCCAGCCGGCCGTTATACAGCCTCCGTTTTTTGGCGGCGCGCCGTCCGAAAAAACGTTCGAAGGCGGGGTCGGATGTGATGACGCCCATCTTCCAGCCGGGATGGCGTTTAAAAAGCAGCCCAAGCTCGCGATACAGCGCGCGTGCGCTTTCACGGTCGCTGAGGCGCTCGCCATAGGGCGGGTTCAGCAAAAACACGCCAGGCTCTCCCGGCACGGTCAGGTTGCGCAAATCCTCCCGCCGAGTATGAATTTTGCCCGTAAAGCCCGCCTGCGCGATATGCTTTTGGCACAGGGCGAGCGCCTCGGGGTCGATATCGCTGCCGGAAACCGCAAAGGGCATGGCCTGCCCGCAGGCGGCCTCCGCCTCGCGCCGGAGCGTTTCCATTTCGGGCTTCGGCATAAAGGGATATTGCTCGCAGACGAAGGCGCGGTTAAGCCCGGCGGGCCGACCCGCCGCCTTAATCGCGGCCTCGATGAGCAGCGTTCCGGTGCCGCAGCAGGGATCGTACAGGGGCATGCGGGAGCGCCACGGGCTCAAATCCACCAGTGCGGCGGCAAGCGTTTCGCGCAGAGGCGCCTCTCCGTTCCAGGTGCGGTAGCCCCTGCGGTTGAGCGCGTCGCCGCTCATATCCAGCGTGATGCGCGCCAGATCCCGTACGATTGCGATTTCAATGGGAAAGCGTGCGCCGGTTTCGGGCAGGCGGACAAGGCCGAGCTTTTTTTGCATGCGGCTGACGATGGCTTTTTTGCCGACGGCCTGGCAGTCGCGTACGCTCATCAGCCGGCTTCTGACGCACTTGCCGCTTACGTGAATCATCGCGTCCTGGGGCAACAGGCGCTCCCACGCGACGCTTTCCACCAGTTGAAACAAATCCTCGAAGCTGTGCGCCTCGCGTTCGGCCAAAACCATCAGGACGCGGTCGGCCGTGCGCAGGTACAGGTTTGCCTTGAACGCTTGAGCGGGCGTGCCGGTAAAGCGCGCGCCGCCCTGCTCCGCGCGCGCGGGGATGGACAGGCGCTTGAGCTCGTTTGCCACAACGCCTTCCAGACCAAAGGCGGCCGTTGCCAGATAGGTGTTTTCCATATAGTCTCCTGTTCTGATCGGCGGTCTGCCGATCCGCAACATTATAGCATGCGGAACGGGGCGGGGCAAGCGCGGAAGCGGCGGCGCGGCCGTATGGAATGCGGTAAAACGCGCATCCTAAGCCCACAAACCTGAAAGGACGTGTCGCCATGCTTCGCGCTTTTCTGACGGGCAGCATCCTGTATCCCGCAATCGAGGTGGCCTGGCGCGGGCGCACGCATCCGGCCATGGCGCTGGCGGGCGGGCTGGGGCTGAGCGCGCTTTACCGCATTCACAGGGCGAAAAAAAGCCGCCCTCTCTGGCGGCAGGCGCTGCTGGGCGGCTTTTTAATTACGGGTATAGAATTTGCTTTCGGCTTGCTTTTTAACCGCCGCTACCACATCTGGGATTACCGAAGGTCGCCGATGAACGTGCGCGGGCAAATTTGCGCGCCCTTTGCGCTTGCGTGGTGCGGCTTAAGCGCCGTGGCGCTGGCGGGCATGCGGATGCTGGACGGGATGCGCTCATAAATCCCGCTTAAGAATTTTTGCGATATACTGGCTGGCTTTGCCATCCCCGTAAGGGTTGGCGGCGTGTTCCATCTCGCGGTAGGCGGCCCTGTCCGTAAGTAGCTCGCGCACGGCAGTGTAAATCGTCTGTTCATCCGTGCCGACAAGCTTGAGCGTGCCGGCCATCACACCCTCCGGCCGCTCGGTGGTGTCGCGCATGACCAGCACGGGCTTGCCAAGCGCCGGAGCCTCCTCCTGAATGCCGCCGCTGTCGGTCATAATCAGGTACGCGCGCGCCATCAGGTTGTGGAAATCCAGCACATCCAGCGGCTCGATCATATGGACGCGCTCCTGCCCCGCGAAGCACTCGCGCGCCATGTCGCGCACGGCGGGGTTCATATGCATGGGGTAAATGACCTTTACGTCGGGCGCTTCATCCACAATGCGGCGGATGGCGGTAAACATCTCATGCATGGGTTCGCCCAGGTTTTCGCGGCGGTGCGCCGTCAGCAGAATCAGCCGGCTGCCCGTTGCCCAGTCGATCTCCGGGTGGCGGTAGTCGTCGCGCACGGTGGTGTCCAGCGCGTCGATTACGGTGTTTCCGGTAACGTAGATGCTCTTGTCCGGCTTGCCTTCCCTCAGCAGGTTTTGACGGCTCATTTCCGTGGGGGCGAAATAGAAGCGCGAGATCAGGTCCACGGCCTGACGGTTGAACTCCTCGGGAAAAGGAGAATACAGGTTATACGTGCGAAGACCCGCCTCCACGTGCCCGACGGGGATACGCATATAGAAGCAGGCCAGCGCCGTCACAAAGGCGGTGGAAGTATCGCCGTGCACAAGGACGACGTCCGGCTTTTCAGCTTCCAGAATTTCACGTAGCCTTTGCAAAATGTTGATGGTTACGTCAAAAAGCGTCTGGTTTTCCCGCATGATGCACAGGTCGTATTTGGGCTCCACCTGAAAGCAGGTGAGAATCTGGTCCAGCATCTGGCGGTGCTGGCCCGTGACGCAGACCACGGTTTCAAATTCGGGATGCTTGCGCAGCTCCAGTACCAACGGACACATTTTAATCGCTTCCGGCCGCGTGCCGAAAATCAGCATCACTTTCTTCATGGCTGTACCCCTCATCCACCGCAAAAGCGGCTGTCATTGGCATGGCGATCCTCATGCGCCGCGCGTGCACATCATCAGCATGTTCTGCATCTGTGTTAGCGTCCGTTCATCCTCCATAGAGGAAAGAAACGTTACACGCCCGCCGCGTCGGCCCGTTAGAAGCCCTTCTTCCGAAAGCCTGCGGCCAAGCTGGCGTACAGTGCCCTCGTTGCCGTCGATCAGCGGAACGTCGGGCGCAAAAAAACCCGCGATGGCTTTTTTTAGAAATACATAATGCGTACAGCCAAGCACGACCGCCTTGACGGGCATGTCCATACATGGACGAAGCAAAACACGCAAAAGGCCCTCCACCCGTTCGCCCTCCAGTTCGCCGGCTTCCACGCATTCCATCAGCCCCGGACAGGGCACGGGAAGCGCGTTTTGGCCATACCGTTCCATCAGCGACCGAAATTTCGGCTGAGAGAGCGTTACGCGGGTGGCGAGCACCACCACGCGGCCTTCGCGGGGCAAAAGGGAGGCGGGCTTAAGCGCGGGCTCCATGCCGATGATAGGCAGCCTGAGCTCCTGACGGAGCTTCCCAGCGGCCACGCTTGTGGCGGTGTTGCACGCCAGCACAATGGCCTTGCAGTCAAGCTGAATCAGCTTGTCAACGGCCTCGTGGGTATAGCGGAGCACCTCGTCGGGCGGCTTGTCGCCGTAGGGGATGTGCCTGGTATCGCCGAAGTAGACATAGTCCTCCCCAGGAAGGTCGCGAAGCGCTTCCCCGAGCACGCTGATGCCGCCAAGCCCGCTGTCAAACACGCCAACGGGTCGATTATCCAAAGCTATCCACCTCCGATAAACGATTATACCCGTTAAGCGGCCTTTTTTCAACCCTCATTCGGGGAGGATTTGCCAAAGGGAGAAGCGATTACTTAAGCGCCTCCATGATCGCGTCGGCCAGATAGGGCATGGCGGCAAGGGCTTCGGCCAGCGTGTTGCGGTTGTTTCCAGCCTCGACCAGCATGCAGCCGGTGGCGATATGCTGGTTAAAACGCCCGGATTTGAGCCGCACATTTTTGCATAGCCCGCTGGCTTGCGTGTTGACCGAGTCGGTGATCATCTGGGCGATTGTGAGGTTGGCCTCCCAATCCGGCTTTTCGGCGAAGCCCTGCGTGGTTTGGCCTTCGCCCTTTCCGATGAGCAGCATGAGCTTTGCCACCTCGCTGCCGCCGATGTTGACGGAATTGGCTCCTGTTTGTGAAGTGGTATAAGCGTCGCGGTGCAGATCAATGTATAGATCGAAACGCTCGCCGCCGTCCCGCCGCCTTTCCAGCATTTGCAAAGAGCGGGTGTACGCGCTGCTCAGGTTGGGCGGCTCAAAAGCCGTTACGTCATGGACAACGTCCATGCCGAGGCCGCGCAGCAGCCCCGCGAGTTCCTCGCCGACGCGCACGACGTTGTGCGCGCTATCCGCCGTGCGCCACTGCTCGGTTTCCTGGTAGGGATCGTCCGCCGTTTGCTCATAGGCCTCGTAGGTATGGGAGTGGTAGATGAGCACGCGCTTGCGCGGCGATTCGGTCTGGGAATGAAGCACCTCGATGGCAAAGCCGGCCGCGGGCAAAGTCGTGCTTTCGGGTGCGGGCGACGCCGTGGGGACAGCCTCAATCGCAAAGAGGTTCTGCGGCGTCGGGGGCGGCGCCCCCGCCGG
>JAEYOW010000021.1 GCA_023411375.1 Bacillota bacterium | reverse complement strand
GGCCAAGCTCATCAGCAGATAAAGAGAGCCGTTGCAAGCCACACCGGAACGAATGGATGGCATGCATTCCTTTTCGACTCCAGAAAAGAAGTCCAACCTGGCTATTGCATGAAGCGTTGCCTCATTCTCAACGATCTCCACACGATACAACGCGCCGTTTAATTCGTTGACGCCATAGAGCGCTGTTCCATCCCAGAAAAGCATATCGATCAAGGAAGCGTCCTTTTTCAACCAATCCGGAACGGCTTCGTCTTTCGGAATCTCATGGAAATCCAAGGCGGTTTCAGGGATCTGCTCATATTCTGGATTAGCGTTATGCATCGGCACGGGCGTAGCTTGCTGTGTTTCGGTATTGAGGGCATATAGGTTCCTTCGGGTTGACAGGAGATGTACGGAATCATCAACCACAATGGAGCGAAAAACTTCATCATAGCCTTCGGCATCCTCAATTTTTGGAATTGTGAAATCTTCTGCTGCCAGGGCTGTGCCCAACACACATCCCAAAAGGACCACAAGAATCAATAAATTGCGTTTTTTCACAATTGTGCCTCCGTTCTTGCTTTTACTAAATTACTTATTCCAAACTTTTTCATCCTTTTTCGTATTATAGAGCAGCGCCTTCGCCGCGTATCTTGCCAAGAAGCTGGTTCGTATTATCCGCCAACTCCAGAAAACGGGACAACCCTATGCGCCTGCGACTTGACGGTTGTCTTCTTCGCCTCTTGGCTTATCCGCAATGATTGGCAGAGGTGGCCTTGCCACCTCCCAGCCGCCATTAAGCACTGACTATATGAACTGTCAAGGACACCGAAGGCACGGTGTAGCCGTTTATCCTTGATTGGGTGTGATGGCTGTGTTACCTGTCCATATTTTTGCGGCTGGCGCTTCTCGCGACGGTCTGCTTGCCGTTGCATCTGCTTTACCTCAAAGTTCCTTTGCTCTCCGACTAAATTTGCACTTTACTTTTAATAGTTAGTCTTTTTGCTTATGAATTATTTAAAAAGTCAGATGGATTCACTCATTGATAAATGTAAAGATAATGGTTCGGTTCATTGGAATCACATCCTTCATCAAAATCCAGATGTTGCTTTAAAAGTCTTATAAAAGTTCTAAAAGAATTACATCATTTATAAAACAAAACTGCAATCATTTACACCTATAGCAGTGTTGACTAATTTCAATTAAGGAAGCTTTAAAGAAATCGCACCAAAACTTATATGCGCTTAAATTCACAAAAATTCCGCTGTACCCAGCTGCTTGAAAGAAGCGATACGGTCGCGCCCATGTCCGAGCCGGAGGATCATTCCATCCCATTGCAGCAGACGGCGCGCGTTGTTGTTCACGCCTAAAGTTGATGTGAATGGTATCCAATTTTGGTACACACTGTTCGACGGTGGCTTGCCCGTCAAGCCATGTATCAAGGCAGTCAATAATCATATCCCACATATTTATATGCGATTTGCTAAGGTAAAATGATACCGTTTCAAAAGTCAGGCAATACCGCTGTCTGCCGGAAGCGCGGACTCGTCGAGATTGAGGGGCAGGGCAATCAGGATTAGTATGACATCCGGGTTATTTCCCCTCTAAGTATAGAATGCACATCTTTTCATCCAGCTCTTTCAAAAAGCCGTCCAAGCTTGTGAGTCCGTTGGCGTAGCGTTGATACAGGCTTTCAAGCTGCTTAAGCATCATGCTTCCATCTGGCGTAATATAAGGATTATCCTCATAAAAGGAAATGGATGGGGCAAAGCTTCGGTATTGTGCGATGGCATTTTCACTGATCATCCATTTGTTTTTTTCCTGATTTGACAACCAGGTTTCTACTTCTGTCAAAAGCTCCATCATATCTGATCGTTCTATTCCTTCGGCATTTGACTGTGATTTTTTCAATTCATCGCGCCGCTTTTCCATTTCTTCCACACTCTGCTCATACCCGTCGTTTATCAACGGGGTGTTAGCATCCGGATGCGTCGCATAATAAGTTCTGGGGTTGTTTTTCATCCGGGCAGCATGTTCAAGATACTGTATGGCGAGTTCCTTGTGCTGAGAAAACGGATTTACAAACCAGACGAGCATCTTGCCGGAAATCTGCGGTTGTTCCCCATCCGTAAAGACCAAAGCGGGCATGTCTATGTACATACCGTCCTGCGCTAAATCTTCAGTATTTATTGATGCCTGCGATGAAGGCTCAATTGGATCTAATAAAACGTTGTTATAACCGGCTGTTAATGAAAATATCCGTCTTTGGGATAAATTCACCATTGCCCAAGAAATGAATATTTCGCCCGTGCTGCTTGCGAATATCACGTGCTTGTTCAAGCTTTACCAACACGCTGCGAAGGTCGGGCGAATTCAAGGTTAACGGGGAGTTAGATTGCCCATATTGCTGGGCATAGGCGTTGACGATTTTGCGAACCCAATAAGCATGATCAAAATTACCTGAAAAATTGATTTCTGGGAATTCATCCGCATACAAGCTCTCTCACAACACCATTGCATCCATAAACTGGCCGTAAGTTTGGGGCAGCGCCACGCCGTCAAATACAGTTTGCCATAGCGCCTCGTTTACTTGCCAATGCCCCAGGAGCAGTTGATATGGATAAGCCACAGGATTTCCCGATTGATTCGTGATAGCGCGCTGAATATTAGGATACATTGCTTGAATGTCTGTTGACAAGATTGTAGATGAGTTTAACTCAGCGACATACCCTTTATTGACAATGGCAGTAAATGTGTGATACGCGAAAGCCGCATATAAGTCGGCTGTTTGGTCGCCGATGACGAGCGACTGGACGATCTCATCCGGCGAAAGAATTTGGTATGAGAATTCCACCGAGCTGTTTGGATGCTCACCGGCAAAACTCTCATATATCGTTTGATCCATACAACCCTGTATGTGTAGCGTGGCGGATTCTTCCGTTTCCACTTCCGCAAATGCCAATGACAGAGGCATGAGCAGCAAATAGCAAGCAACGGCTAAAAGAATGCGTTTTTTCATGCTGAACCTCCTGAAAAAGGATGCACCAACAGATAGAACTACACAGCCCGTTTCCGCCTGTGAGGCTCCGCTGAATGCGCATGGAGCCTTACGGGCTTTAATTTAAATTGAAACTATTTACTCTCATGATGGCGTTACCCAATTTTGGAATAGTTTCCCACAAGGAACCAACCCAAACCGCTCAGTCCCTGAAATAAAGATCGCGCGTATACACCTTTTCCCGCACATCCCGAAGCTCGTCGCTGAAACGGTTGGCGACGATCACATCGCATACGAGTTTAAATTCGTCAAGATCCCGCAGCACCCTGCTGTTAAAGAACCGATCCTCACTCAGCGCCGGTTCATAAACCACGACCTCCACGCCCTTGGCCTTGACGCGCTTCATTACGCCCTGAATGCTGGACTGGCGGAAGTTATCAGAATCCGTTTTCATGGTCAGACGGTACACGCCCACGATAGGGGCCTGCTTTTGCGGAAAGCCGGCGAGGTGTAAAATCCGCTCGGCGATATAATCCTTGCGGGTGCGGTTGGCGTCTACAATCGCGCCGATGATGTTGTTGGGCACGTTGTCGTAGTTGGCCAGAAGCTGCTTGGTATCCTTGGGCAGGCAATAGCCGCCGTAGCCGAAGGAGGGGTTGTTGTAATGCGTGCCGATGCGGGGGTCAAGCCCCACGCCGTCGATGATGGAACGCGTATCCAGCCCGCGCACCTCGGCGTAGGTGTCCAGCTCGTTAAAGTAGCTTACGCGAAGCGCCAGATAGGTGTTGGCGAACAGCTTGACGGCCTCGGCCTCCGTGGGGTTCATGAACAGCACGGGGATATCCTCCTTGAGCGCGCCCCTCTTTAGCAGCTCGGCAAAGGTGTGGGCGGCCTCCTGAAGGCGGGGATTATCCAGCGGCGCGCCCAAAATGATGCGGCTGGGATAGAGGTTGTCGTACAACGCGCGGCTCTCGCGCAGAAACTCCGGGCTGAACAGCAGGTTCTGCGTGTGAAACGCGTCGATCATGCTTTGGGTGAAGCCTACGGGCACGGTGGATTTGATCACCATAAACGCGTCCGGATTGACGGCGAGAACCTGCCGGATGACGCTTTCCACCGAGGAGGTGTCAAAGTAATTCCTTTGCGGATCGTAGTTGGTGGGTGTGGAGATGACGACGAAATCCGCGCCGCGGTAGGCGGATACGGCGTCCGTGGTCGCGGTCAGGTTTAGCTCCTTCTGCGCCAGGTACTCCTCGATTTCCGCGTCCCTGATGGGCGATTTGCGGCGGTTGATCATCTCCACTTTTTCGGGCACGATGTCCACGGCGCACACCTCGTTATGCTGGGCGAGCAATACCGCGTTGGAAAGGCCCACGTATCCGGTTCCGGCAACGGCGATCTTCATAGCATATACTCCTTCCGGGTCCGCGGCCGGGCGAGGCCTTCCGCGGGCGTCCTTTGCGTGCGCGGCGTTCGGCACGCCTGTCATAGGGCTATTGTACCGCGAACCATTTGACATTGCAACCAAAAAACGCTATGATAACGTAGCGTTAATATGCAAATGAGCAAGATAAGACAGGATGTGGTTTCTACCTATGAAGCTATTGGTCGCCGTTCCCTGTTATAACGAGGCTGAAAAAATTCAGGAAGTTTTGCGGAGCATACCGTCTACTTTTGAAGGTATTGAAACGACGCGGTTGCTTGTGGTGGATGATGGCAGTACAGACGATACCGCTAGGCTTGCGAATGAAGCGGGCGCGACTGTTATTCGTCATAAACAAAACAAGGGATTGGGACAGGCTTTTCGAAGCGCGGTCGATTTTGCGGTTGAGCATGGTTACGATTTGATGGTAAATATGGATGGTGACGGTCAGTTCAACAGTGATGACATTGCTCTTCTGATCGCACCGATTCTAAACGGCGAAGCTGATTTTGTGACAGCTTCTCGGTTTTTAAAGGGGAAGGATATTAAGAATATGCCCGCGGTTAAGCGATGGGGTAATGCCCGGATGAATCAACTGGTGAGCGCGCTATGCAAACAAAGATTTTCTGATGTTAGCTGCGGCTTCCGGGCGTATAGTCGCGAAACCTTGCTTAAAATTAATTTTTACGGACATTTCACCTATACGCAGGAAAGCTTTATCAGCTTTCATTTTCAAGGGCTTACAATGCGGGAAGTGCCGATTGATGTTACATATTTTTCGGAGCGGAAAAGTCGCATTGCTGGGAGCATTTTAAAGTATCTTAAAAAAACGTCGGGGATCATTATTGGTTTGATGCGCGACTATTATCCAATGCGTTTCTTTGGATTTCTTGGGCTCCTGTTTTTAGTTCCCGCCATTGTTTTTGGCTTAATGTTTCTCATCCATTACATTAAGGTTGGCTATTTTAGCGGTTACCTGTTTGCTGGCCTGCTATGTGCATTTTGTACGTTGATAGCCGTGCTCATGTTTTCCTTTGGTGTGGCGATGGAAAGCATGGTGCGCATAAATCGGAATGAAAATCGCATTCTTTACCAGGTTCGCAAGACCGCACCGATTACTGATGATAGACCCGGGGAGGTGATTAGCCTATGAAAGTGATGATATCCATTGATCATCCGGCGTGGGCTCATCAGTTTCGCTATATTATTAAAAAACAAGGCGAGCTCGGGAATTTGGTTCGAACTCTTGCTATTGACAAGGATGGAGATATCGAGTTGCTCAAACGCTTTGGGATATCCTATGAGCTTTGTGCGCATTCGACCGGCAGAAATATAGTGGAAAAGGGTTTCCTTTTTATTGGTCTTTGTGTCAACCACACATGGCATACCCTGCGCTTCAAGCCTGATATCGTGATCGGCCGGGCCTCACCCATGCTGGCCGTCGCCGCGTGGGTCAGCCGCAAGCCGCATATTTTGTACGAGGATACGGAGGTAAGCCGGTTCAGCCTTCGCATATGCAAGGCGCTTTCCACCAAAATTCTGACGCCGCGTACCTTCCTGACCGATCTTGGCCCCAAGCAGGAGCGGCTGGATACCTATAAAGAGCTTTTCTATCTGCATCCCTCGGTGTTTACGCCGGACAGGAAGAAGCTGCGGGATGTGGGCTTCAACCCGGACGAGCCCTATATCCTCGTGCGCTTTGTGGCATGGAATGCGAGTCACGATATTGGCAAGCACGGCCTGGACGACGAGGGGAAAATTGCGCTGGTCAAGCGTTTGTCCAAATACGGGCGCGTATATGTAAGCGCGGAGGGCGGCGTGCCCGTGGCGCTGCGCCCCAATCTGCTGACGACGCCATACGAGTTGATTCATCACGTGCTCGCCTTCGCGCGGCTGGTGTACAGCGAGGGCGCGACCATGGCCAGCGAGGCCGTCGTGCTGGGCACGCACGCGCTGTACGTCAACACCATCGTTTCCGGAAGCACGCGGGAGCAGTGCGAGCGCTATCATCTTCTGTATAACTTTAACGACGGCGAAGACCGCTATGAGCGCGCCGCCCAAAAGGCGGAGGAATTGCTTGAAACGCCCGGCCTTGTCGAGCTTGGGCACGAAAAGCAACGGAAGCTGCTTTCCGAGAAGGTGGACATCAACAGTTACTATATGGCCGAGATGGACCGGCTTGCCAAGGCGGGGAGGAAGGGCTGATGACGTGGCTTGACGTGGGCAACGGCTGGCGCAACCTTTACCTGCTAAGCTGCGTTTTGCAAGCCGCCGGGCTGGGCGCGCTGTTCGCGGCCCGGCGCTGGTTTTCAAAGCGCAGCCGCGCGGCATGCTTTTTAACGGGCGCCGCGGCGACGCCGTTTATCCAGTATTTATGGACGCTGCTGCTCGCCTTTTTGTGGCCGCACGCGCCAAAGCTGGTTTATATTGGCGTGCTTCCGGCGCTTTCGGCGCTGTGCTTGCTTGTGCTGCTGCTTGGGCGGCTTAAACGCCTGCCCGCGCTTTGGGCGCGCGGCCGGCGCTTTTTGAGGCGCGTCTGCCGGTTTGAAAAGCCAGCGCTTTGGGCGCTGTGCTTCGCGGTTTGCCTTATGATACTGGTGGCGCCCGCATGCGTTCGGTTTTGCTCCAGCATGAACAGCGTGAGCGGCGGGGACGCGGGCGAATACATGGGCCTGGCGCTTCGCTACTGCGAGGACCGGGACGTGGGCGCGCTGCTTGAGAAGGACGATACGGTAGGACATTTCCGGGGACACAGCCACTTTCCCTCGCTGGAGCTTTATATGAGCTACGGGCTGTTTCATACGGGGGAGGAGCTGGGCTATCCGCATGACAAGCCGGCCTTCACCGGATTGGGTATGCTTGCGTTTTACATGGTTGCGGCCTACCTGGCGCTGCTCATCGTGCTTTGCCGGGAGCGCAAGGCGTGGGTGCTGCTGGGCGTGCTACTGCTAAACCTCGTGCCTAACCTGTATGATTCCGTCGCTTCCGCGCCGCGCGATATCTGGCGTATTCTCGCGCTGTTTTTGGCCGCGCTGGTATTTGCGGGGCTTGAACCGCGGGGAAATTGGAAACAATACCTGGGCAAGCTTGCGCTCTCCTTTACCGTTTGCTTCACGGTGATGAGCGCGCATGTGGTTTGCTTTGTGGTGCTGCCGTTTATAGTGGCGGCCTGGGTGGTCTGGCGTTGGCTGGAGGCGCTGGCCGGTGCGTACCGGGGCGCGGGGCGGACGCTTGCAGCTTCCGTAGGCGTGGCGTTTGCGGGCGCGGCGGGTACGGTGGTCGCCTTTCTGGGCAACCTGTGGTGCTTTGCCAAATGGGGCGAGATGTCGCCCTGGCGGGTGATGACCACCTATACCTCGGCGCCGTGGTATCATATGTATATGGATATCGAGTACAAGCTGGAGGAAACCACCACAAGCCTCCACTTCTGGCAGGCGAAGAACGATATCATGATGGGCTACGCCACGCCTCTGGGCGTGTGGGGCTGGCGGTTGGCGCTCATCGCGCTCGTATGCGCGGCTGTGTGGCTGGTGGTAAGCCGTGTGCGCATGCGGCGCCAGGTCAAGGCCTTGCTGTCCGCCCTGCCGGACAGCGCAGACGGCGCGACCGCCGTGCAGGTGATTGCCTCTGGGCGGTACGGGATTATTTTTTCCGCCGTTTGCCTGTGTGCGCTATATACGCTGTGCACGCTGGCGCCCATGACGGGCGTTCTGGATTCGAAGCTCTACAGCTTTTCAGGCTCTTTTTTGAAGCTTCAAAGGTATACGCTGCAATGGTTTATGCTGTGCGCGGTGATGATCTGCGCGGCGCTTTCCGCGCTTGGCGACCTGTGGCCGGAGCTGTGCCGGTGGATGGGCCGGTGGATGGGCCGGCATATGGGCAAGCTTGGCGGCTGGCTTCGAGGCCGTCCGGAAATTGCCGCGGTCAGGCCATATGCGCGCCGCCTGCCCGCTTATCTGTGCGCCCTGCTGTGCGCGCTCGCCTTTGTACAGGGCACGAAGCAGACCGGCTACGCAAACAGCTTTTACCGTTACAGCAAAGGCGTGATGGAGGAGGAAAGCCTGCTTCTGGATAACGGCTTCCGCGACCAGTATGCGCTGCTGATGGAGGTGGCGGCTCAAGTGCCGGAGGAGCGCAAAATTCTGATTACCCGGGTAGGCTATCAGTACGCGCTTCGCGGGCGCGGGTACCTTCTTACCGCCAACCCCATCGTACCGCTTATGAACCTTGAGAAGGATGCGGTGGGCGCGGCGCTTGCGGAAATGAACGTCGCGCTACTGGCTACCGAGCCGGATTTCTGGGATGAGCGTTATTACCCGCTTTCCACCCTGAACGACTACCTGAGCGGGCTGCCCCGCGACCAGATCATCGAAACGGAAAGGATGCGCCTGTACCTGCTGGACCGCTCGCTGATTCCGTATGCCTCCGCGCGGGATTGACGCGCGGGCCGCGGCATGCTATGATGTGCCGTGCGCACCCATGAACTGAAGGAGGAAGGCTATGAACTGTCCCAAATGCGGCAGCGTTCTACCGCAGGGCGCGATGTTCTGCCCCGTGTGCAACGAGCCTGTGGCCGTGGCCTATGGCCAGCAGGGGTATCCGCAGGGATATGCGGGCTATCCGCCCCAGCAGCAGGGGTACCCTCAGCAGCCTGCCGGCGGTTATCCGCAGCCCGGGTTTGAGCAGCAGCAGTCCGGCGGATATCCGCCCATGAGCGGGTATGCGGGCGGCTACCCTCAGCAGCCGGGATACGGCCAGCAGAACGCCCATCAGCAAAGCTATGCGCAGTACGGCCAGCAGAGCTATCCGCCCGGCTATCAGCAGCCCTATATATACGGCCAGCAGTCCGCGCGCGACGGCAACCCGTTGCTTAACGCGTTGAGCGAGCTGCCGCGCGCCTTTCTGGACTGTTTTCAAAATCCGGCGGAGGTGCTTCGCGGCATGATGGAGCGGCGCGACCTGCTGACCTGTCCTTTGGTGACGGGCATTGTGCTTCTGCTTTCGTTTCTGGGCGGCATGGTGGTTTTACGCAGTTTTATCGGCATGCTGTTTACAAGCTTTTCCGCGTTGACTGGCGTGAGCATCGCGGGCGATTCCGCGTCCATGAATCAGGGAATCAGCTATATCGCGGGGCGTATCGCTCCATCCGTCGGCGGGATTGCGGCCCTGTGCCAGCTGTTTGGCATGGCGATTCCGGCGGCGGTGCAGATGGTCTATCTTTGCGCGGTGCGCAAGATCCGCTTTTCGTGGGAGATGCTGTTTGGCTTTGTGACGGTCACAACGCTGCCCACCGCGGCGGTCATTCTGCTTGCGATGCTGCTGTCGCTGCTGTCGCCGTGGCTGTCGCTGATGGCTGTTTTATGCGGTATGGCCGTCAGCTACACGCAGGCCGGGGCGCTGATGAGCTTTGTGACGGGCCAAAGCGACGCGCAGATTTTGCCCGCAAAAATGATCTGCATCTGCGTATCTATTTTGTTGGTGCTGCTGGTTGACGGCCTGATCGGCGGCATGCTGATGAGCGGCGTCATGCAGCGGGTGCTGGTGCTGCTGGCGAATGTGGGGTCCTTAATTTGAGGTGCCTTGATAAAAAGCGCCGCGCGCTGCTGTTTGGCGGCGCACTGGTGGCGGTCACTTTGTTTTGCGTGCTCGCGCTGCCCCGCCTTTTGGCCGGGACGGCCGTACCGGGCGCGCCGTCGGAAACGCTCCTCGCGGCCGCGGAAGGGCTGGATCAGATTGTTATTGAGGCTGTGCTTGACCCGGAGGCCGCGGCAATCAGCGTTTGGCAGCGGCTGACGCTGACAAACCGCGCGGGGGAGAGCCGGGACGCGGCAGTGCTGCGCACCTGGCCCAACGCTTTTCAGAGCCCTGAAACCTCGCCCTGCGCGTCGGAGGAGCTGTACGACGCGTGCTATCCGGACGGCTTTTCCAGCGGCTCGCTGGTGATGGATGAGGCGTTGGTTGCCCGGCAGGGCGCCGAAGGGGTTGGCGTGGATTACCGCTATACGGATGAGGCCAAAACAGTTCTTTTGGTGCCTGTTGCCGGCGGCTGGCAGCCCGGCGAGACCATTGAGCTCACGCTGCGTTATACGGTCAACGTGCCCCGCACGGCATACCGCTTTGGCGTGAGGGATCATATCTGGGCGCTTGGCAACTGCTTCGCGACGCCGGCCGTCTGGGAGGACGGCGCGTACCGGACCGACGCGTACACGGCCGTCGGAGACCCGTTTATAAGCGATTGCGCCAATTATACCGTGAGCGTTTCCGTGCCGCGGGGTTATTTATGCGCCGGCAGTGGTTGCCCAGAGGAGGAAACCGTACAGGGACGCGCGGTTTACCGCTTTGCAGCGCCGGCCGTGCGTGATTTTGCGCTTGTAATCAGCAACCGCTTTAAAGTTGCGCAGACTATGCGAAACGGCGTGCTGGTAAGCGCATACGCGACGGGCCGCTCCCGCGCTCGGGAGATGCTGGGGTATGCGGGACGGGCGCTTGAATGCTACACGGAGCGTTACGGGGAATACCCTTACCAGAGTCTGACGCTGGCGGAGATCGAGTTTCCCATGGGCGGGATGGAGTACCCCGCCATGGCGATGATCGGCGCGTCTCAGTTGGACGCGGGCGGCCGAACGCTCGAATATGTGATGGCGCACGAGGTGGCGCACCAGTGGTGGTACGCCGTGGTCGGCAGCGACGGCGTCAACCAGTCCTGGCAGGACGAGGCGCTGTGCGAGTTCAGCCTGCTGGACTATGTGGAAACGGTGTACGGCCGCGCCCAGCGCGACGAGCTCCAACGAACGCGGGTGGAGAGCGCCATGCGCGTGACCGTGCCGCGCGGAATTACGCCCGGCGCGCCGCTTACGTACTTCAGTAGCATGAGCGAATATTCGCTGGTGGTGTACAACCGCGGAGCGGCGATGCTTTGCGCGCTGGACCAGGCCATGGGCGGAACGCTGGATGATTTTTTACGCGCCTATTACGGACGCTACGCATTTTCGCGCGCATCCCGGCGGGACTTTGAGAACCTGCTTGCGCAGCATACGGGCGGGGATTACGGGCCGCTGATCGTTGATTACCTGGATACCAGTATTTTGAATTAACACCAGCTTTTGAAATACGAAAGGATGAATGTTGTGGACATGAGTTACGCGAAGGAAACTGCTGTTATTATTCCCGCATATAAGCCGGACAGCAGGCTTCCTCCCTATGTGGCCGCCCTTCGCGAGGCGGGCATCGGTAAGGTGGTGATTGTGGATGACGGCAGCGGCGAAGCCTATCGCACGCTGTTTGAAAGCGTGGAGCAAAATGAGTCGGTGCATGTGATTTCCTATGAACCCAACGCCGGAAAGGGCGTGGCGCTCAGGCGCGGCATGCAGTATGTTAAGGACGAATGCCCAGAACAGACGATAATCATTACCGCCGACAGCGACGGGCAGCACACCGTCGCGGACGTGCTGCGCATGTGCGAGAGCCTCAAGGAAAACCATGAAGGGCTGCTGCTGGGCAGCCGCGATTTTTCAGAGGAGCATGTGCCGCCCAAAAGTCGCATGGGCAACCGGATTACCTCCGTGGTGTTCAAACTTCTCTACGGCCGCTGGGTAGGCGATACGCAAACGGGCCTGCGCGGTTTTTCCCGCGAGCTTTTGCCCATGATGATCGGCGTGCGCGGAGACCGGTACGAATATGAAATGAACATGCTGATCGAGTGCGCGGCGCTCAAGCTGCCCATGCGAGCCCTGCCGATCGAAACCGTGTATGAAAACAATAACGAAGGCAGCCACTTCCGCGCCTTTCGGGACAGCGCGCGGATTTATGGCGTGATCTTCGGCGGCTTCTTCCGCTTTATCAGCGCTTCGGCATTCAGCTTTCTGCTGGATTACGGCCTGTATTTGCTATTAAACAATGTCTTTAAGGCTTATGTGCCCGCGCTGGAGCACGAGTTCCGATTTTTCTTCATTTCGGTGCTGTCGCGCATCGCGATGGCTACCATCATCGCGCGCATCACATCCGGCGTGGCCAACTTCTTCTTAAACAAAAGGTTTGTATTTACAAACAATGCGGCGATTCGAAAAACCTTCCCGCGGTATTTATGCGTATTCTTTCTGATCATGCTGCTTTCCGCCGGACTTACCAGCAGCATGCACCTCTGGTTTGGATGGAGCGACAACACGGCGAAAATTCCCGTGGACATCGCGCTGTTTTTCCTGAGCTACTATTTACAGCGTAAGTGGGTGTTCAAAAAGGAAGGCCAGGCGGCCTGAACGGGAGCCGTCAGCGCAGCGCGCGAGGCGAGCATTCCGGGGTGCGGTGGCCGCAGCCTTCGCAATTGCCGCCGCAATGGCTAAGCCGCACGTCCTGACCGCGGATGGACATAGCCACGGGATCGCCGCCGCCATCCGCCTGAAAGCCGTACTTCGCAAAAAAAGGCGCGACGGCGGCAGGTGCGCTGAGCCGGACGGCGGCCGCGCCATGGGTGAGGGCTTTAAACAGCAGAAGCCGTACCAGCAGGTCGCCAAAGCCCTGGCCGCGATAAGCCGCAAGCACGCCCACGTCGCCAAGGCGGAAGGCTCCGTCCTCCCACCAAAGGCGGGCCGAGCCGACGGGCAGGTCCCCCTGGTAAACGACGACCTGCCAGGCCTGATCGTCAAGCGCGTCGCGGCCCCGGCCAAAGACGCTGTGCCTGAGCGAAACCGGCAGCGTGAGATCGCTGCCCATGGGGAACCATTTTCCCTGAACCATTGTGAGAACCTCCGCTGTGGAAAGGATGATGGGTTTGGAACGCGAAAAGATCGAGCGCATCAACGAACTGGCGCGTTTAAGCCGGGAGCGGGCGCTGACCCAGGAAGAACTCGCCCAGCGCGACGCCCTGCGCAAGGAATACATCGCGGGCTTTCGCCAAAACATGCAGCAGGTGCTTGATAACGTGCGCATCAAGCAGCCGGACGGCACCCTCGTGCCGTTGCAAAAGAAACAGGACAAGCGCTGAATGCCTGCCCCAACACTCCCATAATAGCATAAAAACGACCAAAATTCAACCATTTTATTTTCATAAAAAGCCTTGTGAAAGCCAACGATTTGGGTTATAATAAAACCGAGCCAAGAGGGAGAGGGACAAAGAAGGTTGCTTCCCATCGCGGCGCAACAATTGCCCATCGCAGGCTGTGTTGACACGGCGGTGCAAGCGCGGAGGCGCAGAACAGGCAGCGCGCGATGATCCCGGTGCAAGGCTTTGCGCACTAACCCGGAATCCCTGAGGCGCATCGGGAAACGCTGGACGCAGGCGTTGGAAATCAAGCAAAGAAAGAGGGGCGATTCCATTGTACAGTGACGATCAGCCCATGGGCGGCATGGCCGCCGAAGAAGAAGAAACCCGCGATCTCATCGAGGGAGTCGATGAGGAAGGTAACAATGTTCTGCTGGAAGTGGTTCGCTATTTCTTCTACAACGGCGAAGAATACGTTGTCTTGGGCGATGCCCATGAAGGCGACTGCGGTTGTGATTGCGAACATTGCGACCACCATGAGGACGAGGAAGAAGACGCCATTAACCTCTACATTATGAAGGTAGTCGAGTCCGAAGAGGATGGCGAGGAGACTGAGGAATTCGTCCCCGTGGAAGACGAAGACCTGCTCGAAAAGCTCATTGAAGTGGTTCAAGCCGATTTTGATTCTGATGAAGAACTCGACGACGATTGACGCCGCATTTTGAGCGGTTCCTGCAAAAAAAAACGAATTGGATACCCGACAAGCGATCAGGTGATCGAGAATATAGAAAAGGTTGGTTTTCCAAATCGAGCAGGCAGGACAAGTGCATAATGGTACAAGGGCCGGGCAGTTGATTCTGCCCGGCTTTTATCTTGCCCGCGGTAAAGTTAAAAACGGACGGCCGTTTGATACGGCCGCCCGGTAGAACAATCCTTGGCGATGCGTCAGCCCTGGTGCACGCCGGCGATTTTAACCCGGCGCATCAGAGGAATCAGCACTGCGCCGATGATTACGCCGCTTAAACCCTGAACCAGATTGGGCACAACCGCACCTGTGGCCGCGGCAAGCCCATAGCCTAAAAACAGCCATTCCACCACAAAGTATCCCGCCACCATAACCAGCTCGGCGGCTACAAGAAGAAGCACGGTGAGCCAGTACGGCTTCCGTCCGCGAACCGCCAGCACGGCGACCGCGGCAACCGCGCCCTTGATCAGGAACGTGGGTAGGCAGTAAATCGTGTATCCGGCGAGAAGATCGGCAAGCATGCTGCCGATGGCGGCTGCGGGAACGGCGGCCCAGCCAAGCAGCGACGCGCCCAGCAGGATGAATCCGTCCCCCAGATGAATGTAGCCCTGCGTAATGGAAACAGGAAGCTGAAAGAAATAGGTCGCGACAAAGACCAGCGCGGCCAACATGCCGCCATACGCAAGAGTAAGCACGCGCGTGCTTCGATTTTTGCCCTTATCCATACTGCCAAACCTTCTTTGCATCAAATGTAGCCTATGCCTCGGCCTGAGCCTCCAGCTCGGCGGTGTGCTTGTCCTCCTCGTCCGCGATCATGACAAGCGCCGCGCGGGCGCGCTCATCGGTCGCAAGCGAGGCGAATTCGCGGTATTTTCTGGCGGAAGTTATCTCCGCCTGAATTGCGAAGCGCAGCATGCTTTCCACGTCTTTTAGCAGGCCCTGCCGCGCCGCGCCCATCAGGCCGCCTTCAAACAGCACGCCCTCCGCAACGGCGGAAAGCGTGAGCTGACGTTCCACGGAGGCGTCCAGGCCGGAATACAGGGCGCGGAACTGGCGCAGATGCTCCGACTCGTCGCTGTGCATCAGGGCGAGCTGCCGGTACAGAGGCTCGTTTTGCCTGTCCATCTGCTCCATCACGCGCATGGCCCGCTCATACAGCTGAACGGCGGTTGATTCCATTTCGCATGCCAGGTAAAGAGCCTCCTGTTCGGTACGTACCTGCATTTTCCCACACCCTTTCCACTGTTTATCCTTAATTAATCCACATTTTCCACATTTCCATAGGAATGTGGAAAAAACAAAGGACTTATGCTTTGCCGGCCAGGTGCTCGTTTAGCTTTTCAACAAGGGCGTCGGCGTCGGCGCCATGGGCGGCGCAGGCATCCTCGAGAGATTCGGCGGTCGCATGCGGACAGCCGAGGCAGTGCATGCCAAAGCTCATGAAGATATTTGCGGTGGTACGGTCGATACCAAGCACCTCGCCGATGGACATTTGCTTGTTAACTGTCATGGTACATTCCTCCCTTAACTTGGCCCGGAGCGCTTGGCTCATGGGCTGTGCCTATCTTACCATCGGGGTTTGCGCTTGTCAATTCACAAAAGCAAGGCAGCCGCGCGATTTTTCCGCGCGGCTGCCCAAAATTTGTCCGGTCAAAATTGAAATGGGTTTTTATTTCACCGTGATGCGGCCCTGCGGGTCGGCATACTGCTCGCCGATCGTGCCGTCAAGCACGGTGCTTGTGTAGTTAACCAGCGCGTCCTCCAAGGCGACGCCGGTCTTGTAGCCGGTGGTCTGGAAGGCGTATTTAAACGCGTAGTAGGTATCGCCGCCCGCGGCGGTAAAGTCGTTGGTGGCGATAGTATACAGCGCCTCAGCGTCGAAGGGCTGGCCGCCGACGGTCGCGATGGTGACGCGGCTGCCGGGCTTGGCGGGCGCAAAGTAGGTGCTGTCGGGGTATTGCTCGCCGTTTTCATAGGGCACGGAGGTGTCGATTGTGAACTCAATCCCGGCTACCTGCGGGAACGCGCCGATGGCCTCAGGCGTGCTGCAGGTGGCGGCCTCCAGGGCCTCCAACAGCTCGGCGCCCGTCACGGTGAGCACGGCGACCTCATTGCCAAAGGGGAATACGGTTTTCATGGTGAGCATCGTTACCTCGCCCGCCTCGACCGACTCGCGGATGCCGCCGCCGTTGGTCAGCGCGGCGACAACCTTATCCTCGCCAAGCGCCTGCTGCGCCGCCCAGAGAATGGCGTCACAGGCAAAGTCGCCAAGGTTGGTCTCCATGGTGCGCACGCCGGGGTCGCGCTCGCCGTTGAGGGCGACGCTGCTGGTGCCGAAGGCAACGGAAAGCTGTTCGGTTACTTCCTTGTCGATGCCGCCGACAAGCGCTTCCACCTCGGGCATGAGCCCGGTGTACAGGCCGGCGCTCAGCTTGTCGCCGTCAACGATCACATAGCCCAAATTCGCGCCCAGGCTGCCGGTGCTGGTCAGCAGCGTATCGCCGACGGTCTGCCCGCCATCAATCACAGTGTGGCTATGGCCGTCGATAAACAGGTCGATGCCTTTGGTGTTTTCGATTACGTCGATGGAGCGGTTTGGCGCGCTTTCGTCATCCACGCCAAGGTGACCCAGGCATACGACCAGGTCGCAGCCGGCGGCTTTGAGCACGTCGATCTGGGTCTGAGCGCAGTCGTACAGCTCCTTTTCCATGGCGAACGTAATGCCCTTGACCTTATCCGGGTGCGCCTTGGTCATGGTTTCAGGCGTATCCAAGCCAAACACGCCGACTTTCATGCCGTTTGGCATCTCAAACACCTTATTGGGTGCGAAGGTGGTTTCGCCGCTTATCTTATCGGTGATGTTGGCGCAAAGGATGGGGAAGGTGGCTTCCTCCACAATCTGGAGCAGGTTGTCTAGGCCCCAGTCGAATTCGTGATTGCCGGGAGTCATCGCGTCGTATCCGGCGGCGCTCATGAACTGCATGGCTGTTTTGCCCTGGCTGAGATTCACGATGGGCGTGCCCTGGGTGGCGTCGCCCGCGTCAAGCAGAAGAACGCTCGCGCCAAGCTTTTGCAAATCCTTCTTGACCTGAGCCACGCGGGCGTAGCCGAAAACGCCGTCGCCGTCCACGGCGCGGCCATGCACGTCGTTGGTGTGGAGGATAACCAGCTTGCCGGATAGCTCAAGGGGCTGAACGTCCTCCGCCAGCGCGGGCAACGCGGCGCACAGCGCCATTACCAGCGCAAGCACGAGGGAAAGAAGGCTTTTTCTGTTCATGAAAATGTCCCGTCCTTTCTCCATATCAGGTTGTAAGAGTGAAGGGAACGCACTGTTCCTTACGTTCTATATCATAGCAGATACGGGGAGGCGCGTCAATGAATTCGCGGAAAAATCCGCGTTAGGACAAGATCTGTGGTATACTGTAACCGTGTCACGGAAGAATTATGGGATTATAGGATGGTGGGAAGATGCAAGAACCCTTTGTGTACAAGCTGAAGCCGGATATGTGTTCGGTGGATTTTACGGGACACTGGCAGCCGGGCTCCGTGCTGCGCGCCATGCAAGAGGCGGGCGAGGGCCATTGCGGACGTCTTCACCTGACGTTTGAGGAGCTGCGCCGTAAGGGAGTTGCCTGGGTGCTTACCCGAGCCAAGGTTCAGATGGATGATTACCCCATGCTTGGGCAGGAGGTGACGGTCAGAACCTGGCCGGGCAAGACGCGCCATACGTTTTTTCCCCGCTATTTTACCTTTGAGGCAGACGGTCGGGAGGTTGGGCGCGCATCCTCGCTGTTTGTGCTGCTGGATCTGCAGACGCGCAAGATTGCCCTTCCCTCGCGGCTTGACGGCGAGGTGCCGGCCTATGACATTCCCCCTGCGCTTCCGTTCCCGGGCAATATTCAAAACCTGGAAGCGGAGCCCAGCCGGGTGGATTACACGCCCGTATACACGGATTTTGACATGAACCGGCACGTCAATAACACAAGATATGTGGACTGGTTCATGAACCAGTTTCCCTACGAAAGGCATGAACGGGCGGTGGTGAGCGAGCTTCTGGTTCACTACTACTTTGAGGTGACGCCCCACGAGCCCGTGACATTCGTGACGCGCGAGGAAGGCGGCGTCTGCGTGACGCAGGGCGTGCACGGCGAGCGGGTGTGCTTCGCCATCGAGGGCAAGTGGAGGGAGCGGCCTTAGGAAAAGCCCCCTTGCGCGGAAGGATGAATATATCGTATAATATGGATACCTGAAAAACTGCCGGGCGCGGAAAGGAGCGGGGCGCATGATGAGAAACAGCCAATCAAACGCCGAACGCTTCGGCGAGCTTTGCGCGCCCTATTCCGCGATGGTGTACAGACACTGCCTGCATATGCTTAAAAACCACCACGACGCGGAGGATGCCGCGCAGGAAGCCATGCTTCGCGCCTTTCGCGCGTTTCCGGGTTTTCGCGGGAGCGGCGTGGCCACCTGGCTGTACCGCATCGCGCACAATACATGCCTGGACATTCTGAAAAGCGCGAGGCGCAAGCGTGAAGCCGCGACGCTGGACGAGTGGCGCGAGGTGCATGGCGACCCGGCCGACCCGTCGCGTACGCCGGAGGAAAGCTATGCGCGCGCCGCCGCGGACGAGGCGCTCTGGCAGGCGGTGATGAGGCTGCCGGAGGAGCAGCAGACATTGCTGTCGCTGTTTTATGGCGAGGGCATGAGTTATGATGAGCTTGCGCGCGCCACCGGTCTGCGCGGCGGCACCGTTAAGAGCCGGCTGAGCCGGGCCAAGGCGGCGCTTCGAGAAAAATTGGAGTTTTCGGACCTGACGGAATAAGGGAACCTTTTGGTATTCCAATCGTCTGTTTATGAATGAAAGGAGGCTTACGCATGCACGATCCCAAACATGCCCCGGAAGCGCTGGAGCACGCGCTGAGCCGCCTGTACAGCACGGAGGCGCCCGCCTCGTTTGAAACTGCGTGGCGCGCCGCCGTCAGACGAGAGGAGATGCTTCAAATGAAAAGCAAACCCAAAAAACGCGGCATCTGGCGTGTCGCCGCCCCTGTTTTCGCGGCGTTCGTTTTGGTGGCGGGCAGCCTGTGGGCGGGCACGCAGAACCTTCAGATCGCAACGCAGGAGGGCCCGCCGTCCGCCAACCGTTCCCTGATGACGGCGGACAGCGCTTCGCGCGCAAAAAGCGGGATGGAGCTGAGCGGCGGCGCGCAATCTTTAACCGCTAATGAAGGCGCGGGCTACGCAATGTACGATACGCAGGGGGAAAGCGCCGATTATGGGGCGCCGGGCGCGCGGGCCGGCGCGGGCGAGACCGGCGCCGCCGCGGAGGAAAGCGGTCGCAAGCTGGTGCGCACGGCGAGCCTGACCATCCGCAGCACGGCCTTTGAAAGCGATGTGGAAAAGGTTACGGCCCTGCTTAAGGAGCTGGGCGGCTATGTGGAAAATCTGTACCAGTTCGGCGACACGCAAAGCGGATCGACCCGTACGGTAAGCCTGTCCATGCGTGTGCCTTCAGACAGCCTTGACCGTTTCCTGGCGGGCATGGAAGGCATCGGGCGCGTGACGGACCGTTCGGAGAGCACCGCGGATATGACCGTGCAATACGCCGACAATGAGGCGCGCCTGAATACCCTGCGAGAGAAGATGACGCGGCTCAACGAACTGCTTAAGCAGGCGGAAAACGTGAGCGACCTGGTGGAAATCGAGAACGCTATCGCCGATACGCAATATCAGATCGACAGCTACGAAACCTCCCAGCGCAGCATTGACCGCCAGGTGGATATGAGCGCCGTGAGCGTCAGCGTGGTGGAGGAAACGCCCGCCGAAAGCGCCGCGGCGGGGGATATGAGCCTCGGCACGCGCGTTTCCGCCGCATTCCAGGCCTCGGTCAGATGGCTGGGCGAGTTTTTCCGCAACATGCTCGTGTTTATTGTCATGGCGCTGCCCGTGCTTGCGCCCGCCGCGGTGATTGGCCTGATTGTGTGGCTGGCGGTCCGCCGCAGGCGCGCGCGCCGGATGGAACAGGAGCCGGATTCTTCATCAAACGATCCCGGGGAGGAATGAGTCTGAAAGACTTTTTCATATCCCGCTTATGATTGGGAGAGGATGGTTATAACGCTGTGAGACGCTTGATTGCGCTGATGTTGATCCTTTTGCTGGGAATATCGCCCACCGCCGTGGCCGAGGGGCCTGCCGGCCCAACGCCCGCACCCGTGGCGGAAGCGGCGGATATGGACGGCGATGCGGACGGTATGGAAACCGGGCAGGAGGAGAAAACGGTCATTCGGGCGGCGGGAAGTGCTCAAGTGACGCTGCCGGCCGATATCGCGGTGCTTACGCTTGACGTGCGCGCATCCGGCGCTACTGTGGCGGACGCACAGCAGGCGGCGAAGGAGCAGGCGGCGATGCTTCACGAAACCCTAACCGGCATGGGCGTTGAGGAAGCGGATATTCAGACCACCTATTTCAGCGTGCAGACGGTTTACACCTACCAGTACAGCAAGATCGGGGAGCAGCAGGAAAAGCCGTCCGGCTACAGCGCGACGGCCAATCTGGTGGCGAGGGTAAGGGAGATGGACCGCGTGGGCGAGGTGATCGACGCGGCGATTTCGGGCGGCGCGCAAAGCGGCTACAAGCTGACCTTTGAAAGCACGGCGTACGAAACCGCTTATGCAACCGCGTTGACGGGCGCGGTGGAGGACGCGGTGAAAAAAGCGGACTTGCTGGCGCAGGCGGCTGGACTTCAGTTGGGTAAGCTGCGCAGCGTAACCGAGCTGGAGGGCGGCGTTGACGGCCGCGCTTTGGGCGATGCCGGCGGGGACGCGGTGCTGCATGGCACGCTTTCCATCACGGCCAACGTGGAAGTATGCTATGGGGTGAAGTAAAAGGCGCTTTCGCGAATGAATGAAGTACCCGGCGCGGCCGCATCCTCACGATGCGACCGCGCCTTTCTTCCAATTGGAAAACTTGTTCAAAATCCGCTATTTATGGTATACTATCCCACGTGATCATCAAACGTGGAAAGCGGGTGAAAGAATGCGCTTTACCAAGATGGAGGGCATCGGCAACGATTATATCTACATCAACGGCTTTGAGGAGCGGGTGGACGACCCCGCGGGACTGAGCGTGCGGATGAGCCGTTACCATTTCGGCTGCGGGGCGGACGGGCTGATCATGATTCTGCCAAGCATGGTCGCGGATTTTCAAATGCAGATGTTTAACAACGACGGCAGTGAAAGCGAGATGTGCGGCAATGGCATCCGTTGTGTGGCGAAATACTGCCATGACCGGGGCCTGACGGACCGGACGGAGTTTACCATCGAATCCGGTGGCGGCATCAAGGTGATGCGGCTGAACCTCGGCGCGGATGGAACGGTGGAAAGCGTTTGTGTGGATATGGGAGAGCCGGAGCTGGACGGGCTTAAAATCCCGTCGGTAGTACCGGGGAAGCCGGTGACCGAACATCCGCTGAACGTGGACGGGCGCGTCTATCCCGTCACGCTGGTGAACATGGGCAACCCGCACGCCGTCGCCTTTGTGGAGGACCCGGACTCCGCGCCCGTTACCACGCACGGGCCGCTGATGGAGAGGCATCCGGATTTTCCGAACAAAACAAACGTTGAATTTGTACAGATTATCGACCGCGCCCATATCCGCATGCGCGTTTGGGAGCGGGGCACGGGCGAGACGCTTGCCTGCGGCACGGGCGCGTGCGCGGCGATGGTGGCCTGCGTGCTGGGCGGCCATTGCGGGCGCGAGGTCGGGGTGGCGCTGCCTGGCGGGACGCTCCGTATCGAATGGAACGAAAAGGATAACCATGTGTATATGACCGGCCCGGCCACCTTCGTCTATGACGGCGAATGGCTGAAGGACTGAGGAACGGGGGAAATACGATGCTCAAGGTCAACCCGAATTATGAAAAGCTGCCGGGCAGCTATCTCTTTGCCGAAATTGCGCGCCGCGTGAAGGAATTTTCCCAAGCCAACCCAAACGTGGAGTTGATCCGGCTGGGCATTGGCGATGTGACGCGCCCGCTGGCTCCCGCCGTGGTGGAGGCGTTTGAGAAGGCCGTGCGCGAGATGGGCGAGGCGTCCACCTTCCATGGCTACGGCCCGGACTACGGATATGATTTTTTGGTAAACGCCATCATCGAGAACGATTACAGGGCGCTCGGCGTTGAAGTGGCCTTTGACGAAGTTTTCGTTTCCGACGGCGCGAAATGCGACGTGAGCAACGTGCAGGAGCTGTTCAGCGACGACGCGGTGATTGCCGTTACCGACCCGGTCTATCCGGTGTATGTGGATTCCAACGCCATGGCGGGCCGTGCCGGAACCTATGTGAACGACCGCTGGGACCGCCTGTGCTACCTGCCCTGTAACGCGGAAAACGGCTTTGTGCCGCCGCTGCCGGACCGTCCGGTGGATGTGATTTACCTGTGCTACCCCAATAACCCCACGGGCACCACGCTTACCCGCGAGCAGCTGAAGGCGTTTGTGGATTATGCGAGGCGAAACGGATGCATCATCGTTTATGACGCGGCGTATAAGGCGTTCATAACCTCCGGCGCGCCGCGCAGCATCTATGAGGTGGAGGGCGCGCGGGAGGTTGCCATTGAATGCTGCAGCTTTTCCAAAACGGCGGGCTTTACCGGCACGCGCTGCGGCTTTATGGTGATCCCGCACGAGGTGAAGGGTCTGAACGCGCAAGGCGAGCCGGTGGAGCTGAACCTGATGTGGAAGCGCCGCATGGGTTCTAAGTTCAACGGCGTAAGCTATCCGGTGCAGCGCGCCGCCGCGGCTGTTTACAGCCCGGACGGCTGGAAGCAGTGCCGGGAAACCATTTCCGCTTATCTTAAGAACGCGGAGCTGATCCGTACGGGGCTGAAAAAGGCGGGCTTTGATGTATACGGCGGCGTGGACGCGCCTTATATCTGGATGAAGACACCCGGCGGTATGGATAGCTGGACGTTTTTTGACAGGCTGCTGAATGGCGCGAAGGTGGTCGGGACTCCCGGCGCGGGCTTCGGACCCTGCGGAGAGGGCTATTTCCGCCTGACGGCTTTTAACACGCTGGAAAAGACGGAGCAGGCGCTCGACAGAATACTAAAAGGGTTTTAAACAGAACGGGGCAGGCGCGGCATCGCGCCTGCCCTATTTATGATATCTTTCCCCGGCGTTGATTTTCGCCGCGCGAAAAAGCTGCTCAAGCAGCATTACGCGCGCCAGCTGATGGGGAAAGGTCATTTTACTCATACTCATGCGCTCATTGGCGCGGTCGAGCACGCTTTTATGTAAGCCCAGCGAGCCGCCGACGACAAAGGTCAAACCGCTTTTTCCCCGTGTAAACAGAGCGCTTATTTTTTGAGCGAGCGCTTCGCTTTCAAGCTGTGCGCCGTCGATACACATAGCGATTACGTAATCCTGCGCGCCGATTCGCTGTATAATCCGCTCGCCCTCGCGCTTCATCACCGCTGCGTTTAGCGCGTCGGAAGGAGCGCTGGGCTCGCGCTCGTCCGGCAGTTCCAAAACGTTTACCGGCATCAGGCGCTTTAAACGCTTGAGGTATTCTTCGGCGGCGTCGGCAAAGTAGCGCTCGCGAAGCTTACCCACGCATATCAGCGTTACGGGCATGGCTCGGCCCCCGCCTCAAAGGTAAAGAGCGTCGCGTCTACCCGCACGTCGCGGAATAAACGTTCAAAATACGCCGCGTCGCCGTCGGGCAGGTGGAGCGTATACAACCCGTCCTGGGCCTTTATAGCGCCTACCGTATGCACGCCGCCGCGCGCGTCGGTGATGCGCGCGCCGCTTTGGAGCAGAGGCGCGTTTTCCTCGTCCATGCTCAGCAGTAAAATTCCACGGCCGTCAAGCGGCATTACCTCGTCCATCAGCCGAAGCCTCATCCGGGAACCTCCTTACGCAATGGTGTACAGATAGCTTGCGCGATAGCGCGCCGCTACATGCAAAGTTATGTCGCGCCCAACCTCCGCGCCCGCCTCGCACAGCGCTTCGTGAGTGGTTCGGTACGCCATGTCGGGGGTGTTGTTTTCGCTGCTCAAATGGCCCAGAAGCAGGTGCTTCGTGCCGCTTTGGGCCAGGCAGACGGCGGCGTCCGCACCGCTTTCATTGCTTAAATGCCCTTTTTTTCCCAAAATACGGTTTTTAAGCTGGGCGGGGTAGTGCGGGTTGCGCCTGAGCAGATCCGGGTCATGGTTGCTTTCCAGCAAGACCAGGTCCGCGCCCGTTACCGCGTCGCGGACGCCGGAGGAGAAATAGCCCAGATCGGTCGCCACGGCTACGCTTATGCTCCGCATGAAAATGCGGTAGCCGACGGGATCGTTCGCGTCATGCGGGATGGAAAAGGGCGAAATCTCCAGATCGTTAAGGAAAAAGCTCTCGCCTGCGTTGATGATCACGCGGTGCGCCTCGGGAATTTCTCCGATGCACTGGCGCATGCCCGTCCATGTACCCTCCGTGGCGTAGATGGGAATGTCCAGCTTGCGCGAGAGCACGCCGGCTCCCTTTACATGGTCGCTGTGCTCGTGGGTGATGAGAAGGGCGCGCAAGACGGCGGGATTCAGACCGGCGGCGCTCATTGCGTCAAAAATCTGCCTGCCGCTCATGCCGCAGTCGATCAAAATGGCGCCGCGGTCGGTTGAAAGATAGACGGCGTTGCCGCTGGAGCCGCTGAATAGGGTGCAGAAGGTCGTCAAGGGATAGCGCTCCTTTGGATGAAGTGGGATAACGGGGCTATTCTATCATTTTTTGAAAGGAAAGACAACGGGAACGCGTTCTTTCTGCCGCAGAGGACAAGTGAAGGAAAAAATCGACAATGGGCGACGGATATTGGGCCGGCCGCGGGTCTGTTTCTGCACTTTTAGACCAAACTTGTGGCATTTGGCTGTATTTCGAAAATAATAGATTAATTTCTTTTAAAAACATATTGACATTTCAAGTGAAAGGATATAAAATTCGTTTGAAAGCAAAAATGATTGCATAATAAAAAATAGAACGTTGCCGAGTATGGCTGAAGGAGCGTTTATGACACAAAGGCAGGCACAGATTTTGCATACGGTGGCCAGCGAACGCAGGATTGAGGTAGGCAAGCTGGCGGAGATGATCGGCGTTTCCCAGGTAACCATCCGCAAAGATTTGGTCTACCTTGAAGAAAAGGGTCTGATCAAGCGGCAGCATGGCATCGCTGTGCTCAACGCTGAGTTGGATATTAACAACCGCCTGGCCGTCCATTACGAAAGAAAGCTAGATATCGCCAGCCGAGCGGTGGAACTCATTAACGACGGCGACGTTGTCATGATTGAATCCGGCTCCTGCTGCGCGCTTCTGGCGGAACAGATCGTCCAGAAACGGCGGAATGTGACGATTATCACCTACTCGGTGTATATTGCCAACTCCATTCGTCCGGCGGAATCCAATCAGGTGATTTTGCTGGGCGGAACGGTTCTGATGGAACCGATGGTAATGGTGGGCCCGATTACGATTCAGGCAATTGATAACTTTTACGTGGACAAATTCTTTACCGGAACGGACGGCATCACGCCGGATGGAGCGTTTACGGCTAAGGATTTACGACAGATGGAGGTTATCCGCAAGATGGCGCAGCACGCGAAAAAGACCATTGTGATGACGGATTCCTCAAAATTCAGCACACAGGGCACGGTCATTCAGTTCCCCGCAGACGAGGTTTACGCCGTCTATACCGACAACTATTGTCCCAAAGAGATCATCGATATGCTCCAGGAACGAAACGTAATTGTAAATACAGGCACGGCGAACAAACCCGCCGCTTTGTAAAGGAATGAGGTGAGGACCATGTTCCGGCTTGGTCTGGATACGTGGCTTTGGGCAAGCGTGTTTACAGAGGAACACCTATACTGCATTGAAGAAGCCAAGGAGCTTGGCGCTCGGGTGATTGATTTTTCCATCAATAACCCCGATTTGTTCCCAACACAACAGGCGGCGTCGCTGGTGAAGCAAACCGGGCTGGAGGCGGTAACGTCCACCGCGCTTCCCCTGAGCTGTAACCCGATATCTCCCGACGCATCGCATCGTAAAGCAGCGCAAGTATTTGTTAAAAAGCTGATAGACATAACCGACAGGCTGGGCGGCCGCGTAACGGCCGGTGTCAATTACGCGGCCTCCGGCTATCTGAGCGGTAAGCTTCGCGCGCAGGAGGAGATTGACTGCGCGGCTGAGCACTTGTTTGCCGTGTGCGAATATGCCCAAAAGTACGGCGTCACCGTGGCAATCGAGCCGGTAAAGCGCTTTGAGTCGCATTTTCTAAATACCGCGCAGCAGGCTCTGGAACTGATCGGCCTGGTGGGCGCCCCTAACCTAAAGGTGCATCTGGACACGTTTCACATGAACATCGAGGAGGCGTCCCTGCCGGATGCGATTCTTTCCTGTGGAAACAGGCTTGCGCACATGCATTTGGTGGACAGCAACCGGGGAGCGCCCGGTATGGGTCATGTACAGTGGGTTGACGTTTTTAAGGCCCTTAAGCAGATTGATTTTGATGGCACGGCCTGTATCGAAACCTTTAATCCCAAGACGCTGGAAGAAACCTGCGGCATGACGTATCTTACGCGCAGGTTTGCACAAACGCCCGGGGAACTGGCCATGAGCGGACTGCGCTATCTGCGGGCCGTGGAGACCATTGTTTTTGGCTGACGGGCGGCGGTAACAAAAAAACAGGATGGCGGTATAAGATGAATAAGGTGAAGGTCGCGCTGGGGTGCGATAGTATTGGCTTTGAAACGAAGGAACTACTTAAAAAGTACCTGACGGAGGAGAAAAACGCTGAGGTTGTAATCGATCCTGTCAAGACGGAAGAAATGGGCGAGAGCAGCTTTGTTGAAACCTGCGAGATTATGTGTAAGGGTATCCAGCACGACGAGTGCCGGCTCGGCTTCTTTATATGCGGAACCGGTTTGGGCTTTTGTACCGTTGCTAATACCTACTGGGGAATTCGCGCGGCGCACGCCTCGGACACCTACACGTCGGAACGGGCCAGGAAAAGCCTGAACGCGCAGATCCTTTGCATGGGCTGCCGGGTACTGGCCTTTGAATATATGAAAAAAGTCGTGGATGCCTTTTTTGACGAACCGTTTGACTGGAACCGCGAATCTTCCGTCCTAAACCTAAGGTTGATGGAGGAGGCTCAAATCAAACGCGCACCCAAACCCACGGATATTGCTTGGAGCATGGGGTTCCATCCGGACGCGGACTGATCCCGTCCGAAGGGAGAATGCTTCAAGTCAATACATAAAAGAAAAGGAGACAAAAACATGAAAAAGATCGTGGCAATCCTGGTATCCGTTCTGCTGATGGCCACCTGCATGAGCGGGTTCGCCGTTGCTGAAGAGTCCGGCAAGACCTTTGGCATCACCTATTGGTGCTCCTCCGAGTTCTTCATGACACTGGCAGATGGTATTACTGCCGCCGCCGAAGCTGAGGGTAACAAGACCGTTATCGTCGACGCCGAGCAGGACGCCGCCAAGCAAATCCAGATCATCGAGGACTTCATCGCGCAGGGCGTATCCGCTGTGTTCCTTAACCCCGTTGACAAGGACGCCATTGAGCCCGCGCTTCAGGAGCTGGCCAAGGCGGGTATCCCGGTCATCAACTTTGACGCCGGCGTAACCAACACCGACCTGATCGCCGCCTTCGTCGCGACGAACAACTATCAGGCGGGCGTGCTGTGCGCCGAGTCCATGCTGAAGGATTTTCCGGACGGCGCGGATATCGCAATCCTGAACTACCCGTCTAACGGCGCGTGCATCGACCGTGAGGCCGGCTTCCTGGATACCGTAAAGGACAAGGGAATCAACGTTCTTGTGACCATGGACGCCAATGCCAACGTGGAAGGCGGCCAGGCCGTGGTCAGCGACCTGCTGCAATCCTATGACCTTGACGCCATCTTCTGCATCAACGACCAGTGCGGGTTGGGCGCTTACGCGGCCGTGTCCGTCGCCGGCAAGGATGTGAAGATCTACGGCGTTGATGGAACGCAGGAAGCCATGGATCTGATTCCTGGTGGCGTTTACCGCATGACCGCCGCCCAGTCCCCCAAGAAGATCGGCGCCGCCTGCTATGATGCTTTCAAGCAGTATGAGCAAAACGGCAAGGTTGAGCCCTTCACCATCGAAGTGGATGCTTACACCATCGACGAAACGAACGTTGCTGATTTTTCCGGCAAGGGATATCAATAATAGACAACACCTGACGAACAGGCGTGAATAGACCCCCAGAGAGGGCCGAAAAGTTGAATAAACCTTCCGGCCCTCTCTTATTTCATCCATGCCCGGGCGGATCAGAACCTGTGAGGAGGCGGCTTATGGATGCCCTTCTGAAAATGGTGAACATCAACAAGAGCTTCGCCGGCGTCCACGTTTTGCAGAATGTTACCTTCGATCTTAAGGCGGGCGAGGTACACGCGCTGTTGGGTGAAAATGGCGCGGGCAAATCGACGCTGATCAAAATTCTTGGCGGCGTCTATAGCAAGGACAGCGGCGAGATTATCATCCGGGGTGAGGAAGCTAAGATTGCCGACGTGCTGAGCGCGCGGCGGTATGGGATCAGCATCATCCACCAGGAGCTGATGCTTGCGCCGGACCTTTCCATTGCTGAAAATATCTTTGTCGGCCGGGAGCCGCGGACAAAACTGGGTACCATCGATATGGCCCGGATGGAGGCGGCGGCACAGAAAATTCTGGACGAGGCTGACCTTAAACTGCGGGCGACCGATAAAATCGAAAAGCTGACAATAGCTCAGCGCCAGATGGTTGAGATTGAGCGTGCCATCTCTTTTGGCGCCAAAATCATCGTCATGGATGAACCTACGTCCTCCTTGTCCGAAAACGAAGTGGACGTGTTGTTCGGTGCAATCCGTCATTTGCGAGAGAGCGGCGTGGGCATTATCTATATTTCCCACCGGATGAGCGAATTGGACGCGGTTGCGGACCGTATCACCGTTTTGCGCGACGGACGCTATATCGATACCCTGAACATGAAAGAAACTGATCATGAGCACCTGATTTCGCTCATGGTTGGACGAAGCATAGAAGCTTTTTATACCAAGCATTCCCATGCTACCGACAAGGTTATCCTTGACGTTCGCCACCTAAAAAGTGGAAGCATGGTTAAGGACGCGAGCTTTACCCTGCGGCAAGGCGAGGTGCTGGGCTTTGCCGGCCTTGTGGGAGCCGGACGCAGCGAGACGATGGAATGCCTGTTTGGTCTGAGCCGGGCGGATGCGGGCGAAGTGCTGCTGGATGGCAAACCCATTGAGATCTCTGATGTGTCTGCCGCCATCCGGGCGGGCTTCGGGATGGTGCCTGAGGACCGCAAGCATCAGGGTATTTTCCCAGTGCTGGGGATTCGAAGCAACACCACGGTGGAGGTGATGGATCAGTTCCTGCGCCATGGAATGTACAATGCTGAGAAGGAACTGAGCCTGACCCGAAAATACTTGGATGAGATACTGGAGACGAAATATGCGAGTCTGGAGCAACCCATTTCCAGCCTCAGCGGAGGTAACCAGCAAAAGGTTGTGTTCAGCCGCTGGCTGCTGTCCACCAAGAGAATCCTGATACTTGACGAGCCAACCCGGGGCATTGACGTTAAAACCAAAACGGAAATTTACCGGTTGATCGACAGCCTGACAGAGCAGGGACTCACGGTGATCCTCGTTTCCTCCGAACTACCGGAGCTAATCAATATGAGTGACAGAATTGTGGTTATGAGCCACGGCTACACCACGGGCGTCCTGGAACGGAACGGTTTTTCGCAGGAAACGATTATGAAATACGCCACGATGGAAATGTAAGAAAGGGGTATGGAGTCATGCTCAAGTTAAAACGCAGTCTCCGCAACCTGGGCCGCAACGTGAAGGATTGTCTGGGTATCCTAATTGGCCTGGGCATTATGTGCATTCTTTTGATGTGCATGACCGATAAATTTTTGACCTCATCCAACCTGTTCAACATTATCCGGCAGATCACAATCAACATTTTTTTGGCCTGTGGCATGACGATGGTGATTTTGCTTGGCGGCATCGACCTGTCGGTAGGCTCGGTGATTGCGGTTTCCGGATGCATCAGCGCCGGAATGGTGACCTGGCTGCATCTTCCCGTGGCGGCCGGCATCTGCATCGGCTTGCTGTGCGGCGTGGCAATCGGAGCCATCAACGGCTTGATCGCCAGCCAAACGACCATTCCGCCGTTCATCATTACTTTGGCGACCATGAACATCGGACGCGGCATCGCGCGCCTGTACACCAGCGCCAAAACCATTGCCGTGCTTGATCCCGCCTACACCTTCTTTGGCACCGGTAAAATTGGCGAGATTCCCATTCAGCTTCTTTTGATCGTGCTGGTGGTGGCGGTTACCTCCTTCATTCTGAACCGGACCAAGCTGGGCCGTGGAATTTACTATGTTGGCGATAACGAGCAGGCCGCAAAATATGCCGGCTTGAAGGTACGCAAAATTCGTTTCTTTGTATTCGTGTTCAGCGGACTGCTGGCCGCGATGGCAGGCGTGCTCTCCACCGCCCGTACGTTTGCCGCCACCATGGATATGGGGATCAGCGCCGAGATGGACGCGATCGCCGCTGTGGTGCTGGGCGGCACCAGCATGAAGGGCGGCCGCGGCACGCTGATGGGTACCGTCATCGGCGCGATCATAATCGGCGTGCTGAACAACGGCATGAACCTGCTGGGTATCAACACCTCCTGGCAGTATGTGGTTCAGGGTGTGGTCATCTTGATCGCCGTGTACATCGACTTTATCAAAAATAACGGCGGCCTTCTTAAAAAGATCAAGGGCATGCGCACAAAGCGGGTATGAAGGAGCAAAAACGGGATGTGTAAGCTACAGATCGCACTGGATGCCATTGGCCTGGAGGATGCGCTTACCCTTATTGAGCGGCTCGGACCCCTTGTGGATATTGTGGAAGCCGGAACACCCTTCGTGTTAGAGCATGGCCTTGATGCGGTACGCAGACTTAAGGAGCGGTTTCCGGCCCATGAAATCCTCTGCGATGGAAAGATTATGGACGCCGGGCTTTATGAGGCAAACAGCATGTTTCGCGCGGGAGCCGACTGGGTTACTGTAATGGCCTGTACGGACGACGCCACCATTGAGGAATGTGTCGCTTCGGCCCGGCGGGCCGGCGGCAGGGTAATGGCCGACATGCTGAGCGTGCATGATTTAACCGACCGCGTAGCTTTTCTGGAAGCTGCGGGTGTGGACTGCATCGCGGTGCACACGGGCGTGGATCAGCAGCGCCGGGGACAGACGCCTCTGGATCATTTACGTCAGTTGCGCGGATGCGTCAAAAAGGCGCTTGTTGCCGTGGCCGGCGGCATCGGTACGGATACGGCGGACGCCTATATGGCATACAGCCCGGATATTCTCATTGTGGGCGGCGGGATTTTGAGCCAGTCCGACCCGGTCGCGGCAGCAAGCGCTATACGAAGCCGAATGGAAGCGCGACCCGCAACCGGCGTGTAAAAGCGAGGTGCAATGCGAATGGATTGCTTTATTGGAATTGATGTTGGAACCTCCAGCGTCAAATCGCTCCTGATGCGGGGCGACGGAAAAATTCTGGGTGTTGCCCAATGCAAGTATGACGTGCTTCGCCCCAAAACCGGGTATGCCGAACAGCCGATCGAGCAGCTCTGGGAGGCCGCGTGCGCCACGCTTAAGCAGCTAAGCGCCGAGCACCCACATGAAATCCGCCAGGCAAAGGCCGTGGGCTACTCCGGCCAGATGCACGGCCTGGTTTTGCTGGATCAAAACCATCGTTCCCTGCGCAACGCCATCATCTGGGAGGATCAGCGCTCCGTACAGGAGATTGAGGAAATTCACAGCGTCATGACGCCTCGAGAGTTCAGTTCCGTAACGCTTAACCGGCTGAGCACGGGCTATCTCATTACGTCCCTGCTCTGGGTACGCAACCACGAGCCGGATTTGTTTGAGCGCGCCCGCGTGTTGATGCTGCCCAAGGACTATGTTCGGCTGCGCATGTGCGGCGAAATCGGCACCGATATGTCCGACGCCTCCGCCGCCGTGGTGTTTGACACGGCAAAGCGCGATTGGGCGTGGGATATCATCGACCGGCTCCGCCTGCCGCGGGAGTTGTTCCCCGCGTGCCATGAATCCTATGAAATCGCGGGCAGGCTGACGGAGGAGGCCGCTCGGCTTACCGGCCTTGCGCCTGGAATTCCTGTGGTTTATGGCGGCGGCGATACGCTGATGCACGAGGTCGGCACCTGTATGATCGACGAAAGCCGCCCATGGGTGGCCAATATCGGTACATCCTGTCAGGTGACCTGTGCCATGAGCCGACCGCAATGTGACGCGGATTTTCGGACGAATACGTTTTGCCATGTAAAGGAAGACCTGTGGATGCTGATGAGCTGTAATCTATGCGGCGGCGCGGCCATGAAGTGGCTGGGCGGGTCGGTTTATGACGGGCTAACCTTTGACGAGATGAACCGCTTGGCCGAGCGGATCCCTGCGGGCAGCGACGGTTTGATCTTTCTGCCGTATCTGAGCGGCGGACGCAGCCCGGATAATGATCCCCGCGCAAGAGGGATGTTCTTTGGCCTGACCTTGAGCCATACCAAGGCCCATATGGTTAGAAGCACGATGGAAGGCGTTGTGTACAGCCTGAAAAATTCCTTTGATGTGCTTGAAAGCATCGTCCACACGACGCCCGACCGCGTGATCGCTTCCGGCGGCGGTGCAAGGGGACGTATTTTCCGGCAGATGGAGGCGGATGCGTTCAACCGCCCCATTTACACAACGGTTGAGGCTGAACAGTCGTGTATCGGCGCGGCCGTCACGGCAGCGGTAGGCGTGGGATATTATGCGTCCTACGCGGAAGCATGCGATCGTGTGGTGCGCTTCAATGACGATGTGGTGGAGCCCATCGCGGAGAATGTCGGCAGGTATAATGAGTTTTTTGCCATTTACAAGGAGCTCTACGGACATAATAAGGATTTGTTCGCGAAATATCCCAATTGACAGGAGAAATGGGAATGGCTTTGGTGAAAAAGGAAGTGGTTCTGGCGGAACTGAGAACCGCTCTGGATTCCGTTGACGCGGAAGCGGTGGATGCGTTGGAAAGACAGATTCTGCAATCGAGAGAAGTATTCTGCTGCGGATATGGCCGAAGCGGGTTGTGTGGCCGAGCTTTTGCCATGCGCCTGATGCATCTGGGCATTGCGTCGGGCGTGGTGGGGGACACTTTGGCCCGCCCAATTCAGGCGGGGGACCTGCTCGTTGTCACCAGTGCGTCCGGCTCCAGCAAAGCGCTTGCTTTAATGGCGGAGAAAGCGCGTGAACTAGGCGCGCAAGTGGCGCTGATCACCGCCGATGAAGCGTCTGAGCTGGCGGAATGGGCAGACATTGTTGTTCTCGTTCAGGCCCAGACAAAGTGCGTGGCACAGGACCGGCAAATTTCCGTGATGCCTATGGGTTCGCTGTTTGAGGAGGCCGTGTTTGTTCTGCTTGATCTTATCGTGGCCGATCTGATGGAAACTACGGGAATTTGTAACGAGGATATGGTAAAGCGGCATGCGAACCTGGAATAGACATACAAAAGTGAACAAAAAGCCCGTCAGCCTGACATGGCTGCCGAGCTTTTTGTTTTTGATGAGGAAAAGCCTTGAGCATGCCGGTATACCCATCGGGGACGAGCTGTCCGCTGGGCATACCCCGCCGCCCGCGCCGCATATTCTGTCTTACTCCCCCGCAACTACGGGAAAGACGAGGACGCCGGGCGCGCCCGCAGGCATGCCCGCCCAAAGGAGGATGGCGTGTGACTTTGGCCGAGCTGCGCACCAAAGAGGTAATCGACATCCGCGACGGCAAGCGGCTGGGCCGCGTGATGGATATCGAATTTTGCGTGGTGGACAGCCGCGTGACGGCGATCGTGGTGCCGGCGGACACCTCCTTCATTCAAAGCCTGCGCGGAGAAAAATGTGGGCTGGTGATTCCGTGGGAGGATATCCGGCGCATCGGGGACGATGTGATTCTGGTGGTTACCAAATGCGAGGAAGCCTGTCAGGAGCCGCAGGACCCCTGCGCCTGGCGATAAGGAGTGGGCATTTGGTTTGCGGCCCCGTGCGCGGAGCGCAAAAAGGATTCTCCCCGCGACGGTACGGAAGCGCTTTTCTTGCCAAGAGGCAAATTCTTTTCATGAATCATTGCGGATTCCCTCTTGAAATACTACAAAAATTTTGATATAATTAACAAAGTTTTAACACCTGAAACATCAGGGAGGATGCGGATACATGAGATGTCAATATTGCGGATACCTGGACAGCCGCGTCATCGACAGCCGCCCCACAGAGGAAGGCAGCTCCATTCGCCGCCGCCGCGAGTGCCTGCGGTGCGGCCGCCGCTTCACCACCTATGAAAAGATCGAGACGTCTCCCGTAATGATCGTTAAAAAGGATATGAGGCGCGAGCCCTTTAATTCCGAAAAAATCAAGAAGGGACTGCTGCATGCCTGCCAAAAACGTCCCGTGAGCATGAAGGATATCGACAGCATCGTGGAGAAGGTCGAAAAGCTGGTACATTCCTCCGGCGACGATGAGTTCAGCTCCCGAAGAATCGGAGAAGCCGTCATGGAGGAGCTTAAGGCGCTGGACGAGGTGGCATATGTGCGCTTCGCTTCGGTATACCGCCAGTTTACGGACGTCAGCAGCTTTATGGACGAGCTCAACAAGCTGGTGCTGGAGGGCAAGGCGCACAAGCTGGATAACGCGCCGTAAGAACAACCTGTAACAAACCCGACCGGCCGGCACGGCCTGTTGGGTTTTTCTTTTGAAAACACGGAAAAATGCGCGGCGGTAAGCCGCCTTGTTTGCCATTTCCATCCTGTGGTATAATAGCAACGATGGGCAGGCGTTTGCCAATTTGCCCCCGGGAGGTTTCATGAACGATTCGCACAAGCCCACCGTGATGCTGGTGGATGGGTACAGCTTGATTTTTCGCGGGTTTCACGCGCTTCCGCTCCTCACCAGCCCGAGCGGTGAATATACCAACGCGGTGCACGGCTTTTTCAGCATGCTGCTAAAGGCGCTTTCGGAATACAGGCCGGACTGCCTCTGTGTGATGATGGACATGCACGCGCCCACGTTTCGCCACACCCTTTACGAGGAATACAAGGGCACCCGCAAGCCCATGCCGGAGGAACTGCGCCCGCAGCTTTCCCTGGTGCGGGAAATCCTTTCGGCCATGCGTGTGCGCATCTGCGAGATGGAGGGGTATGAGGCGGACGATCTTCTGGGTACGGCGGCGCGCATGGCGGAGGAGCAGGGTATCCACGCTTATATCCTCACGGGCGACCGCGACAGCCTGCAGCTGGTGGGCGGCGAAACCGAAGTGATCCTGACGCGCAAGGGTATTACGGAAAGCCTGTTGCTGGACGCCGCGGGCGTGCTTGAAAACTTTGGCTACACGCCCGGGCAGGTGCCGGACATGAAGGGCCTGATGGGCGACAGCAGCGACAATATCCCGGGCATCCCAGGCGTGGGGGAGAAGACCGCGCTCAAGCTGATCGCGCAGTACGGCACGCTGGACAGCGTGCTTGAGCACGCGGACGAGGTCAAGGGAAAGCTTGGCGAAAAGCTGCGGGCTGGAAAAGAAATCGCGCTGCTGAGCCGGGACCTTGGCACCATCCGCACAAGCGCGCCGCTCAAGCTGGATTTTGCGCGTTGCGGCTTTGGCGATATGGCACAGGGCATGGAGTTGCTTGAACGGTATGGCCTGAAGGGGATCGCCAAAAGCGTGACGGCGCTGATGACCGGGGGGGGCGAAGCGGCGAAGCCGCCCGAGACGGTCAGCCCGGCAGGGCCGCGCGGCACTGCGGCCTCCAGGCGCGCGGCAGGAAAAGCGGCGGTGCCCGCCCCGTCGGTCGCCATGGCTACGGAAGGGGAGGACAGCCTTCCCAAGGCCCCGCCGCTTAGCGGCGAGGAAACCTTTACGTCCCCCGAAGCGATTGCCGGGGCCGTAAGGGCGTTGCTCGCGCAGCGGCCGAAGCGGCTTGTTCTTTGCCGGGGAGAGGCGGAAATTACCCTGCTGACGGAGGGCATGCGCCTGTGGCATATGCCGATTTTACGGGATTTAACGGGTGCGGGCTTATATGACGACCAGATTTTTACGGCGCTTCAGGACGCGCTTTGCTTTGCGCCGCTGGTCGTGCACGGCGCGAAGGCGCTGTATTGGACGATGGACCGTTTTGGGCTAAAGCGGCCGGCCGTCGCATGGGACACCATGCTGGGCGCATATCTTCTTCATACAGCGCAGCGCGGATACGCGCTGCCCGCGTCGCTGGCCGCGGAGTATGGCCGTCCGCCGGAGGATGTGCCGTCAGATCCGACGGCGTATGACGTATACGCCCTGTACCTGCGCCAGGAGGCGCGACTGGAGGCGCGGGGCATTACCGCGCTGCTAAGCGATATGGAGCAGCCGCTTACCCGCGTGCTGTTCGATATGGAGCGCGAGGGTTTCCTTGTGGACGACGGCGTGCTTGGCGAATTGAGCGCGCTGTTTACCCGCGAAATTGAGGAATGCCGGCAGGCGGTGTACCAGCTTACGGAAACGCCCGACTTTAACCTGAACAGTCCCAAGCAGCTTGGGGAGGTTTTGTTTGAAAAGCTGGGACTGCCCGCGCAGAAAAAAAACAAGCAGGGAGGCTATTCCACCGACGCGGAGGTGCTGGAAAGCCTTATCCCCTATCATCCGGCTATCGAACCCCTGCTGCGCTACCGCAAGCTAAGCAAGCTGCAATCCACCTATGTGGAGGGGCTGCGCAAGCTGCGCAGCCGTGACGGCCGCGTGCATACCACCTTTGACCAGACGGCGACCGTCACCGGGCGTATCTCCAGCCTGGAGCCCAATTTGCAGAACATCCCCATCCGCACCGAAGAGGGGCGGGAAATCCGCCGCGCCTTTGTGGCGGGAGAGGGCAACGTTCTTCTCGACGCGGATTACAGCCAGATCGAGCTGCGCGTGCTGGCGCATATGAGCGCCGACCCCGCCATGTGCGACGCCTTTTTAAAGGGGCAGGATATCCATACCCGCACCGCCGCGGAAATTCACGGCGTTTCGATGGATGAGGTCACCCCGGCGATGCGGCGCAGCGCGAAGGCGATCAACTTCGGCATTGTGTACGGCATCAGCGGCTTTGGGCTGGCGCGCAATACAGGCATAACCCGCAAGGAGGCGGACCGCTTTATCGCAACCTATTTCGAGCGCTATCCGGGCGTGAAGGCCTTTATGGACGAATGCGTGAGGCTGGGCTACGAACGGGGCTATGCCGAAACGCTCTTTCACCGCAGGCGCGAGCTGTTTGAACTGTCCAGCGCCAACCGAAACGTGCGCAGCTTTGGCGAGCGCGCCGCCATGAATACCCCCGTACAGGGCACGGCGGCGGACATCATCAAGCTGGCCATGGTGCGCGTGGCCGAGCGCCTCAGCCAGGGCGGCTACCAGGCCCGGCTGATTTTGCAAGTGCACGACGAGTTGGTTGTGGAGTGCCCCGTGGCGGAGGCGGAGGCGGTCGGCGCGTTGCTAAGCGATACCATGGAGCGGGTGGTTGAGCTGCGCGTGCCGCTTGTGGCGGAGGTGTCCCGTGGAAAGGACTGGGAGCAGGCGCATTAAACGCCTGACGGGCGGGTTCCCGGTGTTTCACGATAAAGCTTGTTGCTGATTATGATATTCATATATGGGAAAGGAAGGATCGTTCATGAAAATCATCGGGTTGACAGGGGGCATCGCCTGTGGAAAATCCACCGTGGCGGCTATGCTACGCGATCTTGGCGCGTCCATCGTGGACGCGGATCAGCTCAGCCGCGAGCTTACCGGCCCCGGAGGGGAAGGGCTTCCGGCGCTTCGCGATGCGTTCGGGCCCTATGTTTTCTATCCGGACGGCACGCTCAACCGGTCGGTTCTGGCCGCGCTTGTCTTTAATAATGAGGAGGAGCGAGAGAAGCTGAACCGGGCCACCCACCCGTTGATTCATCAAAAGGTGCTGGAGGAGATCGAAACCTGCCGCAAAATGGGCGCGTTGGTCGTTGTATTGGATGTACCTCTGCTTTTTGAGGCGGGTGTGGATGCGCTTGCGGATATCACCGTGTGCGCGAGCGCGCCGGAGGAAAGGCAGATTGAACGGCTCAGGATGCGCAGCGGGCTGACGCAGGAGCAGGCGGTGAGCAGAATCCGCAGCCAGTGGCCGCTCGCCGAGAAGGAACGGCGCAGCGATATCGTTTTGAACACCGACAGGCCGCTGGAGTCGTTGCGGCTGGACGTACAAAGGCTTTACAACGCTTGGACCTCCGCGGAGGTGTAAGCCGAAAGGAGCACACATGATTCACAGACCCTACCGCTTTCACACCATCGACGATGATCACGCGCCGGTTGATTATACCTATGTGCCCTCCGTAAACGAGGGACGGCGCAGGCAGCAGGCACAGAACATCAAGCGCAGTGAGCCCCAGAACGCCGTGGTGCGCCACCGCGCCGACCCCTTTGAGCGTGAAGCGGTGGACGAATATGGCACGCGCGCGCGGCATTTTCCCGGGGAGCCTGGGGCGCGGGAAACGGTGATGCGCAAGCTGCCCTCTATTGCGGACGGGCCGGCACCCGCGGCGAGCGTCGCCTATCCCGAGGATTACGGCATTCCCGAGAACCCATTCGACCCTCCCACCGAGGCGCGGCAGAGCGTCAGGCAGGGGAGGGAGCCCGCCATAGCAGCGCGGCAGAACGCCGGCCCCACCCCGCAGCCGGGAAACGGTGCGCGCATCGCCATGCCACAGCCGGAGCCGCCGTCCATCGTCACGCAGGACGGCTCGCAATACGACCCGCCCGTGAAGCCGCCGATGCCCGAATGGCTGCGTGTGGCGCAGCAGAACAACATGCCCATGGAGGAGCGCCGTTCGCGCGCGCCGCGCGTGCTGGCCGCGCCCAACCACGAGCCCGAGGCGGAGGAGGCTCCGCGGACCGATTTGCTCGGCAGGCCCATCCGCAACCGGGTCCCGCAACAGAGGCCGAATGTGGGCGAGTTGCCCAGAACCGCCGATGAATATGGGCAGGCCGGCTATCCGCCGGAGCTTTTAAAGCAGCAGGAGCAGATGGAACGGCAACGGTCCGAGCAGGGCTTGCGCCGCCGGCATGGCGCCCAGTTTGCCGTCAACCAGTACAGGCAGCAGGAATATGAACAGAGCACGGGTATGCCCGCACAGCGCGGGCAGTCTTCCTACCCGCCTTCGAGGGAGAGCTATGCCCGCCGCCAGGCAACGCCTGAGGAAGGACGCGGAGACGCGCCTGCGTATGACCCGCAGGGGCAGGCGGTTGAGCGCGGCGCGGCCTATGCCGCCGTGGCGGGCCGGAGGCGCTATGCGCGCCGCGCGCCTGACCGGGCGGACTATCCCGGGACAGAAGACGTTCATGCCGCGGCTTACGGGCCGGAGGCGTCTAACCCCTATGCGCATCCCGGCCGCCCTGCGCCGCCTCAGAACCCATATCCGCCGGAGGACGCCTGGCAGGATGAGGAAAGCGACCAGATGCCCATGTATGAGGAGCGCCCGCCCATCCCCTGGCTGGGAATCGGCGTGTTTGCCGCAGCGTTTATCGCGGTCGCCCTCTGGTTGATGCAGCTTACCTTCACCTCCCAGACCGATCAGGTTATCCGCGCGCGCAAGGAGAGCAGCGAGGCGCTACGCAACAACCACCCCTACCGCTATGAGGAGCTGATCAAGCGGGAGGCGGAGAACAACAATTTGCATCCGGCGTTCGTGGCGGCCATCGTGCTTAACGAAAGCTCCTTTAACCCCAGCGCTGAAAGCAACGTGGGCGCACGGGGCCTGATGCAGGTGATGGATGGCACCGCCAGGTTTGTCTATGAAAAGAAAAACGCCACGCTGGACGGCTATGACTTTGATGCGCTTTACGTGGCGGAAACCAATGTGGAATTTGGCTGCTGGTACCTCTCTTACCTGAGCGAGCGCTTCCGTGGCGACCCTGTTTTGATGGCGGCCGGCTACCACGCCGGGCCCAACGAGGTGCAGAACTGGCTTAATGATTCCACCTACAGCGCGGACAACCTCACGCTGGAGATTGAGAATATGAAGGATGGCCCAACCAAGCAGTACGCCACCCGCGTATTGCGAGATTACGCGATTTACAAAAAGCTGTACTTTGAATCCACGGAGGGCAATTCATGAAAAAACGACTTTGCTGCCTGCTTTTATGCCTTGTGCTGCTGCCGGTTTTCGCCTGGGCGGAGAATGTCGAGGACTCGCTTGTAATCGGCATCCTCAGCACGCGCACAACGGAGCTTCGCCCCCTGACGCCGCAGGAAAAGGATATCGTATCGCTCTACGGCATGGTGTATGAAAGCCTTGTAACCATAGACGACAACGGCCTGCCGCAGCCCCTGCTGGCGGAAACCTGGTCGGAGACGGGCGGCGGCAAAACGTGGACGTTCACGCTGCGCGAAAACGTCACCTTTTCCGACGGCACGCCGCTGACGGCGGCCGACGTGGTGGCCTCCTGCCAGTTTATCCTCAATCTGGCCAACAACAAGGAAGTTTCGGACAACGGCTTTTATCAGAATATGAAATATCTCGTCTCCTCCATCAAGGCGGAGGACGACCGCACCGTGGTCGTCAAGGCGGCGAGAAGCTATTACGGCCTTCTCTACAGCATGACATTCCCCGTTGTGCCCGCCTCGCAGGTGGACATGGCCAACCCGCTGGGGACGGGACCCTACATCGTCAGCAGCTTTGATTTGAACAGCAACATCAATATGGTTCTGACGGCCAACCCCAAGTGGTGGCAGACCCAGCCGCAGGTACAGACGATCTCGGTCTGCTTTTATCAAAACAATAAGTCACTGATTACGGCGTACGAGTATGGGCAGGTGGACACCGCCTTTACGCGCTCCGTCGCGGCGGCGCAGTACAAAAGCGGCATCAACGCGCTTTCCGTCTCCTACTCCACCCGGCAGCTGGAAACCCTGCTGATTCACCACCAGAGCTTTCCGCTGGAAAGCCTGAAGGTGCGCCAGGCCATTCGCTACGCCATCAACAAGGATTTAATCGCCCAAAACGTCTATATGGGCATGACCATCGACGCGGATACCCCCATATCCTCGGACAGCTGGCTGTATTACGACCAGGAGAGCACCTTCGTGTATAACCCGGACAAGGCGCTGGAGCTGCTGGCCGAGGAGGGCTGGAGCGATACCGACGGCGACCTCATCATGGACAAGGTGGTGGGCGAGGACAAGAAGAACCTCGTGCTGAAGCTGTTTGTATATGAGGACCCGGAAAACGACGTGCGTTTCGAGACCGCAAACATGATCGCGGACATGCTGGCCGCCGTGAAAATCAAGGTCAACATCACCACCATGAGCTATTCGGAAACGCTTGAAAAGCTGGAGGCGGGGGCGTTTGACCTGGCGCTGTGCGCTTTTCAGATGGACGTGGTTCCGGACGTCGGCTTTTTTCTGCGCAAGGGCAATAGCCAGAACTACTGCCGATATGTGAGCTCCGAGATGACAAGCCTGATCGACACATTGCGAACCAATCAGGAGCAGGCGGAGTTTGCCTATACCACGCAAGCTATCCAGCAGCAGTTTGCCAACGACGTTCCGTTTGTCTGCCTGTTCTACCGTTCGGGCTCCATTTTAACGCGCAAGATGTTCACCACGGTGCGAAGCATCCGGGAGTTTGAGCTTTTGCGCGGCATAGAGGCCTTTGGACGGTAGAGGGACGATTTGTTTGTTGATAAAGCGAGGATGATGATGCGAATGAGACGCTACCTGTTGATCGCGCTGTGCCTTTCGTTGCTTATGGCGCCCGTGCCGGGCTGCGCGCTGGCGGAGGACCTGGACGAAGAGGAAATGGCGCGGATGGAGGAGGCGACCGTGACGCCCGACCCCCTGGCCACGCCGGAGCCGCCCGATTATGTGTACGCGGTATCCGACGTGGAAAATAGCGACGGCGAAAGCGTCATCGAGGAGGAAAACCGCCCGCCGTTTGTGGAGAAGCTTTTGGAGGTCGCGCGCGGCGAGCTTGGATACGCGGAGGGCGCGCGGAGCTATACCAAGTACGGCGAATGGGCGGGCGACCCAAACGCCGAGTGGTGCGCGGAATTTATCTGCTGGTGCGTAAACCAGGTGGACGAGCGCTACGGTACCGGGCTGCTCAACGCCGTCTATCCCAACTGGGGCGGGCAGAACACGGGACGAGACTGGTTCATTAAGCGCGGGCGGTTTGTGTACCGCAAGGGCAACTGCCCCGACTGGGGCTACCAGTGGCTTAAGGGCGCGAACCGGCTGATGCGTAAAAACGACTATATCCCCCGGGCGGGAGACCTTGTATTTTTCAGCTATAACGAGGCGGGCGATACGGAGCACGTGGCGCTGGTGGAATACTGCGCTACCGACGCGCGGGGCCGCGTGGTCATCCATGTGATCGAGGGCAACAATCCCTCCTCGGTCAAGCGCAACAGCTACCTGCTGGACAACAGCCAGGTGCTTGGCTTTGGCGTGTGCGAGGATGTGGTGGATACCACCATGCGCAGCGGCAACCGGGGCGACAAGGTGCTCAAGCTCCAGCAGGCGCTCAACCAGCTGGGGCTGCTGGAGGAACGGCATCTGACCGGTGCGTACGGCGGCAACACCAAGCGCGCGGTGACAAATTTTCAATCCGAATGGATGGAGGGAAAAAGTGCCAGCGGCATTGCCGACAGGGAGACGCAGCAGGCCATCGAGGCCGAGCTGAACGAACTGATCTACAATACGCCGGACAGCTGGCTCGTGGAGGAATAAACCGTTTTTCATCCCTAAGAGGACAAATGTTGCATGTCAATTTCTCCCTCACATCGCGGGGGTCTGTACGAACGCCATGAAATGGTGTACAATGAACCAGACTTGGACTTGTGCGGAAAGGCCGCTGAGGGGAGGGATTGGCGTGCTGGCAAGGCGGATATGCGCGCTGTGGCTGATTGCCGCGCAGACGCTTTTCGGCATGCCCTTCGCAGCCGCGCAAGCCGGCGATGCGGTAAGCCCCGGCGACGCGGCCAAAATTGTGAGCGCTCAGGCGCGCAACGAGCGCGCGCTGCTGATTGGCATTGACGACTTTGTTTCCAAGCCCAGCATCTATCCCAGCTCCACCAACAACGTATATGCCATGCAAGAGGCGTTTCAGGCGGCGCTTACGCCGCTTCGCGCCCTGATTATTCCGGACGCGCCCGTCACCTCGGCGGAGGCGCTGACGGCGCTCATCCAAAAAACCTTCGCTTATGCCGGGGAAAACGACGTAAGCTATCTCTATATCAGCACCCACGGGGTTTTTGATCCGTCAAGCGGCGCGGAGCCCGTGCTGCTGTTAAGCGACGGCGTCAGCGAGGGCAGCATTACGCCCGCGCAGCTTGAGGCGGCGTTTAACGGCATCCCGGGCAAGAAGGTGCTGATTTTGGACGCGTGCAACTCCGGCGCGTTCATTGGCAAGGGGTTGGCCGCCCCGCCGGAGAAGGTCAGCTTTTTGGGCGATGATTTTAAGGTGCTGGCCAGCAGCGGCGCGTTGGAGGAAAGCTGGTACTGGAGCGCGGACGAAACGCGCGACGCGGAGCTTGTGGGCGGCGGGCCGCAGGGCGCTTTCTACTTTACGCAGGCCCTGAGCCAGAGCCTGAGCCCGCGCTACGGCTATCCGGCCGACCAGAACCACGACGGCAGCGTCACGCTTGAGGAGCTGTACGAATACCTTCTGCAAAACCATGCGGCCTCCACTCCGCAGGTGTATCCGCAGGCGGACGACTTTGTGGTTTTCCGTTACGATGTCTCCGAGCCGGCGCTTACCGGGCTGGACCGGTCGCCCATTATGGACGTGACCTTTTCGGGCACCATGCTCAGCCGTTCGTCGCGCGAAATAACGATCGAGTTTATCGCCATGCGTCCAGTTCGCGTGGCGTACCAGGTGGTGTACCAGCGGGACGGCAAATGGGAGTTTGACAAGGCGCAGCTTATTTATGACGAGGCCGAGCGGTTTACGGCGTTTGGTGACCGCGCGGGCGCGGTGTCGGCCGGGCGCAAGGTGCGCACGCTCAGCATCGACGAGCTTGCGGGCGAGAGCTACGGTTATGTGCTGGTGCAGCTGGTAACCATCGACCAGGGAAAGCTGACGGTGCACGCGGGCCGCGTGATCTGCGTACCGCCGGATACGGGAGAGGTCAACCTGACCGCCGAGGCGGGGAAAGTCCTCGATACGGAATCGGGCAGAGAGCTCAGCATTTTTGTGGGGCATGACTATCCGTGCGCGCTCAGCGTTTCCATTGTCGACGAGGAGGAAAAGGTGGTGCGCCGGCTGTGCCACCGCCGCAGCACGCGCCCGATGCAGCTGGAGCCGGAGGGCAGCGTTTTTTACTGGGATGGGAAGCTGAAGGACGGCCAGTACGCCTCTGCGGGTACGTACCGCGTCCGCGCGCAGGCCGTGATGAACGACGTGACCGTTACGGTGATGTCATCCCCGTTTACGGTACAATAGGAGGGAAAGTAGATGGCAAACAGGCTGATGGTGGTGATCCCCTGCTATAACGAGGAGGAGGTATTGCCCGAAACCGCGCGGCGGCTTACAGAAAAGATGGCCTTGCTTACACAGCGGGGCATGATCAGTGAGGACAGCCGCGTGCTGCTGGTGGACGACGGCAGCAAGGACCGCACCTGGGAGCTGATTCAGGGGCTTCACGAGCAAAACCCGCTGTTTGAGGGTGTGAAGCTTAGCCGCAACCGCGGGCATCAGAACGCGCTTCTGGCCGGGTTGATGACCGCGCGCGACCGCTGCGATATCTGTATTTCCATGGACGCGGACCTGCAGGACGATATGGACGCGATGGACCGCTTCATTGAGGAATACCAAAAGGGCTGCGAGGTGGTGTATGGCGTGCGCAACAAGCGCGACACAGACACGGCCTTCAAGCGGCAAACCGCCCTGATGTTTTACCGCCTGATGAAGGGCCTGGGCGTGGATATTACCTACAACCACGCGGACTACCGCCTGATGAGCAACCGTGCGCTGAACGCGCTTGGGCAGTTTGGGGAGGTTAACCTGTTTCTGCGCGGGCTCGCGCCGCTGGTGGGCTTCCAAAGCGGCGTGGTAACGTACGACCGCAGCGAGCGCTTCGCGGGCGAAAGCAAGTATCCGCTCAAAAAGATGCTGTCCTTCGCTGTTGACGGTATCACCAGCTTTTCCGTAAAGCCCCTCAGGCTGATTACCACGGTGGGCGTCGTAATCTTTGTCATGTCGCTGCTGATGCTCCTGTACACGCTGATTTCGTGGATTGCCGGGCATACGGTCATCGGCTGGACAAGCACCCTGGCCTCCATCTGGATGATCGGCGGCATACAGCTTTTGTCCCTGGGTGTGATCGGCGAGTACATCGGCAAGATCTACAACGAGACCAAGCGCCGCCCGCGCTTTATCATCGACCGGTACCTGAACGCCCGCGGGGAGGACCCCGTGGTGGACAGGTAAGGCGGCGCTACTGCCGCCGCGCGGTACTTTTTGGCAGGCCACGGGCATATCCTTCCCTCAGCGGAAGGGGGGCGGGGCATGCGCGAATTTCTGGCCCAGACGCATGATCTGCTGCTGAAAGGCGGCGCTGCCGTCGCGGGCTTTTTTCATGGGTTGAGCAACAGCGGCAACCGGTCCGCAGTTTTGCTGGTCATCCTGATGGCGGCGGATTATGTCAGCGGCGTTGTGGCCGCGGCGCTCGGAAAGAGCAAAAAAAGCGCCCACGGCAAGCTGTCCAGCGATGCGGGCGCAAAGGGACTTCTTCGCAAGGCGCTGATTTTAATGGTGGTGGCGCTGGCGTATCTGCTGGACCAGTTTGTTAACGAGGGCAACGCGATGTTCGCGGCCGCCGCCATCTGGTTCTATATCAGCAACGAAGGGCTTTCGCTTTTGGAAAACCTTGCGCTGTGCGGCGTTCCGATTCCAAAAAAGATTCGAAAAATGCTGGAAAAGCTGGGCGACGAGGAGGAGGGGGCGGAGATGAAGCCGCCGGAGTCCCAAACGCCTGCCGCACCGGCAACACCCACGCCTCAGGAAACACAAACACCTCCGGCGCAGGAGCCCGGACGTCCGCAAAACGGCTGAGCGGGACGAGGATTAGTTAAGCGGAATAACCTCAAGGTCGTCCGGTACGTAGAGCGCGCCGGAATAGTACGTCCGGCCCTCCTCGCCATAGAGGCGCTTGCGCTCCGCGATGCGCTTGTCCTCCGTGTGCCACAGAACAAGGTTGGGCACGCGCAGGCTTTGCGCAAGCTCGCAGGCTTCCTTGACGGTGGAGTGGTGCTTTTCGTAGGGCTTGAAGCGCTCGCGGTCCCCATAAAGGCAGAAGGCTTCGCACAGAAGCCATTTCGCGCCCGCCACGTAGCCGGCGCAGGCGGGGTTATAGGGCTCGTCGCCAAGGCAGCACAGCTTTTCGCCTGCCGAAAGCGTAAGCGAAAACCCAAACTGCCGGAGCTTTGTGGAATGAATATCGAAGAAGGTCGCCTCCAAACCCGCGAGGCGCGCGGTGTATCCATCCGAAACGGGATGGAACAGGATGCGCCCGCCGATCAGGTCGCAGACCTTTTTTTGAAGCGTAAGCGAGGCCATCTGGCGAAGGCCCTGTTCAACGTCCGGGTCGCAGTGGACATGCAGCTCGCCCGCGTAGCTCCCGCGCAGCATCTGCGTGCCGATGAGGCGCAGCACCCATACCGCGCCCAGCAGATGGTCGCAGTGGGCATGGGTCAGGATGACATGATGAATATCCGGCCAGGCGATGCCGGCGCGTTCCAGCTGGACGAGGATGCCGTTGCCGCCGCCCGCGTCGCACAGAATGACGCCGCCTTCGGTTTTGACGGCAAAGCAGGTGTTGTAGCATTTGGTTACGACCGCGTTGCCCGTGCCCAGCACGATAAGCTGATCCATAAAGCCACCTCCGGTTAATGAAAACATCCCTGATTATACGCCGGGTAAACGCGGGAGACAAGCCCCTTGCCGCACGGCGAATTCTTTGCTATACTTTAACGAAGCTTTCGGATCAAAGCCGTACGCGCATGAGGATGGGTGAAAGTTGGCCTTTCAGACATTTACTTATTTTGTGTTTTTGCTTGGGATGGTCGTGGGCTATTACGCGCTGCCCACGCGGCTGCGCTGGGTGCTTCTGCTGGCGGGCAGCTATTTCTTTTACATGTGCTGGAACGCGCGCTATGCGCTGCTTTTGCTGCTCTCCACCGCCGTCACCTATGCCGCCGCGCTGCTGATAGACCGGGCGAACGGCATTGAGGACGGCCGGGCGCGAGTCCGGCGGAAAAAGGCGTATGTGGCGCTCAGCCTTGTGTGCAATCTTGGCATCCTTTTCTTTTTTAAGTACTGGAACATGATCGCCGCCACGTTGGACGGGGCTCTTGAGCTGGCGGGGCTCTCGGCGCGGGCGCCCAGGCTTCAGGTGCTTTTGCCGGTGGGCATCTCCTTTTACATCTTTCAGGCGCTGGGCTACACGGTGGACGTGTACAGGGGCGACGTGCGCGCGACGCGGCACTTTGGCAAGTACGCGCTGTTCGTCTCGTTTTTTCCTCAGCTGGTGGCCGGGCCGATCGAGCGTTCCAGTCGGCTTTTGCACCAGTTTGACGAAATTCACCGCCCAAACTTTGAAACCATGCGGCAGGGTGCGTTTCAAATTCTGCTGGGGCTGATCAAAAAGGTGCTTGTCGCGGACAGGCTGGCCGTGCTGGTGGATATGGTGTACCGCCAGGCGGGCGAGTACGGGGCGCCGGCCTACATCGTGGCCACGGTCTGCTTCGCGTTCCAGATTTACTGCGATTTTTCCGGCTATTCGGATATCGCGGTCGGCAGCGCCGGGGTTTTGGGTTACAGGCTTATGCGCAATTTCGACAGGCCGTATTTTTCCCGCTCCATCGGCGAATTTTGGCGGCGTTGGCATATTTCACTGTCCAGCTGGTTCAGGGACTATCTCTATTTCCCCCTGGGAGGCAGCCGGACCACCGCCGCGCGCTGGGCGCTGAACACGATGGTTGTGTTTTTGGCGAGCGGGCTGTGGCATGGCGCGGATTGGACGTTTGTGGCGTGGGGAGCGCTCAACGGGGCGTATCTGGTGGCCGGGCGCTTCACAAAATCCGCGCGTGACCGCGCGCTGCGGGCGTTGGGCGTTAACCCGGAGGGAAGGCTGAGGCAAGGGCTGGCGGTTATTTGTACCTTTGCGCTGACGGTTTTTGCGTGGATGCTTTTCAGGGCGGACAGCCTTTCCCAGCTTCAGGTGATGCTTACTCGGCTGTTTACGGTATGGGAGCTGGAGTCGCTCTGGCGGTTGATCCGGCTGGTCAACGGGCGCGAATGCCTGCTGATGGCGCTGCTTGTGCTGGGTGTTCTGGCGCTGGAATGGGCGGGCAGGAAGCGGGACCTGACGGCGGCGGTCTTCCGGCTGCCGCTTGCGGCGAGGTGGGCGGTTTATCTCGCTCTGCTCTTTGTGCTGATTTTGTTCGGCAAATATAACGAGTCGCCCAGCTTTATTTACTTTCAATTTTAACCGGGGAGGGTGCGCGCGTGCTTGATTGGCTCAGGCGGGTGTTGAGGCCGCAAGGGGCGGAAACGGTTCCCCGCGCGTTTACCAAAAAAAACGCGCTTGGCGTTTTGTGCTTCGCGCTGGTGTTCTGCCTGCTGTTCGCGGGCGCTGAGCGGCTGCTGTATTCCGATACGGTGTTTTCTTCCACTTGGAACCGCATTCGGGAGCGGGGCGATGTGCCGCAGGTGTTGATTTTGGGCAACTCGCACGCGTTTTGCTCCTTTGTGCCCGACATTCTGGGCGGGGCGCTGGGCATGGACGCGGCGGTGCTCGGCGCGTCCGGTCAGAACTCCGCCGGAACGACGGACAGCTTTGAGGCTGCGCTTGAAAAGGGCGCGCCCAAGCTGGCGATTGTGGAGCTGAACGCCTTTTACTATGATTACGACCTGATGCGGACGCAGCACAAAAGCGCCGCACTTGGCAACATCAACGGCATGCCCGGCGCGCTTCGGCGCGCGAAGGCCGCATGGCGCGAGCTGGGCTTTGAAAACATTCCGCAGGGCATGTTTCAATTGCTGCGCTCGGATTTGATGTGGTCGCGCTGGGCCGACCTGCTTAAGCGCGACGGGAACGCGAACCGCTATGCCGGGCCGGATACGCTGGGCTACAGTTATATGAACTGGCACGCGGCGGGACATTACGACGCCGCGCGGATGCAAACGGACGCCGTGGCGCTGCGCCGCGACGCGGCCCCCATTCCGCTGGACGCGCGCAATGAGGCCGAGCTTCGCCGCCTTTTGCGGCTGGCCGGAAAAAACGGCGTGGAGCTGTGGCTGGTCAAGACGCCCACCGCGCTCAAAAGCGCGGAGGAAGCGGGAAAGCTTGCCTATGTGCGCGAGGTGGCGCGGCAGGAGGGGTCGGCGGCCATCGTGCACGATTTTCACGAAAACGTCGAGGAGATGGGGCTTGCGATCGAGGACTTTTATGACGGCGGGCACCTGAGCCGGAGCGGCGCGGCGAAGTTCACGGAATATTTTACCGGATGGATGGGGGAGCGCATCGGCGTAACCCCTGATTTTACCAAGGCATTTGCCTACCGTGGGGAGCGCGTGGAGCCGGAGGACGGCGGCAGCCGGTTTACCATGCTCGCCTATGGCAAGGATGTGCGCTACCGCTTTGTGTGGAAAGACGGCGCGGAGGAACGGTTGGCCGCCGACTGGTCGGAAATCAACAGCGTGACGCTGCCGCTCGCGCCCGAAAACGCGGACGAGCTGTATGTATCCATGTGCCCGGCCGGGTTGCTTGAGCAGGCCGGGACATACGCGTTGACGCTGCCGTTTATGGTGGACAACGCGTGCGTGCTGAAATAGGACGGGGACAGGGGCTTGATTGACAACCCCTGTCTTTTTTGATACACTCATCACCGAATCAGCAGCTTCCGCCTGTTTTCGCGCCTTTTTGCGGCGGCGGGCTGCGAGCGAAACGAGGGGACAGGGGAATGAGACGGACGCTCATGAAGCGCTCCCAAACGATATTCTACGGCCTTTTTTTATTCAGCCTGCTGTTTTCGGCCGTCTACCTGGCGGCGCGGCGCGGCGCGGGGCTGGAAGGGTTCATCTTTGACGGGGGCGGCAACCTCTTTGGCGATTTCATCAACAATCTGCATTATCCCACGCACGAGGGCGGCCCCTATTTCGACAGCGTTTGGGCGACGTTCCCTCCGCTGGCGTACACGTTTTACTACCTGTTCAACGTGGCGTTCACGCGCGCGAACTACGCGTACGAGCTGCTTGCCTATACAATGATCACCGCTGCGACGGCGGTTTTGATGCTTTACGCGGTTCAGCGCATCTTTGAGCGCTACCGCGGGCGCGAGGGCGCCGTCGGCCAGGGCGCGGCCCTCTGCCTGTGCCTGCTGCTTTCCGGCGTAAGCGTTTTTACCATCGAGCGGGGCAACTCGGTTTTCAACGTCATGGTCGCGCTGCTCTTTGCCGTCTACCTGCGGGATTCGGACAGGGCGTGGCAGCGGGAGCTGGCGCTGGTGCTGATTGCCGCCGCGGCGGGCTTCAAGGTATACCCCTGTCTGCTGGGTGTGCTGTATTTGCTGGAGCGGCGCTGGCGCGAGGCGGTCAGGCTGGTGATTTACGGCGCGGTGCTGTTCTTCGTGCCCTTCGCGTGGTTTGGCGGGATGGACGGGTTTTGGCGGTTTCTTCAGAACCATCAGGAAATCCACAGCGCTTACCGAACGGATTACTTGACGAGCATTCCCAGCGCACTGGCCTTTCTGGGGGCTGAATTCGGCTGGAACGCCGGCGCGACGGTTACGGCGGGGCGGATTTTGTCCCTGCTGTACGGCGCGGCCGCGCTGGTATGCGTGTGCCTGTCCAAAAAGCTTTGGCAGCGCTGCCTGCTGCTGTTTGGCGTCGCCACGCTGGTTCCGGGCTGGAGCTGCGAATACATGGCGATTTACATGGCGGTGCCTCTTTCGCTGTTTATGGCGGAGGAGGGCGGGCGCATGAACGGCATGAACGCGCTTTACATGGCGCTGTTCGGCGGCGTTTTTATCCTGTTGCCGTTTGGCGCGGACGGGCTGGAGCTGCATTCGGGCGTATCGTGGAATATGCTGGTCTGCTTTGCCTGCCTGTACCTGATTCAGTTGGCCGCCATGGCGGACGCGCTTGCCGCTTTCCGCCGGAATAAAAAACAGATTGCGGCCGCGCCGCTTAAAGGAGGAATGGAATGATGCAGGACCCAGTGCTGGCTGAGCGCGCGCTTAGAAAAAAGCAGGGCGTTCACGCGTCGCTTTGGATTGCGCTGCTGGGGGTTTTCGCCGCGTCCCTGTTTATGTATTACCGCGAGTTTGGCTATGAGGGTACGGATCTCTATGTGCATGCCATGATCGCGCGCGATTTTGATTTTTCCGATTTGCATAGCATTACAAGCCGTCTCTCCTATCCGCTGTGGCATCTGGCCGTCAGCGCGCTCTACCAGCTTGGCATGCCGATCGCCTGGGCCGCGGCGGCGGTTTGCGCGTTTTTTAAGGCGCTGACGCTTCTGTTTACCCAGCGGCTTTTGGTGGCGATAACCCACGGAAAAATTCGCGAGTGGGCCGCGACGTTGGCGGCCGTCGCGCTGATGGTGGTAACGGCAATCAGCCTGCCGCCGTGGTTTAACCAGTTTGTGTACCGGGGCGTCGGCTCGCCAAACGTGTGGCATAACCCCACGCAGCAGGCAGTGACGGCGGCGATGCTGCTGTGCGTGCCCTATCTGGCGCACTGCTGGTATGAGTTTGAGCGCCTGCTGCCGCAGCAGGGGGACAAAACCATGCTGCCTTGGCGCAAGGTGGTCATGCTGGCCGCATTGCTGATGGCGAGCCTGGCATGCAAGCCCACCTTCATGCAGGCGCTTTTGCCCGCCGCGTTTGTGATGTTTCTGGTTGAGCTTTTGCGCCATAAAAGGCAGTGGCGGTATTTTGGACAGATCGTGCTCGCGTTTTTGCCCGCTGTGGGGTATTTCCTGCTGCAATACCTTTACTATACCGGCGTGGTGGTCGAGTTTACCAGCGGCGTTGAGTTTGGCGTTACCCTTAAAACCATGTGGGACGCGGTGCGCAATACCCTGATGATGTCCGCGTTTCCGTTCCTCGTGATTGCCTGCTGTTACCGCAGGGGTATGTTTAAGGACCGCATGCTGGTGCTTGGGCTGCTGATGACGCTGTTCAGTGTTCTGGAGGCGATGGCCTTCCGGGAGACGGGCATGCGCATGGGGCATGGCAACTTTACCTGGGCGGCCAACAGCAGCTCGTTCTTTCTTTGGGTGGTCGCAACGGGCATTTTTCTGCGCAGCTTTGCCCGGGAGCGGGTCAAGGATGGAAGCGCTCTGCTGAAAAGGGCGGGTTATGGCCTTTGCTGGACGCTGTTTGCCTGGCATCTCGCCTCAGGCGTGTATTATCTGTATTTCCTGCTGACTACCAGCAACGCGTTTTGACGATGATGGCCCATCCCGCGCTACCGGGTGCGGGATGGGCCATGAAATTGCAAAAAAACACTTGTCAACCAAACCTGTCCATGCTATAATCTATCCGATTACGCACCTTTGTCGACCGGACGATTGTGCCGCGCGAAGCGCGGTGGCCGCACCGGGACGACGCAAAGGGTGGATAAAACAAGGAGGAGAACCCTAATGGCAGTTATCTCTATGAAACAGCTCCTGGAAGCGGGCGTACACTTCGGCCACCAGACCCGCCGCTGGAACCCCAAAATGGCGCAGTACATCTTTACCGAGCGCAACGGCATCTACATCATCGATCTGCAAAAGACCGTCCGCAAGGCGGACGAGGCGTACAACTTCGTGCGAGACCTGGCGATGGGAGGCAAGACCCTGCTGTTCGTCGGCACCAAGAAGCAGGCGCAGGAGTCCATCGCAACCGAGGCGCAGCGTTGCAATATGTTCTTTGTTAACAACCGCTGGCTGGGCGGCATGCTCACCAACTTCCGCACCATCCGCACCCGCGTGGAGCGCCTGAACCAGATCGACCGGATGGAGCAGCAGGGCCAGTTTGATCTGCTGCCCAAGAAGGAAGTCATCAAGCTTGAGCACGAGCGTGAAAAGCTTGAGGCCAACCTGGGCGGTATCCGCGAGATGAAGAAGCTGCCCGGCGCGCTGTTCGTGGTCGATCCCCGCAAGGAGCACATCGCCGTCAGCGAGGCGCGCGCTCTGGGTATCCCGATTGTCGCGATTGTCGATACCAACTGCGATCCCGATGAGATCGATTATGTCATCCCCGGCAACGACGACGCGATCCGCGCCGTGAAGCTCATCGCCGGCAAGCTGGCCGACGCTGTGCTTGAGGGCAGGCAGGGCGAGCAGGATGCCTCTGCCGAGGCCGCTCCCGCCGAGCAGATCGCGAAGGTGGAAGAATAATACATGGGAACCGTCGGGGAGGGCTGCCGCCCTCCCTTCGGGTCCTCCAACCCTCCCGGAAGCGGGAGCCGTGATGATACAGGATACGTTGAAGTAAGGAGAGATTTTACATGGCGAACATCACTTCGCAAATGGTCAAAGAGCTTCGCGAGATGACCCAGGCCGGCATGATGGACTGCAAAAAGGCCCTCATGGAGGCCGAAGGCGAGATGGAAAAGGCAGTTGAGTGGCTGCGCGAGAAGGGCCTTGCCGCCGCCGCCAAAAAGGCCGGCCGTATTGCCGCCGAGGGCATGGTTGCCACCTATATCAACGACAGCGCGAGCGTCGGCGTGATCGTGGAGGTTAACTGCGAGACCGACTTTGTCGCCAACACCGATAATTTCAAGGCCTTCTGCAAGGACGTCGCCAAGCATATCGCGCTTGCCAACCCTGCCGATATCGACGCGCTGATGGGCCAGACGTTTGTGGATAACGACCAGAAGACCATCACCGACCTGGTCAGCGACGCGACTGTCGCCATCGGCGAAAAGATTTCCATTCGCCGCTTTGCCCGTTATGAGACCGGCAAGGGCGTGGTGGAGAGCTATATCCACATGGGCGGCAAGATCGGCGTGCTGCTGCTGGTGGAGAACGACAAGCCCGAGACCTTTGGTAACGACGTGTTCAGGACCTACTACCATGACGTGGCGCTGCAGATTGCCGCCGCCAAGCCCATGGTTGTCCGCAAGGACGAGGTTCCCAGCGATTCGATCAACAAGGAGCGCGAGATTTTGCGCGCCCAGGCGCTTAACGAGGGCAAGCCCGAGAAGATCGTGGACAAGATGGTCGAGGGCCGTATCGAGAAGTATTACAAGGAAGTCTGCCTGCTTGAGCAGCCCTTTGTGAAGGACGGCGACAAGTCCATCCAGAAGCTGACCGACGAGGTCGCCAAGGAAATCGGCGCGGCGATCACCGTTGTGAGCTTCGAGCGCTTCGAGCGCGGCGAGGGCATCGAGAAGCGCCAGGACAACTTCGCCGAGGAAATCGCGGCGCAGATGCAAAAGAAGTAAGCTTATCCATTGGAGAGCTTTTGAAACGGTCAGGCATTGACCTTGTGGCACGCGGGCTTTGCTTGCGTGCCATTTTGCTGCTTTAACGAGATATGAGAGACGGAAAGGATGAACACGCCATGCCAACCCCCTACAAGCGCGTGATTCTAAAGCTCAGCGGCGAGGCGCTGGGCGTGGATGGAAAGCTGTTTTGCCACGAGAAATTTGAGCAGGCCGCGAGAATGCTGATGGAGATCAGCCGAACGGGCGTACAGCTCGCCGTGGTGATCGGCGGGGGCAACGTGTGGCGCGGCCGCCGCGGGGCAGCTATGCGCATGGGCACAGTCGCCGCCGACCAGATGGGAATGCTGGGCACCTTGCAAAACTGCCTGTATATGCGCGATACGCTCGCGCACATGGGCGCGAAGGCCGCGGTGATGAGCGGCGTGGATATTCCACGCTTTGCCGAGAGCTATAATACCGTCCAGGCGGTCGAGCGGCTTAACAGCGGGCACATCCTCTTTCTGGCCTGTGGGCTGGGCAATCCCTGCTTCTCCACAGACAGCGCGGTGGTGCTGCGCGCAGTCGAACTGGAGTGCGACGCTATCCTCATGGCAAAGAACATCGACGGCGTGTACACCGCCGACCCCCATCAGGACGCTTCCGCCACGCTGATTAAAGAAATCACCTATGCGGAGGCCGCCGAGCGCGACCTTCGCGTGATGGATGCGGCCGCCTTCATCATGCTGCGTGAAAACGCCGTGCCTGTGGTGCGCGTTTTCGGGCTGGAGCCGCCGGAGAACGTGCTTAAGGTGCTGTCGGGCGATTCGATGGGCACGGTGCTGCATCCCTGACGCGGCGCATCCGGCAGTGCCTATGACATAACGGAAAGGATTTTATCGCTTCATGCAAACCATCCAGAAGCTGTTTGCCCCGCGCGATCTTACGCAGGGCAGCCCCATGTCCGGCATCGCGCTGTTCTCGATTCCCCTGCTGCTGGGCAACCTGGCACAGCAATTGTACAATACCGTGGACGCGATCGTCGTCGGCCGGTATGTGGGCGACGCGGCGCTGGGCGCGGTCGGCCTTGCCGGCCCCGTGCTTAACCTGATGATCGTGCTGTTCATGGGCATTTCCACAGGCGCGACGATTGTCGTATCCCAATACTTTGGCGCGAAGGACCGCGAGGCGCTGAGCCGCGCCGTCGGCACCACGGTGATGCTGACGCTGTGGAGCGGTATCCTGATGAGCGTGATCGGCATGCTGTGCGCCCGTCCGCTGCTGCTGCTGCTGGGCACCCCCGAGGAAATGCTCGACATGGCGTCGGATTACCTGTTCATTATTATGCTTGGCATCACGGGCATGGCTTTCTACGCTATTTTGAGCGGCGTACTGCGGGGCCTGGGCGACAGCGTGAGCCCGCTGATTTACCTGCTGATCGCCTCCCTGTTAAATATCGTGCTGGATATCGCGTTTATCACGCTGCTTGGCATGACGACCGACGGCGTGGCGTGGGCGACGATCATCGCCCAGGGCGTGTCGGCGGTGCTGTGTTTCCTGCGGCTGCGCCGCATGAGGGACACGCTGGACCTGAACCGGCATACGCTTCGCCTGGACAAGCCCATCATGAACCGGATTGTGCGCCTTGGTGTGCCTGCGGGCATGACGCAGATGATCTTTTCACTCTCCAGCATTCTGGTGCAGTCTCTGACAAACTCGCTGGGCCCCAATGTCGTGACGGCTGTGACGGCCGTGATGCGGGTGGACGGCTTTGCCATGATGCCAAACTTTACCTTCGGCGTTGCGGCCACCACCTTTACAGGCCAGAACGTGGGCGCCCGCCGGATGGACCGCGTGCATCAGGGAGCGAAGGCGACGCTCGTGCTCGCGGTAGCGACCTCCACGGTGCTTACGGCCTGTATCCTGATCTTTGGCGAAAGCTTGATGCGCGTGTTTACGCAAACCAACGAGATCGTTATGATGGGCATTGGGATGTTTCAAATGCTGGCGGTCGGCTATATCGCCTTTGGCGTGACGCAGACGCTTCAGGGCGTGATGCGCGGCGCGGGCGAAACGGTCATCCCCATGTGGATCAGCATTATCGTGACGGTCGTCATCCGCATGCCGATCGCTTACCTGTGGGCCTACCTCACCCGCACGCCCGCCATGCCCGCCGGCGACCCTATGTGCCTGTACGGCTCGCTGCTGATTTCGTGGCTGCTGGGCTGTGCCATGAGTATCTGGGTGTACCTGCGGGGAAAGTGGAAGCGCAAATGCCTGTGGGATGATACGGACGCCGAAATGCGGGCGGCGTTCAGCGAAGCCGACCAACAAAACGAAGGGAGCCTGTAAGATGGATATGAAGCAAAGCCTTGCCGGGCTGATCAAGGAGGCCATCGCGAGCTGTTACGCGGGTGTGGACAGCCTGCCGACGCGTGAGGATATCGCGGGTTATCTGGAAATACCGCCGGAACGGGAAATGGGCGATTACGCATTCCCCTGTTTTAAGCTGAGCCGAGCGCTGCATATGGGCCCGCCGCAGATCGCCGCTACGCTCGCGTCCGCAATTTCCGCGCCGGAGCTGTGCGAGGCCAAACAACAGGGCGGTTATCTTAATTTTTTCTTCAACAGGGGAAATTTTGCTGAAAAGACGCTTACCGCCGTGCTGAACGCCGGCGGGCGCTATGGCGCGGGACAGGAGGGGATGGGAAAAACCGTCTGCCTGGACTTCAGCTCCATTAATATTGCCAAGCGTTTTCATATCGGCCATTTAAGCACGACGATGATCGGCCAGAGCCTGCGCCGCATTTATGATTATCTCGGATACCAAACCGTGGCTATCAACCACCTGGGCGACTGGGGCACGCAGTTTGGCAAGCTGATCTGTGCCTACAAGCTCTGGGGCGAGCACGACGAGGTAGAGCGCGACGGCGTGGAGGCGCTCACGCGCCTGTATGTGCGCTTTCATGAGGAAGCCGAAAAAGCGCCCGAACTGGAGGACGAGGGCCGCCGTTGGTTCAAGGCCATTGAGGACGGCGATGCGGAGGCCATGGAGCTGTTCAACTGGTTCAAGGAGCTGACGCTTCGCGATACCCAGCGCGTGTACGACCTGTTGGGCGTGACGTTTGACAGTTACAACGGCGAGGCGTTTTATAACGACAAGATGGGCCGCGTGATTAATGAGCTTAAGCGCAAGAACCTGCTCACCATCAGCGACGGCGCGTCTATTGTGGATTTGGATGAGGAGCAGACGGGCATGCCGCCCTGCCTCATCCTCAAAAAGGACGGCGCAACGCTTTACGCCACGCGCGATATCGCGGCCGCGCTGTGGCGCAAGGATGAGTACAACTTCGATAAATGCCTGTACGTGGTGGCCTACCAGCAGGACCTGCATTTCCGCCAGTGGTTCAAGGTGGTGGAAAAGATGGGGTACGAGTGGGCAAAGGACCTTGTGCATGTGGCCTTCGGCATGATTTCCTACGAAGGGCAGAGCCTGTCCACCCGCAAGGGGCACGTGGTATATCTGGAGGAGCTTTTGCTCAGCGCCAAGGAAAAGGCGCTCAAGATCATCGAGGAAAAGAGCCCGGACCTTGAAAACAAGGAGGAGGTCGCCCGGCAGGTCGGTATTGGCGCCGTGATTTACGCCGATTTGCAGAACAACCGCATCAAGGATATCGATTTCAGCTGGGACCGCGCGCTTTCCTTCGACGGCGAAACGGGGCCGTATGTGCAATATACGCACGCACGGTGCTGCTCGGTGCTGCGCCGGGCGGCGGAGCTTCCCGCTGCCCAGCCGGATTACGCGGCGCTTGCGGACGACTATGCCCAGGAGCTGCTGCGCCAGCTCAGCCGCTTCCCCGAAGCGGTGCGCGAGGCGGCGAACCGCTACGAGCCAAGCATTCTGACCCGCACGGTAACGGAGTTGTGCAAGGCCTATAACAAATTCTACTATGAAAACCGCATCCTGGACGCGGAGCCGGGCGTGCGCGAGGCGCGCGTTCGCCTGACGCGCGCGGCGCGGCAAACCGTTAAAACCGGATTATATCTGATCGGCATGGAAGCGCCGGAGCGGATGTAGCCTATGCGCGAACTGAGCAGCCTGAAAAACCCCGTGGTGCAATCGGCGCGAACATTGCAGACGGCGCGCGGGCGCGCAGAGCAGAGTTCCTTTCTGCTGGATGGCGAGCATATGGTTGCGGAGGCGCTAAGCGCCTGCCCGGAGCGGGTAAGCGCGCTGTTTGTGGACGCAGATAAGCTGGACGGATATGCCGCCCTGCTTGCCCGTGCCAAGGCGCAAACGGCGGTTTACAGCGTGCCGGAGCATGTGCTGGCCGCGATCTCACAGGTTAAGACGCCGCAGGGTATCGCGGCGGTGTGCGGCCTGCCCGCGCCCTCTGCGCCGGAGATGCTTGGAAACCGGTTGATGTTGCTGGAAAACGTGCAGGACCCCGGCAATGTGGGAACGATACTGCGCACGCTGGACGCGGCAGGGTTTGACGGTTGCATCCTGACGCCCGGCTGCGCGGACGCGTACGCGCCCAAAACGCTGCGGGCGACCATGGGCAGCGTGTTCCGCGTGCCCATGGCCTTTGCCGGCGACGCGGCGCAGGCGGTTGCCGGGCTGAACTTGCGGGGCTACGCGACCATCGGCGCGGCGCTGGACGGCGAGCCGTTTTACGGGCGCGGCCCGCTGCCGGAAAAGCTGTGCGTGCTGATTGGCAACGAGGGCGCGGGGCTGACGGAACAGGCGCTTGCGGCGTGTACGCACCGCTACCGGCTGCCCATGCGCGGCGGAGCGGAATCGCTCAACGCGGCGATCGCCGCGGGCGTATTTATGTATGAACTGATGAACCACCGCTGACCGCCCTCATGTACAAAGGAGGATATGACGGATGATTCGCAATATCGTGTTTGATATGGGCATGGTGCTTTTGTGTTACGACCCGATGCAGCCCTGCCTGCGCCATGCGGGAAACGAGGCGGACGCCCGGCGTGTTTACGGGGAAATCTTCTGCTCGCCCGAATGGCTGAAACTGGACGGGGGAGCCGCCACCGAGGCGGAGGTGCTTGAGGCGGCGCAAATCCGGCTGGAAACGCCGGAACTGAAAGCGCTGGCCGCGCGCGTGATGACGGACTGGCATCTGGACGCCCTGTGGCCCAAGGCGGGCATGAAGGAGGTCGTCAGCGGCCTTCTTGACCGCGGCTACAGGCTGTATATCCTTTCCAACGCGGGCACGCGCTTTCACGCCTATGAGTATAAAATCCCGTACTTCGACCGCTTCAGCGGGGTACTGGTATCCGCCGAGGAACGCATGCTTAAGCCTGACGTGAGGATTTACGGACGGCTGTGCGATAAGTTTGAGTTGCTGCCGGAGGAGTGTGCGTTTATCGACGATGTGCGGCAGAACGTAGAGGGCGCGGAGGCGGCGGGGATGACGGGCTACTGCTACGCCGACGGGGATGTGGGAAAGCTGCTCGCCTTCCTTGAAGCAATCTGAACCGGGCGCGGAAACAAGAATAAAAAAGATACGAGGGCCGTTTGGGGCGATTCGCGCCCAACCGCCCGCAGCAAAATGCGCG
>JAEYOW010000016.1 GCA_023411375.1 Bacillota bacterium | reverse complement strand
TATTTACAGTTCCATTTCGTATGTGATAAACTCTTATTGTCATTTGCCATACAAATGACCTCCTTTTGCTTTTGTTGCAGTTGGCAGACCGCAACTTCATTGTAAGCAAAAGGAGTTTTCCTGTCTTCCTCATCGCTTTAAGCTCTTCCGAACCCCACGCCTTGCGTGGGGTTTTCATATACAAAAATTCCCCCGGCGATACCTTGCCGGGGGAATCAGCCTGTCCTACCGTTTACATATCAGCGAAGCCAACCTTCTTTCTTGCGGCCTGGTCAGCGCCTTTTGCCCGTGATGGTGCCCATCAGCCCGCGCGTAAGCTCATTGGTGACGGTGCGAGTTACGGTAGCGATGGCCGTATTCTTGATTCGGCCAAGCACGCTGTTATTGGCGCGCGCACGCTCCGCGCGCTCCTCGCGCAGCTCGTCGGCACGCTGGCGGCGCTCCGCGGCGATGCGCTCCTTCTCCGCCTTGGCGGCCTCCTTTTCAGCCTTTGCCTGCGCGGCGGCGGCTTCCTTGGCGGCCTTGGTATCAGCCTCGGTCTGAACGGGCGCGTATTGGCCAGTGGCCGGGTTAAAGGCCATGGTCATCAGCTTTTGCACATACTGGCCCGTTGTGGGATCAAGCACAAGCACGTTCTGCTGAACCGTTTGCGGCTGCGCTACGGCCTGAGCCACGGGAGCGGGCTGTTGAGCCGGCGCGGCGGCGCTCATCGTATCCAACTGCTTTTGCACATACTGGCCCGTCGTGGGATCAAATACCATAAAGCCCTGCGACGGCGCGGCGGTTTGCACGGGAGCGGCCGCCTGCGCGGGCATTCCATCCGGTACGTTCATAACAGGCGCTGTGCGCAACGGAGCCTGCTGGGGCACCGGCGCCGGGGCGGCTGCTTCGCTCATCTTACCTACCAGATACTCGTAGGCACTGTCACGGTCGATCTCCTGCTCGTACACACCCGCAAAGGGACTGGTTTCGATAAACGTCTTGCGGAGGCTTTCGCTGATCGCGCCCATATAGCTCTGCGGGGGCAAAATGGTCGCGCGGGTCACGATGCCCGGCGCGCCCGACTCATCCAGGAAAGAAACCAGCGCTTCACCGGTTTTGAGCTGCGTGATGGCTTCCTCCGTGCTAAAGGCGGGATTGGTGCGGAAGGTTTGCGCAGCGACCTTGACGGCTTTCTGATCCAACGGCGTAAATGCGCGCAGGGCATGCTGAACGCGGTTGCCAAGCTGCCCCAACACGCTCATGGGCACATCCGCCGGGCTCTGCGTAATGAAAAATACGCCCACGCCTTTACTGCGAATCAAGCGAACGACCTGCTCAATCTTATCCATAAGCTGCTTGCCGCAATCGTCAAACAGCAAATGCGCCTCGTCAAAGAAGAACACCATACGGGGCTTCTCCTGATCGCCTTGCTCGGGCAGGGTTTCGTACAACTCGCTCAGCATCCACAACAAAAAGGTAGAATACATCACGGGGCTCAAAAACAGCTTGTCACAGGAAAGAATGTTGATATAGCCGCGTCCGTCCTCATCCACCTGCATCCAGTCGGTGATCTTGAGCGCGGGCTCGCCAAAGAACTTGTCGCCGCCCTGATCCTCCAGCACCGCGATGGCGCGCTGGATTGCCCCGATGCTCGCCTTGCTGACGTTGCCGTAATTAAGGGTGTATTTGCTGGAATTCTCGCCCACATAGGCAAGCATCGCCTTGATATCCTTGATATCCAGAAGCAGCATACCCTCGTCGTCCGCCACGCGGAAGAGGATATTGAGCACGCCGGCCTGGGTTTCATTGAGGTTGAGCATGCGTGAGAGCAGCAACGGCCCCATTTCGCTGACCGTGGTGCGCACGGGATGGCCCTGCTCGCCGTATACGTCCCAAAAAACCGTGGGATAAGCCTCATGCTTGAATTCCGTTACGCCCACGTTCATCAGGCGTTCGGTAATCTTATCACTCTGCTCGCCGGGCTTGACCATGCCGCTCAGGTCGCCCTTGATGTCACCCAGAAAGACCGGAACGCCCATGTCCGAAAAACCCTCGGCCATCACCTTGAGCGTTACGGATTTGCCGGTACCCGTGGCGCCGGCAATCAGTCCATGGCGGTTGGCCATTTGTGGCAAAAGAAAAACGGGCTTATGATCGTCTCCGGTACCTACCCAGATTTTGTGATCGTAATACATGGCTTTTCCTCCTTGACAGTATGTATATCCATATTTTACAACGTTGGCAATGGGCCGTCAATGTTAAAAAAACGAATTTCGGGCGATTTTAGCGAGTCGGCCAACTTTTAACGTGTTATTTCCCCATTCCCGCGCTTTACACCCGGGCCGGCTGATGCTAAAATAAAAGCGTTCGGCGTACGCGCGCCCATGCGCGCAATCGAAAGGAGAAGCATCATGAGTAAATCAATCATCCATACCCCCTCGGCCCCCGCCGCCATCGGTCCCTATTCGCAGGCTGTTCAAGCCGGCGGTATGCTTTTCACCTCTGGTCAGCTTGGTATCGATCCCGCAACGGGCGAGCTTGCCGCCGGCGTGGAGGCGCAGGCCGAATGGTCCATGCGCAACCTGGGCGAAATTTTGAAGCAGGCTGGCCTCACCTATGCCGACATCGTTAAAACGACTGTGTTTGTCACTGATTTGGGCGACTTCGCGACGGTCAACGCCGTTTACCAACGTTTCTTTGAGGAGGGCTATCCCGCGCGCAGCTGCGTACAGGTGGCCGCGCTGCCAAAGGGCGGACTGGTAGAAATTGAGTGCGTCGCCATTCGCGCATAACCGCAAGGAGTTGATTTTGTGTTTGAGATTATTGAAAAGCTACCGCTCAATCCAACCGTCGTTAAAATGACGGTCAATGCGCCGCTGATCGCCCGGAAGGCCGAGCCCGGCCAGTTTGTGATCCTACGCGCCGGAGCGGACAGCGAGCGTATCCCGCTGACTATCGCGGATTTTAACCGCGATGACGGTACCGTTACCGTCATCTACCAAATTGTGGGCGCCGGAACAATGGAGCTCAACGCCCTGTGCCAGGGCGAATGCCTGCATGACCTTGTCGGGCCGCTAGGCGTCGCCAGCCATACCGACGGCCTCAAAAAGGTTTGCGTCGTAGGCGGCGGCGTGGGCTGCGCCATCGCTTACCCCATCGCCAAAAAGCTGCATGGGCTTGGCTGCGCCGTGCATAGCGTGGTTGGCTTCCGTTCGAAGGATTTGGTAATTCTGGAAAACGAGTTTAAAGCCGTCAGCGATGAGTTGCGCCTGATGACAGACGACGGCAGCTATGGCGAAAAGGGTCTGGTGACCGCCGCGTTGGAAGCGCTGATTCAGGCGGGTAACGAATACGACGAGGTCATCGCCATCGGCCCGCTGATCATGATGAAATTCGTCTGCAAGGTGACGGAAAAATACGGGATTAAAACCGTGGTGAGCATGAACCCTATCATGATCGACGGCACCGGCATGTGCGGCGGCTGCCGCCTGACCGTGGGCGGCGAGACGAAGTTTGCATGTGTGGACGGGCCCGATTTCGACGGGCATCTGGTTGATTTTGACGAAGCCCTGGCACGCGGCAGCATGTATAGGGATTTTGAGGCGCACGCAAGAGAGGCGGCCTGCCGCCTCTTTGAAAAGGAGGCGGCCCACGATGCCTAATATGGATCCGAAAAAGACGCCGATGCCCGTCAGGGAACCGGACGTACGAAACAAATGCTTCGACGAGGTGGCTCTTGGCTATACCCTCGATATGGCGGCAAATGAGGCCCGGCGCTGCCTGAACTGCAAGCATAAGCCCTGCGTATCCGCCTGCCCGGTGGCAATTGATATTCCCGCATTTATTGAGCGCCTGGCCAATGAGGATATAAACGGCGCATACGAGATCCTGTCCCGCTCCACTTCCCTGCCCGCCGTATGCGGCCGCGTTTGTCCGCAGGAAAACCAGTGCGAGGGAAAATGCGTGCGCGGCATCAAGGGCGAGAGCGTCGGCATCGGCCGGCTGGAACGCTTTGTGGCGGACTGGCACAGGGAGCATGCCGGGCAGCCTGTGAAGCGCCCCGAATCCAACGGCCATAAGGTCGCTGTGATTGGCGCGGGTCCCAGCGGCCTTACCTGTGCGGGCGACCTGGCAAAGCTGGGCTATGCCGTAACGGTCTTTGAGGCGCTTCACATTGCCGGCGGCGTGCTGAGCTACGGCATTCCCGAATTTCGTCTGCCAAAGGGTATCGTCAACCACGAAATTGACGGGCTGAAGGCGCTGGGCGTGGATATCCAATGCAACACGGTCATCGGCAAAACCCTTACTGTGGACGAGCTGTTTCAGATGGGCTATGAGGCGCTTTTCATCGGCAGCGGCGCTGGTCTGCCGCGCTTTATGGGCATTCCCGGCGAAAGCCTCAAGGGCGTTTACAGCGCCAACGAGTACCTGACCCGTATCAACCTGATGAAGGCTTACCGCGACGGCAGCGCCACGCCGGTCAAGCGTTCGAAGCGGGTGGCTGTGGTGGGCGGCGGAAACGTCGCCATGGATGCGGCCCGTTGCGCCAAGCGCCTGGGCGCGGAGGAGGTCTTTATTGTCTACCGCCGCGGCATGGAGGAGCTTCCCGCACGCCAGGAGGAGGTTGAACACGCGCAGGAGGAAGGTATCATCTTTAAAACCCTGTGCAACCCCACCGAGGTGCTGGGCGACGAAAACGGCTTTGTCCGCGGCATGCGCTGCGTGGAGATGGCCCTTGGCGAGCCTGACGAGAGCGGCCGCCGCCGTCCTGTGGTCAAGGAAGGCAGCGAGTTTGTGCTCGACGTGGATACGATGATCATGTCCATTGGCACAAGCCCGAACCCTCTGTTGCGCAATACCACGCCCGGTCTGGAAACCAACCGCCATGGCTGTATCGTGGTTCGGGACGAAAGCGGTCTTTCCAGCCGCGAGGGCGTATACGCGGGCGGCGACGCGGTGACGGGAGCCGCCACGGTGATTCTGGCTATGGGCGCGGGCAAGAACGCGGCCGCCGCGATTGACCGGTATATTCAGGATAAGCACCAATAAGCCGTCGATTACAATATAAAAGGAAGCCGCCGCATGCCACGCCGCGACGGCTTCTTTTATATTAAATTTTTGCTTAAGCCACCATTTTTTCACACGCGCTGAGCACCAGCTCGCGCAGCGCGTCGGCAAAGCTGTCCCCCAATTCCCGCACATTCTGTACGCACAGGTACAGAATGTGGATGACCGAACAAATGATTTCCTCCGAAACGGTAAACTGAATCTGCTCGCGCTTTAACGTTTCGAAGATACAAAGCGACATGCTTCTGTAATGCTTGAGTGCTTCCTTGGAAAAGAAGTCCGTAAGCAGAGGAAGATCCTCCCGCAAAAAACGCATGGCGTTAAGCTCGGCCAGGCGGTTGAAAGCAGCGTTCACAGCCGCGGCGGCGCGCTCCTTGCTGCTTTTGCCCGTAGTTTCATGCAGCACGCGCTCGGTTTCGGAGATGATCAGCCCTTCCCAGTAGTCGGCCACCTCCTGAAACAGGAGCTCCTTGCTTTCGTAGAATTTGTAGAAGGTTGATTTGGAAATTCCAGCGTCGGCGGTTAGCGCGTCCAGCGATGTTTTTTTCAGACCCGGCTCCACGGCGTGCCGGCACGCGCTTTCAAACAGCCGCGCGCGGATTTTTTCCATCTGTTCCGTTGTAAAAGCCTGCGGCATTGAATATCCCTCCTCACCATCAACAATTGTAACAAATCTCCATTCCGATTGCAAACGTCACATTTGTCATTCAACGGACTTTAGCGCTTCCACCATAACAATCCCGCGCACCTTGCGCGTAAGGGCAAACTGTATCAAAAGGGAGAACAGGTAGGTAACGACGCAGGCGATCAGCACCGACTGCGCCGACGTATAGCTTGGATAAAGCGTGGATTCCGATTCGCACACGCGCAAAACCAGGCCCGTGAGCCCGATGCCCGGCGCAACGCCGAGCGCGACGCCAAGCACGGTAATGATGTTGTTTTCGCGCAGGATCAGCCTGCGTATCTCACGCTGATGATAACCAAGCACCTTGAGAGTCGCGTATTCCCGTGTGCGCTCGGCAAAATTCATAAGGCCCATATTGTAGCAGATAACGAACGCGAGCGCCAGCGCGATCAGGGTCAGAAGTACAAAAATGGAAGCGAGCATATCCATTGTGCGTAGCAGTTCGTTGATCTGATCCGCCGGCCATTTGATGCTGTCCACCTCGTCCATGGCGTCCAGCTGCTCAAGGCAGACCTCCGTCGGCGCGACAAGCTGAATCGCCGTCGGCATAAACGCGCCTTTTCGCAGCCCATCCCAGGTGGAGCGCGTCAGATAAACGCCTTGTGAAACATTGTTATATACCAGCTGCGCCACAGCAATGCTTATCGGCTCGTCATCGCCCGGAAGCCAAAGCTCCACCGTATCGCCAAGCGTTACACCCAGGACCTTAGCCAGCTTGACGGTGACGGCCGCGCCGCCTGACACAATAGGAATATAGGTCTCGTTTCGGCCTAGGCGCAGCATCTGCTGATGATCTTCGACGACGGTGATCAGCGTGGCGCGGCTGCGTTGCCCTGCCCTGATGCTGGCGGACTGCTCCATAATGCATTCCACGCTCCCCGCGTCCAGCCGGCTGCGGTATGCCTCTGCCTCTCCAGCCCGTTCCTGAATCAGGTTCGCGCGGACGTCATACGCAAGCGCCTTGGTATACTGGTTATGCGCCATAACGTCAATGGAATCCTGAAGCCCCAGCGAGGCGATGATCAGCGCGTTACAGCACAGAATGCCCACAAAGGACATAACGGTGCGCATTCTGTTGCGCATCAGGTTGCGCACGACCATTTTTGCGTTAAAGTCAAACCGCTTCCAAATCGGAGTGATGCGTTCCAACAAAATGCGCTTACCGGCTCTGGGAGGCTTTGGACGCAACAGCTCGGCCGTGGTTTCCCTCGCGCTCTTGCGGTAGGTAAGCAGGCAGATCGATACGCTCATGAGTACGGTTAAGGCAACCATTCCCCAGGCAGGGACTGAAATGGGCGGTTCCAGCCGGTAGGGATATTCATTTTGACCAATCAGCAGCGACCAGATGAGCGACGGCAACGTCCAGTGCCCCACCAGCACCCCCAGCACGGATCCGGCAAGTGAGGGCCAAATGGCGTAGGAAAGGTAGTGCATTTTGATACTGTACGCGGAAAAACCCAGCGCTCTGAGCGTACCAATCTGCATGCGCTGGTTATCGATCATACGCGTTAGCGTGGTCATGACGATCAGCGCGGCGACCGCGTAGGCCAAGAGCGGGAATACAAGCGTTAAACCGCTGAAGATATCCGCGTTGTTTTGAGCGTTCGCCGTGCTCTGGTGAACGGCGCGCGTGACCACAAGCGCTTCCGGCAACTGTTTTTCAATGGCGCGCTCCACATCGTCCGCGTTCGCGCCCGGCGCGACGCAAACAACGATTTGGCTCAGAGGCAGGCTTTCCATGGCTCGGGCGTTGATGAGCACATAGCCGTATGTTTCGGGGTTAGGGGACAAGCCGTCCGTCACGCAGACGTACTCTGGGCTGTATATAATGCCCCGCACCACAAAGGTATACTCGTCTCCACCATATTTCACACCCACCCGGCTATCGACGCCAAGACCATGCGCATCCGCAAACCCCGCCTGAATCAGGCATCCGCGCACGTCTGTCGGCTGCAGCGCCGTACCGACCCGTACAATAGGGACGTTTATGGTCATAGCGCCGTCGTAGGCCGTCACATTAAGCGTCGGCTCGCCGGGGAGCGTGCTTTCCATGTCCATACTCGCCCTGGCGCACACATCCCCCACACCGGGCAATTGCCGGACACGCTCCAGCGCCGAACGGTCCGCGCTGGGCAGCGACACCCAGAAATCCGCCAGGCTGTTTTGCTCAAAGTAAACGTCGATCGTCTGCTGCGCCATGCGCGCGGTGCCATCCAGCCCCGCAAACAGAAGTGTGCCCAACGAGCACAGAAGAACAATGGAAAAGAACTGCATCGCCCCGTGGCGCATATCCCGGATCAGCTTTTTCCGCAATATGTTTTTTCTCATGAGATATCCTCCAGATATGCCGTCCCTCCGCAACGGACGGGGCGCGGAATGGACAGGCTTAAAAACATTATTTCGAACTCGTTTTCACAATGGGTAAAAAATAAAGCCCTCCAAAAAGCTAAAAACAAAATTCAAAATATGTTTTTACAATTTGATTATATCTGGTCTTTGCTGGAAAGTCAAGACCCATGGCGAACTTGTTGCAAGATTTTCACGCGCGCCTCCCAAACAAAGAAAACCCCGGCCGGCAATGGGCCAGGGTTTTCCATGCATTCGACTGAAAAAGCGCTTACTTGATCTCGACGGTGGCGCCGACCTCGGCCAGCTTCTCCTTGATCTTCTCGCACTCTTCCTTGGAAGCGCCTTCCTTGACGGTCTTGGGAGCGGATTCCACGAATTCCTTCGCTTCCTTCAGGCCCAGGCCGGTCAACTCGCGGATAACCTTGATGACCTTGATCTTCTCGGCGCCGGCATCCTTCAGGATAGCGTCGAACTCGGTCTTCTCTTCCTCGGCGGCGCCAGCGGCGGCGGCAGCGCCGGGCACGGCCACAACGGCGGCGGCGGCGGAAACGCCGAACTTCTCTTCCAGGGCCTTCACCAGGTCGTTGAGCTCCAGCACGGTCAACTTCTCAATCTCGGCAATAAATTCCTCGTGAGTCATGTGGATAACCTCCAATTCATTCTGTCATTTACATCAGGTTGGGAAAAGGGTGGGAAGCCAATCAGGCTTCGGGAGCGGCCTCGGCATCCTTTTTCGCAATCGCGTCCAGAACGCGCACAAAGCTCGCGATGCTGCTCTGCAGGCTGCCAACCAGGCGGGACAGAAGCACTTCGCGGCTGGGCATTTCGGCCAGCGCCTTGATCTGCGCATCGCTCATCAGCTCCGTGCCAAGCAGGCCGGCCTTGATACTGATGGCCTCGCTCTTGGACTTCGTGATGAATTCACTGACGATCTTGGCGGGGCTTACGGGATCGCTCATGCCAAAGGCAAAAGCGGAAGGACCGTTGAGCACCTCGTCCAGGCCCTCAATGTTAAGCTCTGCCAGCGCGCGGCGTACCAGCGTGTTCTTCAGCACGCAGTATTCAACGCCGTTGGCGCGGAATTGGGCGCGCAGGTTGGTCGCCTGCTCCACGGTCAATCCGCTGTACTTAACGATGATCACGCTCTGCGCATCCTGAAACTTCTTCACGATGTCGCTGACGACCTGCTTTTTCAGCTCGAGATTCTTGCTCATTGGGGTTGCACCTCCTTTTTGAAAATCTGCTCGATTCCAAAAAGAAAACCCTTGCAGGCGCAAGGGCGAACATGTCGCATCGGGATTTCTCCCGCCTTACACCTCGGCGGGGAAGCTTTCGCTCATTATCAGGGCGCAATTTCGCCCCAACCCGCTGTCTACGGCATAGGTTTCCAAAGAATCAATTGTTATTATAGCGAATCCCCGGTTTTTGTCAAGTCTTTCGCTCAATGTTTTTTACTTCGGATCGTTTCATATTTTCCACCTTTTCTTTTGCAATTGTCGGATAGACTTTTTGGCTATTTAATTTACAATAGAAACAACGAGCGGAACAGCTCCAAAAAACTGAAAAGGGGGATTTGATTTTCATGAAGAAACTGTTGGCAATTGGATTGGCTATGGCGCTTATGCTTGGCTGCACGGCGGCTCTGGCCCAGGAGGAAACGCTTGTGGTCTACACCTCCCGCAGCGAAAGCCTGAACAATGCCGTCATCCTCAACTTTGAACAGGATACGGGCATCAAGGTTGAGGTTGTAACGGGCGGCACCGGCGAGCTGCTCAAGCGCGTCACCTCGGAGGCGGGCAATCCGCTGGGCGATATCTTCTGGGTTGCGGATGAAACGATGCTTTCCTCCTCCGCGGATCTGTTTGAACAGTATGTTTCCACCGAGGACTCCAACATGCAGGAGGCTTTCCGCAACAAGAGCGGCTCCTTCTCGCCCGCCTTTGCCGATCCGACGGTCATGATCGTCAACACCAATCTGGAGGGGGAAAACAAAATCACCGGTTTTGCCTCTCTGCTTGACCCCGAGCTCAAGGGTAAAATCGCGTTCGGCGATCCCGTCAACTCATCCTCCGCCTTCCAGTCCCTGATGGCGATGCTCTACGCGATGGGCAAGGACAATGATCCGTTGTCCGACGAGGCGTGGGCGTTTATCGACCAGTTCCTGCTTAACCTGGACGGAAAGCTTTGCAACAGCTCCAGCCAGGTATATAAGGGCGTGGCCGGCGGCGAGTATGTCGTCGGGCTCACCTGGGAGGATCCCGCCGTAACCCAGGCGATTAACGGCGCGCCGGTGCGCGTGGTGTTCCCGGTGGAGGGTGCGATTTTCCCCGGAGAATCCGTCCAGATCATCAAAAATTGTAAGCATATGGACAGCGCCAAGAAGTTTGTGGACTACATGCTATCCGACAAAATCCAGACGCTTGTGGGTTCCACGCTGACCGTCCGTCCCCTGCGCCAGGGCGCAAAGCTTGCCGACTATATGACCCCCACCGAAGAGATCAAGCTGTTTGACAACTATTCCGAGGCGTGGGTGGCCGAAAACAAGCCAACCATCGTTAAGATGTTTACCGATCACCTGGAAATGACCATGGAATAAGGGATTACCGTTCCCATGCGGAGGGGATGCTCAAAGCCCGCGCGGCGGATAGGAGCATCCCCTCTTTTCAAAACTGATAAAAGGAGTGAATGCACGTGGGCGTTGCCATCAGCATTCAAAATGTCGTTAAAAGCTACGGAAAGGAGACCGTGATCAACGGCCTTTCCCTGGAAATAAAGCCCGGCGAATTCTTTACGCTGCTGGGGCCGTCCGGCTGCGGAAAAACAACGCTGCTGCGCATGATCATTGGCTTTAACAGCGTGGAAGGCGGCGATATTCTGGTGGACGGGAAGTCCATCGTTAATATTCCCACCAGCAAGCGAAACATGGGCATGGTATTTCAGAATTACGCGATTTTCCCCCATATGTCCGTGGAGGATAACGTGGCCTACGGCTTAAAAACACGGCGGGCGCCCCGCGCGGAGGCTGTCCGCCGCGTGGATGAGATTTTGCGCACCGTTAGAATCGAAAATTTAAAGCACCGCAAACCCGCCCAGCTGTCCGGCGGCCAGCAACAGCGCGTCGCGCTGGCCCGCGCCATTGTTATCCGTCCCGGCGTGCTGCTGATGGATGAGCCGCTGTCCAACCTGGACGCAAAGCTGCGCGTGGAAATGCGAAACGCCATCAAAAACATTCAGCATCAGGTTGGGATTACAACCGTTTATGTAACGCACGATCAAGAGGAAGCGCTCGCCATTTCCGACCGCATCGCGGTGCTGAGCGGCGGCGTGATTCAGCAGATCGGCTCCCCGAAAACCATTTATCAACGCCCGGCCAATCTTTTTGTAGCCAGCTTTATCGGCCTGACCAACGTGCTGAAGGTAACGCTAACGCGCGAAGGCGGGCGGACCTTCGTTGATTTTGGAGGCGGCTACCGCCCCGAGGCGGACAATGTGCGCGGCGACGTGCCGGACGCCGCCGAGTTGCTCGCCGCCGTGCGCCCCGAGGATTTCTCCATTCAGTCAGAACCCGGCGGAGGCGTGCCCGCGACCGTGCGGTCCAGCGTTTTTCTGGGCGTAACCACGCATTATTTTCTCACCTGTGAGGACGGCTCGGAAATCGAGGTGTTGCAAAGCTCCGATCTTGGCGACATTCTGCCGGACGGCAGCCGTGTATGGCTACGGGCCAACATGCAAAAGTGCAACCTGTTTGACGCTGAAACCGAGCGCACCGTAATCCGGGAGGAGGGCTGAGCATGCGCGCAAAGACAGGGCAGGGTCCGTCGCGTCTATGGCTGCTGATGACGCTCGTGATTTTGGCAATCTTTCTGGTTTTCGTCGTATTTCCGCTTTCACTCGTCCTGTACAGAAGCGTTCTGGACCCTGCCAGCGGGAATCTGACGCTGGAATACTTTACGAAATTTTTCAGCCGAAAATATTATACAAACACCATCCTCAATTCGTTTAAAGTAACCGTCTGCTCCACTCTGGTTGCCTCCGCGCTGGGGCTGAGCCTGGCGTATATTACCCGCAGCACGCGCATCCGGGGCAGCAAATGGCTTAACATCCTTATCGTTATCTCCTATCTATCCCCTCCCTTCATCGGCGCGTATGCGTGGATTCAGCTTCTGGGCCGCAACGGTTTCATCACCCAGGCGATCAACCGCCTGTTTCACATGGAGTTCGGCGGCATTTACGGCTTTGCGGGCATTGTGCTGGTCTTTTCGCTTCAATCCTTTCCGCTGGTATACATGTATGTTTCGGGCGCGCTGAAAAACCTGGACAACTCGCTAAACGAGGCGGCGGAAAGCCTGGGAAGCTCGACGTTCCAACGTGTCACGCGCGTGATTCTGCCTCTGATACTGCCTACCATGCTGGCCAGCGCGCTGCTGGTATTCATGCGCGTATTCTCGGACTTTGGCACGCCCATGCTGATCGGCGAGGGTTACCGCACCTTTCCGGTAGTTCTGTACAGCCAGTTCATGGGCGAAGTGATGAACGACGATAACTTCGCGGCGGCGCTGTGCATCATCATCATGACAATCACCCTGATATTCTTCTTTGTCCAGCGCTGGGTCGCGCGCAAAACCACCTATTCCATGACAGCGCTAAAGCCCATGCAGCCCGTAAAGCGGCGTGGCCCGGGCAATGTAATAAGGCACCTGTTTGTGTACGGCGTGGTGCTTCTGGCCGTTTTGCCGCAGCTGACGGTGGTGGCGACCTCGTTTATGGAGGTAAGCGGCGGGCAGGTGTTTACCGGCCGGCTGACCCTGGACAATTTCAAAAACACGCTGCTGACCAAGAACAACACCGCCATTCTCAATACCTACGTCTACGGCGTGGCCGCCATCATCCTGGTGGTGTTGCTGGGCACGCTGATCGCCTATCTGGCGGTACGCAAGCGCAGCGCGCTCACGTCCACCGTCGATACGCTGACAATGCTGCCCTACGTGATTCCCGGCTCCGTGCTGGGCATATCGTTCCTGTACGCATTCAACTCCCCTCCGCTATTGCTCAGCGGTACGGCGTTTATCCTCATCATATCGCTGTGCGTGCGCCGTCTCCCCTACACCATTCGCTCCAGCACAGCCATCATCGGGCAGATTTCACCCAGCATGGAGGAAGCGGCCATCAGCCTTGGCGCTTCCGAGGCGCGGTCATTTCTCCAGATTACCGTGCCGATGATGCTGCCGGGCGTTATGGCCGGTGCGATTATGAGCTGGGTAACGGTTATCAGCGAGCTGAGCTCCTCCATCATCCTGTATACCAGCCGCACCATGACGCTAACCGTAGCCATCTATACAGAGGTTATCCGCTCCAGCTTTGGCAACGCCGCCGCTTATTCAACCGTGCTTACGCTTACGTCCGTGGTATCGCTGTTGCTGTTTTTCAAGCTTACCGGCAGCCAGGATATCAGCGTTTAACGGCTTTCGAAACCGGCGTGGACATGGTATACTTGCGGCAGTGGATTTTACGGGGAGGGCGGCGCATATGAAAAACAAAAGCTTTCGCAATTACCTGCGCCGCTCTCTCGTGCTGTACACCGCCGCCCTGATATTGCTGATTTACCTGCTGTACGGCGGCTTTATGGCGCTTAGCCTGCGCCTGTCGACCATGCGGGTAAACGCGCAGGTGAACGCTGAGTTGTCGGCGGATGTGGCGCGGTGGCAAAGCGGACTCAGGCAAACCCTCGGCGAGCTTTGCGATTCACCTGAAATCCGCCTTGCGCTTGAGGCGCGCGGCACGAAGCAGCTTACCGTGGCCAACAGCCTGCTGTACAGCAAAACAAACGCGCTTCCGGTCGGCTGCATCTTTGTCCTGCTGGACCATGATTGGCAGATCGTATCCACCAATCTAAACTTTGATAACAGGGCCGTCTTTTTATCCAGCACCGTCGCGCGGTCGGCGCGCGACGCCCTTTCGCGGCAGCCCGACAGGATTTACGAGGCGCCCAGCCGCATCAACTACGCCTATGACCAGCAGACGGACTGGTTTTTTGCCGCCGCCGTCCCGGGCGCGCAAACGCCTGCCGGGGCAATCTGCATTGACGTAACGGACGCCGGGCTGCGGGAAGCTCTGCGCGGCAGGCAAGCGGATATGACCGTCCTTGCGGATCGGTTCGACAACGTGCTTTACACAGACGGAACGCAAGCCGTCGGCGTTATCGGAAAGCTGTCTGTCCGCGTGGATGGCGGAGGCTTTGTAACCCTGGATGGAAGGGATTATTTTGTATCCGTCAGCCAGCTTGAGCAGGAAGGCGTGCGCGTTTTAACCTTCAGCTCCACGGTGCTCCACCAGCAGATGATGCGTTTTGGCATGCTCCTGATCTCGCTGCTGGCGGTGGTCGTCCTCTGTTTTGCGCCTCTGCTGGCAAACTGGCTGACACGGCATAACCTGCGCCCGGTTGAAACCATGATCCAGACCGTGCGCCATCAGGATCTGAGCAGCCGAATCCACCAGCGGACGTTTGTGGAATTTCAGGCGTTGTTCGACGAGTTTAACGCCATGATGGAGCGCGTCCAGACATTGATCCGGCACAATGAGGAACTGAGCGAACGCAAACGCATGATGGAGGTGCGCCATCTCAAGGAGCAATTTAACCCGCATTTTGTGTTTAACGTTATGGAAAATCTGCATTTTGTCCTTTTATCCGACCCACAGAAGGCCGCCGATATGCTGGTTGCCTTCGGCAGCCTGATGCGCTATGAAATCGACGAAACCAAGGCGCTGGTTCCGCTGGAAACGGATATGGAATATGTGAACGATTACCTGCTGTTGCAAAAAACCCGTTACGGCAAGCGGCTGGAATACCATATCGATATTTCCGATTCCCTGATGGGATGCATGATTCCGAAGCTGCTGGTACAGCCGATCGTGGAAAACAGCATCAAGCATGGCATGCCGCCGGAAGAAACGCTTACCATTACGATCACGGCAAGGCTGCAGGAGCGTTTTCTGACTGTGCGCATCGCGGACGACGGAGAGGGCATGCCGCCGGACCAGTTATCCGCATTGAAGGGAATGCTTGACCGGGAAGACGCCGCAACGACCCATATCGGGCTTTACAACACCCATCGCGCGTTGCTCCTGATGTATGGACCGCCCTGCGGGCTGAAGTTGCAAAGCGCGGCGTGCCGCGGCATGGCGGTTGAACTGACGGTTCCGGAGGTGCGGGAAAATGCTTAAGGTTCTCATTGTGGAGGATGAGGATTTAATCCGCAAGGGCTTGCGGTATATTGTCGATTGGCAGAGCGCGGGATGCACCGTGGTTGGCGAGGCCGCAAACGGACGCGACGGTCTGAAAATGATTGCGGAGCTGAAGCCGGACATCGTGCTGACCGATGTAAAAATGCCGGGCATGGACGGGCTGGAAATGCTGGCCGTAAGCATTGCGCAAAGCGGGTACAAGGCGGTGATCATTTCCGGCTACGACGAGTTCTCCTATGCGCAAAAGGCGGTCAGCCTCGGCGTGACGGAATACCTGTTGAAGCCCGTCGACTTTGATTTGCTTTACGCCGTGCTGCGCAGAATTGTCGGCGACCACGACGCGGCCGGTGCAAGGCCGCATAAGCCGGAAAGCGCGGCGCTTACTCTCCGGCCCGCGCCGACGGAAAACCGGTATGTACGCATTATGCTTGACTATATTGAAAAAAATTATGACCAGCGTATTTCGTTGATGGACGTCAGCGCCGAGCAAGGCGTGTCCTGTGCCTATCTTAACGCAAAGTTTAAAGCTGAAACCGGCTATCCGTTCAATGATTATTTAAACCGCTTCCGCATCTCCCAGGCCGTTCAGCTGCTACATGCCGGCCCGGAGTTAAAGATCTATGAAATCGCGGAAAGCGTCGGTTTTACAGATTACAAATACTTCATTAAGGTTTTCAAAAAATACACCGGCTATTCGCCCGGACGTTTCCACGGCCCGGACGCGGCGGGCGCCATTCATCATGAGGAATAAGCGGCCGGTTTATCTGCAAAGCTATCGTTGCGTGCGATGGCTTTCATTTTTTCCCGATTTTTTCATTTTTACCAAGAAAACAATTGGCAGCGTATTTTGTCCGCACACGGTCAAAATAGCGTTGAACCCAGTTGAGGAGGTGAACGACGATGGTGAACCAGCAGAACAACTCCGGAAAGAGCAAGCAGACCAGCGTGCCCGAGGCGCGCGCGGCCTTGGACAACATGAAATTTGAAATCGCCAAGGAATTGGGCATCAATTTCAAGCAAGGCTACAACGGCGATCTGAGCTCCAAGGACAACGGCTACGTTGGAGGCTATATGGTGAAGCGGCTGATCGAGCAGGCCGAGCGCCAAATGGCTTCCTCCCAGACCGGCAAGACCACGCGCTGAGCGCTAAATCAATTATGAGGTGAATAAACAATGTATCAGAACCAGCAGAATTCCACGTCGAGCACCAACCGCACCATGGTTCCCGAAGCCAAGCAGGCCCTTAACAACATGAAGTTTGAAATTGCCAACGAGCTTGGCATCAACCTCAAGCAGGGCTATAACGGCGATATGCCGAGCCGTCAGGCCGGCTATATCGGCGGCTACATGGTCAAGCGCCTGATCGAGCAGGCCGAGCGCGCCATGAGCGGCAGCCAGAAGTAAGCGGTGAAAAAGCGGGAGAGGCGGTCGCGCGATGGAGCGCAGCCGCCTCTTTTCGTATTTTCTCCGTAATGCCGGCAAAGCGGAAAACCCTCCGTCAAATTTTTCCCAAGCAGGAAATCCGAACGCACTGATATTTCCCTGCCCACGCGCTATTCCGGGCGGTCGGACAAAGGTCGATTTTTGTTGTGTCATAAGGGTTTCACAATTCATCTTTTTCATCGGAAAAACCCTATTGACACCAGCCTCCGGTGGCCTTATAATGCCTGCGAAACAGCCAATCAAGATGTTTCAGAAAGCAGGTATACGCCATGGATGCGACGGCCTATGAAAGTGACGACCCCTTTCCCTCAACCACAGTCGGCCTTCTTTACAACCTGAAAAGAGGGATCACCGGCGGACCCGAGGACGCTGAAGCGGAATACGATCAAATCGACACCGTTTACGCAATTCAGCGCGCCCTTGAAGCGGAGGGTATCCGCGTGGAGCTGATGGAGGCGGACAGGGATCTGTTTGCAAAGCTCCGCGAAACCCCGATCGACATTGCGTTCAATATTGCCGAGGGTATCGGCGGAAGGGGACGCGAGGGACAGATACCCGCCGTTATGGAATTGTTGGGCATTCCCTGTACGGGTTCGGACGCGAGCACGCTATGCCTGGCGCTGGATAAGGCGCTGACCAAGCGGCTTATGTCGACCTACCATGTGCGTACACCCCGCTACGCCATCGTTTCCAGAGAAGCCCCCGTTTGTAAGAAGCTGAACTTTCCCGTAATCGTCAAGCCCAACGCCGAGGGTTCCAGCAAAGGAATTTCAGATTTAAGCATCGCATCCACTCCCGGTGAGCTCAAAGCGCTCATCCACCGCCACCTGGATCTGTACGGCACGCCAATGCTTGTGGAAGAATATATCGAAGGCCGTGAGTTTACGGTTGGCGTTTTGGGAAATGGAAAAAATACCGTCGTGTTTTCGCCGATGGAAATTGTCTACCAAAAGCCGACGCAGGACGCGTTTCACGTTTATAGCTATACGGTCAAGCAGCATTATCAGGAATATGTTTCCTACCAGTGTCCTGCGTTGCTTAACGCAAAGCAGGAAAAGGAAATGACCGATACCACGAAAAAAATCTACCAGGCCCTTAACTGCCATGATTTTGCACGGGTAGATTTTCGCATGACTCAGGACGGGGCGATCTACTTTATCGAAATCAATCCTCTGCCCGGGCTTGCGCCTGGCTACAGCGATTATCCAATGCTGGCCGAAATGTGCGGCGTTTCGTACCAGGCGCTTGTTCGCGGCATCCTGACCGCCGCCGCGCGGCGGACGGGCGTGGACGTCCGCTATGAGGAGTATGAAGATGGCAGCTTTTGCAGAGCGCTTTAAGCACTGGTACGACTGGAAATGGCAATACGCCCACCGCATTCGCCGGGTGGATGAGCTGGATAAGTACCTTTCCTTGAGTGAAAAGGAAAAAAGCGATATCTCCCAATGTCTTCAGTCCTTCCGCATGGCTATCACTCCTTATTACCTTTCGCTGATCAACCTTTCCGACCCGGACGACCCTATCCGCATGCAGGCCGTGCCGCGCATTGAAGAAACGCGCGTCTGCGAAAACGATATGGAGGATCCGCTCAGCGAGGAGGCCTGCAGCCCTGTACCCAACCTGGTGCACCGCTACCCCGACCGCGTGCTGCTGCTGGTTACCTACCAGTGCGCCATGTACTGCCGCCACTGCACCCGCAGGCGCGCCGTGGGCGAGGAGGACCGGGTGATTACAGAAAAAAATCTCCAGTCCGCCCTGCGGTATATCCGCGAGCATGAGGAAATACGGGATGTGCTGATATCGGGAGGCGACCCGCTTACCCTGCCCACTGAAAAGCTGGAACACATCGTTGCCGGCATTCGTGCCATCCCCCATGTGGAGGTTATCCGCATCGGCACAAGAACGCCCGTGGTAATGCCCATGCGCATTACCGAGGAGTTGCTTGAGATGCTCAAAAGGTATCAGCCGCTATGGATTAACACGCATTTCAACCATCCGGCTGAAATCACGCCGGACTCACGCCAAGCGTGCGAGGCAATCGCGGACGCGGGTATCCCGCTGGGCAACCAGAGCGTGCTGCTTCGGGGCGTTAACGACGACGTTGATATCATGAAGCGGCTGCTTCTAGGCCTTGTAAGGATGCGCGTGCGTCCCTACTACCTGTACCAGTGCGACCTGAGCCGGGGTATTTCCCATTTCCGCACCAGCGTGGATGCGGGCATTGATATCATGCATGCGCTGACGGGAAACATCTCAGGCTTCGCCGTACCTAGGTATGTGATCGACGCGCCGGGCGGCGGCGGCAAAATCCCCGTGCAGTATGAATACGTGCTCAGGAAAGACGACGCGGAGGTCGTGCTTGAAAACTTCGAGGGAAAGACCTACACCTATCCGCTTGCGCGGAGCTGACGCCCGATGCGCAAAGAAGCCGCGTTTGCTGCAATTATGCAAGCTGACGCGGCTTCTTTTTTGGCTGCTCTACGCCCCTTCCGGCGGCCCGTCGAGCGTATTAATCGATTTCCTTCACTTCAAAGCCGGCTTCCGTCACGGCTTCCTTCATAGCGGACTTATCCAGCGCCCCGCCCGTAACGAGCGCTGTTTTCGCCTCCAGGCTTACCTGCGCGTCCGTCACGCCTGGCAGCGCCTTCAGCGCTTTTTCAACGCTCATCTTGCAGTGGTTGCAGCTCATTCCCTCAATGTGCATCGTCATTTCCATCGTTGCTTCCTCCTCATTCATCCGCCTGCTTTCTTCCAGCCGTACAGGCACCGCGGCCTCAACGGGTTTTCCCGCATCGGCGGGCGCTAAAGCCTGCTTTGCCTCTGTCGGTTTTGCTTCCGCTTCCGCCGCTTTGAAGCGTCTGAGCCGAAGCGCGTTACCCACTACAAAGACGGAGCTTAGGCTCATCGCCGCCGCGCCCATCATGGGGTTTAACGTAATGCCGAACGCGGGGTACAGCAACCCGGCCGCGATTGGAATACCGACCGTGTTGTAGAAAAACGCCCAGAACAAATTTTCCTTGATGTTTCGAATAACCGAGCGGCTGAGCCGCACGGCGGTCGCGACATCTGTCAAACGGTTGCTGGCGAGCACCACGTCGGCGGTTTCAATCGCGATATCCGTGCCCGCGCCAACCGCGATGCCCACATCCGCCTGCTTGAGCGCAGGCGCGTCGTTGATGCCATCTCCGACCATCGCCACGCGCGCGCCGTCCGACTGAAGCGCCTTGACCTTGGCGGCCTTATCGGCGGGCATGACCTCCGCCAGCACCTGATCGATGCCCACCTGCGCGGCGATGCTCTGCGCGGCCAACCGCTGGTCGCCCGTCAAGAGGTAGGGTGTGATGCCAAGGCTCTTTAAATCGCGCACAGCCTTGGAGGACGTAGGCTTGAGCGTGTCCGCCACGCCGATCATTCCCAGCAGCTTTTTGCCCTTGGCAAAGCACAGCACGGAAACGCCCGCTCCGCGAAGCGCGTCCAGCCCTTCGCGAGCCTCCCGCATGGGCACGCCGTTTTCTTCCATCCATTTTTCGTTGCCTGCCAGGCAATCCCATCCGTCCACGCGCGCGGATAATCCGCGGCCCGCTACGGCCTTGAAATCCGTTATTTCAGAGGGGGCGACACTTCGCTCGGCGCAATAGTCCAGGACGGCCGCCGCAAGCGGATGCTCGCTGCCGCGTTCCAGCGAGGCGGCCAGGGTCAACAGCTCCGTCTCCCCTATCCCAGGCGCGGGCTTGACGGTATGCACGGTCATCTGCCCCTCGGTCAGGGTACCTGTCTTATCCAGCACAATGCTTTTGATATGATGGAGGGTTTCCAGCACCTCGCCGTTGCGGAACAAAATGCCGTGCTGCGCGCCCACGCCCGTGCCGACCATAATGGCAACGGGTGTCGCCAGCCCAAGCGCGCACGGGCAGGAAATGACCAGTACGGCAATGGCGCACGAAAGGGCGAACGAAAACGCCTGCCCAACGAAAAGCCAGACGATAAAGGTAACAAGCGCAACCGCCATAACGATGGGCACAAAAATGCCGCTCACCCGGTCCGCGAGCTTGGAAATGGGGGCCTTGCTGTCCCCCGCCTCCTTCACAAGCTTTACAATGCGGCTTAGGGTGCTATCCTCCCCTACCTTGGTGGCCCGCATGCGAAAGGATGCGGATGGGTTCATGCTGCCCGCGATCAGCTCGTCGCCTTCGTGCTTATCCACCGGGACGCTTTCGCCGGTAATGTGGCTCTGGTCCAGCGCAACTGTTACTTCGGACCAACTCACCTCGACCTTTGGGCTCCGGCATTCGTCTGTTTCGCAAACCTCGCCGCCTTGCCGTGGCGGTGGCGCGGCCTCGTACCCAAGCAGCACTCCGTCCACGGGGATGCGCTCTCCCGGACGGATTAGCAGCACGTCGCCAATCTGCACGTCGGCGGTCTTGATAACCTCCTCGGCCTCCCCGCGCATGACCGTCACCTCGTCAGGCGTCAGCGCCATCAGCTTTTCAATGGCGGCGGTCGTCTTTTTCTTAGCCCGTGCCTCAAAAAATTTACCAAGCGTAATAAGCGTCAATATCATCACAGCGGACTCGAAATACAGCTCCATCGCGTAGCCGTGCGCCTGCATGGCGTTTCCCTCGCCATAAGCGGCGGCCATCCGGAATAGGATAAACAGACCGTAGAGATAGGCGGCGCTGGAGCCTACGGCGATCAAGCTATCCATGTTGGGACTTAGCCTGACAAGCCGCTTGAAGCCTACGCGGAAATAATCCCGGTTGACGTAAAGCACGGGCGTTGAGAGGATAAGCTGAGCCAACGCGTTAACCATCGGATAATGATGGGGGTTGAGGATATCGATAATGGGATAGTTAAGCATGTGCTGCATACTGACGTACATCAACGGAATCATGAAAACGAGCGACCAGACAAAGCGGCTTCTAAGCCTTTGGGCCATATCCGGGCCCGCCTCCTCCGGCGGCTGCGCGGGGGCGTTCTGTCCCCCTTCGTCCAACGGCCGCGCGCCGTATCCGGCATCCCGCACCGCCCGCACAATTTCCTCCATATGCGGCTGACCGTCTACAGTCTCTACGGCCAGCGAGTTGCTGAGCAGGCTGACCTGCGCCGTCCGGACGCTTTCCAGCTTGCCAACCGCACGCTCCACATGCGCGCTGCATGCCGAGCAGGTCATGCCCTCCACCTGATAATGAAACATGTAAACCTCCTGCAATATTCCATGCGCTTTTGCGCTACACCCAGTGTATTCTTTCCATTTTTGAAAGTCAATACACAAGTTGTTCTAGACTAACTCCTTTTTAAGCAGGAATGCCGGATGACTTTCGCGAACCCATAGCGCATGAAACATGGTGACGGCGTTTTAGCTCTCACGGGCCACAGAATTTTCCACCGGCGAATGAATTGCCAAGCCTGCTATATACTGCGGGCACAGCGCGGATCGAACGGATAAAATCCGAATTCTTTTCAGGGTTTGTTATAATTAAGGAAGGATCGTGACAAGGATGGTCGAGTACCCATTCATTGGCGTTTCCGGAAGCATCAACGCAGAGGAAACCCAGCATTTTTTGGTTCGGGAATATATGCGCGCTATCGTGGCCTCAGGCGGCGTTCCTCTGATGATGAGCCCCGATATGGACGGCCGCCAGCTTTCGGCGTGCCTGGACCGAATGGACGGCTTGCTGTTGGCGGGCGGAAACGATGTGGCTCCAGAGCTTTTTGGCCAGGAGCCAATTGACGGCCTGAGCGAGGTTAATCCGCTGCGCGACCAGTTTGAACTCCGGCTTATCCGTGAAGCCGTCGCGCGCGGGACGCCCGTGCTGGGTATTTGCCGGGGTATTCAGGTGATGAACGCCGCGCTGGGCGGCACCCTGTATCAGGATCTGCCGGGGCAATACGGCGCGCAGGCCGGGCATCCGCCCATAAAGCACACCCAGACCTGTCCCGGGCGCTATGCAAGCCACGGCGTGCGCGTCATGGAAGGAACGCTGTTAAGTCGGGTGGAAGGCGCGGAAAGCTTCCGGGTCAACTCATTCCACCATCAGGCTGTTTGGGAGGCGGCGCCGGAACTGCGGGTGTGCGCCCTGGCCTCCGACGGCGTTATCGAGGGTGTGGAGCATGTTGCGCTTCCTTTTTTTCTGGCGGTGCAATGGCATCCCGAGCGGATGTATGATACGGACGCGCAGGCCGGAGCGCTGTTTGCCGCGCTTATCGCGGCGGCGTGCGAATACGCGCGGCAGAGGGATAAGGGATAAGCTTCTTTCCGAACACATTTTACATGTTTCACAAAGATGTTTTTTCACTTGCAAGTTGACAGAGAATACGGTAGAATACGAATCAATTTGACGACTACTTTTTCGGAGGCCACCCGATGAGCAGGCGCTGGAAGACCATACGGTTGCACCTCTTTGACGATCTCGGGATGACGCAGAGCCTCCGCAAAAGCCTGTACTGGGGCATCTGGTCGGTAACGCTGGGCATGATGTGCACAGTGGTAACTACAGGCGCGGCTTGGAGCGCGTTTCAACGTTCCGTTCTGAAAGCCGACGATTTTCAGCTGGGCCTGATCGCCGCGATTCCCGTGGCGGCGAACGTTTCACAGCTTTTTATCAGCTATTATGTGGAGAAAAAGCGGAACAGGCGTTTTCTCTTCTTGTTTTTCGGCCTTTTAGGGCGCTTTTTCTGGGTACCCATCGGACTCATGCCTTTCCTGTTTCCCGGAATGAATATCGACCTGCGCATCTGGATCGTCGTGGTGTTTGTGGTGATGATCTCGGTGGGCAACAGCTTTGTCAACATCGGCTTTGGCAGCCTGATGGGCGATTTGGTGCCCATGCGCATTCGCGGCCAATACTTTGGCGCGCGTCAAAAAATCTACCTGATATCCGGCGTGGTATGCGGCCTTCTGATTTCTGAAATGATCGACACACTGGGCGTGGTGGGCTATTCTGTCGCGCTGGTGCTTGCGGGCGTATCCGCCATGCTGGACATTCTTTGTTTCTTCCGCGTGGACTGGCCGCCGATGCTGGAGCCCGACGGCGGCACGGACAAGACACCCTTTGGCGAGATGATCCGGGAGGTATGGCAGAACAAGCCCTTTATTAAAGTAGTGCTGTTTTATACCCTGTTTTACTTTGCCATCAACGTTGCAGCGCCGTTTTACAACGTGTATATGCTGGAAGACCTGCATATGAGCTTTACCCAGATATCGCTTTACACGCAGATTGCCTCCAATCTGATCACGGTGTTCGTGGTCGCGCGCTGGGGCAGGCTGATCGACCGCTACGGCATTAAACCGGTACTTCAACTGACGGTGATGTTTACCGCGCTTTCTCCATTGCCCTACCTTCTCGCCACGCCGGACGCGGCGGGTTGGGTGCTGCTCAGCAGCGCTATATCCGGCGTATTCTGGCCAGCGTTTGAGCTGAGCCAGCAGAATATGTATCTCAAACAATCCCCGCGCCGCCACCGCTCCATGTACATCGCCATCTTTTTTGCCTGCTACAACCTGTTCGGCGTGGCGTTAGGCAACGCCGTTGGCGGGTGGTTGATGCAAAACCCGCTTATGGCGCTGGGCGCGCGGGAATACGCCGTACTTGGCGTGAAGTGGACAAACTCGCACTACATTTTCCTGCTCACGGTTCTGCTGAGAATCGCCGTTTATTTTGTTCTGCTGCCGCGTATCCGCGAGGAGGACGCTTGGCGGGCGCGGGATGTACTGCGCGATCTGGCGGTCACAGCCGGACAAGGCGCGTTTCGCAGGTATCTGGGGGCGAGAGCCTACATCCTGCGCAGGCGTGAGCGCAGGCGCATGCGGCGCGCAAAAGGAAAGGGGACTTCGCGGTGAGGCATCATATTTTCCGCTTGCTTAGAGGGGCGGATTTATACCGCAGCATCAGGGATTATGCCGTATCGCATAGAATTTCCGCAGGATATGTGGCCTGCTGCGTGGGATGCGTAAGCGCCGCGCGCGTGCGGGACGCAGGCGGCGCCACCGTGCGCGCCCTGGAGGAGCCTCTTGAGATCGTCAGCGTGACGGGTACAGTGAGCGCCGTGCGCTGTCATATTCATATCGCCTTCAGCCGGGAAGATCTGAGCACAATCGGCGGCCACCTTATGGAGGGTTGTACGGTAAATACCACCGCCGAGGTTGTGCTGTGCGAACTGGATAATTATTCCTTTTACGCGGCTTTTGACAATGAGACCGGCTATGAAGAACTGCTGGTTTTGCCCGTCCAGAACAACCTTACATAGGGCGGGTTGCGCTTTTTGTTGGAAGCTGAAAAAACCTGCGTTTTAGGCTTGACAAAGGTCGAAAGCTCGTGTATACTCTGTAAATGTTCCGTAGGGGCATGGTGTAACGGTAACACGTGGGTCTCCAAAACCTTTGTTGAGGGTTCGAGTCCTTCTGCCCCTGCCATAGTGGTTCGCTTCGATTCGTTCAGGCGGGTCACTTTTTTGTTTATACAGATTTTTTGTCCTTTCCGGTTATCAGATGGATTTTTAAAGTCAGGGATGACAGCAACGACGGAGCGCGGAAGCGTAGAAATTACATCAGCCAAAGGAATGCGCTTCTGCGGTTTTCGCGGCCTTTTTGTCTGCCACCCAAAGCCACAGAAGCAGAGAACGACAAAAGCGTTCGAAGCATCCTTTTTTTCCTGTTGTTAGTCATCTTCTGTCGCAATGATACCCGGTTATAAATTATTGTATTGACAGTGCCGGAACACTTTTGCAGGTCCGTTATGCCGTCAGAAACGGCAGGGAATGAAGCAAAATCGACGAAGGCGATCCCTCATATCTGCTTTTCCACGCCGACGCTTGAGCTCTTTTTTCCGCGCGCGTTTAACACGACGCTTTGCAGCAGGATGAAGAAACACAGCATTGCGCCCGTGGTGACGCTTTGCCACCATGGGTCTCTCAATCCCGATGTTGTCACGATGGACTTGATGGTGGATAGCGTCAGCACGCCAAACAGCGTACCGAATACGTTGCCAACGCCGCCTGTGAGCAGCGTGCCGCCGATGATGGAGGATGCGATTGCGTTCATCTCAGCGCCTGCCGCGTTGGTGGTGTTGCCTGCGCCCGTGTGCATCATCAGCACAAAGCCCGCGATGCCTGCCAGCGCGCTGCTGATAACGTAAGACCAAAAACGCGCGCGCCTTACGTTGATGCCCAGCATCAGCGCACTTTGGCTATTGCCGCCGACGGCGTAAAAGTTTCGTCCCAGCCTGGTCTTGCGCAGCAGAAAGGCGATGAGCAGCACAACCGCCAGCGCGATGAGAACGCCAAGCTCCAATCGCCCAGGAATCAGCTTGCCGTTTTTCGCCACATAGCCCAGCCATGGAATCTCAATGCGGGTATTCATAAGCGCTAAAAAGCCTTCGTGCGTCACCTTCTGCGGCACGGCGCTCACGATAGTCGTCATGCCCCGCGCAAAAAACATGCCCGCCAGGGTAACAATAAACGGTTGAATTTCCAGCCTTGCAATTAAAAAGCCCTGCGCAATACCGAAAGCCACGCCGATACCCAACGCCAAAAGCGCCGCCGTAAGGACGTTGCCGCCATTTTCGATATGCGTAACGCAACTCATCACGACCAGCGCAGTCACGCCGCCCACCGAGATATCGATGCCTCCGCCAATCATCACAACCGTTAGCGAGCACGCGACCACAATCAACGCCGCGTTGTTATTGAGCATGTCGAAAAGCTGCTGCACGCGCAGAAAACCGCCGCCCCATATAGCCATCGCCAAAAGGTACATGCAAACGAAAATGCAGATTGTAATTGTCATGAGCAGCTGAGTATCGGTTAAGGGCTCCCCGCGCCGTGCGCGGGCAAGGGGGTGATTTGTCATGTCATGCCACTTCCTTTCCCACGGAACCAACGACCCGCCCTTTGCCCGTCAGCCTGTTCCATAACTGTCCCGCCGCGCTTTTCACCACAGGCGAACCGAGCACCACCAGCAGAATAATTACAACCGCCTTGTAAGCCTTGATGGCGGTGGAGGGCACCTTCATGGCATACAGCGTGATTGTCAGCGCCTGAATGGCATATGCTCCCAGAATAGAGCCTAACATTTTAAACTTTCCGCCGCTCAGCGCGTTTCCACCGATGGCAACGGCCAATATCGCGTCCATTTCAATCTCAACCAATAGCGTTTCGTGGTTAATCAGGCTTAGTCGCCCAACGCTTATGCAACCCGACACCGCTGCGCACGCGCCCAGGATTACAAATGAAAACAGCTTGATGCCAAGCGTGTTGACGCCGTTCAAGCGCGCGGCGCGTTGGTTGATTCCTACCGCCTGCGTTTGCAGTCGAAGCGTCGTAAACTTAAACAGCAGCGCAAACAGCCCGCCGCAGAGAAGGACGATGAAAATAGGCGTTGGCACGGGAATGCCCGGGATGAAGCCGCCGATAGCGCTTACGACGGGGTTATCCAGCGTAGGCGTCGCGCCGCCGTTGATCCAGTAGGCAATGGAGCGGCCGCAGGTGTACAGAATGAGCGTGGCGATCATGGGCTGAATTTTAAACGCTGCGACCAGCGTGCCGTTAAACGCGCCAAACAGCATTGCGACGAGGCAACATGCGAGGAAGGCCAACAGCACCACCCATCCCGAGCCGCTGGTTGAACCGCCAATGATTTTTACAAATACGCTGCCGGCAATAGCGGCCAGCGCGCCTACGCTAATATCCTGCCCGCCGCTGGCCGCGGTGACCAGCGTCATGCCCATCGACAGAACCGCCAGTTCGGACGCTCCGTTAAATATACTGATGAGGTTACCCGTCAGCACGGTGTAGCCGCTGCTGCTGGTCGTAAGCCCGATGGAGAAAAAGCCCGGGTCGCGCAACAGGTTAAAAACAACCAGCAGCGCGACGGCAATCAGCGGAACCAATAGCTGGGAGTATTCGTTTGGACGCCTCTTGGGAGCAGACAATGTGTTTTTCATCTTAATCGCCTCCTGCAATCGTGCGCATCACATGCTCCTGGGTAAGCTGACCGCCTATAAGCTGACCTACGATATTCCGGTCCCGCATCACGATCAAGCGGGAGCAGGTGCGCAGCATTTCTTCGATCTCGGAGGAGATGAACGTTACGCTCATACCATTTTGCGCGAGCTTCAACACCAGCTTCTGAATTTCCACCTTCGTACCCACGTCGATGCCCCGCGTCGGTTCGTCCAGTATCAAATACTGTGGATGCGTAAGCAGCCACCGCGCCACAATCACTTTTTGCTGGTTGCCGCCGGAAAGCGACCTGATAGGCGTATCAGCCGACGCGGTTTTGATACCCAGCACCTTGATATACTCGTCCGCGAAAGCATCGGCCTCGGCACGGGAGAAAGGCTTGAAAAACCCCCTCATCACTTGCAGAGCGAGGATGATGTTATCCCGAACAGAAAGATCTGCGATGATACCGTCGTTTTTGCGATCCTCGGGCAGATAGCCGATGCCCTTTTTCATTGCATGAACGGGCTTTGCAATCTTCACAGGCTTTCCATCCACCTTAGTTTTGCCGCCCGTCACCTTATCCGCGCCAAAGATGGCGCGCACGCTCTCGCTGCGGCCGGAGCCCAGAAGCCCCGTAAAACCGTTTACCTCACCCTTTCGGATGCTGAAATCGAAAGGCTTTACCCCCGCGGCGCTGCTGAGCCCTTCCGTTTGGTAGACAGGCACGCTTTCCTCGGGGCAGGAAACGGAACGCACATGCATTACAGACAGATCATCCAACTCTTTGCCCATCATTTTTGTGACAAGCGCGACCTGCGGTAGCTTGTCAATTTCATATTCGCCAACCAGCCGGCCGTTTCGCAGCACGGTGATCCGGTCACAAACCGCGTACACCTGCTCCAAAAAATGCGTGACGAAAACAATCCCCACGCCTCTTGCTTTCAGGTTTCGCATGAGCGCAAACAGCATCGCCACCTCCTTTTCGTCCAGAGATGAGGTGGGTTCGTCTAAAATCAGCACTTTGCAATCCATATCAACCGCCCGCGCGATTGCGATCATTTGCTGCACGGCCAACGAGCAGCTGCCAAGCTGTTGGCGCGACTGTGCCGGAATACCCAGGTTTTGAAGAATGCCCTCCGAGCGCCTTTCCCATTCTTTCCAATGGATGACGGGGCCTGTTTCGCGCCCAAGGCGGATGTTTTCCGCCACAGTCAGGTTAGGACAAAGGGTAATCTCTTGGTAGACCGTGCTGATTCCGGCTGACTGTGCGTCCTTAGGGGAACGAATCTCCACGTTGCCGGACACCCCATCCAACAGAACTTCCCCGCTGTCGCGCGAATAAACGCCCGTCAATACCTTTATAAGCGTCGATTTTCCCGCGCCGTTCTCGCCCATCAGCGCATGAATTTCGCCCTTTCTAAGCATAAAATCAACGTTTTGAAGGGCTTTGACGCCCGGAAATGCCTTGCAAATCTGCCGCATGGACAAAACGACCTCGTTTTGCATGAATCAGTCCCCTTTTCTTTTCTTCCAGGCCAAACGACATGAAGTCTTTCAAACAGGAACACGCGGCGGGGGTACGCGGAATCGCTCCACATATCCACGCCGCGTAAAGCCTTAGGGCTTAAACGTTTGGTTTACTCCCCCAAACCGTAGGTGTCGATGTCCGCCTGGGTGATGGTCTTGGCGTCGAAGCCCTTTTCCTCGGAGATAATCTTCTTCTCGGTCAGGGTTTCGCCGGCTTCCAGCTTTCCGATCATGTCGCTGATAACAGCGGCCTGGAAAGGACTGCACTGTCCATCGTAATTCCAGTTTCCGGCCAGCAGCTCGCGAAGCGCCCAGCGGTTGCAGTCAAAGCCCATCACGACCACGTCGCCGTTCACGCCGTGGGTGACGCCCGCTTCGTCCAGCGCGGCCACCGCGCCGCGCGCCATACCGTCGTTCTCGGCGTAGATGATGTTGTATGCGGCGCCGGAGTTGATGACTGACTCGGTTATTTTCTTGGCCTCGGCTTCATCCCATGTGGCGGTCTGCTGCACGACGAGGTTCCAGTTGTCAGCCGCGGCAACCTGCTCATTCAGGGGGCCGGTACGGCCAATCTGCGCGTCGGAACCCATGGCGCCCTGAATATGGATAATATTGTACGCATCGAGGTTCAGCGCCTTGAGCCATTCAACGGCCAGAATCCCCTGATTTCTCATATCGGAAACAACGGCGGCCTCATACAGGCTCTCGTCGCAGTCGATCATGCGGTCAAACAGGAACACGCGCACGCCGGCGTCCTGAGCGGCTTGCAGCACGCTATCCCAGCCTGTGGTCTCGGCGGCGGAGATCAGCAGGTAATCCACACCGTCCGTGATAAACTGCTGGGCCGCATTGAGTTGCTCGTCGTTCTTGAGGCTGTAGAAAACCTTTGCGTTATAGCCGTTCTCCTCGGTAAAAACGCTCTCGAAGTTGTTCACGTTGGCCTCGCGGTAGCCGGATTCAGAGGGGGGATTGTTGACGATACCGACGGTAATCATCTCTTCGGCAGCCGCGAATGCAGCCATGGAGAGAACCATCATCAGGGCAAGCAGCATAGCAAGCAGTTTTTTCATCATGTTTACCTTCCTTTCACGTGTGGAGCCTTTCGCTCTTTATGGCCTATTTTAATCCATATGCCACAAAAAAGGAATGTAATCTGCTTTTGACTTTGGTTCAATCTCATTCGTCCGCGCTCGTTTTACCGGCAGAGAAGTTAAATTTCATTTAACGAAAGTTGGATATTTTCCTGCCGACGGTATTCGCTCGGCGTGAGTCCCGTACTTTTTTTAAAGATATAGCTGAAATAGTGCGGGTCGTTGTAACCCGTCTGTAACGCGATTTCAGAGGATTTCATAGAGGTTGCCTGCAAGAGTTCCTTGGCCTTGCCGATGCGAAGCGCTGATAGATACTCGGTAAATGTATATCCTGTCTCCTGCGCGAAAACGGTGGAAAAGCGGCTGGACGACATGCCCGCCACCTTCGCTACATCCTGGAGCATAAGAATGGGATTAGAGTAATTTTCCGACAGGTAAACACGCGCGCGGGCTACGGCCGGATTGCCCTGCCTCACGCTTCGCTCGTTCCTGAAAAGAAGCGCTTTCTGCAAAAGCAGGCACACATGGTCAGTCTCGTCGACGCCTTCTATGCCGTGCATGTCCAGCACCTCTTGGGGATCGCCTCCAAGCTGGCGCACCATACGCGCAGCAGTCATCTGCGCCTCAATCCACAGATATTCCATCACCACCGGGGAGGGAATATTGGCCGCCATCATGGAATCGGCATATTCGGCCAGCACCTGTGGCAATTGCTGAACGGCTGTGTACTGCAGGCGTTCCTGCAGCGGGCGGATGTTCAGATCGGGCAGCGCTGAAGGGTTGTCGCCCAGCTCACGCGCACCGATGATGCGCGGCTGCGGATTGCCGGGACGCGCGCGAAGCACGTGGTAGACGTGCTTCGCGGTCTGTACGGAGCGCGGTAAGGCTTGCAGCTCGCTTACGCTGTCGCCTATGGATGCGATGATCTCCGTCGCGCCTATGCGCTCCAGCTCCGCTACGGCGCTACGGGCAAAGCTGTACACGCGCTCCTCCAAATCATTCTCGCTGTCGCCCAGTACCAACCCCAGCGCCCCGTGCCCTGATGCGCATATCTGGACGCTTCCAACGCTTGATTCCGCCAGCGCTCTAAGGGTATGACACCCGCCCGCCTGGTCGCCCGCGAACGCGATGTCCAAAGCGCAGTACCAGGGGGCCGACAGGTTGATTCCCATGCTTCGCATCTGCCGAACCATCTTCTGGCTGTCTTCAAAGTTCATCTCCTGGATAAAAACCGTGGAAAGAAGCTTTTCAACGACGTATTGGTTGCCCTGTTCGATTCTTCTCATGCTTTGCCGCGCCGCGCGTTCCTCGTTGATGGCCGCGGATACGCGGTCCAGCACCGCGAGCAGCTCCTTGGCCGATACAGGCTTTAGCAGATATTCCTTCACCCCCATCGAAATCGCCTGCCGCGCGTAGGTAAAATCATCGTAGCCCGACAGGATGACGACGCTAACCCACGGCATGGTTCGCCGGATTTCCTGACATAGCTGTATACCGTCCATGAAGGGCATGCGAATATCAGTGAGCAGGATATCAGGGTTGGCGTCACGAATCATCGGCAGCGCCATTTCGCCGTCCGGCGCCTCGCCTACAAGCTCGTAAATGGTTTCGCTCCATGGGAAGGAGGTTCGTATGGCTTCGCGAATTACAATTTCATCGTCCACCAAAAAGACCTTAATGACCATAAACATCCTCCTTCGTTTTCATGGGCAGGCGGTAGCTTACCTGCGTTCCGCCCGGATCAGAATGAATTTGAAGCCCATCGGGCGTATTGTAGTAAAGCCGGATGCGCAAATTGACGTTGCTCAGGCCAAACCCCGAGCCGGCGCCTACGTTTTCGGCTACGGGGGTAAACTCGCTTAGACGCATGGCTGCCAGCACCTCATCCAGCCGCTCCTTGTTCATACCGCTGCCCGTATCCGCCACACAAAATTGGATGACGCCGCCCATCCTCCTGCCGGTAACGGTGATCGTTCCGCCGCCGCGCTTGTGCTTGATGCCATGGTATAGCGCGTTTTCCACAAGCGGCTGCAAAATCAGCTTAAGCACATAGGTCTCTCCCAGCTCATCCGGCACGTCTACACAATAATCCAGGATATCGCGATAGCGTATCTTTTGAATGGACAGGTAGCCCGTCAGGTGCTTAAGCTCCTCCCGCAAAGGAATCCATTCCAAGCCCGAGGAAAGCGATATTCGAAAAAAGTCGCTCAGCGCCCGCGTAATCTCGATCACCTGGGCGGAGTTGCCGCTCTCCGCCTGCCACATAATGGCGTCCAGTGTGTTATAGAGAAAATGCGGATTGATCTGCGCCTGTAAAATGCGCAGCTCAGCCTTTTTCAATTTTTCCTGCTCGCGCCTGTTCTGCGCAATCAGTTCCTCCAGACGGTCGGCCATGTTGTTTACGCCTTCCGTCAGCGTTTTGAGCTCCTCTACATCCGTCGCGGGAACGCGAACAGTCAGGTCGCCCTCGGCCATGCTTCCGGCAAAATGCTCAAGCTGCTCCAACGGCTTATGGATGAACCGCACCATGCGGTTGCTGGCTCGCCGGGATAAAAACAGCGCAATCATAATCAGCGCGATCCCCGCCAGCGTGGAAATAAGCACCGTATTGCGCAGGCGCTGGTTTTTAACAGCCGTCTGGCCGATTTCCCAGGTGATGTAGTCCTCCAGCATGGAAGCTGCCAGCGACGCCACGTCGCGAACCTCCTCCAGCAGGCGCTCGCTTTCCACAACGGGCACGCCGCCGCTCATATTGGCGTCGATCTGTTTAACATAGGTCATCAGCGTGTTCATCGTGCGCTGCGCGACAATCAGTTCCAACTGGCTGGTGGTGATACTGTCCAACGTGGCGTTAATGGTGTTGATGGTCTGATATACACCGCATTGCCCGATATCCGCCTGGCCCGCGACCAGCGCCCAAAGCTGTTCGGGAATAAGCGTTTCCACCATTGGTTTCAAATTGGACACCGTTTCCATATGTGTAATGGACTCATTGTAGCTTGCGCGGAAGCTGAGCATCATCATCAAGCTGATCAGCGCGGGAACGAGCAGCAGAATGCTCAGCAGATGCAGCGTCCAATGCATCCGCCCGATAATGCTGCTTTGCGCCCGTTTGGTATGCGGCATATCAATATCCTCGTTTCGGCAAATCGGTCAAATCGTCGCGCTCCGTAAAAACCCGTTCTATGGGATGCGTACTCTTTGGCACGCTTTCTCCGGCCAGCAGCTTTTCAGCCATTTGCATCACAAGCTCGCCCAAATGGGGCGTGCATTCAACCACACAGTTGAGCTTGCCTTCCTTCAGCAAATCAATGGCGGCTTGCTCCCCATCCACGCTGATGATGATGATATCCTTTGCGGGCGCCAGGCCCGCCTCCTCCATTGCCTGCACCGCGCCCAACGTCATTGAATCGTTATGCGAGTAGATTACGTCAATGGCATTTCCATGCTTCTCAAGCACCTGCTTCATACACTCATAGCCCTTTGACCGAAGAAAGTCACCGCTGACGGATTCCAACCGCACAAAGCGGTCGTCGTCACCCAGCGTTTGCCAGAAGCCCAGCTGGCGCTGAACGGTGGGCGTGGAATCCAGCGTGCCCGTTATCTCTATGACGTTTAATTGGTCCCTGCCTGTTTCGTCAGCCTTTTGAAGCAGAAATTCGCCTGCGCTGACGCCCTCCTGCAAAAAATCCGCGCCGACTAAGCAGCTATATAGCGAGTCGTCCAGCGAATCAATATGCCTGTCGACCAAAATTACGGGAATATTCGCATTTTTCGCCTCAGTCAGCACCGTGTCCCAACCGCTTTCCACAATTGGGGAAAATGCGATAACATCCACGCGGTAGGCGATAAAGGAACGAATGGCGGCGATTTGCTTCTCCTGCTTTTGGTTGGCGTTATCCACCATCATGTCGATGCCGTGCGCGGCGGCGGCGGTCTTCATGCTTTCCGTATTGCCAAGCCGCCACGCGCTTTCCGCGCCGAGCTGCGAAAAGCCCATCAGCGTCGTCGGCTTGCTGACCTCCGCCTTCTGTTCACAGCCGGACAGAGCCAGCGTTCCCGCCAGAAACAAAGCCAGATATATACTTTTTTTCATAATCTTTCCCCCAGTCGCCGTATTTTAAAAATCAAATCACGCTACGAACCAAAACCGCCCCGGCGGCCGAGTGCGGAAAACCTGCTCATTTACCCTTGCGCAGAGTCGTGAATGTCCGCTCCCGTGCTGGAATGCGGACGAATAGTACTTTATAGATTCGCCAACGCTTTGCCAATACCTTCGCCGCATAAAGATTTCCGTCAGACTGTCGGAATCGTTTTCTATCGCAGTTGGCTATGCTAACCTGTACAACGATTGACGCCTTTACCGGTTATTGTATTTTGCTTCCATAAAACCAAACCCTTATCATCCGCGTCTAATGGTTGCGACCGGTTAGCCCACATTAGGAAGTACCTTATGCACAGAAGAAAAATTTCATTACCGCATAGACTTTGGGCAATGTTGATAAGCCTTGTTCTGCTCGCCTCTTCGCCCGGTCGGGCGCTGGTCTATCAAGCACCCTCACAAGCCCCTTCCGATTGGAACCTGCGCCGTTTAATGAGGCTCACCGTATTTCAAAGCGGTGAAAGCGACTGCATGTTGCTGGAAGCAGGCGGCGAATGCATGATGATTGACGGCGGCGCGGACCCGTGGCGGAAAAAACTGAAAGAAGCGCTGGACAAGCGGAACATCCATCATTTTAAGTACCTGTTCAATACCCATCCCCATGACGACCATATCAGCGGGCTTTACCGGCTGATGCAGTATGGCTTCACAGCGGACGCGCTGGCCGGTATGTTTCCTGAAAACTTTCCATATAAACTGCATCAGCGCGCCTTAAAGCAGGCAAAAAAAAGCGGCATTCCCTACCGACAATGCTCCAACGGGGACACCTTGACCCTGGGCGAGGCAACGCTGTCGCTATACCGCTGGGAAAAAGGGAAAACCATCAATGATTTATCCGCTATGGTACGCGTTACCTTTGGCAATACCTCGCTTCTGCTTTGCGGCGATATGACGGGCGCCGCGCAAAAGCATCTTTTGTCCACGATGGAAAAAGATGAATTGCGCGCCGATATCGTTAAAGCGCCTCATCATGGTATTACGCCTTTTGTAAAGGAGTTTTTGGACGCGGTGAACCCGGATGTTCTTTTTGTTACCAACAAAAAATCGCGCGCCGCCAAACTGGACGCGCAGGCCGGTTACCGCAAGCTGCCCGTCTATTATGCCGCCAATGGCGCCATTGTTATTGAAACAGACGGTACGGACTGGTATATCCGTCAGGAGGATTAGGCTTCCCTTCAAAGCGCCGGGCCGGTCCATTGCCGGTATTCGCGACGGCGAACCGGCTCAGCGTTTATTCAATGCTTTTCCTGCCGTCATCCGCATTACGCAACCCTTACAGCTCAGGCAGCCTTTGTAGCTGATAGATGGGCGAAAGATTGCACTCGGTGGCATTTTCAAGTTTGATACGCACCAGACCCGGCACTATTACCTCTAGATAATTCTTCCGGTCCAGCTCCTGGTAATCCTCTCTTCGCAAAGGGTCCAGAACATAGAGATAATCATCGTCCGTACCCGCCAGCACCAGAAAATGACCCGTCTTTGTGAAGGGGCTGCCATAACCGCTTGTGCACGCAATGGCTATGGTATTCTCATTTTGAAGGAAGTCTATCGCTTCGCTTAGCTGATAGGTTTGAGTAACCGATAGGTCAAACACCTGACACACTCTATCCAGATATCGCATGCTTGTGCCAAACCCATCGACCCTGCCCTGTACGCCCCAAATATTATTTCCGGTAGCAAAATTCGCAATGGCTAAAGGAAAGTAGCGGAGATACTCGTCCGGCGTGGTTAGTTGATAAGTCAGATGTTTACCCGCGCACCAGTAATCGTTGACGGAGCACGAGCAGAACCTGAAGCCAAGCGGGGAGCTCGCAAACGCGCTTAACTTGCACAGTTCTTCCTTCTCCACAAGATTTGCAATCGCCATCGCGACGGCGGTGGGTCCGCATCCCCCGTCTCCAAACGGTCTGCGCCGGCTGGACGTTTGTATTTCAAAAACAAGCTTTTTCCACAGCGGATCATTTTGGGCATATAGCATCCACCGGCCGACATTTTCAACGGAAACATACCCGTTAAGCGTTTCGCGCGAATCCATTTCCATCTGGTTAACATAGGCAACCCGCGTGGTTGCGTAGTCGATGGGGCGCTTTCTTGCGTAAATAACATAACGGCTTCCTTGTTTTTCGTAGGATTCCGTCGCCAACACAGCCCACGCGTCTCCCTCTTTTGGCAGCAGCGAAGGCTTTGCTTTTATAAAGGATTTTTCAAGTATATCCGGAAGGTCGCCGGTCAATAAATCCGCCGTTGAATTTTGCGGCACCTTCCACGCTTTGTCATCCGCAAGCTTTGTGCGGATTCCCGCGAAAATATCAAGCTGGTAATCTCCCTCAGGCGTAAGGAGGTAAAGGGTCGGATTTTCTTTATAATAATCGTCTTCCTGATAATAGGACAAACTGCCGAACAGGGAAAAATTTAAACAGTTCTTTCCGAACAGCGTGATTACTGGCGCGGAAAAATCCGGCATTTCCGCGCCAGTCATAAAGATTGATCCATCCGCGCTGATGCGGTCGTTGAACCGGCGCCGCAAGTAATATTCGGCGTCATCACAAAACATCACAGGTTGATTGATCGTTGTATTCGGTTGATAAAGCCATGCGATGCTGTTGGGGGCAACCTCTTGCAGATAGGAAAAGTCCACCGCGTACCGCACATCGGTTTTTGTCACCCCGACCACTCTATCGGATAAAACGCAACCGCCATCTTTTATGGATTCCGTGACAGCCGGAGCCAGCGCTTCAGCAGATGAAACCAGGGATTTAGGGGATTCCGTCACTTCGTCTTCCGCAAATACAAAGGAACTGGGGCCTAGCCATAATACGAGCAGTAAGAGTCCCAATACGCGGCGTCGCACATTCCTGTGCCGATTCATTGGCTGGTTCATGATCATGCTGGTACCTTCCACCGGGAACATAGTACGAACGGTTGAAGTAACCGTTCGTCACATTATAGCATTCCCCCACCAAAAAAGTAAAGAAATGCAAACAATCGCAAAAAGAATCGCGAGCCGCCCACATCGCTTGGACTGCGGGAACAGGCTTGACGGCTCTTGACAAAAGTCATATAATGGATACATTCGTATTCAAGGGGGCGCATCCATGAAACGTGTATTAAGTGTATTCATTATTTTGCTTCTCTGCTTTTCTTCGCATGCAATCGCGGCTGGACTTTCCACGCCCGCGGTGGGCGATTGCGTCACCTTCGGCCGTTATGAACAGGACAACCGGATGGAAAATGGGAAAGAACCTCTGGAATGGATTGTGCTGGACGTTCAGGACAATCAAGCCATGCTTTTGAGCAAGTATTGCATAGACACTGTGATTTTTTATCCTGAACGCGTGCCTATGTATTGGGGCAAGTCCGATTTGCGCGTATGGATGAATGGAGATTTTTTGCAGGAAGCCTTTACCCCGGAGGAACAGGCGAGCATTCTTACCACCACGGTAAAAAACGCGAATCCTCATGGCATGAAGGGAGCAGGCGACGATACTCTGGATAAGATTTATCTTCTCAGTAAAACAGAAGTGCTCCGCTATTTCCCCGAAATGGCGGATCGGGTCGCTTATCCCACGGAATATGCCAAATCCAAGGGCTGCACTGTAGACCCCAAGACCGGAAGCTGCCGGTGGTGGACGCGCACCTCGGGCGCCCGCAAAATGGACATCTGCGGTATGCGCCTTGATGGCCGGATTACCAGCTACGGCATGCAAGACGTGGATTGGCCCACCAATACCATGCGTCCCGTGATGTGGATTCAATGCTCAGAATAAGCAAGAAAATAGGAGCGCGTTGGCATTTGCACAGCCCCGGCAAATCCGGGCACGGAAAATGAATCGCTGGAGCGGATAAGATCGTGCTAAAACCAGTAAAATGCCGGCCGTCCTTTTTGTTTGCTTATTCATAAGTAATATGCTGTGATGGGCCGCATATATACAAAGGAAGTTTTTGCAACCCCTCCGGGTAAAGCGACCGTTCCGTAAACGGCCTAATTATTCAGGTATATTTCCGCCCGATTCCCTAACCTAAAAAGACCCCTTTCATCATGATAAATTCTTTTGGGGAGACGTACGCATGCAAAAGAACGGAATGTTTTTCACAAAGCTTATCCTTTTCCTATCTGTAATGCTGACCGCGGTATGCAACGTCCAAATCGCCACGCATGGCGTGCAAACGTATGCCATTGCTAGGGCCGGCGCCGAAGTCTTTTCAGATGAGTCGAGTCAGGACGCTGCTTTACAGAAGCAATATGATGCTGCGCAGGCGTTGTTTGATGCGCGGGAATATGAAAAAGCCTATGAAGCCTTTGAAGCCCTGGGTGGATATTCCAACAGCCGCGCTCGCGCTGCCGACAGCCAAAGAAAGTGGAAAGCCGCTAGCTATAAAGAAGCGGTCTCGCTGTTTAAAACCGAACAATATAAAGAGGCAAAAGAAATTTTTGAATCACTCGACGGCTATGAAAAGAGCCGTTCTTATGTAAAAGACTGCACATGGAGAATCATGCGCATCGATTACCAACAGGCAAAAGAGCTGTATGCCGCCGGAGATTATGAAAATGCCAAAACAATTTTTGAATCCTTAGGCAAATGGCGCGACAGTCCGGAATGTGCGCAGGAAGCCGCCGACATGCTGAAAGCGCAGAAGCAAGCCGAAACGGAGCTGAATTTCTATAAAAAGGCGCTTACCCTCAAGGAAGCCGGCGATCTTGAGGGAGCGCGTGACGCATTGATTGAAGCGGGCGATTGTAAAGACGCCACAGATCAATTGTATTCCATTCTTCGCACGCTTGCCCTACGGGATGCCTACAAAAGTGCGGAAGCTTATTTAGTCAATGGAGATTATGAAGAAGCGTACCGTCTGTTTCAATTGCTGGCCGATTTTGAGAACAGCGCGGAAAGAGCAACCCAGGCCAAAGATGCATGGTACGCTTCCGTGTTTGAGCAGGCAACCGCCATACAGGATTCTGATCCGAACCGTGCCTACATCTTGTTTTTATCCCTGGGGGGATACAAGGATAGCGCCGGGCTTGCAAATGAGCTGCAAGCTATAGTCACAAAACAAGATGTGTATGCAGCGGCAGATGCGCTGGAGCAGGACGGCTGCTATGCGCAGGCAAAGTTTGGCTTTGAGGCCGCATCCCCCTATGCCGACAGCCTGGAGCGCATTGCGCAATTGAGCGAAACCATTGGGCATCAGCAAGACTTTAAACAGGCGACTTTTCTCAAGGCAATTGGTGAATACGAGCAGGCAAACGCCATCTTTAAAGCTTTGGGGGAGTTTAACGGTTCCTCTGAGATGATTGTGACGGTTATCGCAAGATTTAGCACAAAGCAGCTGAGAGATGATAAAACGTCGCCCAAATCGCCGGTTTTTACGGCGCCGGACGGCACGAAGCATCGTTACCAAATCTATAAGGGCGTCCATACCTGGGTGGAAGCCAAGGCGTTTTGTGAAGTGCTTGGGGGACATCTCGCCACACTGACCACAGCGGAGGAAAACGAATTTGTCTACCGCTTTATGCGGGACAGCGGGTATCTCACGGCGTATTTTGGGCTTTCCGACGAAGCGCGCACAGGCGATTGGGAATGGGTAACAGGCGAGCCGTTTCAGTTTAGCAACTGGCACAGAGGAGAGCCCAGCCACAGCGGACGCGAAAGATATGGAATGTACTTTTATAAGCATACCGATGGCACGTGGAATGACAGCCATTTTTATGAGGATGCGGAGGTCGACCCCGGCTGTAGCTATATTTGTGAGTGGGATGAGTAAGGCGAAGGAAACATTTTCCAGTTTCGGCCTGGGTTGGCAAAACCAGAGGGCAAGAATCAAACAAAAAATAAAGGATACGGGATATGTTTGCAATAGGTTTGGAGAATCAACTGTATTATGGAATAACCATCCTTGGAGGAAGCGCGTTTGCGCTTGGGCTTGGCTGGTACCGCTGCTCAAAAGAAAAAATAGCGCAAAGTAAAATTCTGCTGGCAACGGTGCTTTTACCGTTATTTACGGCGTTTTTTTCTCACTTATTCTTTTGCTTGGTTGATGTGGAATATACGCTATACAGCTATTCCTTTGGCTACTTTTTTGCCTTTTGGGAAAAAGGATATATGCTGTATGGAGGCATGTTTGGCGCCGTGCTTGGGCTGTTTTTAATCGGCGGAAAAGACGGCCTGAAAATGTTGGAGCAATATGCGCCCAGCGGGGCATGGATGATTGCGGCGGCACGGATCGGCGAAGGCTTCCTTGGCCAGGGCTACGGCGAATATTGGATGGACGAGTCCTTTTTTTGCCGCTTCCCCTTTATGGTGTATGATCCTTACTATGAGGCATGGGGCTGGGCTCTATTTGTTCTGGAGGCGCTGATTGCGCTGACCGTGTTCGCATTTCTTTTAAAAAAGAAAAAGTCCTGGGCGGGAGATGGTGCGCTGCTGCTGCTGGGATTATATGCAAGCGCGCAAATCGTGCTTGAAAGCCTTCGCCGGGACGAGTTTCTCCGTTGGGGCTTTGTCCGCGTGGAGGAGGTCTTGAGCGCCGTTCTTGTCCTGGCAGTTCTGCTTTGCTACTGTTTAAAATCAGCAAAAGGAAAGCAGCTTTCAAAGACGTTGTGTTTCGGTTTGTCCGTCATAATGCTTGTTTTTTGTTTGTTGCTGGAATTTGCCACTGAAGGGCGTATCCCCTTCCTCATGTTTTTGGATGTAAGCGCCTGTTACACCGCAATGGCGGGAGCCTGCGCCGTGTTGGCCGGTTGCGTGCTGTGGATGCGCCGGCTTTGCAACGCGCAATATATGACCGTAGGAAAGGAACGCTGTTTATGAAAAACGGGAGAATGACAATTGGTATTTTGAGCGGTTTACTGGCATGTATTTTGATGATTGGAAGCGCGGTAGGCGAAGATGCTTTGCCGCAAATGGTAAAGGTAACCTTCCCCGAAGGGAGGACGTACGTCATCCCTGAAAACGCAAAGGATAATTACAGCGCCAATGACAGTTGCTTCAGCGATGATTCATTGTCTTACCATGATGATTCGCTGGATATCAAGCTTCACAGAATACGGGTGTACGATACCCCCGTTGTGGTTGCCTTCGTGCAAATTGCCAGCGCGGCACAAATGAGAACAGAGCAAGCTAAGCCTTACCCCTCTAAAACCACCGTGCGTGTAAGTGAAATTGCCAAGCGCGTAAATGCCGTGCTTGCGGTAAACGCAGACTGGTTTACCTATCACAACACAGGCATTGTCTACCGCAACGGCGAGCTGCTCCGCAACCGTTCGGATGAAGAATACGATGGTCTTGCCATTGACGTCAACGGTGATTTTCATATCATTCGGCCCATGACCGAAGCTGGTTATGCACAGCTCACCACGCCCATTGTCAATTCCTTTGTTTTTGGACCCGCCTTGGTGATTGACGGCGAAATACAGGAAATCGTAAACCGCAAGGTCACTTACAAGCAGCGTATGGCGATTGGCCAAATTGCGCCGTTGAGCTATGTGCTTGTGGCAACGGATGGCCCCGATCAAAAGGATTCCGCAGGCTTAAGCGTTCCGCAGCTGGCAGAGCTTATGTACGGCTTGGGAGCGCATACCGCTTATAATTTAGACGGAGGCCAATCCACCTCTATGCTGATGCGCCAAGTCAAGGTCAACGGTCAAAACCCAAAAAACATGCGGGCGGTAGGGGACATTTTGTATTTCACCACCGCCATAGCGGACGAATAACCGGCGGCGCAAAAGATAAACGTGGCTTGTAAATACTATTCTGCTAAACATCTGTCGGCCTGCGCTCTGTACAATTTTGCGTAGGCACCCTTTTGGGCCAGCAATTCTTTGTGAGTTCCCGCTTCAATTATTTCTCCATTGTCAACTAGAAAGATTTTATCGACATTTTGAAGATTGTATAATTTGTGAGAAATAAGGATAACACTTCGCCCGTTTGAAATTTTAAACACCATGTCGATTATATTTTGCTCGGCCACGGGATCCAACGCGCTTGAGGGTTCGTCCAAAAGCATTATGCTGCAGTTTTTAGCATAAGCTCTCGCTATTGCAAGTCTTTGATACTCTCCTCCAGAAAGCAAAGTGCCTTTCGAGCAAAATTCCTTTGATAATATCGCATTGAGACCGTCCGGCAAATCCATTACCTTTTCGTAAAGGCCGACTGCTTTCAGCGCAGTTTTCACCAATTCTACTTCCGCAGTCTTTTCCATCACTTGCCGCATTAGAATATTCTCTGCAATAGACATGTCATATAGCTGAAAGTCCTGAAAGACAACGCTTATAGAATTTCTGACTGAGCGGAGACTATACTCATCATAATCTCGGCCATTGATTAATATTTGGCCGCAGCTTGGCCGGTATAGTTTAAGAAGCAACTTGATTATTGTACTTTTACCCACCCCGTTTAGTCCGACAAAAGCGATTTTGGACGGATAGGGTATTGATATGCTGATATCACTTAACGCATTCTTTACCGCGCCCGGATAACGAAAGCTTAAATTTTTCAGTTCTATTGAAGGCGTCGTGGGAAAGTGCAGACGATCCGCATAATCTTCAGTTACAGGGACGTCCTCCATAAAGCTTCCAAAGCTTTCGATATAGGCGCTGTGCTCATAAAATTCAGGAATAACGTGAAAAAGGCCTATTGTTTGTTGCATCAATTTTTGCGATGCGTTAATCAGCATTACGAAATCGCCAATTTTGATGAGTGAAGCAAATACTTTGTATGCAAAATAGCCCATAATGATGGTGTACGAAGTAGTACTGTTAAGGCTTTGAACCGTATTCAGCCTGAAGAGGGCCCGCCCGGCCTTGTTTAATAAATTCCTTATATCCTTTGATGTTTTAATGTATATGTTTTTTAAAAGGAACGACAAACCGTCAAAAATCCTTATTTCTTTGGAATATTCCTTTTTTGTAAAAACCCTCTGAATATAATTTGCCAATCTCTCCTTTGAAGCGTTTTCGATCACATATTCTTTTTGAACTTTACTGATCTTAGCGCTGAAAAACAGGGATATAGGTACATTGATCAGAATAATGATGACAGAAAACGCGTCGACCGTGCTTATAAAAGCAATAAAAGCCGTAATTCCAAACGCGTTGCCCACCATTGCGGAGAATGAGTTTAACACCGCAATGGCCCGCGTATCAGATTGATGCGTTGCAATGTAGTATTTATTATAAAATTCACTATCCTCAAAGCATGCATAATCTATTTTGCTTGCCCGTTCAAATATTTCCATTTGCATTTTTTCATGGCTGATTTGCACATTTTTGGGGGCGACAACGCAAGTTACCCATGCGTCAAAACCTGCGAATGTCATCTGAACAATTGCGAACGCTCCCAAAATAATAATGATTTCTTTAAAATTTCCACTATGAGCAATTGAATCAACAATAAAACCGATTAAAACGATGCTGTATAGGGAAACCACGCTTGATAAAATGGAATTCAGAAGCGTAACGATCAAATGGCTTGGCCGTGCCTGATAAATGTATTTGATCATCAGAAAATTATTTTTGATAATTTGCCGCATTTTTTTGTCTCCCTTAGGCATGAGCAAAAAGCCGGTATTACTGCATATCGCCAATCACCCGCAAACAAGTTTCCAAAGGGGTTTCACGGACTTTACATATAATATCCGGCGAGGTACCGATCTCGGCGTTCATGGTGCCATCGCTGTTGGCGCAGGTGGCAGATGAAAAACGCACAAGAAGTCCTGTGTTTTTCAGCTTGAACATAACCGGTCCAAACTCGTCGGCGCCATCCCCATAAGTGGTTTTCCCCACAAGAGTAGCCCAGCCACTGCTTTTACAAAAAGCCGCGAAGCCATCAGCTGCGGAAAAAGTAGCTTGATCAATCAACACCCAGCGTTTAGCTTTTGACTTAATGGACTTGCCCGTATCGTTTTGTTCCAAAAAAGTCCAATTTCCGGCATAATAGTAATCTAATTCCAACTTTTGCACAAACGACGGCATTTCATAGTCTGAAGGAAGCGCAGAAAGCGGCTTAAGTTTATAATGATCATTGGTAAAGAAGTAGCGTTCATTAACATGCGTTTTTTTCAAAAATGTATCAATTTTCCACTCATACTCTCCCCCAAAGGGTAAAACTATGTTTTTCTCCCAGTATGTTGTATCTCCTCCAGGGTTTCCAGTGATGTCAAAGATGATATGCTCTACATTGTCAAACGAAGATAAGTAGTCTGCCACAATGCCTTTATCCCGGTCAACCAGTAAATGGTCGAAGCTTTTAAAATGAAAATACACCACATTCACATCAGAAAAATAACGGATTTCCACTTTTGTGGAATCAACAGAGGCGGCCGGTTTATACTTTTCCTTCAAAAAGCTATATACCGCCTGAGTCTGCCGATTAATAACCAATTCGTTTCGCGGGTCATTTTCCACTGGAAGGAATGAATTGTAAAAATCAAATAGTTCTACGTCTACCAAAGACAGATGCGCCAAGTTATCCATTTGTGAAAACATATTTTGAATCAGAGAGACAAACCCCATCAGGTCCGAAATTCGGGTAGTAAGTTGAGTCCGATTTGTGAAACAAAGTCTTTCAACGTCGATGCCTCTGCTTTCAAGCACTGGAAGAAACGGATAGTTCACCTTTAAATCATTCCAAAGCTGATCATAATCTTCGACCAATTCATCCAGCGTAAAATCAATTTTTGCATTGCACTGTACGCCATCTTCATCTACAGCTAATGCAGTGCAAATAAAAACAAAGAAAAATGCTATAAATGCAAGAATAATCATTGCATATTTTCTCATAGAAGCCCTCCATCTCAATGACAGCTCTCAATCAAGTTATTCTTCGGTTGGTGGTATTCCTGTAGGAATTATACCGGGTTTACCAGTAATACAGCAACCAACCGCCTTTTCTTTACATGTTGGTCTAAATGCACTTGTACAGTTCCCTGGTTCATGGTTACAAAGAGTACTCCTACCATCACCTTCACACGGTAAAATCAAATACTCCATTCATGATTTCCCCTTTCATTGTCAGTATGCGGAAGAGCTGTCATGTTATTTCTTCTCGTTCATAATCTTCGCAATATCTTCCATATAAAGTTTTTGCAAATACTTATACCGAAGACATCTTCCGGCTTTCCCGGTTCGCTGATCATGGGGACATCCTCCCAAGCAAATCGGCAGAAATTTGCACTTACTGCATTTTGTGTCATGAGTGGGATCATTCTTTATATACAGAATCTCGTTCATTGGATTTAGGACACCCTTAGCAACACTGCCAAAGCTCAATTCCGAAATTCCAATGTCAGACCAACACTTATACAACTTTCCATCTGCATCAATAACATAGGCGCTACTGTCGTCTGCGCCACACGCACTGCAAAGAATCGCCGGGTATTTTTGAAGCATCCGGTTATGATCTCTGGATGCTTTTATAAAATCATACTCAAACCTGAAAAACTCGCTGCTCGATAAACATGCTCCGGCGCTATAGCAGCCATTTGTATCAAGGATTGGCGCGGGATAGGCATTTACGTTATTCAGTTGTAATTCCTTAAGAGTTTCGATAACATGGCTAATCGCATCTGTGTTCTCCTTATCAATATTTACACGTAATATGATAAAAGGTAAAATATCCTTTACGGCCTGTAGGTTCTTGATAATTACATCATAAGTGTCGCTTCCTGAAGCATGCGGTCTGCGCGCGTTATGAGTCTCGGCTTCTCCATCAATGGTTACCTGACAGCTCGCTATTTTGCAATCAAGCATGCGCCTTGCATTTTCCGGTGAGAGAAGATAACCGTTTGTTACAATGCTTGCAGAATACAAAAACTTATATTCTTCCGCCAAAGATAAAATCCGCTTTGTCATATTTTCTATGAGCCTGTATTCATCATATTGCCTTGTTTCCATGAGCGCAAGAGCGTTGCTGAAGCTGTTATACGCAATATGCTTATTGCTGTCCGGCTTATACGGATAAAAGAAATTATACCTTGACGGTTTCATTTATTTTCCCTCATTGGTTTTCGCTCGGCGCTCTTTTGCTTATCATTATATACCAAATTCGTAACATTGCAAATATTTTTACTATAAGAATTTTTATAATTGTAAAACTATATTGCAAATAATTTTTTGTTAAATTTGTCTAATGGCAATCTACTTGCATACCAAAAGCAGCCCTGCCTTTTTCCAGCAGGGCTGCTTTCATTATAACGCGCCGGGCGCATCCGCCTCCCGGATTCTCCGTTTTCTATTCTTCCTCGCTGCTGTCCACCGAACGCCGTACCGCGTTTAAATGCAACCGCACGCATTCGCGCGCAAGCTCTGCGTTCCGCGCCTTTAACGCGTTTAAAATCGCAAGATGCTCGCGCCTGATCGCCGCTTTGCGTTCCTTCGTCTGAAGGCTTTTCACCTTAATTTCCCGTATCAGCTCATAATAGGTATCCACAAAGGAGCTGAACAGGCTGTTGCCCGAAAGAACAGCGAGCTGGTAATGAAAGTAACGGTCAATCTGGGATACCTGCTGCTGCTCGTCCTGCAAAAGCTCCTCCAGGCTCTGCAGCTGCTCGTCGGTGGCGATGCGCACGATATTTTCTACCGCGCGGTATTCCATCACCTCGCGAAACTCCAGCAGGTCGCGGTAGGTGGCCTGCCTGAGCTGCTTGGATAGCGTGCGCGCGAGATCGTCCCCAATCACGGAGGTGATCACGGTGCCGCCCTTGGGGGTGCGGCTCAAGTGTCCGCGCGCTTCCAGAATGGTCAGCGCCTCGCGAAGGATGCCGCGGCTTACGCCGAGCTGTTCAGCCAGCTGCGCCTCGGGTGGCAGACGCGTCCCTACCGTCAGCTCGCCCTCCCTCATGGCCCTGGTAAACTGCTCCGCAATCCGGTCCGACAGCCGCTGGTCCTGGATAGGCTGGAAGCTCATCATGCATTCATCCTCTTTCTGCGGGCGGTTACGCCTCCCGCAGGGCGAGCTCCGCCAGTTTGTCCGCCGTAGCGCGGATGTCCATTCCCTTAGTAAACAGCAGGCATGTACCCGTGGGATAGCGCGGCTTTTCGGCCCATACGGGCGGGATGGCCCCGTAGCCGTATTTCGCTCCCAGCACCGCGCCACAGATCGCGCCGATGGTGTCGGCGTCGCGCCCAAAATTGCCCGCGTAGGTCACGCCGGTGCGGAAATCCCCATGCACCAGCTTAAGCACGCCAAACGCCTCGGAAACCGCCTCGGCCACGCAGGCCTTGTAGCTGGTCCAAAGTTCGTCATGCAGCGGCATCCAAGCTTTTAGCAGTTCACCGCCGGCTTCGTCCACAATATCCATCGCGCGCTGCATGGCGTGGGCATACCACGTGTCGGCAGGAATGGGCTTCATCGCCGCCGCGAGGATTTCTTCCATGGTGCCGTCCGCCATGGCCACCGCGACCGCCGCCGCGACGGATTGCGCACCCCATATGCCCTCACGGTCGTGGCTGATGGAGGCGTCAATGGCTGCCATTTCGATGGCCCGGTCAGCGTCGCCCGCACAAAATACCCCGATGGGCGCGATGCGCATGGCCGCGCCGTCGGAATGGCTATAAGCATTATACCGCCCGGATAGCGGCGGGCGCAACCCCCTGCGCAGGTTGCGGGATGCTTCAAACTCGCTCGCACCGCCGCGCTTTAGTTCATCCTGCGTGGCAACGTGCTTAAGCCATGCCTCCACAACACACGCGCTATTAAGCTTTCCGCCGCAGTCAATCAGCGTCTGCGCGGTAAGCATAGCAAACTCCGTATCGTCGGTGGACCAGCTCGCGCCCTTGTTGAAGTCGGCGGTTAATCCATACGCCATCTGATTATCAGGCGTACGGGACGCGTCACCAAAACTGTCGCCGATAGCAAGCCCGATCAGCGCTCCTCGCGCCTTATCCCTTAAAAGCTCCGGGTTGTTCAGCAGTTCCTTTCTGCTAAGCATCGCCTATTTCCTCCTCTTTTTCCGCCCGGCAAACATACCCGGCGCAATTACATCTCGCAAACGTTCAGGTTTCCAAGATAGGCCCGCCCCATGGACAGCATGCCGAAGCCCGTCATACCATAAGCAAACCGGCTGTCCTCCGCCTGCAGCGTAACGTCTCCGGCTTCCAGGGTCAGCTGCCTGCCGACGGCGGTGAAGCGAATCATTCGGCTTTCACCGTACCGCCAGTCAAGCGCTCCCTCGGCAAGCACCTCCGCGCGCCCGTTTTCCATCGCCAGAATCGCGACCTTCCCCCGGCCGTGCAATCCTGCGTAATAGCCGCGCTGCGCTCCCTGCGCCCGCAGCGCAAGGCATATGCTTTCACCATTTTCAGGTTGCACAGGCGCGGATACGCTCGCGTCGCGCATGAAGTAGTTGCCGGTGAAGGCCTGCGCCTGATTGTCGCACAACAGGTGAATCCGTCCGGCCTCTAAATCCCACGCTCCGTGGTTGTGCGAAAAAGGCAGGATGCTCCCAAACTCCTTCTTCATCTTGGCAAAGTCAACCGTATACGCCGCCTTGCCGAACACGCGCAGCCGTTTCAGGCACAGCGTGCCCGAAACGGCGAATTTTGCCGGTGCGGCGGATTCGATGATCACCCCCAGCTCATCCGCCAGGCCTCCCGCCAGATCGGGGATGGTAAAAGAAAGCGTGGTTTCATCCTTTCCCGCTTCCAAAATCACGGGCTTTTGAAGCAGCTCTTTTCCGCTCAGGCTTTCCCTTATATACGGGGTCAGGATCAGCGCCTCGCCCTGCTGCTTGTCGTAAGCGAGCGAGATTTCCGCCTGTTGACCCGGATATGCCCGGGGCGAAAACACGGGCATGTAGCGTTCGTCGCTGAAATCCGACCTGCGCCATAACGGCTTATAAAAAAGTTTCGCTCGCTGCCCGCGTACCATGCGGTCAAGCAAAACCTTTCCCCCGCCCAGTTTTGCGCAGGTTGGCACTGCGCATTCAAAGCGCAGGCCGTGCGTGCTTCCGGAAAGGGAGAAATCGAAATCCACCTCGCCCTCGCGAATCCGGTCCGCGATTTCCCTCGGAACCATCTCACCCCGCATGCGGTAGCCCCATGCTGCCAGCTCATAGGCATAGGAAGGAATATCAAGGATATTCAAATAGCCCGAGATGCCCGAAAGCACAATTTCATCGTTGATCGGTTCGCGGTAATGCGCGGGAAGGCCGTCAAGCCCGCACATCACGCCCAGTACCGTCCCCACGTTGCCCGCGTTGCAGTCCGTATCCCAGGAGCACATGGTCGCGATTTCAACCGTGCGGGCAAAATCCCCCTCGCCGTAGCACATGGCAAGGGCGCACACGCCCGCGTTAGGGATGATGTGGCAAACGCCCGCGTACTTGTCATAGCCCCAGTCGCGCTCCAGCATTTCCCGGCAAGCCCGCCAGTCGCCGGGTTTTTCCCGGTGGAAAGCGCGCACGGTACTTACAACGGCCGCGTAAACGCTGTCCTGCGGAATCTGCGCAAGGCCGGCGTCCATCACCTTCTGAATGTCGCCGCATACGAACGCCTCAGCGATGCATGCCGCGACGAACGCCGCGCCGTATAAGCCCTCTCCGTCGTGGCTGACGGAGGCGGCCGCCATGGCGTAACGCGCCGCGCACGCCGGGTCGCCCGGCGCGATCAGGCCCCAGGTATCAATAAAAATCTGTCCGCCGATCTGCTCGGCGAGGATGCGACCGTTCTGCCGGATCGAACCGGACGCGGGCGCCGGAATGCCGTTTTTCAGGTTGAGGTAGGCGGTATGCTCGGTGCTGACGCCGTAGCCGCCCCACCAGTACAAACCCACGCCCTCCCGGGCATAGTTGAGCCATGCCTCGGCAACCGCCTGGGGCGTTGCCTCGCCATGGCTGTCGTTGAGCGCGCGCAGAAAAAAAACAGGACCGTTCGCGTCGTCGTCCGCGGCAAAATGTTTGTAATCCTTCACATAGCCTCGGATATCGCCATACGTCCTCTCGATGCGCTCGTAGCTCCAAAGCGCGGGCTCGACCGGTGCGCCCAGCCGAATCCCGATGTTCATGCCCAAAAAACCAGCATAGACGCGCTCCACATACTCTACCGGGCTCAAATGATGACACTCCTTATTATTTTGCTTGCGGATAAGCGGCGGGGAACAAAGGCACGCTCTGTTCCCCGCCAAAGAAAGGAAATTACTTAAGCACCGTCGCGAAATACTCGCTCAGCGCGTCGCCGCCGGCCGCGTTGATCTTCTCCACCATCTGGGCAAAATCGTCGATGGGGCGAACACCGCGAACAATCTCATTGGCGTACTCGGTGTAGATGGATTTCACAGCGGCAAGCTGCGGCTGCAAATCTTCGGGGATGATTACATTGATATCGTTGGCGTAGTACTGCGCGCCCAGGGTCAGGCTGTCCTGCGCGGGGGTGCTCAGCACCGGGGTGGCAAGCTTCAGGTCGGCGGGCAGGCCGTCCACCGTCGGGAAGAAACGGGCCCAGTAGGCGCCCCAGGCATCGGTATAGGTGACCGTGCCGTTGTCAACGGTGTAATGCACACCCTCGACGCCCAGCTTGTCGATCATCCGCCCCTCAGGGCTGGCCATGTACTCGAGAATCGCGAACGCCGCGTCCTTCACGTTCTGGTCGATGGTGGCGTTGATGGCAAAGCCGCGCTCTTCCTTGGTTACGTCGATGGAGGCATACGCCTGGCCGACGCCCTTGGCAGGGGGAAGCGCAACCAGCTCGGCGCCTTCGCCCATGGTCTGCACCATTTTGGTGTTGTAAACCTGGATAACGTCGCCCGCCGTTCCGGCGATCAGCGCGCAGTCGCCCTCATAAAAGGCCTGCTCCATGGTGTCCCACGCCTTGGTAATGTAGTCGGCGTCCAGGATGCCGTCCTTGTAAAGCTGTGCGTAGAAAGCCAGCTTATTCTTCTCCTGCTCCGTCACCATGGAGTAAACGTATTTGCCGTCCACTTCCATAATGGAGGAGGTCACGCCAAAGGCATGGTTGAAGATGCTGTCCAGACGGGTGAGCGCGCCGTCAACCGTTACGCCATACTTGACGGTGCCGGCGTCCATCAGCTCCTTAAGCAGCTTGGCATAGGCTTCGGGGGTCGGGTCCGCCAGGAAAGCGTCCTTGGAGGACGCCTGATCAAGGAAATCCTTGCGGATAACGGGCGCGAAGAACTTCGCGGGCGCAAGCCAAAGCAGGTAGGGGGAGCTTTCCATGCGGGCCTTGCTGTGCTCGCCCATCACGGCCTTTACATAGGTGGAATTCTCGATGTAGGGGGTCAGGTCCTCCAACAGGCCCTCGGCCACCACGGGCGTATCGGTGTTACCCTGGAAGAAAATAATGTCGGGGTTGATTTCCTCGGTGCGGAACGCCAGCGGCACAACCTCCACATACTTGCCTGCGGGCGCTTCCAGAATAGTGATGTCCACGTAGTTGCCCTGCGCGGCCATGCCCTTCTCAATCGCTTCAACAACGGCGACGGTGTCCGCCTCGTCTGGCAACACGTCCTTGATCAGGATGGAAACGGGGACGGGGGCCTCGGCGGAGCCGATTTCAGCGACGGCGGCCGTGCTGCCCAGCAGCATCATGGCGGTTAACAGTAAAGCAAGCCATTTCTTCATCATTGGATAAACCTCCTTTATTTTTTCGGTCCTCTTCCAGACCGAAGGGTACGGTGGATGCCGCCTCATTCCTTCACGCTGCCCGCCATTACGTCCTTGGTGTAGAATTTGAGCACCAGCGGGTAGAGCAGCAAAATAGGGACGATGGCGATGACGATGGTCGCGGCCTTGAGCGCGCCGTAGTCGATCCGCGCAAGCTCGTTATAGCTCATGATGTTTTGCGCGCCGATCAGTGAAACGGTATCGCCCAGTACCACGAACTGCCTGAGGATAACCTGTAACGTGGTTTTGGCGGTTTCGGTCAGGTAAATGCTGGCCTTGAAGTATTCATTCCAGCGCACGACGGCGTAAAACATCGCGATGGTGGCGATACCGGCTTTGGCCAGTGGGAACACCATAGACCCCAGCATTCGGATATGCCCCGCTCCGTCGATGCGCGCCGCCTCGTAGATGTCGGAAGGAATCGCCTGAAAGTACCGCATCATGATAATCAGGTAATAGACGTTGACCGAAGTGACCAGAATGACCGACCACTTGCTGCCGATCAGCCCCAAGCCTTTGACGACCAGGTATTCAGGCACCAGTCCGGGGTCGAACAGCATCATGATAATCAAAAAGGTCATGATCGTCTTTTTGAACATCAGCCGCGGCTGAATCAGCACATAGGCGGCGCTGGTGGTCAGCAAAATGTTGATCAGCGTTCCCAGCACGGTGATGACCACCGAGTTCCAGAGGGTCGGAAGGATAACCTTGTTGCTGAAAACGATCTGATAGTTGATGGTGCTGAAGCCTGCCGGGATTATGCGCAGGCCGCTCATGGAGGGCGACAGCGCGGGGTCGGAGAAGGATTTCGCCAAGATGTTCAGCAGCGGCACCAGCATCGTCAGCGACAGGAAGATCATAACGAGGTTTAACAGGATTTGTCCGGGCGTAAACAGCTTTTTGACTTTTTTCACATTTGCCGCCCCCTTACCAAACGCCTGTGCCAGTCAAACGCTTGCTGGCAACATGTGTGAGCAGTACCAAAACCACGCCGAACACGCCCTTGACAAGGCCCACGGCCGTCGCCAGCGAATACTGGCCCTGCCCGATACCGATGTTGTAGATATAGGTATCCAGAATTTCGATGGTGCTGTTGACGGCGGAGTTGGTGAAGTTCAGCACCTGATCGAACCCGGCGTTTAAGAAGAAGCCGAGGTTCAGGATAAACATCGTCACCATCGGGGTAACAAGCGCGGGGAACACGATATAGCGGACGGTTTGAAAGCGTGACGCGCCGTCGATTTCCGCCGCTTCGTAAAGCGACGGGCTGATGCCCAGAATGGCGGTGAAGTAAATGATGGAATCCCAGCCAAGCGACCGCCAGCCCTCCGAAAAGAACAGAACCCAGCGGATGGAGCCCTTATCCGTCATATAATCGATAACGGGCAAACCGAACAACCCGCGTATCTGGTTGACAGCGCCGGTTTTGGACAGGAAGCTGATCCAGATGCCTGCGATCACAACCCACGAAAGAAAGTGCGGCAGGTAGCTGACCACCTGCGTAAACTTGCGCATGCGGTTGGAACGCATTTCAGATAACAAAACGGCGAAAATTGCGAAGAACGGAAACAGCAGCACATACTTCATCAGGCTGATGATCAGGGTATTCATCAAGATATCCTTCATCAGCGGAGAGGCAAACATCATTTCAAAATATTTGGTGCCCGCCCACGTCCACGCCTTGCGGCCGCTGAAATTGAAGAATGCCAGACGCATGTTCCAGATGGGCAGCACCCGAAATACGATAAAATACACGAGCGTCGGCAGCAGCATGGCGTACAGCACCCAGTCCAGCCTTAGCCGGCGCATGCCGTCGCGCAGGGTGTTTCGGGGAAGGGCGTTCTTGTTCTGCATATTTCCGCCTCCTACTGTTTATGGAATTTCAATATCCATAAGCGGCGCATGCTGCTGCGCGCCGTATACGTCGCGGTCGCCGACGGTGCCGGAGGCCACGTCCCTTAGATAGGTGATCTTGATGCCCAGCGCCGCGTCATAGTGTATGAACTCCAGTATTTTTTCAGGCGAAATGCCGTACAGCGCCGCGACACTCTCACGGGTAACCGCGCCGCTGTCCACCACGCGCCGGTAGGTTTGGGGATTGTCAAACAAAATATCCAGCGTAATTTCAAAGGGGCCGCTGTTTTTGCTGCGCAGTACCTTGGTCAGCTCATAAAGCCGTTGCATTCTCATACCTCCACCGCTTCGATGGGAAACAGCGCCCGGCCGTCCTCCACCCCAAGCAAATGATAGACGGAAAAGGCGTATACCGCGCCGAAGGGTACGTCGCTGGGCGCGAACGGAAAGGCAAGGTTGCCGGCCGTGGACTTGCGCCCCTCGTAACCAAAATGCAGATAGGACGAGCGAACCGTCGCGCATATCGCGTTTGCGAGCTCCTGCGTAGGGGCGATCACCTCGAACATCAGGCCGATTTCATGCGGAATATCCTTGCAAGGCTCGCACGGGCCCAGCACCGCGTCTTTTCCGTAATGGTAGAAATGAATCTGGTAGCTGTCCGATGGGATATCGGCGTAATAAGCACGCACCCCTTCCACCACCTGCCGTTCCACCTCGTCCATACAGGCGATAAGCAGCGGATCGCGAATGCCCGCGAGCACGAAAGTTCGGTACGCCACGGGGCGTGCGCCCTCCAGCTTAACCGTATAGGGAACGGATTCAAACCGGCTTCCCGTCACGCGCACGCGGCCCTCCCCCATGTCCTCAAAGCGGCAGGCGCTTAAATCCAGCAGCATACCGGGGCCGTGCAGCAAATAGGGATGATCCTTTTCATAAAAGGTGTGCGCAGCGACGCTCACAGGCGTGCAGCGCCGTGTTTTCGCGGCGGGATAGACGGTAAAGGAATTGTCTTCCAAAATGCCCAACATACAATCCTTGGTGGTGCCGGGCTCGCAGCACAGCGCTCCGCACTCAAGGATTTTGCCCATGTGGTAGGCAAGTCCGGTATCGTGTCCACGGTGCACGCCCACAGCCGCAAAGGGAGCGGGATCGTATGCCCTGCCGCAGATAATGACCTGAAAGCCCCCGGCAAGCGCGTCCAGTATCGGCTCCAAGCCCATCTGGGCCACCACGCCGTTTGTCTGCGCCAGCGTTTCAGGCGTAAGCTCGGGCACGTTTTCAGACATTTTGCTGATTTTGCCCTGCTCCAGCCCCTCAAGCACCACCTGATCGGGAATATCCGCCCAGATGACGGCCGTCTTGGGGTGCCAGTCCATCTCCTTGCACAGCTCGCGGATGATATCAAGCGTCCACTCCGTATGTACGCGCGCGCCGGACCCTCCGGCCGATCCGATCAGCAACGGAATTTTCCTCTTCCTCGCGCCCTCCATCAGCAAGGCAAGGTCCTTCTTGGCGGCCATACGGCTGACAATCGCCACGCCCGCGCCAAGCTTGTGCGGCCCCGCGTCGGTCGAGCCGGCGTCCACGACGATTGCGTCGGGATTTTCCGCCATGGCCAGCGCAAATGACTCGCGCGGAAAGCCGTAGCCCAAAATGCCGCATGGGGAACAAATACAGGTACGAATAGTAAACACCTCGGTTTCTGTCGGGCTGGGATGCGTTCTTTAAATCATAACCGTCTTTCTTAACTGAGATCATTGTAACAGGAGCGCACAAATATGTCAATAGTTAAACTAATGAATGATTTGTCTTTTTGCCCGGCCGGCTCGTTGACCGCATACTGTTTTAACGCGCTCGCCATCTTCTTCAAAATAATACGTTTTCAACGCCGTAGCGCTTCGAGCATTTTTCCCGCCTGCCGTTCAATTAAGCGGCGTTTTGCACGGTATCCTTCTCCTCTTTCGATTTCCATATAACATCAATAAGCCGCCCTGTCTATGGCGGCGCGTTCGATTATTTATATTCAACGCTAAAAAATCCAATGGTCTCTGTTACCTGGCCCGTTATACGCTCAAAGTATTGCTAAACATTTTCTTCTACAAAATGATTCGGATATTTATCCCAATACTCCATATACCTTCTTGTAGTATTTCCATCAAAATTTCGCTGGTACATTCGGAATGTAACCGAAATATTTTTAGGCTGCCACTGCTCCACATAGCTATATTGATAGCTCATGCCAATTTTTTTCATGACCTCGCCGCTGCGAGGATTGTTGATATCGTGCGTCGCGGTTATATACAAATAACCCGCGGTTTTAATACGCTCAACCAATGCCGTTACGGCTTCCGTTATTATTCCCTTATGCCAAAAATCGGTTCTCAGGCCATAGCCGATATCGTTGCTGTCGGTGCCGCTAAAGCCGCAATATCCGATAGGGCTGTTATGTTCCTTCAGGCAGATGGCATATCGGTATGCCGAGGGCATATTATAAAGCCCAATGCAGTTGTCATGTAAAAGCTTCTTCGCTTCTTCCATCGTTTTCACACAAAACCATGGAAGAAATTGATTCGCCTTTTCATCACTCATGATATCAAAATATGCCTTCAGGTCGTTGTCCGTAAATTTACGTAAAATGAGTCGTTCCGTTTCAATCCTTGGCGTATTTTCATATATCATTTCCATGCCTTTCGCGGCAAACCCACAAAACTGCCGCACAATATACTTTTATACCATCATAATTTTATCATATCCCTGTAAATGAATCTACCATAGATATGCGCCGAAGATGAAAAACAGCATCTGCCAAAGGCTTCATGCACTCCCCGGTTCTGGTATTTTGTTTGACAAACGCGTGTCCGGGATGATATCTTTGCATTCGGGAGGTGTAAACCATGCCGGTTCTTGGCTTTGCTATCGAGGATGAAATTGAATATAACGGCTGTGGCATCATGAAAACCGACGAACCCTGGAAACATCTGCCGCGCGTTTTTGACCTCTGGGTACTGGCCCTGTGCACAAAAGGCACCATGTACATGAACATCGAGGGTTCGGAATTTGCCATTCGCCCGGGTGATGTTTTTATCCTTCCCGTGCGCAGGCTGCACTACGGCACCCGCGACAGCGAGGGCGGTATCTCCTATTACTGGGCGCATTTTGAAGCGCCGGACCTGGATTGCCTGCTGGAAAGGGAATGCGTTGACGCGAGAAAAATCGCGCCTGGCCAGTCCTACCTGATGTATCACGTCTCGCTGCTGGACCTGAATACGGTTTCCATGCTCTTCAACCAGCTTTACACCAACAATTACGCCCAGCACTATACGCCTAACCTTCAAAAAAGCCTGCTCAAGGTACTGCTGTACGAAATCAGCAACCAGACGCTGTATCGCCACGCCCATAAGTTCGACCAGCGCTTCATGCAGCTTTTGGACCATATCCGCTCCAACTTTACAGGCGAGCTTTCTGTGGACGAGCTGGCAGACCTGTTCAGCTACAACAAGTCCTATCTGTGCCGGCTGTTCAAGGCCCGCGTGGGAAAAACCATCAACAGCTACCAAAACGAGCTGAGGTTGTGCTACGCGTGCCAGCTGCTGAGCGAAACCAACCTTCCCATCAAGCGCATCTCATCAGAGGTTGGTTTCGAAAGCGAAAAATATTTCATGCGCATGTTCAAGGCGCATATGAACATGACTCCCACCGGTTATCGAAACACGCACCAAATCGCCATCTTCGACGTCGTTCCCCGCTGAGTCTCGGACAGCAAGTCAATCAAAGGCACCTTTTGTTCTTCTTCATGGATTGTCCGTCCCATCCGCCTCCCCTATAATGAATGGGAACACTTCCGGCACCAATCCAAAACGGCAAGAGAGGAACAAAAGCATGTTTGAAAGCCCATATGGCAGCCCGCCGCTGTCCGGTGTAAAAATCACCGGAGGCTTCTTTGCGGACTATCAGCGCATTATGAAAAACGACGCCATCCCCTACCAGTGGAGCGTACTGAACGACGAGCTGGCGGGCGTGGAAAAAAGCGGGGCCATTGAAAATTTCCGTATCGCCGCAGGAGAATCCACAAAGGCCTATTATGGCACCTGCTTTCAGGACAGCGACGTGGGCAAATGGCTGGAGGGCGTCGCCTATCTGCTCTGCTGGGCGCCCGATAAAGCGTTGGAGCAGCGCGCCGACGAGGTAATCGACCTCCTTGGGCGCGCTCAGCGGGAGGACGGTTATCTGAACACCTATTTTACCGTGGCGGAACCCGGGGGCCGTTTTCAAAACATCCGCGAGTGCGATGAGCTTTATTGCTTCGGGCATTTGGCGGAGGCTGCGGCCGCCTACTGGCAGGCCACGGGCAAGCGTCGGTTTCTCGAGATCATTTGCCGTTATGCCGACCTGCTTTGCGCTACCTTTGGCCGCGGAGAAGGGCAGATTCCCGCCTGCGACGGCCATCCCGAAGCCGAGCTTGCGTTCGTGCGGCTGTACGAAGTCACGGGAAATCAGAAATACCTTGAGCAGGCCGCGTTTCAGCTCGACGTTCGGGGAAGCGAGCCTTACTATTACGACCTGGAATGGGAGCGCAGAGGCCGTAAAAGCTTTCATCCCCATTTACAGGGCGAAAAGCCCAGCGACGACAAAGGCTACGATCAATCCGAGCGCGCGCCGCGCCACCTGCGGGAGCCGGTAGGCCACGCTGTCAAGCTCTGTTATCTACTGGCGGGCATGGCCGCGTACTGTTCCCATACAGACGACAGGGAGATGTTTGAAGCCTGCCGGAACGTGTTTGACAGCATCCGCAACCAGCAAATGTACCTAACGGGCGCGGTCGGTGCCACACGCCACAAGGAAGCGTTCACCAAGCCTTATCACCTGCCCAACGACCGTGCTTATGGCGAAACGTGCGCGTCCGCGGCGCTGGTTTTCGCCATGCGCCGCATGCTGCTGAACGAACCGGACGCCGCCTTTGCCGACGTGATGGAGCGCGTGCTGTACAACGCGCTGCCCGCCGGGGTTTCGTTTGACGGGCGCGGCTTCTTCTACGTCAATCCTCTGGAGGTTTATCCCAGGGATATCGAGGCCGACGCGGATTATCAGTCGGTTAAGCCGGTCCGCCAGCCGTGGTTTGCTTGCGCTTGCTGTCCGCCTAACCTTGTCAGGCTGCTGACCGGCCTTGGCGCTTACCTTTATACGCATAGCAGCCGCACGTTGTACGTTCACCTTTTCGCAGACTCCGCGGCATCCGTCCGCCTGTCCGATGCCCTGTGCGTACAAATCCGCCAGACGACCGATTATCCCTGGGACGGCGCGATTCATTTTGAGATTCAGAGCACAGGCGCGTTCCGGCTCGCCATCCGTATTCCCGGATGGTGTGAAAACGCCTCGCTGCTACAAGACCATGCTCCCATTGCTCTTAGCGGCCGCATGAACCGCGGGTATGCGCTGCTTGACTGTCCGCCGGGAAAAACGGACGTCGAGCTGTCGCTGGACATGCCGCCCTGCTTTGTGGAGGCGAACCCCGCCGTGAAGGCCGACGCCGGAAAGGTAGCCGTCATGCGCGGCCCCGTTGTATACTGCGCGGAGGAATGCGACAACGGCCCGCGCCTGTTCCAACTGGCCGTCCATCCGGGCGCCGCGATCGAGATCTGCCGTCGGCGCCTTCGAGGCGCGCCTATGTTGGAAATTGCCGGCGGCTTGCGAGAGGGCGACGATGCCTTTCAGGGGCTGTACCGCCGCTATGCCCCCTCTGGACGGCAAACACCCATCCGGTTAATCCCCTACGGCATGTGGGGCAACCGGCGGCGCTCGAGCGAGCCGGAGGAAATGACAGTCTGGCTCCGGCGCGCGATTGCCGCCCGCTAAATGGCAAAATGCCAGATCAAATGTACGAACAAGTCAATATCGGATACCTTTTTTGATATCTGGTGGGCTGAAAGCAACCAAAAATCCGGGTATAATCAAAACAGAATTTGTGAAATACGTGGCTGCGTTACAAGCAATTCTTAGTCGTTTTCCATGATTTTGTCCGGCGCCGGATAAAGCTGTGAAATGCGACGCGAAACAAAACGAAGGAGGCTATCAAAGTGAAACGGTTTCTTAGTTTGATCCTGACGGTCGCGATGCTTTTCTCCCTGACGGCGGTTGCGTCCGCCGAGGAGACGGCAACCCTCAAGGTGATGTTCTACACCAACGCCTTGACCAAGGACTTCAACGAGGTTGCGTTTATCCAGAACATGGCCAAGGACGCAAATGTAACGCTGGAAATCGAGCAGATCAGCGGCGGCTGGGACGAAATCAAGAGCACGCTGTTGGCCAGCGGGGACATTCCCGATATGATTATCGGCAAGGATGCGATCGTAAGCAGCGATATCGCGCAATTCAAGGATCTGTTTGCCGATATGAGCGGTATGATCGACGAGTACGCGCCCAACATCCGCAAGGCGTTTGACGCGCACCCGGAGCTGGAATACCTGGCGACCTCCTCCGACGGCGGAGTATACGGCATTCCGAAGTATCAGCGCTACTGGCCCCGCACCTATCTGCGCCAGATGATCAACGTGCAGTGGCTGGAAAACCTCGGCCTTGAGATGCCCACCACGTTTGACGAGTTTTACGACGTGCTGGTTGCATTTAAGGAAAAAGACGCTGATGGCGACGGCGATCCCGGCAACGAAATTCCCATGGACTTTGCCGCGGGCGTCGCGTCCGGCAGCGTTTATCAGATTCCCTGGGCGCTAACCATGCTTTGCGGCTATGGCGTACCCGTGACCGCCATTACCGACCAGGGTTGGTACCTGGATAACGGCGAGGTAAAAAATATCTATGTGTCCGACGAGTATCATGACTTGATTCAGTTCCTCTCCAAGTGCTGGAATGCCGGCCTGATCAACACCGAAATTTTCACCGAGGACTACGCCACCTTTGCCGCCACCTCCCGCACCGGCGTCGTTGGGTATACGCTGGGTTGGGATATCTCCGACCGTATGGGTACCGGCGAGCTTGCGCAGCAGTACAAGGTAATCGCTCCAATTCTGCCCTCCGCCGAATATGCGGATAAAGCCGTCTGGGAAACCTCCTACTACACCCTCAACTACGCCTGCCCCACCGCCGTTCTCAGCGCGAAGTGTGAGAATAAGGAGGCGGCCATGCGTTTTCTCAACCTTTTTTACTCAGACGAGTACGCCATGCAAGTGCTGTTCGGCTCCATGGGCGAGTGCATCGGGGACAACGGCGACGGTACCTTCTCCGTACTGCCCCCGGCCGACGAGAGCATGGACCCCGGCACCTGGAAGTGGACCAACGCGCACGCGGATTCCGGCTGCATGTACATCTCCGATGATATTCAGCTATCCCTTTCGACCGATATGCAGCTGATTAACTCCCTGGATGAGGCGTATACCGAGTATGTGGACCGTGTAGGCGACGACATGTGGCCCGGCGCGTTCCTCAAGTACAGCGACGAGGATAACAGCGAGCTTTCCTTCTATATGACCGACCTTAAAAACCTTTTTGAAACCCAGTTTGCCACCTGGCTGACGGGCGGCGGCGTGGACCAGGCGGGCTGGGATGCCTACCTGAACAACGTGAACTCGGCCGGCTACGCCGAGGCCAGGCAGATCGTACAAAACGCCGTTGACGCTTACTTCAGCTATGTAAGCAAGTAAGCCTAGGACGGACTGCCAAACGAAAGGAGCCGCCGCGCGGATCAGGATACAAAAAAGCGCGGCGGCTCCTTTTTCATCACAGGCCAAAGGAGTTTTGCGCATGACGTCGTTTCCAAAGCGGCTTTTGAACAATATGCGGCGGCATTATCAGCTTTACCTGATGGTTTTGCCCGGCTTTTTGATCATACTTCTGTTCAATTATTTGCCGATGTACGGTATCCAGATCGCTTTCCGGAAGTATTCCTTCTCCACAGGCTTTTCAGGCGGCGAATGGATGGGGCTTACCTATCTGAACAAATTCTTCAATTCCTATCAGTTCGGCTCCCTCATCCGCAATACGCTGATGATCAGCCTGAGCACGATTGTTTTCAGCTTTCCGGTGCCGATTCTGCTTGCGATCATGTTCAGCAAGGTGCGCAGCAAACGCCGCCAAAAGTTGATTCAAACCGTCGTCTATCTGCCGCACTTCATCTCAACGGTCGTTCTGGTCAGCATCATGACGCTGATGCTCTCCTCCACCTCCGGCATTTTGGGCCAGCTTGCGGCCAACCTCGGCTACAATGGCGTAATTATGGGCGATACCAAGCTCTTTGTTCCCCTCTACGTTATTTCGGAAATCTGGCAGCACGCGGGCTGGAACAGCATCATCTACATAGCGGCGCTGTCCTCCATTGACAACGCCATCTACGAATCCTGCCACATCGACGGCGCGAACACCTGGCAGATCATCCGATATATCGACCTGCCGTGTCTTGTGCCCACCATGATGGTGCTGCTAATCCTTACCATGGGCAGCGTGCTGGGCGTCGGCTTTGAAAAAGTCTACCTGATGCAAAACAGCCTGAACCTGTCCGTATCGGAAATCATCTCCACATACGTGTACAAAATCGGCTTGCAAAGCAACCAATACAGCTATTCCGCGGCGATTTCGCTGTTTAACAACGTCATTAACTTCTTCTTGGTATTCCTGATGAACGTGGTCGCCAAAAAGTGCGCCGGCATCAGCATCTGGTAAGGGAGGTCAGCTGCCAAATGAAAGCAAAAAGTCAGGAAAGCGCAGCGATTCTCTCGCGGGGCTTCCGAATCTTCAACACCGTCTTTTGCATCCTTGTGTTTATCATCGTGGCCTATCCGCTGTATTATGTGATCATCGCCTCCTTCAGCGACCCCATGCAGGTATCGGCGGGCAGGGTTGCCTTCTGGCCCAACGGCTTTACCCTGAAGGGGTATGAGATGGTCTTTGCGGAGCGGGACCTGTGGATTGGCTACCGCAACACCATCTTTTACACGCTCGTGGGTACGCTGATCAATATCACCGTCACGTTTCCCGCCGCCTACGCGGTATCGCGCAGGGAGTTCATGCCCCGCAGGGTGATTATGCTGATGTTCGTGTTCACCATGTTCTTCAACGGCGGCCTGATTCCCACCTACATGCTCATGCGCAGCCTGAACATGATCAACACCGTATGGGTGTTTCTCATCCCCTTTTCGCTCAACGTGTATAACTTTATCATTGTACGCACGTTCTTTGAAACCGGCATTCCCGAGGAGCTTTACGACGCGGCGCAGCTGGATGGCTGCGGGCATTTCCGCTACTTCTTCCGGATCGCTATGCCGCTGTGCCGGGCGATTGTTGCGGTTATCGCCCTGTACTACGCCGTGGCGCACTGGAACGATTATTTCACCGGCCTTTTGTACGCGCGCGACTTAAACTATAAGCCTCTTCAGCTTGTGCTGCGCGAAATTCTTCTGGTGGCGCAGTCCAGCTCGCAAACCGGCGGAACCGGCAGCGGCTATGCCATTCTCTACGTCATCAGCATGAAGTACAGCATTATCATCGTATCCACCATTCCGCTCATGATCATCTACCCGTTTTTGCAAAAGTATTTTGAAAAGGGCGTTATGCTTGGCGCGGTTAAGGGGTAAGAGCAATGAAAGCAAAAATTCTATATGACAGGCGTTTTGCCGTAGGAACCATCAGCGGTAGAATGGCGGGTTCGTTTGCCGAGCACCTCAACCGCTGCGTATACGGTGGCCTGTATGAGCCGGACCACCCCCAAGCGGACAGCAATGGCTTTCGAAGTGATGTAAAACGCGCTGTCCGCGACGCCGGCGTACAGTTTATGCGGTATCCGGGCGGCAATTTTGTATCGGCCTATCACTGGAAGGACGGTATCGGCCCGCGCGACAAGCGGCCCCGGCGCTTTGAAACTGCCTGGCAGACTGTCGAAACCAACGAGGTCGGCACCGACGAGTTTGCGCGTTATCTGCGCGAACTGGATATCGAGCTGATGATGTGCGTCAACATGGGCACGGGCACGCCGGAGGAAGCGGCCGAGCTTGTGGAATACTGCAACCTACCGGGCGGTACAGCCCTCAGCGATCTAAGGCGCGCGAACGGCTCGGAATCGCCCTATAGGGTGAAACTTTGGTGCGTTGGCAATGAGATGGACGGCCCCTGGCAGATCGGCCAACTTTCAGCGGAGGATTACGCTAAAAAGTTTGTTCAGGCAGCCCGTATGATGCGGCGTGTGGACCCGTCCATCCAGCTCATCGCGGCAGGCTCCTGCTCCAATGAGCCCGCGCACAGAAGCTACGGATATTGGGACCGAACGCTTCTGGAGGCGGCCTATGAGGAGATGGATTACCTGTCCTTGCACCGCTACTACGGCTATGATGTGGAGCAAAAGCTGCTCTATCCGCGCGTGGAAACCTTTTGCGACATCGCTTACATGGCTGTTGACCTGGAGGAGATGATCGGCGCCGCGGAAGGCGCGATCAGGCATGTGAAGGGCTGCTTGCGAAGCGGGCACGAGGTGTATCTCTCCCTGGACGAGCTGAGCATCCTCCCCCACCAGACCACTTTGCCAGGCGGCGAACCCGCCGACGCATACAGGCAGATCGACGCCGTGCTCTACGGCGGGCTGCTATGCACGCTGCTTAACCATGCCGACCGCGTCAAGCTTAACGCCCAGTCGCTGATCGTCAATGAAAACGGCCTGTATACAACCATTCCGATGGGGGGCGTCATTCCGCAAAGCATCCTGTATCCATTCCGGGATATCGCGCGCTATGCGCACGGCATGGCGCTCCGCCCGGCTTGCGAGCTTCCCGAGGTACGGACCGAGCATTACGGTCCGCGTCCCTGCGTGCAGACCGCCTGCGCCTATAATGCGGAACATGGCGAGCTGAACGTATTTATCGCCAACTGCTGCGTGGAGGAGGACGTTGAGGTTCAGCTATGCCTCAACGGCTTTGCGTCGCTCCGCCCCCTGGAGCATATCGAACTTTACAGCAAATCACCCCTTCTTGCCAACACCATTCAAAACCCAAATGCCGTCGCGCCTGTCGTGCGCATGGTTCCCGTGCCTGTCGCGGGCGAGTATCCGCTAACCGTTCAAAAGCATTCCTGGAACGTTTTCCGCTTTGCCGCGGATATCAATTAACCGGAGGGTCGCACACATGAACCGAAACGAACTTGTCGGCGCCGCCTGGAGCGCCGAACGCGCCAAGGCCTATATGGAACCCTATGGGGTTATCAAGGGGGTCAACTATATTCCCTCGTACTGCTACAGCTATATCGAGATGTGGCACCATTTCAACGAGGAGTGGATACGCCGTGAGCTTGGCTACGCCAAGGAGATCGGCATTAACAGCCTGCGCGTGTTTGTCGCCGCCTGCCAGTGGGAAACGCGGCGCGAACTGGTATGCGAAAGGCTGGACCGCTTTCTGGATATTTGCGGGGAACACGGCTTTTCCATCCTACTGACCCTTCAGCCCAACACCTATCAAATTCCGGGGCAGACTCTCGCGCCTGGCGAGGACCCGTTTATCATCAACTATCAGCCCGGCGGCCACGATAAAAGCTGGATATACCGTGGCGCGCGCATCTTTGATTGCAAAGGGCTGTGGCGTGAGGATCAGGAAGGCATCTGCCGCTTTGTAAGCGAGATCGTCGGCCGTTACGGGCAGGACCGCCGCGTGGCCTTCTGGGATTTATACAACGAGCCTTGGGAAGAGTGCCGGGAGCTTCTGGAGCTTGCCTTTGCGTGCGCCCGCGCGCAAAATCCCATTCAGCCGCTGACAAGCTGCTGGCGCGCATGGGATCTTTCGGATATTACCACCTTCCACTGCTATGAGCAGCCGGGCAAGCCCCCCCACATGCAGGCCGGAGGCATCCATTATCTGACCTTTGAGGAGGAGCTTGCGCGCGCGGCCTCCACCGGCAAGCCGGTTCTTTGCTCGGAATGCGTGGCGCGTACCTTTGGCAACGAGCTTAAGGCCTTTTTGCCTTACTTCAGCCGGGCTCATATCGGCTTTTATATCTGGGGCTTCTGCGCGGGAAGCGCCCAGTATCACATCCCGTGGGAATGGCCGGTCGGCAGCCCGGAGCCCAGGCGCTGGTTCCAGTGTCTGCTCTATCCCGACGGTACGCCCTTTGACGTGGAGGAAATCCGCCTGATTCGTGATTTTCGGTTTGTGGACGACGAACAGACGCCGCCGGTTTCCGGCCTGCGCTGAAGAAAGGAAGAAATAACCCCATGTGCCTGAAAGCTTCAAGCAACCGCCTGACAATACTTAGAAACGGATTCTGGAAAAGGATGGACGATCTCGTCGCGGACGTCATCCTCCCCTATCAATGGCAAGCGCTCAACGATGAAATTCCGCTCGCCGAAAAAAGCCACTGCATCAAAAACTTCCGCATCGCGGCCGGAGAGTTGGATGAGCCTTACGAAGGCATGCTGTTTCAGGACAGCGATCTCGCTAAATGGCTGGAGGCGGCCGCCTATTCGCTTGCCCGTCATCCCGATCCCGAGCTGGAAAAACAGATGGATGACGCGGTCGCCCTGATTGGACGAGCGCAGTGTGAGGACGGCTATCTCAACACCTATTTTACCTGTACCGGCCTATCCAAGCGCTGGACTAACCTTCGCGAATGCCACGAGCTTTACTGCGCGGGACATATGATGGAGGCCGCCGTCGCTTACTATGAAGCGACGGGAAAGCGCAAGCTGCTTGATATTATGCTGAAAATGGCGCGCCATATGGCGGACGTGTTCGGCCCCAAATCCGGCCAGAAGCCCGGTTATCCGGGGCATCCCGAAGTCGAGCTTGCGCTGGTGCGCATGTACCGGGCCACTGGGGAAAGCTTCCTGCTGGAGCTGGCAAAGTTCTTCGTTGACCGCAGGGGCGCACAGCCTGATTATTTCAAGCTGGAGCAGGAGCGCTATCACAGCCATGTACTGCACACCGACCCCAATATGCTGAAAGCCACCTATGATCAAACCCATCTGCCCGTGCGCGAGCAAGTCTCCATCGAAGGGCACAGCGTGCGTGCGCTGTACCTGCTGAGCGGGATGGTCGATGTCGCGTCTGAAACCGCGGACGCTACGCTGATGGCCGCTGCAAAGAGGCTGTTTGATAGCGCCGTGAACAAGCGGATGTATGTAACGGGCGGCGTCGGTTCCACCTCGCACGGCGAGGCGTTTACGCTGGATTACGACCTGCCCAACCACAGCGCCTACGCGGAAACCTGCGCGTCCGTCGCGCTGATTTTCGCCGCGCAGAGGCTTTTTCTTGCCGGCCCGCTCGGCCTGTATGGCGACATGATGGAGCGCGCGCTTTACAACACCTGTCTTGGCGGCATGTCGCTTGACGGCAAAAGGTTTTTCTACGTCAATCCGCTGGAAACCGATCCGGCGAAATGCGCCGGCAACCCCGATTTGGCGCATGTGCTGCCGGAACGCCCCAGGTGGTTCGGCTGCGCCTGCTGCCCGCCCAACCTCGCGCGCCTGATCGCCTCTCTCGGGCAGTATCTCTGCGCCGCTGACAGCGAAGCCGTCTACGTCAACCTGTATGTTGCCGGTACGACGACGTTGGACGTAGGCGGGCAAAGCGTAACTGTGGAACAGCAAACGGGCTATCCGTATAGCGGAGAAATTTGCCTGACGCTTTCCTCCGGCGACTACGGCCTTTGCCTGCGCCTACCCGAATGGGCGGACCGCTACGAGCTATCGCTCAACGGCGAGCCTGTGCGCGCCTCATTTGCCCAAGGCTTCCTGCGGCTGGACAGGACATGGAAGGATGGGGACGCCGTTTCGCTCTCCCTTGAAATGAAACCCCGGCGTGTGTACGCAAACCCTGACGTGAGCGCGGATATCGGCAAAGTAGCCATCCAGCGCGGCCCCATCATATACTGCGCCGAGGAGGCCGATAACGGCCCCGGGCTCCACAGGCTTCGCGTTCCCCAAAATGCGGCGCTTGTGGAGGAATCCCGTCACGACCTGGCGCCGGATGCCGTCGGTATCGTCCTGGAAGGCGGGCGCACAAGCGGCGAATGGGCCGGGCTATACCAAATGGATCAACGGCCCCTTGCGCTCCCCCATCGAATCCGTTTAATCCCTTACTACCTCTGGGCAAACCGCAGCGTAGGTGAAATGCGCGTCTGGCTGACAGAGTGCTGATCTGTTGACAGCAAGCGAAAAGACCTGTATATGAAAACAGTGCAGTCCTGTGATTGCACTGTTTTCTTTATCGGAATTTCGATATGGCCTGTCCGCGATTTACGCGCGGTTTGGTTTGTTTCCGTGCTCATCCATCGTCTCCTCTGACTCAAGCGATATACAGTTGTCGTCCATAACGCTGTTCTCGCCATCCTTCTGCGCTTTTATCAGCAGATCGATGGCGTCGGCTACCTGTGCCGCCAGCATATAGTACATGGATTTGTAATCCGGCATTTCAATCACCTCTTGGAATCATATTATGCGAAAAACGCATAGAAGTCAATATGCAAAAAACGCATATACTAAAATAAGCGTGAGGTGGCTGTAATGTATCAACGCATACGCGATTTGCGGGAAGATTCCGACACAAGCCAGGAGGTATTGGCCAAGCTGCTCAACGTGAGCCAAACAACCTATTCCAGATATGAAACCGGCCATTTGGATATTCCCAGCCAATCCTTAATCAGGCTTGCGGAATACTATAATACAAGCATTGATTATCTGCTTGGGTTGACCGGTTGTAAAAAGCCCTATCCCCGTGATCCGGCAAAAGGATAAAGAAATGGCAAGCAGTATATAGCTGCTTGCCATTTCTCATATTACTTTCTTGTCGGCCGCCTCAGGAAGGCGGGTACGCCCAGGTCATCCCGTTCAGCGGATGCGGGCGGAGAAGCCGGCTCCGGCGGCGTGGGCTGTGCCTGCCGCTTTTGCTCTTGCTGCTGGTTCATCTGCTGTTGAGGCGGCATGCCCTGATACTGCTGGCCATACTCCATCTGCGGAATGACCGGCTGCTGCTGCATCCCGCCCTGATACTGCATGCCCGGCTGCTGCATGCCATAATCCATCTGCCCATACTGCTGCTGCGGCTGATAGCCCTGCCCATAGCCGGACTGATACATCTGGTTGTTCTGCTGCACCATTTGCGGCATGGCGGCGGGGGTCGGAATAGCGCTGCCGCCCATGTAACCGCCAAAGTCACCGGGCCCCGGCTCCTCCTCCATGGGCATGTTGAAGCTCATGTCCTCGTAGGATGGAGTGGGATAGTCCTGATGCACCAGCGGCGTGCCGGAAAGCCCGCCAGCCGCATAGGCGTTGCCACGGTCGCCACTGCTAAAGCTGCGCGTCCAGTCGCGTTCGCTGCCGGGCTTTTTCTTTACGTCCTCCTTCTTGGGGAAGGGCGTTTTTTCGAAGCCCGTGGCAATAACGGTAATGCGTACCTCGTCGTCCATCGAGTCGTCGATGCCCGCGCCGAAGATAATGTTAGCCTCGCTGTCGGCGGCCTGCATCACAAGGTTCGCAGCCTCGTTGATATCGATGATGCTCATATCCTCGCCGCCGGTAATGTTGATCAGCACCGCGCGCGCGCCGTCGATGTTGGTTTCCAGCAACGGGCTTTGAATGGCGTTTTTCGCGGCCTCCACCATTCGGTTTTCGCCCTTGCCGCTTCCGATGCCCATATGCGCGAGCCCGCCGGATTCCATTACGGTCTTAACGTCGGCAAAGTCCAGATTAATCAGCGCGGGCACGGCGATCAAATCGCTGATGCCCTGAATGCCCTGGCGAAGCACATCGTCCGCGATGCGGAAAGCCTCCAGCATCGTGGTGCCCTTAGTCACGACCTGCAGGAGCCTGTCGTTGGGGATCACAACGAGCGTATCCACCCGCTGCTTTAAATCAATCACGCCCATCTCTGCGTTCTTCATGCGCTGCTTGCCTTCAAACTGGAAGGGCTTGGTAACCACAGCAATGGTCAGGCAGTTCATATCGCGCGCAATTTCCGCAACAATCGGCGCCGCGCCGGTACCCGTACCGCCGCCCATACCGGCGGTGACGAACACCAGATCCGCGCCCTTGATCACCTGGGCGATCTCCTCGCGGCTTTCCTCGGCGGCCCTTCGGCCCACGTCGGGCACCGCGCCCGCGCCAAGGCCCTTGGTCAGCTTTTCGCCGATCTGGATGGTCGTACTGGCCTTGCTCATGGCAAGCGCCTGCCTGTCTGTATTGATGGCAATGAATTCAACGCCCTTGAGGCCAGCGTCCACCATGCGGTTGACGGCGTTGTTGCCCGCCCCGCCGCAACCGATCACCTTAATGGTTGCAAAGCTCTGTTGATCCTCAATCTGAAATTCAAGCACAGTGCTTCCCCCTAGTCTTTGTTAAACTTCGGTCGTTTGGGGCGCCGTCAACCGCCCAGCAGGCTTTTGAAAAAGTCCTTGACTCCGCCCGCAACTCCGCCCGAGGGAACATTCCTGGATTCGATGGTATCGATAATCAAGTCCATCAGGCCCATGGCGCTCGCATAGATGGGGCTGGAAAGCTTGATGGTGCGCTTGATGGTATCCCGCACCGGTTTTTCCAGCTTTGCGGAAAGGTAATCCCGCCCGCCGCGGTTTAAGCTCAGTCCGCCGCCCGTGAGGTAAATCGTCGACCAGTTGCCGAGCTTGATACCGCTGTCTTCAATGCAATCCTTAATCATTTCCGCGATTTCATCCACCCGCGGCTCCAGCACTGCGGCAACCTGCTCCTGCGTGAAGGTTTCGGATTTTACGCCGTCGCCGCCGGATACTGTATAGGATTGCGAGATTGTGGATATTCCATACACGTATTCCCGCTTGATTTGCTCGGCGCCTTCCAGCGGAATGGAAAGCCCCTCGGCCACGTCCGCCGCGATATGCCCGCCGCCAATGGGCAGCGTCTTTTGGAAGATCACAGCGTCTCCCTCAACGGCCATCACGTCTGTACACAGGTATCCCACGTCGATCAGGATGGCCGTGCGGTCGCGGTCTTCCTCCAGCAGGTACAGCATGGCTTCGCCTGTGGAGCTGGAGAAGAAACCGCTGACGGTGATGTTCATGTCGCGAAGCCGCGCCATTACATCGTCCAGGAAGAAGGTATCGGCCACCACGAAGCTGACCAGCGCCTTTAACTCCGTGCCCTTAAGGCCCACGGGTTCCAGCGTTTTCTTTCCGCCGTCCACCATGAACCACGCGGGGCTTCGATGCACAACCACGCCCCGCACGGGCGATAGCTGCTTGTCCGCGTTGGCAAAAATCTTCTCCACATGGCGCGGCGTCACGTGCGGGTCCGCGCCCTGGATGGTAACGCTGGTTTCCACCGCATAGACGCGCGTAAACTCGCCGGGCACGCCGACGTTGATCTCCCGGATTTTGCGCTTGGATTGGTTTTCCGCCTCGTTGATGGATTTCTGGATGGCCTCGTTTAAGAGCATAGTGTTGTTCCACTCGCCCTCCAGAAAACCGTCGTAGGCGGAAATGCCCGCGCCGACGATATCGCAGCGCTGGGTGCCGCTGGTCTCGGCTACAAGCGTCACGATTTTGCAGGTGCCAAAATCAATTGCCGCGATGGTTGATTTCATAACAAAGCATACCCCTGTTCGTCAGGAATCAGCCGCAGGCTTTCGCCCGTCGGCAAATACCAGGATGCTTCCGGAAACGCTTCGTCCCGGAATTGCATGTGGCAAAACAAGCACCCAAAGTACCATCATTTATTGTAACCGTTTTGGCAGGAATTCGCAAGCATATTCCAGCTTTTTTTTCACCTTTTTGAGAATTCGCTTGTAAATCTTCACTCAATTGTCAATCCTCGGGCATATATTTGGCGTCCTCAGGCGTAGTTACGTCCAAAATGCCGGAGGTTTTGCCGAGCTGTCGAAGGTAGGACATGTCGGTCCTGATCGCTCCAATTTTCGCCTGCATGTATTTGCTGTCGCCAAGGCGGACAGTGATGCCCTCCGCTGTAATCAGATAGATATTTTCCGGATTGGCCAGGTTGATTTCAGTCACCTGGTCCGAATACATCTGCAAGGACAATTCCGAAATAATGGCCTGGTAGGCCTCCATCTGCTTTTCACTGCGCACCATCAATTGCTGGCCGACGTTTACGTTGCTCACGCGAAAACCGGTCACCACCGGCAGACCGGCAGGCAGGTTCATTGTGTTTTCTTCCGCCATCACAATCCCCGAAGCGTCTAATGTATACTGGATGCCCAACCACTGCATGACGGCGACGGTTTCCCGCTCCTCTATATAAAGATAGATCGTGCTCGGATATTCCTTCTGCATGCCCTTGTAAATAATGGTATGATCCTTTGCAATCGTCTGCCGGACGTCCTCCTCGTTGATGGAAAAAATATTGCGCCCCCTCACCAGCCCGGAGGCCGTCACCACCTGCTGCGGCGTTTTGTTGCGGTTGCCGATCACATAGACGGTTTCCAGCCGGAAAACGGTCTCCTGCAAAACGACAATTACGATGGTAAGCGCGGCCAGAAGAGCCAGCAGCTTAAAAAACACATGGGTTCTGCGGCGTTTATGCGCGCGCCTGACCGCCTCCGTCGCGGCCGCGGCAACGGGTGCGGCGGGCGCAAAATCATCCTGCGCCTGCCGCGCCTCCTCGTCCTTCGGCGCGCTTTGATGGAGGTAGTCGTATGTATATTCGCCATAGGCCTGAAACTCGTCTCTTTCGTATGCGTCATTTTTACGGCACGGCGCGCGCTTCTTCATGTACCTATCCTCCCTTGGCTTATGCGTCCATGGTGTTCCTGCTGATATCGGCGCCGAGGGCGCCAAGCATATCCTCCAGCCGTTCGTAGCCGCGGTCAATCAGTTCGGCATGCTCCACGACGGTTTCTCCCCTTGCGCGAAGCCCGGCGATCGTAAGCGCGGCCCCGCCGCGAAGGTCGCGCGCGGTCACGCGCGCGCCATAGAGCGCTTCCACGCCCTGTATGATGGCCGTGCGCCCGTTGACCATCACATTCGCGCCCATGCGGTTCAAGTCGCCCGCGTGCGTAAAGCGGTTTTCAAACACATTTTCCACCACAACCGAGGTTCCCTTCGCCATTGTCGCAAGCGCAAGCATCTGCACCTGCATATCGGTCGGAAAACCCGGATGGGGTTGAGTTTGAAGCTGCTGAAAGGCGGTCAGGCGGTCGGGCGCGTGAAGCGTGACGGCGTTCTCCCGTTCCCCGATCACACAGCCCATTTCCCTGAGCTTGGTGAAGATGGCGTACATATCGCGGCAGGGAACATTGCCAAGCTTGATTGATCCGCCGGTGGCCGCCGCCGCCGCCAACAGCGTGCCCGCGACAATACGGTCGGGCATGGGGCGGTAGCTTACGCCGCGCAGCTTCTGCACGCCTTCCACACTGATGGTATGCGAGCCCGCGCCACTTATCCGCGCGCCCATACGGTTTAAAAACTGCTGCAAATCGACGATCTCAGGCTCCCTTGCCACGTTGTGCAGAAACGTCTTGCCGCGCAGCAGCACGGCGGCCATCATCACATTTTCCGTCGCGCCCACGCTGGGATAATCGAAATGCACCGTGCCGGCGCGCATCTCCCGGCCGTCGCAGCGGATAACGCCGCCCTCCTCGCGAATCTGCACCCCAAGCTGCTTGAGTCCGCTCAAATGCAGATCGATCGGCCGCATGCCGATTTCGCAGCCGCCTGGGAAGGTGACCGTCGCTTTGTGAAAACGCGCGACAATCGGGCCCAGCAAAAAGATGGACGAACGGATTTTTTTTGCCAGCTCGTCGGGCATCTCATAGCTGCTAAGGCCCTGGGGGTCGATTTCCAGCGCGCCGTTCTGCATATGTACGTTACAGCCAAGCGTGCGCAGGATATCCCCCATGTTTAAGATGTCGCTAAGCAGCGGGCAGTCCTCAAGCACCGTCCTGTCCCCGGTTAAAATTGAGGCCGCCATAATGGGCAAGACCGCGTTCTTCGCGCTATGTACCGTCCATTCGCCGCTGAGGCGCTTTCCACCGCGAATTCGCAAGGCGTCCATTCTTCCACCTCCGTCAAGCATTGCATGCACCATCCTATGCCATGCTCAACCAAGTGTGAAAGAACCGCTCACTTTGCCGTAGAGCGCGATACGCTCAGCAGGATACCGACGGCGGCCATCAGCATCGATATGGAGGTTCCCCCCGCGCTGAAGAAGGGAAGCGGAAGCCCGGTGGTGGGCATCACGCCAACGACGACGCCGATGTTAATAAACGCCTGAATAGCGATCATCGCGGTCAGCCCCGCCGCCAGCAGGCAGCCATAGCGGTCCGGGCAAGACACGGCGATGCGCATGCCCGCGAACGCAAACGCCACAAACAGCAGTATGACCACCGCGCATCCGAACAGACCAAAATCCTCGCCGATAATGGCGAAGATAAAGTCGCTTTCAGGATAGGGCAGGTAACTGAACTTCTGCCTTCCCTGCCCCAGCCCGCGCCCAAACAGCCCGCCGGAGCCGATGGCGATCAACGACTGGGCAAGCTGGTAGCCCTCGTCGCTCATCTGTGCAAAGGGATTGCGGAAGGAGAGCAGCCGCTCGCGCCGGTACGGTTCAATCCACGCGTATACCATGCCAACGCACAGCCCCGCCACGCCCATCAGCGACAAATGCCCCCATCTCGCCCCCGCCAGAAGCATCATCAGCACGGAAACGATCATGATGCTGCCCGCCGTGGACAGGTTAGGCTGCTGAAGGATAAGCAGGAACATCAGCCCCGGCACAATCAGCAGCGGCACAATGCCGGTGAAGAACTTCTCCACCTGCTTGAGCCGGAAGCTTAATGTGGACGCAAGGTACAGGACCGACGCGATCTTGGCAAGTTCCGAAGGCTGAAAGCTCATGCCTGCGACGCTGATCCAGCGCCTGGAGCCGTTCAGATAGACGCCGATACCGGGAATCAGCACCACAATCAGCAGCGCATAGCTCCCCACAAGCGCGGTGACCACCACGCGCGGCTGCTGCCAGAACGTGTAAGGAATACGGCTGGTAATCAGCATCAGCACAGCGCCAAGCCCAATGCCGATCAGCTGCTTTTTTACTTCCAGCAGCGCATCCCCATGATCGACCGCCTTGTAGTACGTCGCGCTAAAGAGGGAGAGCAACCCGCCCATCATCAGAAGCGCCACAATCAGCAAAAGCGTTTTATCCACGGGCGCCCGCCTTGCGCGCAGCCCGGTTCCCCTTCCCGCCGGTTCACGCTGTATCAAAAAAGTCCCTCCCCACGTTGAAAAGATGCTCATCTTTTGTACGCATCTCTCCCCCTGTGGGAAGGGCGGGCGGTCAGTTCAGCTTGTTGACCAGTTCTTTGAATGCCGCGCCGCGATGCTCATAATCACGGAACATGTCAAAGCTCGCGCACGCTGGGGAAAGCAGAACGTTGCCGCCCGATACGGCCAGCCCGCGCGCCTTGTCCACGGCATCCTCCAGGCTGTAGGCGCGCGTAATGTCGGCGTAGCCGGCCTCCTCGAGCTGCTCGCGAATCTGCTTGGCGGTCTGCCCCATCACCACTACGTTTGATATCCTGCCGGAAGCGATAATTTCGTGGCAAAGCGGCGTAAAATCAGTATGCTTGTCGTAACCGCCCAGCAAAAGCACGGTAGGCGCCTTCATGCTTTGCACCGCCTTGATGGTGCTATCCACGTTGGTGCCTTTGCTGTCGTTGATATAGCTGACGCCCTCAAATACGCGCACCTTCTCGATGCGGTGCTCAACCCCCGTGAAGGATTGAAGCGTGTGGCGGATGACGGGCGCGGGCACGCCCATAGCGGAAGCCATGGCTGTGGCGGCAAGCGCGTTTTCCAGATTATGCGGCCCAGGAATCAAAATCTGCTCCGCACCGCAAATCGGCTTTCGTACGCCGTCCCACTGCCAGACGATCTTTCCATCCTCGATGAACGCGCCGTTTTCAACCGGCTGTGTCCGGCTGAAAAACGCCACGCGGCTTTTGAGTTTGGGCGCCATTTTCAGCAACGCCGGATCATCCATATTCAGAACGCCGATATCCCGCTCATGCTGGTTCTCAAAAATGCGCTGCTTGAGCTTGATATACTGCGCCATGGTCCCATGGCGGTTCAGGTGATCCTCGGAAATGTTGAGCAGCGCCGCAACGCGGGGATGGAACGTCTTGACGCTTTCCAACTGGAAGCTGGAAACCTCCACGACGACGATATCATCCTTCTTGCTTTTCAGCGCCACCGCTGAAAGCGGGTAGCCGATGTTGCCCGCCACATGCGTGATACGTCCCGCATTTTCAAATATCTTGCCCAGCAGGGTGGTTGTGGTGGTCTTTCCATTGGTGCCCGAAATGGCGAGCACTTCGCCCTGCATCAGCGACCATGCGAGCTCCAGCTCGCCCACCACGAACATGCTCCGCTCCCTGGCGTTAAGCACTACCGGCGCGTCGATGGGGACGCCCGGGCTAATTACAAGCCCGTCCACCTCGGCAAGCAGTTTGACGGCGTCCTCACCCAGCCTGAAATCGCAGGCCGTTCCGCGCAGCACGTCCAGTTCATCGCCAAAGGCGTCTTCCTTCTTCATATCCGACAGAACGGGTATAGCTCCATGGTGCATGAGCAGCTCTGCCGCGGCCACGCCGCTGCGCGCCATGCCGACCACCAGCACCCGCTTGTTTTCCAGCTTCATATTTGGTCACCTCCAACAGGGATTTTCGGTTACTCCATTCTACGGCGCAATCCTCAGGGAAAGAAGCGCAATCAGGCTTAAAATACCCGTGACGACCGCGTACATCGCCACCACCTGCTGCTCGCTCATGCCGGAAAGCTCAAAGTGGTGATGGATGGGAGACATCTTGAAGATGCGCTTGCCATGCGTCACCTTGAAATACACGCGCTGGATAATCACGCTCAGCGAGGACATCACCAGCGTAAAGGAAATCAGCAGCATAAACAGCGGCATGCGCAAAAGCATCGCCATGCCGACCACCGCGCCGCCAATGAACATGCTGCCCGTATCGCCCATAAATACCAATGCGGGGTAGTGGTTAAAGCGCAGGAAGCCCATGCATGCGCCCGAAAGCGCCATGGCAAAAATCGCGAGGTTCTGATAATTACCCTGAAGCTCCGGCGTCAGCGCCGCGGACGCGGCCATCGTAACAAATAGCGCCATCAACCCCCAAGCCGCGCTGCCAATTACGGTAACGCTGCTTAAGAGCCCATCCAGCCCATCCTGAAGATTTGCGCTGTTGATCATAAAAATCATCACGCAGGCCATGAGCGGCACATAGAATACGCCCAGGTCCCACTCCACGTTGAAAAAAGGAATAAGGATTTTGCTGCCGACCATGGGGCTTAGATAGCAGTACAACGAAAACCCGACGGCTACGATTACTTGGCCGATAATCTTTTGCCACCATATCAACCCGAGGTTACGCTTTTTGACGACCTTGATGTAATCGTCCACAAAGCCGATCAGCATGCTCAGCAGCGATACAGCCACCAGCGCAAGAATGAAGTCGTCCTTGCCGTACCATGCGCCGTGAACCAGCAGCGCCACAACGCACGTCACCGCCGCGAACATCAGGCCGCCCATGGTTGGGGTTCCCTGCTTGGTCTTATGGGTCTGAGGGCCCAGCTCATAGATCGTCTGCCCAAATTTCAGCTTGCGCAAAACCGGCAACACGCGCGGCCCAATCAAAAGCATCGCGATAACCGACAGTACAAGCGCCAATATCAACCTTAGCATGGTCGTTCACTCCTTGGTGCGGTCAGCCGCGCATTTCTTCCAAAAGCTCGCGCACGACGACCTTCTCATCAAACGGACGCTTGACGCCCATGATGTCCTGATAGGTCTCGTTCCCCTTGCCTGCCAGGATGATCACATCCCCCTCGCGTCCCATTTCCAGCGCGTAACGGATGGCCTCGCGGCGGTTTTCAATCACGACGTACTCGCCCTTGGTCTTTTTCATCCCCTGCTCGATGGAGCGCAAAATGGCGTCCGGATCCTCCGTGCGGGGGTTGTCGCTGGTCAGGATGGAGAAATCCGCCAACCTGCCGACAATCTGACCCATGATGGGGCGCTTGCCGTGGTCCCGGTCGCCGCCGCAGCCAAACAAAGCGATCAGGCGGTTTTTTGTAAAGGCACGCACGGTTTTAAGCACATTTTCAAGCGCGTCGGGCGAGTGGGCGTAGTCCAGAATCACCCTGTATGGCGTCTGGGTATCAAGCATCTCCACCCGGCCCGGAACGGCCTTGACGCTCTCCAGCCCTTCTTTGATCGCCGTACGGTCGATGCCCATGATCATGGCCAGCGATGCGGCGGCGAGGGCGTTGTAAACATTGAACATGCCAGTCAGATGCATGTCGACTTCCATCTCCTCCAGCCCGCGCAAAGCGATGGTGAAGGATACGCCGTTTTCCGAAATCTCAATCTCCCTGGCGAACACATCCGCCTCCGCGCTGATGCCGTACGTGAGATAAGGAATCTTGATCTCATCGATAATCTGTTCGGACGTTTCCTCGTCGGCATTAAGCGATGCGTTAAGCACCTGTCCTTTCAGAAAAAAGCTCTTTTTAGTCTGAAAATAATTTTCCATGGTGCCAAAGTAATCCAGATGGTCCTGAGAGAAATTTGTATAGCACGCGGCCTCAAAGGTAACGCCGTCCAGGCGGCGCATGTCGATGGCATGCGCGCTCACCTCCATGCTCACGGCCTCCACGCCCTCGTCGCGCATCTGCCGCAGGCAGCGGTGTAAATCGATGGGATCGGGCGTGGTCATGTTGCTTTTAATGTGCTTGTCGCCAATCAGGTTTCCGGTGGTGCCGATCAGCCCGGTTTTAAAACCCGCCTTTTCCAGAATCGCCTTCATCAGGTAGCTGGTGGTGGTCTTGCCCTTGGTTCCGCTTACGCCCACCATGCGGATTTCCCGTTCAGGATGCCCGTAGAAAGCCGCCGCGATGTACGCCATTGCGGAACGCACGTTTTCAACGCGCACCTGAGGCAGCTCCAACTCCAAAAACCGCTCTACGACCAGTGCGGTACAACCGTTTTCCGCCGCCTGTCCGGCAAAATCATGCGCGTCGAAACGCATGCCGCTGATGCAGAAAAACAAACCGTTTTCATTTTTTTCACGGCTGTCGGTAATCAGCGCGCCAATTTCCATGACCATGTTGCCGCGCGTTTCCAAAACGCCTGGGAGCTCCGCGAGCAAGTCTTTGAGGTACATCGGTATTCCTCCATCTTCTATGGATTGGGCATTTCAAACGTGGCCTTAACCACCGTATCCGGAGCGGCAAACTCTCCCGCCGCAGGCTGCTGCCTTACGCAGAAGCCGCTGCCGTCAATTTCCATTTCCAGCCCGCGCTGCCGTAGCATTGCCGCGGCCTGAGCGATGGACATGCCCGCCACATCCGGTACGCAAACCAGCGTTTCCGTTTCTGGCAGGGCGCCCTCATAGGTATAAAGCATCACCTGGCCGCCTTCAATCAGCATCCCGCCCGCGCTTGGCATCTGCGCGGTAACGGCATCGCCCGCACCGTCGTCCAGCACGCGAAAGCCTTGCTCTGCAAGCGTTTTTCGCGCCTGCCACAGCGGCTGGCCAACCACGTCCGTAACAGCGATTTCCTCGCGTTCGTCCTCCATACTGGCCTGATAACCTAAATAAGGTAACACATCCGCGAGGATTTGTCTAGCGAATGGCGCCGCCGTGGTTCCGCCATAGTCGACGGGGGTGTCCGCCTCGTCCACAATCACCATCAGCGCGATCCTGGGATCGTTCGCGGGCGCAAACCCGAAGAACGATCCGATATGCACGTCGCGAACGATGCGCCCCTCCTTGTACACCTGCGCCGTACCCGTCTTGCCGCCAATTCGGTATCCATCGATCCTGGCGTTCTTCGCGCCGCCAATGCTTACGACCTTTTCCAACAGGTCGCGCATGGTGGCGGACGTTTCCTCCGAAATGGGGTTGGAAACAACCTTGGGCTGCGTGCGGTAAAGCACGGTGCCGTCGGGCGCGATGGCCTCCTTAAGCAGGTAGGGCTGCATAAGCCTGCCGCCGTTGATAACCGCGCAGGAGGCGGTCAGCAGCTGCAAGGGCGTTACCGCGACGCTCTGGCCAAAGCCGATACGCGCCAGGTCCACGTTCTTGACGGATTTTACGGGTATTAGTATACCACTTCCCTCCCCCTGTAAGTCAACATTCGTTTTCTTTCCCAGGCCGAATGCCTGTAAATATTGATACATCCTTTCCGTACCCAGCCTAAGCGCCAGCTCCACAAACACCGGGTTACAGCTGTTCTGAAGGCCCTGGGCCATGGTTTCAGCCTTGTGCGGGCTGCCCCAGCAACGGATGGTATCGCCGTCCACTTTGATCTTGGCGGAACAGTAGAAGGAGTCGTCGGGAGTGGTGACGCCCGCGTCCAGCGCCGCCGCAGCCGTAACCACCTTGAAGGTGGAGCCCGGTTCGTACGCGTCGGAGATCAACCGGATGCGCATCAGGCTTTGCAAGGCGTCCAACTGCTCACGCGGCGGGTTGTTGGGGTCGTAATCCGGTTTGGAGCACATTGCGAGAATCGCGCCCGTGTACACATCCATGGCAATTACATGCACGGCCTGTGCCTTGTTGACATCGTAGCACTCGCGCATGGCCTTCTCGCAGATTTCCTGAATGGTCGCGTCGATGGTAAGTTTAACGGAGTTTCCGTCCTGAGGCTCAATGTAGAGGTTTTCGCTGTCGTAAATCGGCTGCGACTTGCCGTCCACGCTTCGCAGGCTGGCCCCGGCCGTTCCTCGCAGCAGTTCCTCGTACTGCTGCTCCAGGCCGGATTGCCCCACGCTGTCCACGTTCGTCAGTCCCAGCGTCTGCACCAGAAACGCCCCGCGCAGGTAAACCCGCCTCACGTCCTCGTCAAACAGCAGCGCGGCGGCCTCCTTGGCAACCAGCGCGTTATCGCCCGTTTGCAAAAGGCGGAGTTCGTCCGCCTTTTCACGCGGCACCTGGCGCTTGAGCATTACGGACGCCTTGGACTTGTCCGACAGCTTGCGCGAAACCGTTTCTTCGGATAAATCCAAAATCGGACATACCGTTTGCGCAAACAAAGATATGTCCGATATCTTCCGCGGGTCCGCGCTGACGATATACGCCGTGGCGCTGACGACCAGCGTCTGACCGTTCGTATCCAGAATGTTTCCGCGCCGCGCGTATACGGTGCCCTCCCGCGTCCACTGGCGTATGCCGCGCTGCGTAAGGCTGGCGGATTCGGCGGTGGTTAGGTAGGCGATACGCGCCACCAGCAACATGAACAAAAAGACCAACATCATAAGCAGTGTAAAAACGCGTTTGCGGATATGCAGCTCGGTTGGCATGCTACTTCCCCCATTATGCTTGATAGAGGGATGTATGCACCCTGTGCTCCGGCTATGACAAATTCGACTCAATACGGCCTTACACCGCAAAAAACGGTGGTTTTACGGGTTCAGTCCGGCAAGCGTGGGAACGTGGGTGCTCTGCGCGGCCGCGTTTTGGTCCGCAACCACGTTGGCCTCTACCGTCTGCCGCTCATCAGCGCGCTGCATGTTGTCCCTTGGGCGCGTATCCACCGCCACCAGATGGATTGCCTCGGCCGACTCCGCCGGAATCATGTTCAGATCCCGCGCGGCGGCATAGCAGATGGTCGCCGCATCGGACGCTTCGGCAATCTGCGTTTCCAGCGCAGCGTTGGCGCTCCGGCAATCCGCGATGGAGCGTTCCAGCCGGTTGACGGCCTTCTGGCGGTCCGCGATAACGCCCTGCTGTACAAGCAGGCACAGCCCGCAAACGAAAAGCACCACCGCGACCACCAATATGCCCAAACGCATGGAAACGCGAACGCCGCCCTTTTTCATCTCGCGCTGTACGGATGCTCTGAGCGCCTGCTCCTCGCGCTCAAGGCGTTCCACCTCCAGCCGCTTTCCCTGGGTGCGGCAGCGGCGCTGTCGGTCCGGCTTGAGTTGACCCGTCCGGAGGTCCACTTCGCTGCCGGGCAAATAGACGCTGTTGGATACGCTCATGCGCGAGGTGGGCACATAGCGTTCTGTATTATACTGTGCGAAGCTGTCGTACATGGGCACATACTGTGACATTGCCATAGCCTTCCTTTCTTAAATATCCAAGGGTGCGAAAAAGCCTTCCGACTTTCTTCTGTTGCTGCCCTACTCTTCCATGTTTCCAATCTCTTCAAGTATCTCCGTGCGGTGCTCCCTGAAGTATGTATCCTCTGCATTGGCGGCCTCGCTGCCGACAATGCGGATATGGTCCAGCGCACCGCTGATCTCCACGTCCTTTGCGTCGCCCAGTACGTATTGCCGAAGCTTCACCGGCAGCAGCAGCCGTCCCTGGCTGTCCGCTTGCATGCCGCGGTAGCTCATCTTTGCCAGATGCGCTTGGTATTTCTGTACCGCCACCTTGCGCTGGTTTAGCGAGTATAGCTCGCTCAGCAGTGCGTCGAACACATCGTCCGGATAAAGCGCGATTCCCTCGCCGTCGCGGGTAATCGAGATGGTAAACGTATCGCCCAGCGGTTTGCGGTACGCGTTTGGTACGATAATCCGGCCTTTTGCGTCGATTGAGTGATCGTAACATCCAAAAAAGGTGAAAGACCGCGGAGATTGAGGCAGCGCGGACGCGCTGTTTTCCCTATCCATGCCTCTCCCCCTTCAGGCCTATTTGCCCTCCACTTTACTCCCTTTTTAGGGATGTAACACCATTATGCCCCACCCCTTGAAGCAATGTCAACGAGCCACCCATTCCACAATTATCCAAGTCGAAACATTTGCAACACAAACCATTTGACGTTGTAAGAACGGTTGTTCCTACCTATATGCTGGGGTATTAAAAACAGCCCTCAAACCGTTTTGAAAAAACGATTTGAGGGCTGTGGGAACACCCATTCGCGCTTATTTATTACTATATTGTTAAGAAATTATTCCAAATTGTTTAGATTTGATTTTCATTCCGGATACACGCGGACGGGACAAAAGTCAAGCGCGTCGCAGGAAACCAACCGGTAGCTGATTCCGTTTCGCAAACCGTTAAAGGCAATCTTGATTCCCGCGCCGTGCAGATGACCGTACACAACACGCCGTACGGGGTAAGTCTCCAGCATTGTGGTAAAGGCGGTCGCAATCCCATCCGCAAACAACGGCGGATAGTGCATCATCACCGTCATCTCATCGCTATCCTCAGCCAGGGCGGCCGCAGTCTCCAGCGACATGCGCAGCCGCATCAGCTCCCGCTGGTAGATTTTCTCGTCCTGTTCCGGCAAGGGCTGCTGCTGGGTGGGAAACGTCCATCCACGTGTGCCGCAAAACACATGTCCCTTAAGGCGCAGCGCGTCGTTTTGAATGACGTGCATATCCGGGCCAAGCGCAGAACGCACCTTGCCAACCGAGCTCCACCAGTAGTCGTGGTTGCCGCGAAGCAAAAGCTTTCGGCCGGGCAGGGCGGCAAGGGCGTTGAGGTCGTCCATTGCGTCTAAAAGCTGCATCGCCCAGCTGATATCGCCCGGAATCAGCACCGTATCCTCAGGACCAATCAACCGCAGCCAATTTTCCGTGATGATTTCAAAATGGCGATTCCAGTGGCTGCCAAAGACGTTCATGGGTTTTTGCTCATGACCCGGCAGGTGGAGATCGCCAATCGCGTAAATCGCCATGTGTCCCTCTCTTTATTGGGCGCGCCGCGCCTCAGTCCTTCTCATTCTCATCCTCATCGGCATCCTTTTCCTCGTCCTCAATCACGCTTTCCAGCGAGAGCTCGTTTTCGATGTCTCCAAACTCATTCTCAGGAATCTCCTCATGAATCTGAGGGATGATTTCATCCATCGTGCTCACGGAATTAAGCCCAATGGTGGTTTCATCGACTGCGGCCGGCTCGTCGTCACCGTCCGCGCCGCCACCGGCGTTCATTTCCTTCAGGCAGCTCAGGCAAACGTCGCGGCCCGGTAGCGCGGGAGCAGCGTTGCAAACGGAGCATAGCTCCATTTCGTCGTTCGCCTGTTCGCCTTTCATCTCGCGCAGGCAAACCTTGCAATACTTCTCTGTCTCCTGAATGTAATTCAGCTCGCACCGTGGGCACTTAATCAGTTTCATGTGTCAGTTCCTCCTCTATAATGGGGATGTATCGTCTTTCTGCCAACCTTGGAAACATTACCATGGGAATACGCTGGAAAACCCGTTGCATTTTTAAGACAAATTTATTACGATTATGTTACGTCATTGACGTAATTATTTAACACATGGAGGTGCCCCATGAACGGAAAACAGAAACTGTTCCCTTTAACCTTAGCGCTGTGCCTAACAATGAGCGCAACCTCATTCGCCGGCAACGCACCCACGTCGCAGTTCGGCTTTTCAGGCTGGCCTTACAGGCAAAGCACTAACTGCAATAAGGGAACCGCCGCGCCAACCGCCACCTGCGAGCCGGCGCCTACCGCCCAGCCGGCGCCGACGCAATGTCCCACGGCGCTGCCGACCGAGTCTCCCGCCACCGCGACCCCCGCGCCGACGGACGAGCCTGTCGTAACGCCCGAACCTACCGCCATTCCGACTCAGACGCCTGTTATCACGGAGGCCCCAACGGCCGCACCTACCCAAACCCCGGCCGTTACCGCGACACCCACCGCCGCTCCCACGGCGACCAAAGTGCCCGAAACCACCGAGATTCCCGTTGTAACGCCTACTCCCCCCTCCACAGACGAAGATTATACTACGGGTTCCGTCACGGCGCAAGAGGAAAATGCATTTCTTTTGTTGAATGCTGACCGCAGCAGGAATGGCCTTTCCGCCCTCAAGATGGATCCCGAACTGTGCCGCCTCGCCCGCATGAAGAGCTGCGATATGAATGTAAACAACTATTTTGCCCATACCTCGCCCACGCTCGGAAGCGCGGCGGATATGCTCCGCAACAACGGCTACAGCTTTACCTCCGTTGGTGAAAACATCGCGCACCATGCCACGGTTGAAAAATCCCAGGCTGCCTTCATGAGCAGTACCGGCCACCGGAATAACATTCTCGGTTCCCAGTGGACCAAGGCCGGCGTCGGCGTGTGCGTGGACAAGCAGGGCTTTGTGTACGTGACCCAGTTATTTGTACGGTAATGCGGCTTTGATGCTTTGGAGCGTCCGTATAACAGGCGCTCCTGCTCTATCCGGTTCCGGCAAACTCCCGACTGCCATATGCGCCCACTCATTTATCATGGAGGCTTTGCGCCATTGCAAAGCCTCCTATGTTTATCGCGGATGGACGCAAGCCCGGAAATAAGCCTTTGCTCCAAACAGCCGATGTTCCACCTCCATGCCACCACGCTAAAAGTTCAAGCTCCGGCAGTTGCATTTTGGGCATTTTCATCATATAATAAATCCATAAAATGGGTGGTTTCATCAAGTTGCTCTCTTTGAATAGAAGAAGGAGGAAACAAAATGGCTTTTTGTGGACAATGCGGTACCCACGTTGACGATTCCGTTCAATTCTGCCCTAACTGCGGCGCGCAAATGGGGATGGCGGCTGCGGCAGACGCTTCGCAATCCGCCGCCGGTCCGGCCGGAGGCGGACAGAGCCCGCAGGTGGAATGGGTAGAGAAGCTGAACCGCTTAAACGATACGCCGGATAGGACGGCGGAGTTCTCGCAGGATGACATAGAAAAAAACAAAGGCCTTGCATTGCTTTCCTATCTGGGGATACTTGTTCTTGTGCCTATTTTCGCCGCAAAGGATTCCGCCTATGCCAGGTTTCATGCCAATCAGGGATTGCTTCTGATCATCGCTGCCGTGGCGTGGAGCGTGGCCGTCAATATCGTAACGGGAATCCTGCGGGCGATTTGGAGCTGGCTGGGCAACCTCGTCGGCGGTCTCCTTGGCATTGCCAGCATCGTATTTTTGGCTGCCGTCGTTGTCGGCATCATCAATGCCGTTGGCGGCAAAGCCAAAGAGCTTCCGTTTATTGGTAAATACCGCATTTTGAAATAGTCGGCTGCGACGTAAAAAAGCCGCTGCCCCACGCACCGATTGGGATAGCGGCTTTTATGTTTTCACCCTACCGCATACGCCATCGGCTCTCCTGCGGCAATGTACGCCCCCGTGCGCTAAAGTACCTGGGCTTTCCCCGCTGGGAAAACGGCTCTCCCGTTACGCCGGCGGCACGGAGCACGCTTCGGCCCGCCATGCTTCCACGCGGACGGACATAGGTGCTCAGGGCAAGGTTCTGCGGCTGTCCGCCTTCCGGAGGAATGGGACGGAACGGATTTTCCGAGGCCGTAATGTGCGTAAACCGGTCTGAAAAGCGCGGGTCCGATACAAAACGGTTGGGCAACGCCGGCAATAACACGGCCTCGCTCTTCTGAAGGGCGGGACGCATCCATAGGTAACGCTGCATGCAAACACTCCTTTCCAAGTGTCATGAGGAAGCTACTGCATGCTATGCGCGCCTGATGGAAACGTGCGCGCCTCATAAGCGCTTTCTGTACTGCCGGTATACCCGGTACCGCTTCGCCCCCGTCCGTTCCGTATTTAGCACGGACCGCACATTGGTTTCGTCAATTGTAGAGGCCTCCACCTCCCGCAGCCCAAGGCGCATCGCGTTTTCGTAAGCCGCAAGCACCAGCGCCACGCCGACGGCCTTGTTCTGGTAGTCAGGCGTAACAAAAAGCATGTTGCACCGCGCGGCGCGAACCCGCCTGCGCCCGAAAAGCATTGTCAGCCAGCCAAAGGGAAAAAGCCTGCCGCCGCTTTTTCTGATCAGGGGGTTAAAGTCCGGGAAGGCGGTCAAAATTCCAATTGGCCTCTCGTCCGCGTATGCCATCACGGTTGTGGCGCTGGATGCGTAGGCCATCAGGCTCGTCATTTCAGCATGAATGTCCTGCTGCGTCGGCGGTACCAGCTCCCAGCCCTCGGGAAACGCCTCGTCGATTACCTGGGCGATTTCACCCGCAAGGCGTTCCTTATCCGCCCTGTGAAGGTCCACGCATTCAACGCGGAAACGAAACCGTTTAGCCGCGCGCTGGGTCAACTGACGGTAATCAGCGATTGGGAAATCCCGCAAATCCAGATGGTAGGCATAATGGTCGCGATGCTTTTCAAAACCGTATTCAATAAAGAAGTCGTTATAATAGGACGGGTTATAGGGGTTAAAGATCATCGGCGCGCCGTCAAAACCCTCGGCCAGCAAGCCCTTGCTGAAATCGTTGAACATGGGCGTATTAGGGCCGACCGCCCAGTCCATGCCAAGCCCCTTTAAGTACTCCGACGCCGCATCCAGCACGGCGCGCGCATACTCCATATTGTTTTCGCTCTCAAACAGGCTGAGGTACCCGCGCTTCTCTCCCAGACGCTTGTTCAGGCGCTCATCCACGCCCGCAAGCACCCGCGCAACGGGCCGGCCATCGTCAAAAGCCAAAAAGAAACGATGCTCGCCGGTCAGCAACGGGTTATTTTCGCCCAAAAGCGTCCGGCGTAGCTCGTCATACATCGGCGGCGTCCAATTGGCGTCCTTCCGGTACAGACGGTATGGCAGGTCCAGAAAACTCCGTATGCCCCGGCGGTTTTTTTCAAGCCGTTCAACATGAATCATGCGCGCTTTTCCTCCTTTTGACGAAGGGGGCTTATTCTTCTGCAATCATTGTATCACATTCCGGTTCTTCGCTCAAGGCGCTCAGCAGCGTTTCAATCCGGTTAAGCAGCTGTTCGCGTCCCGTTCCGTCCTCGCTTGAAAAAGCGATGATTTCCCAGGGCTGCGTAAGCAACGCCCGGCATATGGGAGCGATTTGCTTCATGCGCGCGCCACGGCTGATCTTATCCGCCTTGGTGGCGACAACGGTGAAGGGAATCCCCATCTGCCTGAAATAGTTGCTCATAGCGATATCGTCCTGCGTGGGCTCGTGCCGGATATCCACCAGATGCAGCACGTGGAACAGCTGCGTGCTGTCCTGAAAATAGCGGTCCATCATTTCGCCCCAGCGCTTTTTTTCAGCCTTGTCCACCTTGGCAAAGCCATAGCCGGGCAAATCCACCAGATGAAATTGCTCATTGATCAAAAACACGTTGATTAGGCGCGTCTTGCCGGGCGTTCCGCTGGTTTTGCACAGTTTTCTGCGGTTACACAGCGCATTGATAAGCGAGCTCTTCCCTACGTTGCTTTTCCCCACCACGGCAAGCTGCGGCAGGTTGATGGGCGGGTTTTCATGGTAATCCGCAAGGCTTGTAACAAAGGAAGCCGATTTAATTTCCATTATGAACCTCTGTACGCGCTGGCACCCTGCTGAACCGGTTGGGCCATGGGGATGGCGTTCAGCCTCGTCTCGGAAATCATGGGCGGTTCGCAGGTCAGCGCGATCTTCAGTACTTCCGCAACATCCGTCACGGGCTTGATTTGGATTCTGGAAAGCACATTTTCAGGAATGTCCTCCAAATCCTTTTCGTTTTCAATGGGAACAAGCACGGTTTGCACGCCCGCGCGGTATGCTGCCATCAGCTTCTCCTTAAGCCCGCCGATCGGCAGCACGCGTCCACGCAGCGTAATCTCGCCCGTCATGGCGACGTTCTGGCGCACGGGAATAGCGGTCAGCGCGCTCACAAGCGCGGTGGTCAACGTAACGCCCGCGCTGGGGCCGTCCTTTGGCACGGCGCCCTCCGGCACATGAATATGAATATCATGTTGCTTGAAAAACTCCGCGGGAATCCCCCACGGCTCGCAATGCGCGCGCACCCACGACAGCGCCGCCCTGGCGCTTTCCTGCATAACGTCGCCAAGTTTTCCGGTCAGCTGTAAAACGCCTGTTCCCTGCATAACCATGCATTCCACAGATAGCGTCTCGCCGCCTACGGACGTATACGCCAGGCCGTTCACCACGCCAATCCGGCTATCGGTTTCAAGCGCCTCCCGCGTATACTTCACCGCCCCCAGATAGGCATTCAGCTTTTCCGGCGCAACGGTCACCTCGTTCACCTTCTGGTCCAGCATTTCCACCGTCGCCTTGCGCACAACGCGCGCGAGGATACGCTCCAGCTCGCGCACGCCCGCCTCCCGCGTATAGCCCTCAACCACAGTGCGCAGCACCCGTTCGCTCAGCCGCACGCTCCGCGCCGGCAGTCCGTGGCGCTCAATCTGCTTGGGTAAAAGGTGACGGCGCGCAATTTTCAGCTTCTCCTCTTCGGTGTAGCTGGGCACCTCAATAATCTCAAGCCTGTCCAGCAACGCGGGCGGAATGGTATCGACGCTGTTGGCCGTTGTGATAAACATCACACGGCTCAGGTCAAAGGGCAGCTCCATGTAATGGTCGCGGAAAGCGCTGTTCTGCTCGGCGTCCAGCACCTCCAGAAGCGCCGCGGCGGGATCGCCCCGAAAATCGCTGCTCATCTTGTCGATTTCATCAAACAGAAAAACGGGATTCATCGTGCCCGCCTGCTTGATTCCCGCGATGATACGGCCGGGAATCGCACCGACATAGGTGCGACGGTGTCCCCGAATCTCGGCCTCGTCCCTAACGCCGCCCAGCGACATCTGCACGAACTCGCGCCCAACCGCCTTGGCGATGGCGCGCACAATGGACGTCTTGCCCACGCCCGGCGGGCCGGCAAAGCAGAGAATGGGGCCCTTCATATCATTTTTCATACGCAGCACGGCAAGGTATTCCACGATGCGCTCCTTGACCTTTTCCAGCCCGTAGTGATCCTCTTCCAAAACGCGGCGCGCACGCTTCAAATCCAGGTTGTCCGGCGTGGTCTTGCCCCACGGCAGGTCCAGAATCCACTCCACATACGTCCTGCTCACACCGATTTCAGGCGTGCCCGGAGCCATGCGGGAAAGGCGGTCAAGCTCCTTTTCCGCCTTCTCACGGGCTTCGTCGTTCAGGGGCGTTTCGCTCAGCCTGTCGCGCAAATCCTCCACATCGGTACCGTCCTTGTCGCCAAGCTCGGTTTGAATGGCCTTGATCTGCTCGCGAAGGTAATAATCCTTCTGATTTTTTTCAATTTGCTTTTTAATGCGCGCCTGAACCTGCTTTTCAACGTCGGCAAGCTCCGTCTCGCGAAGCAAAATGCCGCAAAGTGCCTCCAGCCGATCCTTAACCTTGAGCTTTTCCAGAATCGCCTGACGATCCTCCAGCTTGGTCAGCACGTTTGCCGCGATGATATCCGCCAGCTGGTCAGGCTTGTCCACATCCATCACGGAGCGCAGCGTTTCCTGGGAAACGCGCATGCTGGCGGTGCAGTATTCCTCAAAAAACTCATGCGTTGTGCGCACAAGCGCCTTCATCTCTGCGGTGTCGCGAACAGTCTCGTCGCGAACGGGCCGCACATCCGCAATCATACAGGGGTCCTCTTCCACCACGCTGGTGAGCACGGCCCGGCGCATGCCCTCCACCAGCACGCGAATGCTGTCGCCGGGCAGGTTAAGCACCTGTTTGATGTGGGCGATGGTCCCGACCCGGCAAAGATCGTCCAGCTGCGGCTCCTCAATTTCGGCGTCCAGCTGAGCAACCAGAAAGACGCGCTGGTCGTCCATCATTGCCTTTTCCAGCGCGGCAACGCTTTTGACACGCCCCACATCGAAGTGGAGCACCATATGCGGGAAAACCATCATCCCCCGCAGCGGCAGCACGGGAATGCGTGTGAGCGTTCCCCTGCGCGTAGATTCTTGCATATCGTTCCTCCCGACGCCCCTTCGTCTTTTAAAAAACGCGGGCGAACTTGCGGCGGCAGCGCCGCCGCTCATTGATTATAACGGCAATCGAGGTCAATTGCAAGCATTCGGGGCGGATTGTCACAAATGAACAGCGGGCGTTCAGCCCTTGCTGGCCGCGGTTTTTTCTTCCGCCGCCAGCACCGGCACGGGCGTTATGCCCGGGGCTGCCGGCGCATCTTCCCGCGCGATCGCGCTGACGGGCAGCAGCATGCGGTCAATCGCCTCCTCCAGCGTATTGATGGGCACAACCTCAATCGTCGTATGTTCAAAGCGCTCCAGCCTGTTATCCGCCGGAATGAGCACGGTTGTCAGCCCAGCGCGCTCCGCCGCCTCCACCTTGCCGGGCACGCCGCCCACAGGCTTAACCAGCCCACGCACGGATACCTCGCCCGTCACCGCCACATGGCCGTCCACAGGGCGGCCGGTCAGCGCGCTGGCCATGACCACGGCCATGGCCACGCCTGCGGACGGGCCGTCAACGGGCGTGCCGCCCGGGAAGTTGATATGCAGATCATAGTCCTGCGTGCGGTAGCCCATGGCATGAAGCAGCGTCATCACGTTTTCCAAGGAGCTGCGGGCGGTGGATTTGCGCTTGATGCGACGGCTTTCCGCGCCGATCTCCTCCTCCTCCACAATTCCGGTGATGACGAGCTTTCCGGAGCCACGCTGGGCCACGGCCTCAATTTCCATGGTTGCACCCTGATGACTGCCGATGATGGCAAGCCCGTGCACGACGCCCACACGGTTTTGCGTATCCGCGCGCTGCTCGGGGCGCGCGGCGTAATGTCCGGAATAGATAACCCACTCGACATCCTCGGTGCAGATTTCCATGCGCTCGTCCATCTGCGCAAGTCCCGCGCACATCTGCACAATATTGACCGCGTCGCGCCCGCAGGAGGCGAAGCGGCCGATAAGCTCCGCGTCGTCGTGGGACATCGCAAAGCCGGCGCGCTTTGCGGAGTTGAACGCGATATCCGCCACCTCGTCCGGCTCCAGCGCGCGGAAATAAACCTCCATACAGCGCGAGCGCAGCGCGGGCGAGATTTCCTGCGGACTTCGGGTGGTAGCGCCCACAAGGCGGAAATCCGCCGGCAGGCCGTTTTTGAAGATGTCGTGAATGTAGCGCGGCACGCCGGCGTCGTCGGGATTATAGTAAGCCGATTCCAGCATGACCTTTCGGTCCTCCAGCACCTTTAAAAGCTTGTTCATCTGAATGGGATGAAGCTCGCCGATTTCATCCAGAAACAGCACGCCGCCATGCGCCTTGCTGACCGCCCCGGGCTTGGGCTGCGGAATACCCTGAACGCCCAACGGTCCCGCGCCCTGATAGATGGGGTCGTGCACGCTGCCGATCAGCGGATCGGCGATGGCGCGCTCGTCAAAACGCACGCAGGTCGCGTCCATTTCAATAAACGGCGCATTTTGCAAAAAGGGAGTTCCCGCGCTCTTTTTGGCGGCTTCAAGCACAAGGCGGGCCGCACAGGTCTTGCCGATACCCGGAGGTCCATAGATCAGCACATGCTGGGGATTTTTACCGCACAGAATGGCCTTAAGCGACTTGATCCCGTCCTCCTGACCGACGATGTCCGAAAATTTGGCGGGACGCACGCGCTCCGCCAGGGGTTCGGTCAATTTAAGCGCCCGCATTTTTTGCAGACGTTCAAACTCACGTCCGCTCTCGCGGCGGTGTGCGGGCTGTGTCTTGCGCTGCGTGCGTAACTGCGAGTAGAAGTAGATACCCACCACGACGGTGACCAAAAGCTGAATGGCAAACAAAATAGCGCTGACCAACGATAGACCTCCATTCGCGGAACGTTCATGTTCCCCCTGTTCTTTCCCGTGGTATCTTGTGAGAAACGGGGGCGTTCCATGTATGGGGGATGTTGGGAGCGTTGCGCCAAGGAACCGCTTTCCTCCAATTTAAAATGGAGACGCTCTGCATTGAGCATCCCCATCATTGATTGAAAATTATTCTTTTGTCCTGTTAAGCAGCGAGACAGCCTCATCCCAAATCCGTTCGGCCACCTCGCGCTTGCTCATTTTTTCCAACGGTTTCTGCGCGTGTTTTGTGACGAGGGTCACGATGTTGGTGTCCGTTGCGAAACCCGCGCCATCAGCGGTTACATCGTTTGCGACAATCATGTCCAAATTTTTGGAGGCAAGCTTTTTTTGCGCGTTTTCAAGCACGTTTTGCGTCTCGGCCGCAAAGCCGACCAGCACCTGCCCGGGCTTTTTCCGCTCCCCAACGGCCCTGGCGACGTCCGGGTTTTCCACCAGCCGAAGAACAAGCCCGCCGCCGTCCTGCTTCTTGATTTTCTGCTCCGCCACCCGCTCCGCGCGATAATCCGCGGGCGCCGCCGCCTGAACGACGATATCCTGATCGCCGCAGCGGGCCAGCATGGCGTCGTAAAGGCTCTGGGTAGAAGATACCGGCGTTATCTCCACCCCCTCCGGCGCCGCAAGACGCACCGGGCCGGACAACAGCGTGACCTGCGCGCCGCGCGCGCGCGCGGCTTGCGCAAGCGCATACCCCATTTTGCCGGAGGAGTCGTTGGTGAGGTAGCGAACGGGATCAATCCGCTCCACCGTAGGGCCCGCGGTTACAAGAACTTTGAGCCCTTCCATATCGCGCTTTGGATGTAAAACGGCGGTCACTGCCTCAACGATCTGCGCGGGCTCGCTCATGCGCCCCGCGCCCGTATCGCCGCAGGCCAGCAGGCCGCTGTCGGGTCCGACGGTAAGAACCCCCCGGCCCTTCAGCGTCCGCAGGTTTTCCTGCGTCGCCTGCGCCGTCCACATGCCCGTGTTCATCGCGGGGGCCAATAAAACCGGCGCTTTGGTCGCCAGAAGCGTGGTGGTCAGCATGTCGTCCGCAATCCCATGGGCCAGCTTCGCCATCAGGTTTGCCGTTGCCGGAGCGACAAGCATCACATCCGCCTTCTGCGCAAGGGAGATATGCTTGACATCCCATGACTCGGCGCGCTCAAAGGTGTCGATGGTTACGGGCCGGCGGCTGAGCGTTTCAAAGGTGAGGGGCGCAACCAGCTTTGTGGCGTTTTCCGTCATAATAACGTCCACATCCGCCCCCAGCTTGCGCAGCCTGGAAACAACCTCGCATGCCTTATAAGCCGCGATGCCGCCCGTCACGCCCAAAACGACATGCTTGCCCTTCAGCATTTCAGTCCTCCAGCTCCGGGTCGCGCTCGTAGGTCAAAAGGCCGCGGTTGATTTCCTCCACAGCGATTTTGAGCGGCTTCATCTCCTTGGGATCGATCAGCGGCTGCGCGCCGTCCACCAGCTGGCGGGCGCGTTTGCTGGCCTCCACCACCAGCGTGTACCGGCAGTCCACCTTTTCGCTCAGCTCCACAATCGTCGGATTAACAATAGCCATTCTGCATCCTCCTCAAGATATTCATTCCAGCCTGTCAGCACTCGGAAATCGTCGGTTTAAATCGCGTGGTACGGTGCTTTTCCGCGTTGGCGATGGATTGGAGCTGTGAAAATGCGAGCTCCAGATTGTCGTTGATAATCGCGTATTGGTAGCGGTCGATTTTTTTGACCTCCCCGCGCGCGTTGTTGAGCCTGCGCTCAATTTCGGCGGGATCGTCGGTGTTGCGGGTATGAAGCCGGACGCGCAGGTCCTGAAAGCTTGGCGGAAGGATAAAGATGCTTACATAGTCGCCGGCATTTTCCATCACGCTGATCGCGCCCTGAGGGTCAATATCCAACAGCACGTTATAGCCTTCGGCCATCATTTCTTCCACGGGCTTGCGAAGCGTGCCATAGCTGTGCCCGTGCACTGTGGCGTGCTCCAGAAAATCGCCGTTTGCCACCATGCGGGCGTATTCTTCCTCGCTGACGAAGTGGTAATGCACCCCTTCAATCTCGCCCTCGCGCGGCTTGCGCGTAGTGACGCTACAGGAAAAGCGGAAGCTTGGATCGCTGTCCATCAGTTTTTTGACAAGCGTTCCCTTTCCTGTGCCTGACGGGCCCGAAATGATAAGCAGCATACCCGTGCGCTTGATGGTGACCGCCATGTTAGACCTCCCTTTCTTCATCCCGACTGATCGGCTCGCGCGCTGCTACGCGCCCGGCGATGGTCTCGGGTTGGATGGCGGAGAGGACGATATGGTCGCTGTCGGTCTGAATAACCGCCCTGGTACGGCGGCCCTGCGTGGCATCAACAACGCGCTTTCGCTCCCTGCCCTCCTGAATCAACCTTTTTACAGGCGCGCTGTCCGGGCTGACGATCGCCACAATGCGATCAGCCGCAACCATATTGCCAAAACCAATGTTAATAAGCCGAATCACAGCGAACCTCCTTGCGCCTTAAACGGCGTTTTGCACCTGCTCGCGCAGCTTCTCAATGATGCACTTCGCGTCCACCACGGTTTGGGCAATTCGCGCGTCCGAAGCCTTGGAACCAATGGTGTTGACCTCGCGGTTCATCTCCTGAAGGAGAAAATCCAACCTTCGGCCCGCCTCGCCCTCCCCGCGGACGCTCTGGGCAAACTGCTCGATATGGCTACCAAGGCGGCTCAGCTCTTCATCAATGGCGCAACGGTCCGCCATGATGGCAACCTCCTGCGCCACGCGCTGGGGGTCGGCCGCGCTTAGCTGCCATTCCTCCAGCCGGCTTAGCAGGCGCTTGCGGTATTCCTCCGGAACCTCCGGCGCGCGCGCCTGAACGCGCTGCCGAAGTTGCGAAAGATCATCCAGATTTTGAAGAAGATCCGCCGCCAGATGCCCGCCTTCGCGGCCACGCATTGCCAGCAACTCCTCCAGCGCGCCGTCGAAGGCCTCGCAGGCCAGGGCCGTCACTTCCTCGATATCCTCGTCCGCCTGGGTAACGCATAGCGCTCCGCTTAACGAGAGAACCTCCGCGGCGCTTGCGCGCTTGTAATCATCCAGGTCGTGACGCGCAAGCTTAAGCGCCCCGTTAAACGCCGCAAGCAAAGCCTGGTCAATCCGAACATTCCGCGCGTCCTCGCGCATATTCTGATAGGTGACAAGCACATCGACATGGCCGCGCTTAAGCGGGCTCAGGTTGATGCGCCCGCGAAGCGCGTCCTCTAAAAAAGCAAGGTTTTTAGGCATGCGGAAGGATATATCCAAAAAGCGGTGGTTGACGGTTTTAAGCTCTATGGTCAGCTCCCGTCCGTCCCGGCAGGTCCGGCAACGTCCATATCCCGTCATGCTCTGCATGGAAAGGCGCCCTCCTTTCATTGTGTGTAAATTTTATTATAGCATTTTCTTTAGAAAAATACAAGTTTTTGAAAAGAAACTGGTATTCAGGCGATTCAGTAAACGAACGGTAATAAAAACAGAACACGCGTGCCGACTCGGTACGGTGTTCTGCTTGCTTTTTGATGTGGAATTACGCCTGAACAGGAGCGCCAACGGGGCAGGTGCCCGCGCAAGCGCCGCAGTCGATGCACTTATCGGGATCGATCACGTACTTGCCGTCGCCCTCGGAAATCGCATCCACGGGGCAATCAGCCTGGCAAGCGCCGCAGCTGATGCATTCGTCGGTAATCTGGTATGCCATGGATATTCACCTCCCGGTATCTCAATCGCAACGCCCGCAACAGGCGGAAATTGCTCGGTGACATCATATCACGAATATTTGTGCATTGCAAGTATTTGTTACGGGATGATGATCCATCTATTCCTTTTCCTGTGTGGCGTTCAGCGCTTCCTCAACGGCGCGCCGCCAGTCGCCGTCCTGTTCCACCGGGCTCATTTCATCTTCGAGATCCTCGGGCAGTTCGTCGTCGTTCGGCGCTGTTTCCACAGGATTGCTGGAAATTGAGGGACGGGCCTGTTTTCCCGCACGCTTTCCCTGCGTGCGCGGCTTTGCCTCCTGCGCCCTAGGTTCGCGCGCCTTGCCATCGCCCGCCTGCTGCTGCGCCGGCCGCGCCCATTTGACCTCTTCCAACGCAAAGGTCTTAAACTCCGAGGTGTCGCCCTTTCGCACGCGCACGGTAAGCGACTCCTTAAGCACATTGATATCAACCACCACGCCCACGCCCTCTGGCGTTTCCACTTCCTTGCCGACCTTGGGCATGCGCTTGCGGGTAGCCTCGTAATGATCCTGCTCAAACTTCAGGCAGCACATCAGGCGGCCACAGACGCCGGAAATCTTGGTGGGATTGAGGGAAAGGTTTTGCTCCTTGGCCATCTTAATGCTGACAGGCTGAAAATCGCCCAGAAAGCTGCCGCAGCAAATGGGACGGCCGCAGGGGCCCAATCCCCCCAGCATCTTGGCTTCATCGCGCACGCCGATCTGCCGCAGCTCGATGCGCGTATGAAAGACGGACGCAAGATCCTTAACCAGCGAGCGGAAGTCCACCCTGCCGTTTGCCGTAAAGTAAAAGAGGATTTTCGCGTTGTCAAACGTCTGTTCCACGCCCACAAGCTTCATATCCAGCTTGTGCTCTTCAATTTTATGCTGGCAGATGCGGTACGCTTCCTTCTCAAAGCGGCTGTTCTCCTCCGCATGCCGCGCGTCCTCCTCGTCCGCGATGCGGACGACCTGCTTGAGCGGCGCGGCGATCAGCTCATCCTCCACCTGGCGGACGCCGGTGATCACCTGTCCGTATTCCATGCCCCGCGCCGTCTCCACGATCACGAAGCAGCCCGCCGGCGGCCACAGCCTGCCGGGATCAAAGTAGTATAGCTTTCCCGCGTTTTTAAATCTTACGCCAACGACTGCTGCCATTTGGTTTGCTCCTCCAATAGTCTCAACATCAGATGATCGATGTTTGATTGCCAGTTTACCTGCCCGGCTTTACGCCGTCTGGTTTGAAATACGGCGCTCAACAGGCCGTTCAGTTCGGCGACGGGGGCCGACAGGGCCGCCCTTTGCCAAACGGGCGGATAGTCGGCGAGCACATCCGGGTCAAGCCTGCCGGTGCGCACCAGCAGAGCCTGATATACCGCTTGTTCCAGCGCGGCCAGGTATTGCTCCGCGCCGTCGCGGCTTTCCTTTAGCCGGGTGCTTACGCTTACGGCCGCCGCGTCGCTATTAATCCGAAGGGCGTCGCGCACAAACGTCCGCACGTCGCCGTCCAGCTTGCTTTCGTCCAGCATTTCAAGCGCGGTACCGATATTGCCGCCGCACCGCTTCAGCACCGTTTCCACCTTTGAGGGGGGATGCCCAAGCTTGTCCAGCGTCCGGCGAAGCGCTTCGTCCGGCCACGGGGACAGCTTCACCCGCACGCAACGGGAAGCTATGGTGCCCAGCGTCGCTGTCAGTTCGTGGGTCATCAGCAAAAAAACCACGTCCGCGACCGGCTCCTCCAACGACTTAAGCAGACAGTTCTGCGCCTGCTGCGTCATCTTCTCCACCGGCTCGATCATCACCACACGGCAGCCCGAGCCAAAGGCGTGCTGGGACGTTTTCTGGATGATCTCGCGCACCCGGTCCACGCCGATCTGTTTGCCGTCGTCTGCGAACACGGTAAGCACATCCGGATTGTTGCCGTCGAAAAAGCGTCTGCATTCGGCGCAGGCGCCGCAGGGCTTGTTTTCGGACGTACAAAACAGCGCGCTGGCCAGCACCCTGGCAAAGGTACGTTTGCCAAGGCCGCGCGCGCCTGTGAGCAAATACGCATGCACCATGTCCCGGCGGCGAAATTGGTTCATTGCAACGCCGCAGCTCGCGCTCAAATGTTCGTAATCCATGAACGCGGGCAGCGGCGCGCCCTGCTGAGTCTGTGTCAATGCTAATCCTTTCCGGAACGGCCTACAGCTTTACAAACTGATCCACCGTGAGCACAAAGATGGTCGCGCCCCCCACAACAACTTCGATGGGATATGGAGTATACGCGCCCGGCATGCCCACCATTGACGCCGGCGAAGGCGCAATTTGCTTGCGGCTCTTGCACACCTTCTCGATAATATCCATTGCGGCCTGAAAGCGGTCGTCGTCAACGCCCACAAGCAGCGTGGTATTTCCGGCCCGCAGGAACCCGCCCGTGGTGGCGAGCTTGGTAACGCCGAAGCTGTCGTTCATCAGTTGGCTGATCAAACGGGAAGCATCCTCGTCCTGTACGATGGCGATGATAAGTTTCATACGCGGTCCCTCCCATAGCAGGCATTTTTTTACCCACGCTCAGTATACAGCAAAACGTGCGGATGCGCAAGATGCGAAGCATTGGCGGAATATAAAAGAAATCGTTGTGCCACATGAGAAAAAGTGTATTTAAAAAAAATGGCCGGAGCCTCTTGACAACACATTTTGCAAGTGCTAATATGATCACAAGATAATACCACAGAACAGACCACCCCTCCCGCAAAGACGCGGGTCATGGAAGGATGGCATATATGGTTCAGTCAAGCAAACCTCTGACCTCGATGGTCTATGAACGCGTTTATTCGTCGATTATCAACGGCGAAATCACGGGAAACGATATTTTAACGGAGAGCGGCCTTGTCAGTCAGTTTAGCGTCAGCAAGTCCCCCGTGCGGGAAGCGTTGATTTTGCTTTGCGAGGAAGGCGTTTTAAAATCCATTCCGCGCATGGGGTATAAGGTCATGCAGATTTTGCCCGGCCAGGTGGAGGATCTTACGGAAGCGCGCTGCGCCCTCGAGCCCTTTTTGCTTAAAAAAGCGTGGGATCACATTGGCAAAGCTGAGCTTGCCAAGCTTGAAAAGCACCTGGTCGCCTCCAAGCAGGATGAGCTTGTCAACACCACGGTGCTCGCCAACTGGGAACGCAACAGCGCGTTCCATATGATGATCGCTGGTTTTGCCAAGAACGACTATCTGCTTTCCATGCTGGACAGGACGTTGCGCACCTGCGCGCGCGCCGCCGCACAGTACTTTTTTCACATCCGCAACATTCCCCACGGCGACCACGACCTGCATGACGATATGATGGAAGCGCTGCGAAGCCATGATCTGAAACGCGCGCTTGGCATTCTGGACGAGGATATCCATCAGATCGTTTGAGGGATAAAGAACTCACCTGTACGAACGCGTTACAGAGCAACAGCAAAGGACGGTGTTATTTCATGAACAAAAAAGATCGGGTGCTCGCGGCAATCAGCCATCAGCAGGTGGATCATGTACCGGCCAGCTTCTCGCTGCATTTTCCCAGGGAAATCGCTTCGGGAGAGGCGGCGGTCAAGGCTCACATTGATTTTTACCGTGAGACCGACTGCGACGTTCTCAAAATTATGAACGAGAATCTGGTGCCTGAAATCGGTGAAATGAACGGCCCGGACGATTGGAAAAAGATACCCGCCTACAACCGCCATTCTCCCTTTATGGTCAGGCAGCTTGACATGATCAAGCACATTCTGGACGGCGTGGGCGAGCCGGTTTACGCTCTGGCCACCGTTCACGGCATCTGCGCCAGCGCCATCCACCCCATTGAGGAGCGCTATGGCTATGTGCCTGTGCGTGAGATGATGGCCGCGCACCTGCGCCAGAACAAAACCGTCGTGCTGGACGCTTTCCACCGCATTGCCGACGCGATGAGCGATCTTGCCGCGGCCTGTATCGAAGCGGGCTCGTCGGGCATCTATTACGCCGCGCTGGGCGGCGAAAAGCACTTTTATACGGATGAGGAGTTCGCGGAGGCCATCGAGCCCTTCGACCGCCAGATTTTAAGCGCGGCGCGAGAGGCAGGCGGACACACCTTCCTCCATATCTGCAAGGAAAACCTTGAAATGTCGCGTTATGCGGGCTATGGCGACCTGTGCGACGTCGTAAACTGGGGTGTGTACGAAGCGCCGTATACGCTTGAGGAGGGCCGGCGCCTGTTTCCCCGCGCCACGATTATGGGCGGCCTTGCCAACCGCTCCGGCGTGCTGGTCGACGGTACGGACGACGAGCTGAAGGCGGCCGTGCAAGCTGTTATTCGCGATTTTGGCGAAACGGGCTTCATTCTGGGCGCGGATTGCACGCTGCCCACGGAAATTCCCTACGGGAGAATAATGGCCGCGGTGCATGCGGCTGTTAAATAAAACAAAAAAGCAACGGAGGTGCCCACACATGAAAAGAATGCTGGCTCTGGTTCTCTCATTGTCCCTGCTCATGGTTATGGCGCTCGCCCTGCCGGCGCAGGCCGAGGAAAAGACCGTCTACCCCGACGGAACCGTTTCCGTCTACTGCACGGGTCAGCCCCAGTTTCTTCAGATGTACTTCGACGAATGGCTGGAGCGCAACCGCGATATTGCGCCCGGCGTAAAGATCGAGCTTGTTCAGGTGGAAACGATGGCGGCTGGCCGTCAGAAGATTTCCATGGACTATCTTGCCGGCGCCTATGACGATATGCCTGACGCGGTCTACCTGGACGCGGTGGGCATTGTGGATCTTGCTTCCGCCGGGCTGCTTACCGACGTTTCCGATTTCTATAACCCCATCGCGGGCGAGTTTGTGGACGGCGCGGCGGGCGACGCGACCATCCAGGGCAAGGTATACGGCCTGCCCGAGTCCGTCCGTCCCCAGCTTTTGTTCTACAACGCGGCGATTCTTGAGGAGTACGGCATCGATCCCGCCAGCATGTCCACCATGAACGGCTACCTTGAGGCGGGCCGCACCATCAAGGAAAAATCCAACGGTGAAGTCTATCTTTCCTACATCGACCCCACCACCTACACCTGGCGCTACTGGGGCCGCCGCGGACTGATGCCGCAGGCGAACGCCCGCATCTGGGACGAGCAGGGCAACGTGGTTATCGGATCCGACGAGGGTACGAAGCTCGCGCTTACCTTCCTGGACACGCTGAACTCCGAAGGGTTGCTCTACAAGACGACCATGATGTCCCCGCCGCTGTACGAGGCGACCGACGAGGGCAAGATCGCGACCTTCTACATCGGCGCGTTCTGGGATGAATTCCTCCGCGCCAACCTGACCAAGACCGCCGGACAGTGGCGCGCCATGAGCGCCCCCGTGTTTGAGGAAGTCGGAACGGCCGGCGCGCCTGTAACCAACTACCTCTGCCTGGTGGAAAACGGAACCAACGAATATGCCGGTCTGGTCAAGAAGATGTGGTACGACTTCCACACCGACGGCGAAAACCGCAACGCCTGGGTTAATAAGATGGTGGAGATCGGCGGCGCGTACTCCAACCCCATCAACCTCGCCATGCTTGCCGATCCCTTCTGGCAGGAGCCTTCCGATTTCTACGGCGGCGCCTCCTTCCGCAAGGCTGAGGGCGAGGGGCTGGCCAACTCCTCCGCGAACATGACCGTTACCGCCAAGGATGGAGAAGCGGACAGCATCATCAGCGCCGAAATTGAGAAGTACGTCGCGGGCGAGCAAACCATGGAACAGGCGATCGCCAACATGGACAACGAGCTCAAAACCCGCATCGGAACGGCTGAAATGCCCTGACGACTAAGACCGGCGCGCATACCGTCGGTTCCGGGACGCTGCCGGAGGGCTTCGGCCCTCCGGCGTCTCCCCCTGAGCGCTTATCCCATGATTCCCACCAATCCATTATTCCGCAATTATACAAGGAGGCATGGGCAATGTTAAAAACTCTCCGCAAGCATCGCTGGCCCTACCTGTTCATCTGCCCATATTTTATCCTGTTCCTGCTGTTCCAGCTGATTCCGGTTATTTGGACGGGCTTTATCAGCTTTACCGAGTGGGACGGCCTCCGGGAACCCAAAATGGTAGGACTCGCCAACTATGAGCTGATGCTGAAGGACTACATGTTTAAGGACGCGCTGCGAAACACCGTCCTTTACTGGATTGTTACCGCGGCGGGCGTAATCATGATCGCCATGCTGATCGCCAGCCTGCTTAACAGTAAATCCCTGCGCTTCAAGCGTTTTTTCAAAACGACGACCTTTCTGCCCTATGTGTGCGCCTCGGTCGCCATGGGCCTTATCTTTAAGATGCTGTTTGAAGAAAACGCGGGCCTGATTAACGAAATCATCGTTTCCCTGGGAGGCGAGGCCGTGCCGTGGCTCACCAGCAGCCGAACGGCCTGGATTCCCGTCGTCATTTTGCACATCTGGCGGTTGACGCCGTGGTACACCCTCATCATCCTCTCCGGGCTACTGAACATATCCCCTGAATACTACGAGGCCGCTACCGTGGACGGCGCGAACGGCGCACAGCAGTTTTTCAAAATCACGCTGCCGCTGCTTGGCAACATCCTGTTCTTTTGCTTTGTAACGGTGACGGTGGACTCCTGGAAGCTCTTTAACGAATCCTACGTGCTGGCCGGACCGGGCTCGTCCAACATGTCGCTTTTCCAGCTGATGTACACGTCGGCGTTTCAAACGTTCAAAATGGGCTACGCCTCGGCGCTGGGCGTGGTGCTGATCGTGATTCTGCTGGTGATCTCCGTGGTGCAGTTCGCGGTGCGCCGCCGCCAGGGCGAGCTATAAGGAAGGGTGTGTGAATATGAAGCTTCAAAAGAACGCCTTTCGCGTTTTGATCTATGCGGTCATGCTTGTCATCGTGTTCCTATGCCTGTTCCCCGTACTGTGGATGTGTGTGATTTCCTTTAAAACCGTGGGCGAGAGCATTTCCGGCTTTAACGCCCTGCGGGTGGAGACGCCCACGCTTGCCAACTACGAGCGGCTGTTTCAGCTCATCCCCATATGGCAAAACCTGTACAACAGCCTGTTTACCACCATACTGGGAACGCTTACGACGTTGTTTTTCTGCGCCCTGGCGGGCTTCGGCTTTGCGAAATACCGCTTTCCCGGCCGCACGGCGCTGTTTTATTTCGTAATCGCCACCATGATGATTACCACCGAGGTCGGCGCGGTTCCCCTGTTTATCATCATGCGCAAGGTGGGGCTGATCAACTCACTGTGGTCGCTGATCATTCCCCGTATCGCCACGGCGGTCGGCATTTTCTACATGCGCCAGTACATCATGGAGGTGCCTGATGAAATCGTGGAGGCTGCGCGCATTGACGGCTGTAACGAATTCGGCATTTTTATGCGGATTGTGATGCCCGTCATCAAGCCGGCCCTGGCTTCCTGGGCGAGCCTGACTGTCATTGCCCGCTGGAATGACTTTTTCTGGCCGCTGCTGTTTTTGCGCAAAAGCAGTATGTATACGCTGATGGTATCCGTATCGATGCTGCCCACGAGCGACGGCCTTTCCACGCCTTGGCAGGTTGTGCTGTCCGGCACCACGCTGGTCATCGTGCCCAGCATTCTCCTTTACCTTTGCATGCAGGCGTTCCAAAAGGAAGGCATCACCGCCGGCGCGGTAAAAGGCTAAGCGTTTCCGGCACAAAAGAAAGGATGGCGACCATGCTGAAATCCGACCCGAAATACGCCGCCTATGTGGAGGTGCTTCATAATCACCTGCGCCCCGCCATGGGTTGCACGGAGCCGATCGCCATCGCATACGCAGCCGCGCTTGCGGCGCGCGCGCTTGGCTGCGCGCCCGAATGCGCGCATGTGCTGGTAAGTGGAAACATCATTAAAAACGCGAAATCGGTAACAGTGCCAAACACGGGCGGCAAAAAGGGCATCGACGCCGCCTGCGCGGCGGGCATCGTCGCGGGCAGGCCCGAGCGGGAGCTGGAAGTCATCGCCTCCGTTTCCGAAGATCAAATCAACCAAATCGACGCTTTGCTGCATAAGGGCGTGATCAGCGTCAGCCTAAAGCCGGACGCACGGCTGTTCGACATTCTTGTGGAGGTGAAAAGCGGCGCAGAGCGCGCGAGCGCCCGCATTGCCGACCGCCACACCAATGTGGTCACGGTGGAGAAAAACGGCGAGCAGCTCTGCGGTGAAACGCTTTGTGATGAAAACCAGACGGAAGACCCGGCTGAAGCGCTGCTTACCATCGAGGATATCTTCGACTTTGCGGACACCTGCGACCTGGCGGACGTCAGCGATGTGCTGGACAAGCAGATCGAGTACAACAGCCGTATCGCCCGCGCGGGCGTGGAAGGCGGCTGGGGCGCGTGCGTAGGTCGGGTACTGCTGAACAGCTACGGCGACAGGGACGTGCGCGTGCGCGCCAAGGCTTACGCGGCGGCGGGCTCCGACGCGCGCATGTCCGGCTGTGAGCTGCCGGTGATCATCAACTCCGGCAGCGGCAACCAGGGCATCACCGTTTCGGTGCCCGTGATCGAATATGCCAGGGAGCTGGGGGCCTCGAAGGAGCGGCTATACCGCGCGCTGCTGATTTCCAACCTGACGGCCATCCGTCTGAAAACGCTGATCGGCTGCCTGTCCGCCTATTGCGGAGCCATCAGCGCCGGGTGCGCCAGCGGCGCGGGCATCGCCTATTTATGCGGCGGCGACCTGTACCTGATCAACCATACGCTTGTCAACTCGCTTGCGATTTTGTCCGGCACCATTTGCGATGGAGCCAAGCCCTCCTGCGCGGCAAAGATCGCCTGCGCGGTGGACGCCGGGCTGATGGGCTACCAGATGGCGCTTGAGCGCAAGCAGTTTCGCGGCGGCGAGGGCATTGTTAAGAAGGGTGTGGAAAATACGATCAGGAGCGTCGGCCGCCTTGGGCGGGACGGCATGAAGGAAACCGACAATGAGATTTTGAGGATTATGATTGGGTAAAGCCGGGCGATGCAAGCAGTGCCGGTGGGCTGATGGCAAGGGATGGTTGAGGCCTCAGCCTCTTTCCGGAAATCGGGGCAGCGCCCTTTGAGCGTTTGCGCGCAAGCATCACAAGCGCTCAAAGGGCGCAAGAAGCGCGGCTTGCCTGAATCGCACAGTTTTTTTCAACTTTTATGCTTCAGAGAATCTGCGGGTCATTCGTCGCATACTAAGAGCTTTGTTAAACATGCTGGGGCTGTACGATGACAGCCCCGCTTTTTCTATTCCTTTGATTTTTTCATTTCGCGAACGACCGCGGCAACGGTGGCAAGCTGTTCGTCTGAAAGGGATTTGAGGTCTTCCATCAGCGCGGCCAAGCGCTGTGGATTTGAGTTGCCCTCGTCAAAGAAGTCGCTGGGTGAGATTTTCAGATAATCGCAGATAAAATAAAACTGCTCCATTTTCGGCATGGACTTGTTATTCTCAATGGTATTGATATAAGCATCGCCCATACCAATTAAGTTGCTCATCTTGCGGGCAGACACATTCTGCTGCATACGAAGATCATACAGTCTATTGCTAAAGAATTTCCTGAATTCCTCATAGCATTCAAACACTGTCATCACCTCTATGCTTATTGTATAGTATGCAGAGTTATAATCCGCTTTATCCATCCGCATATAGCAATTAACTCATTCTATTTAATAGTATATAATTTCATTAGTATTCAGTAGAAAAACACATTTTAGCAAAGCAAAACGGCGTTACCCCCGAGGAGGTACGCCGCGAAATGGAAGCCGTGATTGATATTGGCTTTGCCAACAGCGGCCCGGAAATACAGGCCTACTGGCAAAGCATCCCATGCGAGGGCGAGCACCCCACGCCGGAGGAATGGCTCGCTTTTGCTTCCCTTCAAATGTATTGTTTGTAGGCGCAAGTTCCCCTACGCCCTCTCTCCCTTTCGTACAACAACATATACGAAGTTCATATACCGTCCCGCTCCGGCTTCCATAGCCCTGCGGTCGCCAACCGCGTGTTCGTTTTCGGTTTTCAGCCAGTCGGCCCAGCACTCCTCAAAGCCGTCCAGCTCGCCCACCGTCAGCGTGCAGTCCCCGCAGTCCGGCAGCAGCAGCGCCCGCCACCATTCCGGGCTGTGGAAGGTGGCCATGACCTCCTCCTCAGCATCAGCCCAGGAAAGCTTCATTTCATCCGGCATGGCTTCAAGCTCCCGCTTAAGGCCGGGAAACGTCAGCGCGGCTACGCCGCCGGGCTTAAGCAGCGGCAGAATCCTCCGTCTGAAAAATCCCGGCTCCGTACCGAAATAATGGTAGCTATCCACGCTGACGACCGCGTCGAAATAGCCGTTTGCGTAGGGCAGGCTATTCGCGTCCGCGTGGATGGGAATGATGGATTCTCCACAGCCATGCGCTTCAAACCGCTTTAAGTTTTCACCGGCGTCAATCCACAGGTCGGTGGCAAAGACCTTTGCGCCGTATTCACCGCAAAGCATCAGGGAGGTCAGTCCCATGCCGCAACCAAGGTCCAGCACGCGCGCTGCCTGAGGCAGCGGCGCGTGGCTCATCAGCGCTTCCAGCAGCTTCAGGCAGTTCGGACCCATCATGCATTGGTTCAGCAGGATTTTGTCAAAACGGGCCGTTTTAGGGTATTCCATGGACAGGCTCCTTTCATGATCCTTCATATGGCTGCGCGGGAGCGGCGTTGAGAATCGCCTGTCCCTGCTCGTCCTGGAATTGCCCGGTATACAGGTCGTAGTAATAGCCTTTTTTAACGATCAGCTGGTCGTGCGTGCCTTGCTCGATGATCTCGCCGTCGGAGATGACCAGAATGCGGTCGGCCTGACGCACGGTGGAAAGACGGTGCGCGATCATAAAGCTGGTCCGGCCTTCCAGAATACCGGTAATAGCCTGCTGAATCAACGCTTCGCTGTGGGTATCCACGGAGGAGGTCGCCTCGTCCAGAATAAAAAGCGCCGGATTGACCAGAATGGCGCGCGCAAAGGAAACCAGCTGCTTTTCACCAGAGCTTAAAAGGCTGCCGCCCTCGCCCACAAAGGTATCATACCCCATAGGCAGACGTGAGATAAAATCGTGAGCGTTGGCGAGCTTCGCCGCACGAACGACCTGCTCTTCATCCGCGTCCGGCCTGCCGTAGCGGATGTTGTCGCGAATGGTGCCGCTGAACATATGCGGCTGCTGGAGCACATACCCCAGATTGCTTTGCAGCCAGAGCAGGCTCCTGTTTTTGTAATCCTCCCCATCGATCAGGATTCGCCCCGCCGTAGGCTCGTAAAAGCGGCAGAGCAGGTTTACGATGGTGCTTTTTCCGCTGCCCGTCTCACCCACCAGCGCGATGCTCTCGCCCGCGCGCACGTGTAGGTTGAAATGGCTGAGCACCTTTTCGCCATCCTTGTACTGGAAGCTTACGTCCTCAAAGGTGATATCGCCATGCAGCGGGGGCCAGTTCTCGCGCTTGGGATGGAAGTTATCGCCGTAGCGCTCCGCCACCTCCGGGCTATCCTTAATATCCGGCTCGGTCGCCAGCAGAGAGAGCACGCGTTCCGCCGCCGCCTGCGAGCTTTGAAGCTCCGCGAATATGCGCGCGATATCGCGCACGGGCTGGAAGAACTGAATCGTGTAGTTAATGAACACCTGTAGCGTGCCCAGCGTTAGCGTCGCGGGCAGGGCCATCACCTCCAGGCCGCCCTCGTACAGCGCGTATGCGGTCGCGAGAGAACCCAGCGACACCACGATGGGCAAAAACAGGGCGCTCAAGGTGGCCGCGCGCACGGAGGATTTCTTCATCCGCGTGGTCAGCTCCGTGAACTCCTCCATGTTTTTTTCCTCGCGCACAAGGGTCTTGGTGGTTTTCGCGCCCATGATGCCCTCGTTAAACGCGCCGGTGATCTTGGAATTTGTCTTTCGCACGTCCCGGTAGGCGGTTAAAATGCGCTTTTGGAAGTACACGCTGATAAGCGCCAGCGGCGGAACAACCAGCACGATGACCGCCGCGAGCTTCCAGTGCAAAATGAACATCTGCAAAGAGCACATCAGCAGGAAGATCACGCCCCACACCAAGTCCAGCAGCGACCAGCCGATGGTATCCGCCAGGCGTTGGGTATCGGTGGTCATGCGGCTTAGCAGAAAGCCCACGGGCATGCGGTCGTAATACGAGAAGGGAAGCTCCTGCAGCTTTTGAAAGCCCTGCTTGCGAATCAGGTAACAGACCCCTACCTCGATCTTGCCGGAAAGGTAAAGAAACGCGTAAATGCATATGACCTGTACCACCAGCACCCCGAGGTAAATGCCGATGAAGCCGCCCATGCCGGCGGTGGTGCGCTTGGCGATAAAGTGGTCGATGGCGTAACCCGTAAGCTGGGGAAAAATCACGTCGCACACAGCGCAGATGCCCATGGTAAGCACCACAAGCCAGAGATGCTTGTGGAAGGGCCCGGCGATATGCAACAGCCGCTTCCAAAGCGATAAATCCAGCTTCTTGGAATAATCTATTTCCTCATGTCCTTGCATTCGGACTCCTCCTTTGCAACGGCGTCGCGGCTTCTTTGCAGATCGTCCTCCAGGGCGGACTGGATGGCGAAAATCTGCTGGTAGAGGCCCTTGCGGCGCGTAAGCTCCTCATGCGTGCCTTCATCCGACAGGCTGCCGTTTTCCAGCACAAAGATGCGGTCGGCCTCGCACAGGGTATTGATGCGGTGGCTGATAATGATGGTCGTCACGCCCTGCCGCTTCCTGCGAAGCTCCTCGCGGATGGCGCGGTCGGTCTGCATGTCCACAGCGGACAGGCTGTCGTCAAAAATCAGCACGTTGTTATCCTTGAGCAGCGTGCGCGCAATGGCCACGCGCTGGCGCTGCCCGCCCGAGAGCGTCACGCCGCGCTCGCCAATCAGCGTATCGTAGCCGTTTTCGAACTCGCGGATGAAGCCGTCCGCGTGCGCGATGCGGCTCATTTCAAGCACCCTGCTCTCAGCCGCGTCCGGCACGGCGATGGAGAGATTGCCCATGACGGTGCGGCCGTAGAGGAAGGGCTCCTGAAGCATCAGGCCCACATGCGCGCGCAGGTATTTGCGGTCGATCTGCTGAATGTCCACGCCGCCGATGGTAATTTTGCCGGACGTGGGGGCGATCAGCCGCTGCAGCAGGTGTACCACGGTGCTCTTGCCGCTGCCGGTGTTGCCAAGCAGCGCGACGGTTTCGCCCGCCGGGATGGTAAGGCTGAGGTCGTTTAAAACCTCGTTGCCCTCCTCATAGCTGAAGGACACGTGGTCAAACACGATATCGCCGTCAAGCGGCGGACGATGCGCGCCGTCTTCCTCTCCCTCGGCCTCCTCATCCAGAATTTCGCGGATGCGGCCAAGCGCCACAACGCTCTTGCCCGCGTCGCTCAGGATGCGGCCAAGCTGGCGTATAGGATACAACAGCATTGAGATATAGCTGGTAAACACTACCAGCGTACCCACGGTAATCTCGCCCGCGATGGCCTTGAACACGCAAACCAGCAGCGTAATCATGATCTGGAGCATGGTTACGCAGTCCATGCTGCCCCAGTACACCGCAAGATAGTTGTATAGTTTGAACGTCTTTTTGCGGAAATCCGAGCTGGCCCCGTCAAACTTCTCCACCTCGCGCTGCTGCATGCCAAAAGCGCGCACCACGCGCACGCCGGTCAGGTTTTCCTGTAAAACGGCGCTCATTTTGCCCTCGCTCTCGTCGCTGAGCTTAAAGTTCTTCGTAATCTTCTGGAAGAACACGTAGGAGGCGACGAACATGACCGGCACCAAAACCAGGCTGTACAGCGCGATTTCGGCGTTGCGGTCAAACAGGATGAAAAACGCGATAGCCGTCATCAACACGGCGCGCACGGCCTCCACCAATTGAACGGACAGGAAGCGGCGCACAGTTTCGACGTCGCTGGTGCTGCGCTGAATTAAATCGCCGGTTTCGGCGCGCACGTGGTAGCTGAACGACAGGTAGCTCAATTGCCGGTACAGCCTTTCCCGCAGACTTTTGGCAATGCTTTCGCCCGCGACGGCGGTGTTGCGCTCCTTGTAGTAGGAGAACACACCGTTAACAAGGTTGAGGGCGATCACCAGCAGCGCCACAAGCCAAAAATTCTGCCTGAGAAAAGTCCGGCCGCCCATGGCGATTACCGGGGCCTTCAGCCAGTCCGGCATGAAGCTGGGGCCGTCCGACAGGATCACGTCAATGGTTTCGGAAAAGACCAGCGGCGTTAAAAAGCCGATGATCACCGTGACTGCCGTACATAAAACGGCGCCCGCATACAGTGCGCGGTTCTCCTTCACGAGCGCCCACAGCGCCCGAAGGTTCTTCTTCATATGTCATTGTCCTCCGTTAAACGGTCTCAAAATATTGGTCGTATTCATTTGTCATATACTCAAGCAGGTATACGCCGGCTCATGGCAATACAAAGCGGCGGATTGCCGCGGCAACGCCGTCCTCGTCGTTGGTAAGCGTCACATGCCTCGCGGCTTTGCGGATGCGGCAGGTCGCGTTGCCCATGGCTACGCCAAGTCCGGCATAGGCGATCATGGATTCATCGTTGTCATAGTCGCCAATGGCCATAACCTGCCGCGGTGTTAAACCCAACCGCGTCGCAAGCTCGCAAACCGCGCTGCCCTTGTTAACGCCCACTGGCATCAGCTCCAGGTTTTGCGGCCACGAGCTGGTTACCTCCAGCCCGGGAATTAGCTTGAGGCGCTTGCGCGCGTCTTCCAGTCTTACTGCGTCGGGGTCCAGGCATACCAGCTTGTTCACGCCATCCGCTCGGATACGTTCAAGCGCCTCCATCCCATGAAAGCAGGCAGGCGCGCCCTCGCCCTCCATATAGGTGGCCCAGGTAAACGAATGCTGATCAGCAGAGCCGCTAAAGACGACAATCCGGTTTTGCAAAAAACAAGCGAAGGTCATTCCCATCGGAACAAGCACGGAAAGGCACATTTCCAACGCGTCGCCTGTCAGCGTGTGGTTGGCATAAGCCGTTCCATCAGGCCTGTCCAGGCAGTAGCCGCCGTTAAGCGAAAGAATGGCGCAATCCAAAAGCCCGGCGTTAATCGCGTATAATCCCGCGTCTCCGGGCAGGCGTCCGCTGCATATGGCGACCGTCACGCCGTGCCGCCGTGCCTCCATAAGCGCGGAAAGGTTCTCACGGCTGATTTCCTGCGCGGAATTGAGCAGCGTGCCATCCATGTCCATGGCAATCAGCCTGATATCATAAGTATGCATTTTCTACTCCCATTAAAACTCTGGTTGAACTGTAAACGTCTTTTGGTTTAGATAATTCAGTTTCCCTTCCAGTGCAAAGGAAAGCCCGGTAGCGGAAAGCATAAGTCGCTTTGCCCTGTGCGCTTTATTAAAGGCGCGGTCGCCATATTGATCGTCGCCAAGGAGCGGATGACCGATAAAAGCCATATGCGCACGAATCTGGTGCGTGCGGCCCGTATGGAGCGTGACGGCAAGCCGCGCGCACTCCCCCGCCTCCAAAACCGTGTATTCGGTCACAATGGTCTGCGCGCCGCGCTCCTCATGCGGAAGGATTCGCACGCGCGCGTGCTGCGCGTCCTTTCGCAAATACGCGCGCAACACGCAATGGGCGGGCGTAGGCGTACCGCGCACTACGCAGGTATACTCCTTGTGCACCTGTCTTTTTCGAAAAGCCGTTTCAAGCGCCTCCTGCGCCACCGCGTTTCTGGCAAGCAGCAAAAGACCGTCCGTTTGGTTATCCAGCCGGTGGCACAGCACCGGCTCCAACGCTCCCGGTTCACTTGCCAGCAAAGCCTCCAACGCCAGACCAGTTATGGTTTTACCGCCCTTTGCGTCCCTTTCGCAGCTGACGCCCGCAGGCTTGACCACAACCATCACATTTTCATCTAGATACAGCGTTTTAATCAGCGGCCTTGCGGCGATCTCCCGCGCGTATACCTTTATTTCGGCTCCAGGCACAATCCGGGCATCCCTGCCAACGCGCGTGCCGTTTACCTTGACGTCCCGCTTCTCAAAGGCTTCGCGCACCGCGAACTCAGGCAGCTCCGGCAGCATACGCCTTACGTAACCCAGCAGCCTGCCAGCCTGCGCGTCCGCAGGTACAAAAAAGGTATATAATTTCATCAATGCACCAGTGCAGCTTTCAGCCCCATCCAATGCGGCGTGCGCTGGTGGAGCGCCGTCAGCGCGCTTCTCATGGCCTCTCCCGGCATAACGGCCAGCATGGAGGACATGACGCTTTCCATCTCCCTGAGGCTCACGCCCTGCTTGGCAAGCATGCGCAGATCCTCCGCAGCCTCGCTCAAATCATACTCCGGCCTAAGCGCGCCCTGAAGCGCGCCGCACATGGCCTCATGCAGCGGAACCTCCTCCGGCAAAATGCCGTTCATTCCGCCCGCTATCATCTCCTGAGAGAGCTCAAGCGTAAAGATGCCGTCGGTCGCCTGCTTGCTGACAAGACGATACGGGTCCGCCAGGCCGGGATGCAGCAGAATCAAATCTCCGTTGGCATCCGTAACGTATTCAAAGGAGGATTGCAAGTATCTGCGCGCGATCTGCACAGCCAGCGCGTCCTCGCGCTGCATCACCTCATGGGTAAAAAAGCCGATGGGCTGCGCCGAGTGTAAAAGCCCGGCGATATAAAGCAGGCCATGAATGGTCGCGTCGTAACGGAACAGCCTTTCTCGAATCACAGCGGATTCCGGCGAGTTTAGCGCATTGAGAATGGGTTCATGCAGCTTTTCAGGCAAAAGAAGCGTCCAATCGTCGCCGTCGGCGTGGAAGCTGCACCAAAGGCGGCTGACCAGCGCCTCCGCCGCCCCGATATCGTCCCAGTCGCCCAGCAAAAGGCTGCCCTCGTTAATCAGCAGCTTTTCCAGCAACTGCACCTCGCCGTTGCTGATAAAAAGGGCCTCCACAGGCAGGCGTTCCATTACGCAGGCGCGCAGCATTTCCAGCGAAGCAAGCGTATACTGGCTTTCACCGCGCACGTCGTCAAACGAATCGGTGAACAAAGCCTGCGCGTCCGCCTCCGTCGCTTCGTCCGAAAAAAGGCTCACACCCGGATGAGCGGAAAGCCGCCGCTCGCACGCCTCAAATTGTTTTTCACGCATCATGCTCATGGTCATCTCACACCAATCCGCATGTACGGTCACCTCTCTCAGCACGCGGCGACCTCCTTTCCCGATGGTAAAGCCTCTCTCACTTTACCTTCACGATCCACCCCATGGGATCGTCGATTTTTCCAAATTGAATACCCGTCAGGGTATCGTAAAGCTTCTGCGTAATCTTGCCGATGCTGCCGTTGCCGATGCCGATCTCCTCGCCCTTAAAGCAGATTTTGTTCACGGGAGAGACGACCGCGGCAGTACCGGTGCCAAAGGCCTCGGTAATCTTGCCAGCCTTGATATCGGCGATCACGTCATGGATTTCCATGTGCGCCTCCTCGGTACCATAACCCATCTGCTTGCCCAGCTTAAGCACGCTGTCGCGCGTAATACCGGGCAGAATGCTTCCGTTGAGCGCCGGGGTTACGATCCTTTGGTCCTCGTAGACAAACATCATGTTCATCGCGCCGACTTCCTCGATATAGCGCTGCTCCACACCGTCCAGCCACAGCACCTGCGCATAGCCGTTGTGCTTGGCGTTCACGCTTGCCAGAATGCTGGCGGCGTAGTTACCGCCGGTCTTTGCAAAGCCGATGCCGCCGCGCACTGCGCGTACCAGCGCATCCTCTACATAGATGCCGACGGGCGCAAGACCGGACGCATAATATGCGCCGGAGGGCGAAAGGATGACATAGTACAGATAGGTCTTGGAGGCCGAAACCCCCAGATGGGCGTCCAGCGCGATCATCGTGGGACGAATATAAAGTGAGGTACCCTCCTGGTGAGGCGTCCACTCCTTATCGGCGGACAGCAGCGCCATCAGGCCTTCCATCGCGTCCTCCACGGGCAGCTGCGCCATGCCCATCCGCTCAGCCGAGCGGTTCATGCGCTCGAAATTGGCCATGGGACGGAACAGGTTAAATTCACCCCTAGGCGTGCGGTAGCACTTCATACCCTCAAAAATTTCCTGCCCGTAATGAAGCACCTGGCAGGCGGGATCCAGCGTCAGGTTGCCGTAAGGCACCACGCGGGCGTCGTGCCAGCCCCGCCCTTCGGTGTAGTTGATCATCAGCATATGATCTGTAAATACATGGCCAAATCCCAACTTGCTTTCATCGGTGGGCTTTGCTTTGAGGTTGTTGGACAAATTCATTTGTACTTTCATTTCTACTTCCTCCACATCTTCCTGCATCCGCATGAAAGCAAGATTTTCAGCGCTTGGCGCTATTCCCTATTATAAACCCAAAGCGCTCTGTGTCAAGGCTTTCGGGACAGTAATTCGTGGGATAGATGGGAGTTTAGCCTTCTCCAGCGGCAGCAAAGGCCCTCCGCGCACGGCTGATAGCTGGCGCGGAGGGCCTTTGCACGGCGCTTATTCCGCCGCCGTGGCGGGCATGGTCACGACAACCGCCTTTTCTGTCTCACCCACCTTGAAGAAGATGCCCGTAAGGCTCTGTATGCTTTCAGCGGGCAGGTACAGCACGCCCTGCGCAATGCGGATATCACGGACAGGCAGAATTTGGGGCTCGTTATTTTTGTATACCTCGAGATTTTCCGGCTCTCCTGCCAGGTTTTGGGTACAGGTGATGCGGAAAATGTCACTGTTGAGGGCAAACGCAAATTCGTCCATTTCAACCGTATCGGTTGTAATGATGTTTACCCCGGCATCCTCCAGTATGCTGAATAGCGGAAGATAGATCGTTTCGCCGTAGGCATAGGGCGGCAGCGGCTGAGGCGCTTGCCCTTCGGCGGCAGCGCGTGAAACAGGAGCTGTCGAGGACGCAAGCCTGACCGTATATCCTTCCATGGGCTGAAATTCGGGAACCGGCGTATCCGTCGGCGCGGCGGTTTGCACCGTACCCGGCGATTGGACCGGCCCAACCGTCTGGGTGGGCTGGGCGCTTGCCTCCGGCGGCAACGAGCCGGCGGGCTCGCGCGCGGCGGCGGCCGTGGTTGCGTCCGTCCCGGGCGTGGATTCCGTTGCATCAGGAGCAAAAGTGGGTTCCGGAGTGTTGCTTGGCGCGCCGCTTGTGGCGGCGGTCAAAAGCGTGCCGCTCCCCGGCGTCTGCGACGGGGACGGACTTGGCGTCGCATCCACAGGCGCCCTGCGGATATCATCGCTGTCGTAAAGCACGGTCAGAGTCCGCTTTCCCGCAATACCGTCCACGCTGAGGCCGTGCTGATACTGGAATTTTTCCACAGCGCGGCGTGTTTGGTTGCCGAAACGGCCGTCTATCTCGCCGGTATAGTAGCCATATTCAGCCAGCTTTTGCTGCATGGCGCGCACGTCCTCGCCGTTATCGCCCACCTTGATGGTTTTATAATCCGGGTTGGGCGAAATATCGATGGTGGGGACCGGCGTGGGGGTTGGCGTGGGAGCGGGGGTTGAGGTCGCGGCAGCCTCCACATAAGGCGTTGGCGTGGGCACGTCCACCTCCGGCAGAAGAGACGGTTCGGGCGCGCTCTGCACCGAAGCGACAAACACCATCGACATGTAGACCAAAATCGTCCGCAGCAAATCCATCGTCTGGTTCCTCCTTCAGCCGCGCCATACGGCGGCCAGTATAGGCGGGATCAGCAGGCCTCCGGCCCGCCTCCATCCACATCGCTCTCACCAAGGGCCGCATAGCGGCGCATCCGGCGCATGGGCGTTCCTGTGAACACCACGCCCGCCAGACAGTTGACGGCACGCTCTAGTTGGGCGGCCAAAGTGTTGAGCTCTTCAACCGTATAACGCCCGTCGGCGGCGGCAAGCAGTGTAACGCCGGCCATGGAGCCCAGCAGCGCCGCGTCTGCGCAGGCGGCGGCCGGCGCGGCGCACAGCAGAACAAAATCAAAGTTATCGGACGCGCTGCGCAGGAAAGACGCAAACCTCTCCGTAGCCGCGATTCCGCTGATGGAAAGTTCGGCATGCCGGTTGTCGATAAAGCAAAGGCCCGCCGCCTGCGTAGCAACAACCGTTTCGCCCAGCGTTGCGCCGCCGCTCAGATAGTCAAAAAGATCGGCGCGGCCGCGAAGGCCAAGCATGCTTCCCAGAGATGGGTTTTCGCTCTCCATGTCCGCCAGCAGCACCCGGAAACCCTGCTGCGCCAGTTCCATCGCAAGTAGCGCCACAAAAGCGTTCTTGCCCTCTCCCGTGCGAACGCCTGTCACCACCGCCGTGTTTGAGCGGCAGGCGCGCGCCGCGAGCCTGAGCAAAAGCGCGGCGGAGCGCACATTCTCACGAACCAAACGATTCATATATCCCGAAAGCATGCCTGCGTCCAGCGATTTTTTGCTTTTCCTCAAAAATCGGCGCACGTCCGCACGGCAATCCAATACCGCGCCAAGAAAAGGAACCGCCAGTTCCCTTTGCACATCCGGCCCGGCGCCAAGCGGCTTTCGCGGGCTGCCAAAAATGCATCCCAAAAGCGACCCCGCCGTAAACGCGCCTAAAACGGTCCAAAGAATTTTCAGCGGGCGGTTCGGCGCATAGGGCGTTTCCGGCAGAGAGGCTCGTTCCAACTCCGCAGCGTTTTCAGCGTGTAAAACCCCCGCCACACGGGCGAGCAGTTCGTCTCCCGCCGCGTTTGCGAGCATTTGAACCATGGCCGCATCACCACCGGTTGCCTCCAGCTCGACAACATGCGTGCCGTCCACGCCGCGCGCCGCCACCCGGCATCGCCCGTCCGTCTCGCACCGGCTTAATACGGCGGCGCGAAACGACGCGGTATTAAGCAAGGCATCACAATCCCGCGCCAGCATGCGCGCCGCCTCCAGGGGGGCCTTATCGGCATACGCGCCGCCGGGCTGGACGAAGAATGAAAAGACTGCGCGGAACTGGTCCGTCTCATAGCAATAGGTATAGATTGCCATGGCGGAACCGAGCACAAAGCAAAGCAAAGCCGTCCAGGGCAGCGCGCTTCTCCACTTCCGCGCCGTTCTCTTCATGATTTGCCCACCTCTTTTGCATCCGTTTCCATCTTATAGGATATCACAGGATGCCTGTGATGGCAAGATATTCTGCGCCACAGAAGGATCCAGGCTGCGATTGACATTGTCTAAAGACGTTGATATAATTCATTTACATATAGAAAGAGGGTGCTTAAAGCTTGAGTATTGACAATCAGCCTATAAATAGCGTCAAAAAACTCCCGTTATTCTTCAGGCTGCTATCTTTCGTCTTTATAACTTATTTTGTTGCCGTTTTGCTGTTGATGTTTATTGGACAGCTTTTTTGGGGGTTTTCATACGATCATCAGCAAGCGCCTTTGAATCTCGTTCTTCTTCCCTTTGTGCTAGCCCTGCTTGGCTGCCTGATATGGCTTGCGCAAAGGGATGCAAAGTCCGAGGGACGTCTCTCACCGCTCAAGCGCCTTGCTTTATTTCAGATTTGCTTTTTTGCTTTTCAATTTTGCTGGGTATATACCACCCGGTTTTATCCCATTTGTGAATCCAGTGAGACCTATGCGGGCGCGTACGCGCTTGCCACCGGCGCATCGGTGCCCAATATGGAGTTCTTCCGCATTTATCCGCATAACGCGCCCAATGCGCTGTTGACCTCCTACATCATTCGCTTAGCTCTTTTGCTTGGCTTCGGCGATCCGCAAATATTCTTCCCTTATGTCGGGGCGCTTTTACTGAATGTATCGACCGGGCTCCTCGCCGTGGTTGTTTACCGTTTAACAAAGCGCACCTCCATCCTGTGGATCACGGCATGGGTAGGTGCTGTCTGGATCGGCACATCTCAGTTTATGATGATCCCCTATTCCGATATATATTCCGTTCTTTTCCCCGTGTTGGCGCTTTGGGTGCTTACGGGAAAGCATACCGGCTTTATTAAATGGTTCTGGTTTTCGTTAATTTGCTTTTTTGGTTACGCCATTCGTCCAACAATCCTTATCTTATGGATTGCTGCCGTTATCTATAGCGTTTCTTTGGCTATCAGCAGGAAAATCAGCATCGGGAGCTTTCTGAAAAAGACGATTCTTATTGCAGCCGCATTGATTATCTCGTTTTTGCCTGCTTCCTTATGGAAAAGTACAGCTATAACAGCTCTCGCAGGCTCAAAAAACCCTCAGGAGGCCTGTACCGTTACTCATTATTTGATGATGGGAGCCAACTACAAAACCCTGGGTGAGTTCTCTCCGAGAGATTTTCAGTTTTCGCAAAGCTTTCCCACCATCAAAGAGCGACAATCGGCAAATCTCCAGGAAATTGAGAAACGGCTTAGCAGCATGTCTCCAAGGCAATTTGCAAAGTTGGCGCTGATTAAGCTCTATAAACCGCATGCGGACGGAAATTTTTTTGCCGATTGCGCCTATGTGGATTACCTGCCTCCACGCACAGATCCTTTTTCCGCCTTTTTCAGGGATATTTACCTCAAGGGCGGCGCATACCACCTTTATTATGTATCGCTTCAACAGATCATTTGGCTGGCTGTACTGCTACTAGCTGCCGTTTCGGTTCTTGCAACCAAGGATCAGCCGCTCATCATTTTTATACTTGGCCTCGCGGTTGTCGGCATGGCGGCTTATAATCTGCTGGGTGAAAACTGGCCCAGATATTTGTTTGTTTTTTCGCCGCTATACCTTGTTATGGCGATGCTTGGTTTAAATGCAGTTACAAAGCGCCTGAATTGCAAAAAGAAAATTAAAAACACATTACGCTCCGATCGAATATAAATCCGCATTGATCAGATACATTATACGGCGCACCGATTAAGTCGTTTACCTGTATTCACACTGAAACACTTTTTGAAGGTTTCATGCTACTTAAAAAAAGAAAAAATCATCGCACCACTTCATATTTTGTCATGCCAAAGGCCGGACGCTTCCGTTTGCCGCGTCCGGCCCTGCTGTGCTCCCGCTTGGCGTTACAGAATGCCGCCATCCGTAGAAACCGTGACCACCTGCCAAGGAATAAATTTACCGCTGGCCTTCAGGGCGTTCTTTGCGGCGTTTTCCAGCCCGCCGCAGCAGGGGACCTCCATGCGCACAATCGTTACGCTTTGAATATCGTTACCGCCGATAATGGCCGTCAGCTTTTCCGTATAATCCCCCTCATCCAGCTTCGGGCAGCCGATCAGCGTCACATGCCCGCGAATAAAGCGCTCGTGAAAATTACCGTAGGCATAGGCGGCGCAATCCGCGGCAATCAACAGGTGCGCCCCATCGAAATATGGCGCGTTTACGGGTACCAGCTTTATTTGTACCGGCCATTGGGACAGCATGCTTTCCCTGCTTTCGTTCCCGGCTGGTTTTACCGCCTGCGCATACTCCCTGTGGATGCTGCGGGATTGCGTGCCCGGGCAGCCGCACGGCAGTTTTCGATCTTCTTTTTTTGCCTTGACAGCTGCCTCGTCATAAGCCGCCGCCTCCCGCTCAACAAAGGTGATAGCGCCCGTTGGACAGGCGGGAAGACAGTCGCCTAACCCGTCGCAATAATCGTCCCTGAGAAGCTTTGCCTTTCCATCCACCATGCCGATCGCGCCCTCATGGCACGCGGCGGCGCATGCGCCGCACCCATTGCATTTATCCCCGTCGATATGAATGATCTTGCGAATCATACGATCCATCCTCCCTGTTTACTCTGTGGCAAAGCAACTTTTCCGTTGACTTTGCAAGCAGATCATACTAAAATCAGCATGAAAAGTCCGTTGCATTTACAACATAGGAGGATTGTTTTGAAAGAGTTTTTACCGGTTATCAAATCATCCCCGCTTTTTAATAATGTTTCGGAAGCTGATATTGAAACGCTGCTTTCCTGTCAGAACGCAAAGGTCCGCGCTTTTGCCAAAAACAGCTATCTGTTCCACGCCGGCGAACACACGCAGGATCTCGGCATGCTGCTCAGGGGAAGCGTGCAGATCATACAGGAGGATTTCTGGGGCAACAGAAACCTTTTGGCAAAGGTTCGGCCCGGGCAGATTTTTGCTGAATCCTTCGCGTGCATCCCATCCGCCACGTTAAATGTAAGCGTCGTGGCCGAGGAACCCTCATGCGCGCTGTTTTTAAACGCGTCGCGGTTGCTTGCGCCATGCCCGGCCGCATGCGCCTTTCACGGCAATGTCGTTCAAAATTTACTGCGCGATCTTGCCGGGAAAAACCTCCGGCTAAACGAAAAGCTTACTCACATGTCGCAGCGCACAACGCGGGACAAGCTGCTCTCCTACCTGTCGGCGGAGGCGCTTCGCAAGGGCGGTCCCTCCTTTGATATCCCCTTTAACCGCCAGCAGTTGGCCGACTATCTCTGCGTGGAAAGAAGCGCTATGTCCAAGGCGCTGTGCGTGCTGCGCGACGAGGGCGTAATCCGCTTTTCGAAAAACCGCTTTGAACTTGTGAAAGAGAATTGACACACATGTGTCTTCGTGCTATATTGTATTTGGTGAAGTTTGTATTCTTTGGAGGGATAGCGATGAACGCGCTGCGCCGGGTTCTTTTTGCCACAGTACTGCTGTTCTTCCTTCTTTTTGTCTGTCCTCTACCGGACGGCGCGTTTCCCGGCAGGTTGGAATCCATGGACGAAAACGCGTCTTTTCACTTTGTTAGTTTAAATGAAGTTGATCATGGCGAGCACGGTTACCTGCTTCCCGCGTCCCCGGCGCTCCGCCTTTTTAATCAGGCGGCTGAGGCCGGCCGTTGTCAGACCGTGCGCCTGTTCTACATTCTGACCGCCGTCTATCTGCTTTTGCTGATATGCGCGCGCTGGCGCCGGTCTTTTTTCATGCCGAGACGCAGAAACAATCATTTCGTCTTTTATATCAATCATCCCAAGCTGGCGCCGCCTCCGCCGGCCTAATTCTCAGTTTCAAAGTTTACCTGCGCTATAGCGCGGACTTATCCCCGCCAGAGGGGTTGTTTAGAGTTGAAAACAATGAATACCTTTCATCTTTGGACGCGTATAAAGCGGATGCCGCCAGGTCTTGCGTTGGTATGTGGCTTTGCGGCGGTCATCCTTGCCGGAGCTGGGCTGCTGTCCCTGCCCGCCATGCACAACGAGGGCGTAAGCGTATCCTTTACGGACGCGCTGTTCACTTCAACCAGCGCGGTATGCGTCACCGGACTAATCGCCGTTGACACGGCGGATACCTTTACGCCTGTCGGCTGCGCCATTGTCGCGCTGCTGATCCAGATCGGCGGCCTGGGCGTTACCTCCGTAGGCGTCGGGTTTATTCTGCTGGCACGCCGGCGCGTGGGACTGAAAAGCCGCCTGCTGGTCAAGGAAGCGCTGAACCTTGATTCTTTTCGTGGCGCGGTATCTCTTGTGCGAAAAATCCTGCTGATGACGCTTTGCTTTGAGGCGGTTGGCGCCGGACTGTCCTACATCTCCTTCAGCACGCGGTACGAGCCGCTGCATGCGCTTGGCATCAGTGTGTTTCACTCCATCGCGGCGTTCAACAACGCGGGCTTCGATATTCTGGGCGGACTAACCAACCTGATTCCCTTTCAAAGCGACGTGCTGCTCAACCTCACCACCTGCGGCCTGATTTTCTTTGGCGGCATCGGCTTTCTGGTTATCCTCGACATGCTGAAAAAGCGGCGCTTTAAAGCGTTGACTTTGCAATCCAAGATCGTTCTGGTAACCTCCGGCGTGCTGATTGTATCGGGCATGCTTTTACTGAAGGTGACAGAAGCGAACATCACATGGCTCGGCGCGCTGTTTCAGAGCGTTTCCGCGCGTACGGCGGGTTTTTCTACTTTTTCAATCGGCTCGTTTTCAAACGCCGGGCTGTTTGCGCTCGTCATTCTCATGTTTATCGGCGCATCGCCCGGTTCCACAGGCGGCGGTATCAAAACAAGCACGCTTTTTACGCTTTTGCAGTCAGTCAGAGGAACGATGGTAGGCAGGCGGCCGGGGGCGTTCCACCGCACGCTTCCGGGCGAGGCTGTCGGCAAGGCGTTTACCATTCTTTTGCTGTCGCTTAGCGTCGTTTGCGCAGGTACCTTTACGCTGTGCGTGCTGGAGCCGGAATATGATTTTATGAAGCTTTTGTTTGAAACGGTTTCCGCCTTTGGCACCGTCGGCCTTTCGACCGGCATCACCCCCGCGCTTGGAGACCCCGGCAAGCTGCTGCTTGTGCTGGTCATGTTCGTTGGCCGGTTAGGGCCGCTGACCATCGCGCTGCTTGGCGCGGTTTCGAAGGAGCCGGGCGCGCGTTACACCGAGGAAGCCGTAACCATTGGTTAGAAAGGAAAAGCAGTATGCAGAAATTCACGAATTCCTATGGTATCATCGGGCTTGGGCGCTTTGGCAGCGCTCTTGCAATCAAGCTTGCGCAGGCCGATGCCGAGGTGCTGGTGATCGACGGGGACGAGAGCAAGGTAAAGGCCCTTCGCCCCTATACCGAGCACGCGTTTGTCGTCAGCGACCTTTCGCTTGAAACGCTCCGGGAAACCGGCATACAGAACTGCGACACCGTTGTGATCTGTATCGGTGAAAAGATCGACGCAAGCATCCTCGCCACATTGCATGTCAAACAGCTCGGTGTGCCCAACATCATTGCCAAGGCGACGACAGACGACCAGGGAACCATTCTTAAGAGCCTCGGCGCGTCGGTGGTGTTTCCGGAACGCGATATGGCCGTGCGTCTTGCCGGAAAGCTTAGCTCCACGAGCATTCTGGACCATCTTTCCCTAAGCGACGAAGCCGACATCACCGAGATTCGCCTAAACGACCGCATTCATGGAAAAACCATCCGGAGCTTCGACTTCCGCGGGCGCTTTGGCCTGAATGTAATCGCCATCGTGCGCGGTGAAAAAACCATCATCGAAATCAATCCGGATGCGCCGCTTAGCGACGGCGACGTAATCGCCGTCGTCGGAAAAAAGGAAAACATCGAGCGCTTTGAGCGTTTTCTGGCGAAATAATTCACATATGAGGAGGTATACCGCCCTTGTCCTTATCCGGCTTTTTGCAACAGCTATTTGAAAACCCTGTTCTTCTTGTGTCCACCTTGCTAACGCTGGCGGTGATTATGGTAAACGGCTGGACGGACGCGCCCAACGCAATCGCCACCTGCGTATCCACCCGCGCGATGAGCGTTCGTTCCGCCATTGTGATGGCTGCCATATTCAACTTTCTGGGCGTGCTGGTCATGACGAGCGTGAACGCGTCCGTCGCGATGACGATTTATAACATGGTTGACTTCGGGGGCGACGCGAGGACAGCGCTGATTGCCCTATGCGCCGCGATGACCGCCATTGTGATCTGGGCGACGGCGGCATGGTATTTTGGCATTCCCACCAGCGAAAGCCACGCGCTGATAGCAGGGCTATCCGGCGCGGCAATCGCCATACACAACGGACTTGCGGGGATTAACGGCGGCGAGTGGGTCAAGGTGCTCTGGGGTCTGCTGCTCTCCACCGTTTTGGGCTTTGGCATGGGTTTTCTGTGCGCCCGGCTGACCGAGGCCGCATGCCGCGGGATGGACCGGCGGCGAACGGGCCGCTTCTTCTCCTATGGGCAGATTGGCGGCGGCGCGGCCATGGCGTTTATGCATGGCGCGCAGGATGGGCAGAAATTTATCGCCGTGTTTTTGCTGGGCGCGGCGCTTTCCAGCGGACAAGCCGACGCAAGCGTGTTTACCGTTCCGATCTGGCTGATGCTGCTTTGCTCGCTGGTTATGGCGCTTGGCACGTCGATTGGGGGATACCGCATTATTAAGTCGGTCGGCATGGACATGGTAAAGCTGAGCACCTATCAGGGCTTTGCCGCGGATATGGGCGCCGCGGGGTGTCTGCTTCTGTCCTCGGTGCTGGGCGTGCCGGTAAGCACAACCCATACCAAAACCACGGCGATCATGGGCGTTGGCGCCTCCCGGAGAATACGCAGCGTTAACTGGTCGGTCGTCAAGGAGCTTGTGCTGACGTGGGTACTGACTTTTCCGGGCTGCGGGCTGATTGGATTCTTCACCGCTAAACTGTTTTTGCACTTTTTTGCATAGAGAAAAGCGGGGAGACGATTGCGCGGCATTTTTATGCCTTATGAGAGGAAGGATATAACAATGAAAAAACAAAATGATTATTTTGAAATGATGGAGAGGCTCGCGGGCTTTGGCGAAAGGGCGGCGGACCTGCTTACGGATATCCTGAATGGATTTGACGCCTCACAAATACAGGCGCGCCGAGACGAGATGCACAGGCTGGAGCATGAGGCGGACGAGGCGCGGCATGAAACGCTGCGCAAGCTTTCGCGTGAGTTCATCACGCCCATTGAGCGCGACGACATTCTCCAGCTTGTTCAGATCATCGACGATGTGACCGACGCCATCGACGAGGTAGTCATCAACCTGTATACGTACGATATCCGCCGCATTCCGCCGGACGCGCTGAAGCTGGCGGGACTGGTCACGCGCTGCGTGAAGGCTTTGCACGCCGCCCTTGCGGAGCTTAGGCACTTCAAAAAGTCCGAAACGTTAAAGCCGCTGCTGATAGAGGTCAACAGCATAGAAAGCGAAGCGGACGGCGTGTATACGGAGGCGCTGCGCGCGCTGTTCACCTCTGGTGAAGAGCCTCTTATTATCCTTGGCGTGCGCGAGATTTACCATGGTCTGGAATCCTGCTGCGACCTGTGCGAGCATGCGGCGGACGTAATTGAAAACACGGTGATGAAAAACACCTGATAGTAGCGAATGGCGGTGATGGGTATGTCTGAAAGCAAATCCAGCAGGGGAAAAGCCCGGCTTTGGTGGCAGTTTGGTTATATCTTTGGAACCCTGGCGCTGATTTGTCTGCTTGGCTTCTCCGATCCGGATTTCATTTCCCTTTTTTCGGGCAGGCTGCCCGTAAACCCTAACTGGCTTTTGCTTTGCGGCGCCGCGATGGTCGCCTTCTGGCTTGTACAGGCGTGCGTATACGCCTATGCGGGCCGTATTGTCGGCGGGCGCGTTTCCTTCTGGTCAAATATCCGTATCACGATGTTTGGAGAGTATTACAGTGCAATCACGCCCTTCGCCTCGGGCGGACAACCCATGCAGATCGGCTACTACAAGCGCTACGGCGTAGGAGCGGCGAAATCAAGCTCCATCCTGGCGGTGCGCTACATTGGCTTTGTCAGCTCCGTCTGCCTGTGCTATCTTTGCGCATTGTGCGTGCTGGGAGGCCGGATTCTGGCGGATTATCCGGTGGTTTTCTGGCTGACCGCCGTGGGCTTTCTGGTCAATTTTTTCTCCATCGTCATGGTGGCGTTGATTCTGCGCCATCCGGCGATGGTTAGGCGCTTTGGCCTGTGGGTTGTGCGTCAGCTCACGCGCCTGCGCTTTCTGCGCACCAAGCGTGAAGCCTGGAGCATGAAGTTTGAAAGCGGTGTGGTGGAATTTAGCGCCGCCGGCGAATGCATCCGCAGCCATCCCTTCCAGTGCCTTGTCGTGCTGTTGCTTTCGCTGGTTTCGGTCGGTTGCATGTTTTCCGTAAGCTACCTGGTTTACCGGGCGCTTGGTCTTGCGGCCGCAGGCTATTTTGAGCTGTTCTCAATGCAGATTTTTCTGTACCTTGCGGTTGCCTTCGCGCCCACGCCGGGTGCGACCGGCGCGACCGAGGGCGGCTTTTACCTGTTTTTCGCGATGGTGTTTCCCAAGAGCCTGCTGCTTAGCGGGATGCTGTTGTGGCGGCTGTTTACCTACTATTCCAACCTGCTTTTCGGCGCGGCGCTGATCGTGGCCGACGAGGTGGGCGCCATGCGAAAAAGGCGGGCGGAGGCGGATCGTCGGCAGGCGTGACATATTGCAAGCTGAGCAGGCAGGCGATGCTTGCTTGCGCTAATTGTAAAAAGTCAGCATGCGCCACCGCGCCCAGCCCGCTTTTGCATGATCGTGGCAACCAGAAATATTCTGGCGATTGCGAATAATCCCTTCGATGACGGTGCCAAGCTGGAGAGGACGGGAGCTTTGCGCCCAGTATCTCGCCGCCATGGGAAGAACCCTAATCGCGCCATGGGTTTCACAGCCTTATCGCCTCCCCCATTGTGTGCAAGGAGGATTGCGCAACGGCCAACGCAAACTCGCCGCTGTGCATGTCTGCGTTGCCGCAATGCTGAGGCAAGGCCCGTCGTGCTTACAAATCCGTTTCTTCTGATATTTGGGGTTACAGTAACCCCTTCATGGCAAAAAAGAATAGAGATGCCGGGATCTGTTTTGTTGAATCCTTTTTTTCTGTCCTATCCCAAAAACGTTCCCCGCAGCTTCTCCACCAATCCAATGAACCTCGCCGGGTTCAGCCGGTAATACATCTTGTTTTCCTGCGCGTCAAACTGGACCAGCTGCAAGGATAACAGCGCGCTCATATGGTGAGAAATCGTCGCCGGAGAGAGGCCGAGCTTCTGCGCGAGCTGCGCGCCGTAGCATGGACTCTGTCGGAGGATGCAAAGAATATCGTATTTGCTCTTATCGCTTAGCATTTTGAGAATCGGCAGAAGCTCGGCGTCGCCAACCTGTTCGGAGGAGAGCAATACCTCCTCCAGCACAAGTACCGCCAGCCCGATTGAAATCAACCCGCCGTTCACACCTGAAAAAAGCCTGTCCAGACCGGGCCGCGCGTTCCCGTGAATAGCGACGAGCAAACCGGTAAACATCGCCAAACCGGGCCTCACCGTCATTTCCATATCAAGGCGTTCAATGACTGGCACGCTCTCCAAAAGCCTGGCAAACAGCGGGTCCTGTTCCCCGCGGCGGATCATGGGTTCAACCTCCGCATTCCATTCGGCCAGCAGCCCGCTTAGGGCCGCTGTTTCCCTTTCCAGCAGAGCTATGGCGCGGCGCATCACCGCAGCAGCGCGACGGAAGGCCTCGTGGAAATCCAGAAACGCATCGGCAACGTGGCATTTATCCTCCGCGGCCCACTCCCCGCAGCCCAGCACCTCATGTAAAAACGCTTCCAGCGGAACGGCCCCATGATTTTGGGACAACGCTTCGTTTTCGAGCGCATGGTCCAGAAAAAAGCCGCGCAGGCTGGCCTCATCCGTATTTTCAACAGTTCGAACCACCTCATCCAGCCCAAGTCCAAAGCCCAGACTGAAGGGGAACAGCACGGAGGATCCCCTGTCGTTTGCGCCCTTCGCGCCGTAATCCGGCCTGAGCAGCGAGGTTTCCTCCGCCGTCAGGGCCAGCTTCTCCCGAATGCCGTCCAGAAAATCTTGAATTCTCCCCAGATACGCTTTTTGCGCTTCCGCCAGCATCATGGAGGGAAAGGTTTCATGGATGTGCTCCAACACGGATTTTTCTTCACCGCCGGCGCAAAAGGCTTGCAATAGCAAGGCCGCTTCATAGGTCAGGTCAAAATGGGGATCATAGCGCAGCTTCATCGCACGCAGCCTCCTTTTCATCCGGCGTCGCCAGCGCCTCCAAGCCCCGCATGGCCTTCAACCGGCTCACAGCCAGCGTCGCCAGAAGCGTAAGGCCCGCGCTGGCCAGATATACCCGGGTAATAGGCATCAGGCTGACGAGCGCGCCGCTGTAGACGGAAGCCAGCGGCACGGCGGCCATGCCCAGCGCGTTAAAGATGGAGGCCATGCGCGAAAGATAACCCTCCTCGATCACCTGAAAAAAAAGAACGTTTCCCATCAGTGAAAACAGCGCGACGGTCATGGGCATGACGAGGCCTGTGACAAACAGCGCGGCGTATTGAAACCAGGCCATCCCCTTCACGAGGCTCAGCAGCACAAGTGCCGCATAATCCAGAACCACGGTCATGCCGCAATAGACGGTGACGCGCCGGATGGTCAGCCGTTTTTTCAGCAGCGGATAGGCCAGGGAACCAAGCAGCATGCCGGCTGCATTTGCCACGCCGATGACGGACAGCGCGTAGGCGTCCAGATGCAGCGTGTCCACCACATAGGCCGTCTGGAGCTGATTCATCGGCGAAAGCAGAATGTTGAACCCTACGCTGAGCAGACATAAAAGCACCAGGGGCGGCCTATGTAAGAAGTACCTGAAACCCGCTTTGAGCGTTTGAAGATAGCCGTCCGCACGCTGCCCGGACGCATCCGACGCCTCTGTCCGGGGCGCGAGCCTAAGCGTCGTCAGCACGAGGGACGCCAGCACAAACAGGGAGCCATCCACCAGGAGCGCTCCCCCGCCGCCCCACAGGCCTATGCATACGCCGCCAAGCCCGGAGCCGATCAACTGCGCGGTTTGCGACGTCATGGAGCGCAGGGCAATGCCCGCATCCAGCTTTTCACGCGGGATGATTTGAGGCACGGATGCCATATAAGCCGGGTCTGCGCAGGATTCGCTGATGGAGATCAGCAGAGTGGCCGCTAAAAGCATGGGCGCGGTGAGCAGATCCAACAGCATCAGCATGCCCGTTAAAAGCACCATGCCGGCCCGGAACAGGCTTGTCGCGACCATCACACGCTTTTTGTTCATCCGCTCCACAAGGGGGGCGACGAACGGCGTGATCAAAACCGTCGGCAGCGCGTTAACGCCGATGATAATAGTCAGCCACACCGGCGAACCGGTTAACTGGTAAGCAATCCAGCTATAGGCAATCGCATCGATGGAATCGCCCATGCGGGAGAACGCGCACGAAATCAGATAAAGCCAGTAGTTGCGCTCTCCCTTCAACTGCCGGTAGCTCTCCAAAGATTGTTTCATATATATCACACCCCTTGTTCGATAGGATGCTAACACATTATTTCATTCGTGTCAACATATTTATTTGATAAACTTCGAACTTGACGGGACGCTGTCGCAGTGATAGGATAAACGCGTATCCTGACGCCAAAATTTCGGATTGAGGCGAAAGGTTCAGCGCAAACAGCGGATGTTTTTGAGCTGCGCCTTTTTGGGTGCGGCTCTTTTTGGTATTTCAAAAGCGGGAGGTTGGTTTATGGAGAGGCGTGTGGCGGTTATCGGCATCATCGTGGAAGACTATGACGCGGCGGAAAAGCTGAACACCATACTTCATGAGTATGGCGGATACATCATCGGCCGTATGGGCATCCCCTACCCAAAGCGCGGCATTAACGTCATCAGCGTGGCGGTGGACGCTCCGCAGGACGTGATCAGCGCGCTTTCCGGAAAAATTGGCAGGCTGGAGGGCGTAGCGGCAAAAACCGCGTATTCCAACGTAATTTCGAAAGATTCAGGAGAAGAAGATGCGTGATTGGGTTAAACAGCTTGTCCGGGAGCGTGATTTACCGGACGACGGCCTGCTTGCCCTGTTGGAAACAAACGACGCCGGTATGCTGGAGGCCCTGCGTACAGCCGCGCGCGCCGTATGCGACGCCCGATACGGCAAGGTTGTGTTTATCCGCGGACTGATAGAGTTCACCAACTTCTGCCGCAACGACTGCCTGTATTGCGGTATTCGCAGGAGCAACGCGGGCGCCGGGCGGTACCGCCTTACGGACGAAACAGTGCTTGACTGCTGCGCCCGGGGATATGCGCTGGGCTTTCGCACGTTTGTGTTACAGGGCGGAGAGGACGCGCACTTTACCGACGAACGGCTTTGCGGGCTGGTAAGCGCAATCCGGCGCAGCCATCCGGATTGCGCGGTGACGCTTTCGGTAGGTGAACGCTCGCGGGAAAGCTATGCGCGGTTGTTTGCCGCGGGCGCGGAAAGGTACCTGCTGCGCCACGAAACGGCCACGCCCGCGCATTACGCAAGGCTGCATCCGCCCGAACTAACGCTGGAGACCCGGATGCGCTGCCTGAATGACCTGCGGGAAATTGGGTTTCAGGTAGGATGCGGTTTCATGGTGGGCTCGCCCTTTCAGACCGACGCGGAAGTCGTTGGCGACCTGCGCTTCATCAAGACGTTTGCACCGCATATGGTTGGCATCGGACCGTTTATCCCCCATCGCGCCACGCCCTTTGGAGGCTATACCGCCGGCAGCGCCGATAAAACGCTCAGGCTTTTATCCATCGTGCGCCTGCTGCTGCCCGACGTGCTGCTGCCCGCCACCACGGCGCTTGGCACCGTGCGCGGCGACGGACGCGAGTTGGGTATTCTCGCCGGCGCCAATGTGGTTATGCCCAACCTGTCCCCCGCCGACGCGCGCGCCAAATACACCCTGTATAACAATAAGCGGTGTACCGGCGACGAGGCGGCCGAACACCTGAACCGCCTGAACGCGCGGCTTAACGCCATCGGCTATCACACGCAGGTAAGCCGGGGCGACAGCCGTATGAATCTATGAAACCCAACCGCTACTAACGGGAAAGCGCCGCTGACCCGAAAGAAAGGAAAAAGCATTATGTACAATCCCAAATCGCTCAAAGCAGAGGAATTCATCAGCCACGGGGAGGTCATGGACACCCTTGCCTATGCCGAGAAAAACAGCCGGAATACGGAATTGATCGACCAGATTATTCAAAAGGCAAAGCTTCGCAAGGGACTGACGCACCGGGAGGCCTCCGTGTTGATGGCATGCGAGCTGCCGGACAGGCTCCAGGAGATTTACGCCCTGGCCGAACAAATCAAGAAGGATTTTTACGGCAACCGCATCGTGATGTTCGCCCCGCTTTACCTGAGCAATTATTGCGTCAACGGTTGCGTGTACTGCCCTTATCATATGAAAAACAAGCATATCGCCCGTAAAAAGCTCACGCAGGAGGAAATCGTGCGCGAGGTGACGGCCTTACAGGATATGGGGCACAAGCGGCTCGCGCTGGAGGCGGGCGAGGACCCGGCGATGAACCCCATCGAATATATTTTGGAAAGCATCCAAACCATCTACGGCATCAGGCACAAAAACGGAGCGATTCGCCGCGTAAACGTCAACATCGCGGCCACCACCGTGGAAAACTACCGCAAGCTTAAGGATGCGGGCATCGGTACCTATATTCTGTTTCAGGAAACCTACCACAGGGAGAGCTATGAAAAGCTGCATCCCACCGGCCCCAAGCACAATTACGCCTACCACACCGAGGCTATGGACCGCGCGATGGAGGGTGGCGTGGATGATGTTGGGCTGGGCGTGCTTTTCGGACTGGAGCTATATAAATATGAGTTTGCCGCGCTTTTGATGCATGCCGAGCATCTGGAGGCCGTGCACGGCGTTGGGCCGCATACCATCAGCGTGCCGCGCATCAAGCACGCCGACGATATCGACCCCAATGTATTTGACAACGGCATCGACGACGCTACCTTCGCCAAAATATGCGCCTTGATTCGCGTATCGGTTCCCTACACGGGCATGATTATCTCCACGCGCGAAAGCCAGGCTGTGCGTGAAAAGGTCATCCGCCTTGGCGTATCGCAGATCAGCGGCGCTTCGCGCACCAGTGTGGGCGGTTATTGCGAGCCGGAGCCCGAGGACCAGAGCAGCGAGCAGTTTGACGTCAGCGATAAGCGCACGCTTGACGAGGTGGTTCGTTGGCTGATGGGCATGGGTTATATCCCCTCCTTCTGCACGGCATGCTACCGGGAGGGCCGTACGGGCGACCGGTTTATGACGCTGCTCAAGAACGGGCAGATTTCCAACTGCTGCCATCCCAACGCCCTGATGACCCTTAAGGAGTTTTTGACGGACTATGCAAGCGAAGACACGCGCCGCATCGGGGAAGCGCTGATTGCCCGCGAGCTTGACAACATCCAAAGCGACAAGGTGCGGGCGGTGTGCCAAAGCAATCTGGAGGCCATTGCGGCCGGCAAGCGCGATTTTCGCTTTTAAGAAAGGACGGATTGGATGGGCCTGAACGATACGCCGCGCGGCGAGCGCGTACACATCGGTTTCTTTGGACGGCGGAACGCCGGTAAATCAAGCGTCGTCAACGCCGTAACCGGGCAGGCGCTGTCCGTGGTTTCCCCCGTCGGCGGCACCACGACCGACCCCGTCTGGAAAGCTATGGAGCTCTTGCCGTTGGGGCCTGTGAGCGTCATCGACACGCCCGGCTTTGACGACGTAGGCGAACTTGGCGCGCTTAGGGTAAAAAAGGCGCGGGAAATTTTGGAGCGGACGGATATCGCCGTGCTGGTGATCGACGCTGCGGCCGGAAAATCGCCGGAGGACGGCGAGCTGCTTAGAATGTTCAAGGAGCGTGATATTCCCGCGCTTACGGTATATAACAAGGCCGACGTCGCGGACGCGGAAGGGAATGCAAATGCAGACGGCGGAGCGTTGGCCGTGAGCGCCAAAACGGGCTGCGGCATCGAAGCGCTCAAGGAGCGGCTGGCGTCGTTGGCAAAGCCAGAAGAAAGCAATCTTCGGCTGGTGGGCGACCTTATCGGCCCGTCGGATTTCGTGGTGTTGGTCGTGCCCATCGACAAGGCGGCGCCCAAGGGACGGCTGATTTTGCCGCAGCAGCAGGCCATACGGGATATTCTGGAGGCGGACGCGACAGCGGTGGTGGTAAAGGAGCACGAGCTTCGTCAAACGTTGCAAATCCTTGGCAAACGCCCCGCGCTGGTCATCACCGACAGCCAGGTGTTCGCCAAGGCCGCGGCCGATACGCCCAAAGACATTCCGCTCACATCGTTTTCCATTCTGATGGCGCGCTACAAGGGATTGCTGGATACCGCCGTAAGGGGCGCGGCGGCGGTTGATAAGCTTTGCGACGGCGACCGCGTACTGATCGCGGAGGGATGCACGCATCACCGGCAATGCGACGATATCGGCAGCGTCAAAATTCCGCGCTGGCTGCGCCAGCACACGGGGCGCGACCTTGCGATCGACCTTTCCTCCGGCGCGTCGTTTCCGGAGGATGTAAGCCCCTACCGCCTGGTCATCCACTGCGGCGGCTGCATGCTAAACGGGCGCGCGGTAAAATACCGCATGCAAAGCGCCCTGCGGCAGGGCGTGCCCATCACAAACTATGGTGTCGTCATCGCTTATATGCAAGGGATTCTGAAACGGAGCCTGTCCGTCTTCCCGCATTTGCTGGCCATGCTTGAAACGGAGGAATCCGGAGGCGCGAATGGAGAACTTCGCATTTAAACACGGGCGGGTAAGCGACTGATAAACGCCCTGCCGCTGGTCAACAAGCCGCCGTCAATGCCTATATCCATCTTGGCCACGATACTTCGAGCGCCGCCGTCGACGAATGCGGCGGCGCGCATGCCGGGCGGGAACAGTTGAAAGCGCCGGTCAAGGCGAGGGTGAAGTGCCAGAGACCGGCAGTCCCCCGCCCCTCACCCGATATCGCGCTCCTTAAACCGGCATACGCCAAGCGCGGCAAGCACCGCCGCAACCAGCGTCAGAATTGCCAGCGGCAGAGGCTCGAACTGCTCAACGGGCAGTTGGGGGATGTTGCCAAACGGGGTAATCCTCGTCATCCATTCGGGCACGTCCATCACACGCCCAAAATACATAACGATGAACGTATAGCCAAACATCGCCCACACAAGCGCGGACAGTCCGGGCAAAAAGCCAACCAGCAAAACGGCCAGTCCCACCATCGTCCAAATCGCCGGAAGGTAGCAAAGGCCGGCTTTCAGCAGGGAACCAAAATTAAGCGCGCCGCCCGACGCCGCCCACAACCCGGCGGACAGCAGGCCTTCCATGACGGCGCTCTCCACAACCGCAATCAGGATAAAGCAACCATACAGATTTCCGCGCGGCGCCGCTTTGGCAAAAATCTGCTCAAGCCTGCCGCGTTTTTCCTCGTTGTGAATCCGTAGCGCGGTAAGCGCGGCGGGAACGCTTACCACCATGGACATCACCATATAAATCATCGCGATGTAATGATCCAGCAGCAAACCGCCACCGGCCGCGCCAATCACCTTCTGAATCATCTCATTGCCTTGTACAAAGGCGTCCAGCTCCGTACAGACGCTGCCGTAGGCAGCGCCCAGCACAAGCAGCCCTATTCCCCAACCGAGGGAGGCGCCGCGTGAAATCCGCCAGGCAAAGCCAAGGGGTCCCCGCAGAAACCGCGACGCGCCCGTCCTACCTTTTTTGGCGGGCAAAACCCCCGCACCATGATCACGCGCCGCGCAGATCATGAACGAAACTGCCGTCAGCGCCACGCCCTCAAGCAGCAGGACGGCCACCGGCCACATTGCGTTTTGGTAAAAGGCCTCGACCCTCTGCCCAAGGCCAATTGGAGAGATCAGCGACAGCGTGCTGCCGCTAACGTCGCCAACCGCCCTCATGATGTAGAACAGGCCGAGCATGGCAAAGCCGAAGCCGCTTACCCCATGCGCGGTGGAAAACAGTTGGGCCGCGAGCAGCGTTAATCCCGCGAATACAAACCCAACAGCGCCAATTGAAAGGCCGTACGCAAACGCGCCGCCCGCCGTCGTTCCGCCGATATCCAGCGCGAGCAGCAGCAGCGCCGTCAGCACCCCGGCAGCCAGGTTTGCGCAAAACGCGAAAAGCGTCGTTGCGGCCGCGCCCGTCAGCCTTCCAACGGGCAGGGCGCGAAACATCTCCAGCCTGCCCAGCTCCTCGTCCACGCGCGTGTGGCGGTTGACAAGAAATATATTCATCATCCCGGCGGTAATTAAAAACCACACCAGGCATTCCTGCGCCATGACGCTTGCCTGCGACAGGCTCTCCATGCCGTACACATTGCCCATCATCGCAACCATGGTCGGGCTGCTCATTGTCGCAGCCATTTGTATAAGCTCCGGCCGACCTGGCAACAGTCCGGGGTATAGCGCCGCGAACATTGCCGACAGGCCAGCGATACAGGCAATCCATACGGCAGAAATCACCCGTTCGCGCCGCAATACAAACCGCAGATACGCGCCCATATGGGCAAAGTAATTGCTCATACGGCGCTCATCTCCCCTCATATTCAGCGAGGAAGAAGTCCTCAAGCGTCCGGCCCTGGGCTTTTTCCGCAATGTCCGCCATCGACCCGCTCGCCACGATTTTTCCCTCGCGGATGATGCTGACGCTATCGGCGAGTTTCTCCACCTCGCTGATGATATGCGAGGAAAGCAGCACGGTTTTGCCTTCCCCCTTGAGCTCGTTGACGCCGTCCTGAAAAACCTTCTCCATCAGCGGATCAAGGCCGCTGGTGGGTTCGTCTAGGATAAACAGTTCCGCGTCCGACGCAAACGCGGCCACAAGGGCGACCTTTTGACGGTTGCCCTTGCTGTAGGTTCGGCATTTTTTGGAGGGATCAAGCTCAAACAGCTTCAGATATTTTTCCCGCTTTCCCTTATCCACTTTGCCGCCGCCAAGCGACAGGAACAGGTCGATCACCTCGCCGCCTGTGAAATTATTCCACAGATTGACGTCGCCCGGAACAAACGCGATTCGCCTGTGAAGCTCCACCGCGTTCTTCCAGGCATCCTGCCCAAATATCCGCACGGTACCGCCGCTTACGCGCAGGATGCCGAGCAGGCAGCGAATGGTCGTGCTCTTGCCCGCGCCGTTGGGGCCTAAAAACGCGCGAACCTCCCCCTGGGTGACCGACAGATTCACGCCGTCAAGCGCGGTAAACCTGCCAAACCTCTTGATCAGACCGTTCGCCTCAATAATGGGCATGCGTTTTCCTCCATTTCCGTGCCCGCCACACGCTTTAGCGCCAAACAGAGTATGCGGGAACGGTGTCTTTCCATGCGTCCGGGCGCTTGGCACAACGTTTGCCCGCCATGTTCGCATTATTCCCTAAGCGTTCGTTCAATCAATACGTATAGCGCACAATCAGCCACGGCTTGCTGTCATACATACCGTATGCGTCGCCATACAGGCGGTAGTTCTCCCCCTCCACCCATTCGGTCCGGGAGGAATTCTCAACGTAAATCAAGAGGGGGGATTCCTCCGTGCCAACGTTCATGAACCCGCGCTGGGGCTTGGTGGTTTCAATGGAAGTGATCTTGCCGATGCAGACATAAATCTGCGATTTGCTTTTTCGCAGTTCCAGGTTGTCCATCAGATCGGTATACTGCGTTTTGATATCCCACGCCTTACGCGAATATACGTCTACATTGGGCACGTAATAGACGACGTGCTCCACGCGCGTCGTTTTTTTGCCGGGATAATCCGCCGTGATAATAATGGTATTGTTACCGATTTTATCAAACTTCGCTTTAAAGCTGAAGGAGCCGTCCGTTGCGGTGTTAGTGATATCCAAATCCGTATAGGGCGAAAGCACCTTGACCACGGCGCCGGGCAGCGTGGTCGCGCGTACGGTCATAGTCGCGGAATCATCCGAGCTTCTGCTTGCGATATCGGAAGCAAGGTCGAGCGGAATATCCTGCTTTTCGCGGAACAGCGTGATGGTAGTGGAATTTTCACGGCAATACTGGCTACGCACAACGATGTTGAAATTATTTTCGCCAATGGGTTGCACGGTCGCGTTATAGCTTACCTTTCCGCCCTCGGTATTGACCAGGTCGCTATAGTCCTCGCCGTTGATGGTGACGGTGCTGCCCTCCCTGACATAGAAAACAATGTTGTACATCGCGGTACTTACCACCTGGTAGGGCTTGTCCGGTGTGCTCAGCTCGATAGGCGACAGCGGAATGTCAATTTCATAGCTGATGGGGTCCAGCGCCTGTTGCTTGCCCGTGTCGCTGATAACGAAGGGCGTCAGCGTAACGGTCATGGTTTCCTGAAGATAGTCCTCATAATCGTCATACCAGATGTGGTCGAGGATATCAAACGTCGCTACACCGCCAGTGACAATAGCGGACGTGCGCAATTCCCGGATGGTGATGCGCTGCCCGTCCGTTCCCGGAATGGTAACGGTATGCGCGGCCAGGTCATCGCGGATGGTGGGGATGACGACGGCGACCGGCTTCTCGTCCTGAGTACGCGCGTTGATCATCGGAATGATAAACGCATAGATGAGCCAACCCGCCAGCGCAAGACAGCCAACGACGATAAACGCGTTCAAAAAGCGCCGTGCGCTATGGCGGCGCGGCTTGTGCGCCGGGGGGGCGTTGCGCATGCGAAGCGAGTTTTCATACTCATCCGGGTTTGAATGCGCGGGCAGATAAACGCTTGTATCGTGATAACCGTCATAAACGGGCTCGTCCTCGTCGGGCTTTTGGATGTTAACGAGGCGACGGGTGTTGCCATATCCATATACGTCGTCATCATCCCGGCCAGAATAGGTGGTGCGATATTTAGCCGGAAACACAGGCCGCGCATCCGGCTCCACCTCCCCCTCCTCCACCAGTTCGGGCGCGACGGGGCGCAGGGTGGTATCCGGATTATCGTCATAGGCGGAAAAGAATGTGCCGCGGTTGCTGGTGGTGCGCACGGACCGCCCCGAGGGGGCCAATCCGCGCCGTGCCGCTTCTTCGCGGAGGTGGCGTTGCTTTTGCTCTCCCATCAGCTTGCGCGATTTCAGCTCCACCATTTCGCTGGCAAGGCTATCGCGGGGGTCGTCGGTTGTTTCCGCCTCTCCGCGTTCATCGACGCGAACATAGCTTTTCGCCTTATCCTTATCGCGCAGCTCTAGCTGCCAAGCCGGGACGCCGTCCATGCCATAGGCGTCGTTGGGCAGTTCCTCGCCGCAGTAAACGCAGTGCGGCATGCTGGCCTGGTTCCACTTTCCGCAATTGGGGCACTTCATTTACCAAACCTCCTTTGATCGCCTTTAGCCACAATATTATTTTCTTTCGGGGCCCGTCCGGCGTTTTCCTGCATATGAAACGCCTTAGCAAAAGTGTTGCATGCTTACGCAAGCCCTTTGGCGCAAAGGAATTCATATTGCAGCTCCATATAGCGGTTAAGCAGCGTAGCCACGAGCATGTCGCCGTCGCCGGCATGCGGGTAATCGGACAGGAATGCGTCGTAGATATATTCAAAGGCCTCGTCCTCGTCGTATTCGGACTCGCCCTGTTCGCCACGCTCGTTGATTACGCCCGTGAGGCGCATAAAATGAAGATCATACTGAATAAAGTCCTCTATCAAACGGGGCACCTGCGCCTCAATGCGCGAAAACGGCTTTTTTTCCAGCCGTGCAAGCATAAAAGCCTTCGCTTCCGCGGGATCATAGCCTTTCATCCGCTTCCTCCTTTTGCCGTGCATTATATACCAAAAGAGCGCCCAACATGCTCGGGCGCTCTTTTGGGTTGCGTTTTCCTTACACGCGCTTGGCTTCCTTGATCTTGGCAGCCTTGCCTTGCAAGTTGCGCAGATAGTACAGCTTCGCGCGGCGAACCTTACCGCGGCGAATGATCTCGATATGGTCCACGCGGGGAGAATGCAGCGGGAACGTACGCTCGACGCCGATGCCATAGGACACGCGGCGGACGGTGAACGTCTCGCGGATGCTGCCGTTGCGCTTAGCCATCACGGTGCCTTCAAAAGCCTGAAGACGCTCGCGGCTGCCTTCCACAACCTTCACGAAAACGCGAACGGTGTCACCGATGCCGAACTGGGGCAGATCGGTGCGGAGTTGAGCCTTCTCGATGGAACGAATGATTTCACTCATTTCATTGGCCTCCTTCCTTCGTAGACGTTCGTGCCCGCAGGCCCATTATGGCCCAGGCAGAGGACCGCCCGTTTTTCACAAAGAGTATTATAACATTTCTGGTTTTCTAAAAGCAAGCTTTTTTTAATTTTTCTTTTTGTTTGCGCATGTTATACGCAGCGGTATCCTTCCGAGAAAAACAGACGGCCGAAACGGCAGCGGACGTGTGAGGATATCGCGAATAAGACTTTGCATCCCTTCTTTCGCTTGACTTCCGGGCAAAAACGGGGCATAATAAGCTTTGCCTCGCTGTGTCAACAGCAGATACGAAGGGAAGGTGGGCCGGTATGAGCCACGAGATCACCGAGGTCGAACGGCATTCCGTGGCGGCGCGCCATGGTTTGCGCGCCGGCGATATTCTTCTTTCCATTAACGGCGAGCCCCTTGTGGATGAAATCGACTATCAGGCGCTCATATCAGGCGAGGCGCTTCGCGTGGAGATTCAGCGCGGCGGCAAAACCCACGCCGTACTGATCGATAAGCCGGAGGGCGAGCCTCTCGGCCTTCATTTCGGGCCCAGCATGGCGCTGTCGCCGCGTACCTGCCGCAACAACTGCGCGTTCTGCTTCATCGCGCAGATGCCGCCAAACCTGCGGGATACCCTGTATGTCAAGGACGACGACTGGCGCTATTCGCTGATGATGGGCAACTTCGTTACCCTGACCAACGTGGATGGGCCGGAGTTTGACCGGATTCTGCGCCGTCATGCGTCGCCGCTGTACATAAGCGTGCACAGCACCAACCCCGCGCTGCGCTGCCGGATGATGAACAACCGTTTTGCCGGCGACATTCTGGAAAAGCTTTCACGCCTCAGGGACGCGGGCATCCGCTTTCATTGCCAGATCGTGGTCTGCCCCGGCTATAACGACGGCGGCGAGCTGTTGCGCACGCTCAGCGACCTCCGCCAACTGGCGCCCGCCGCTCAAACGGTGGCAATGGTGCCTGTCGGGCTGACAAAGTTCCGCGAGGGCCTTGCGCACATCGCTCCCTTTACCCGTGAGAGCGCCGCCGGACTTCTTGACGAAATCGCGCCCTTTCAGGAAGAATGCCGGAAAACGCTGGGCACCACCTTTGCATTCCCAAGCGACGAGTTTTTCTGCCTGAGCGGCCGTCCCATCCCGCCCGAGAGCTGGTATGAGGATTTTCCCCAGATCGAAAACGGCGTCGGACTGCTCAGGCGGTTTGAAAGCGAGCTGGAGGAAGCGCGGGCGTTTGACGACGATCCCTCCCCCGTTCAGCCACAAACCCTTGTGCTGCCAACGGGCGCGAGCGCGGCTCCCCATATGCGGCGCTTTGCGGAGCGCTTTGCCCCGAAAGGGACGGAGGTACGCGTTATCCCTGTTCCAAACCGTTTTTTCGGTGAAACCGTCACCGTAACCGGTCTGCTGACGGGCCGGGACGTGCTCGCGGCCCTGACGCCCGAGGTCTGCGCGGGCGCGGACGCCATCCTTCTCTGCTCCGTTATGCTGCGCCACGAGCGCGACCTTTTCCTGGACGATATGCACATCGACGAATTCCGCGCACGCACGCCGCTGCCCGTCCGCCTGACGGACTGCGATGGCCAGGCGCTGTACGACGCCCTTCGCGGGCGTGCTTCCGACTAACCCACGACCCCAAAGGAGGACCTATGGCAAAGCCGCTTGTGGCCATCGTTGGCCGACCAAACGTAGGAAAATCAACCTTTTTTAACAAAATCGCCGGCAGGCGCATCTCCATTGTGGAGGATGTGCCCGGCGTGACGCGCGACCGCGTATACGCGGATGTGGAATGGATGGGCCGCCGTTTCAGCATGGTGGACACCGGCGGCTTGGATATGCGCAGCGAGGACGTGCTGCTCTCTCAAATGCGCCGCCAGGCGGAGATCGCCATGGATACTGCGGACGTTATCTGCTTTTTTACCGACGCCCGCACGGGCATGACCGCCGACGACGAGGATGTTGCCAACTATCTTCGAAAGACCCATAAGCCCCTGCTGCTGGTTGTCAACAAGATGGACCACGCGGGGCTTAACGACCAGCTTTACGAGTACTATAACCTTGGCCTTGGCGACCCTATCGCCATCAGCAGCACAAACATGCTTGGGCTGGGCGATTTGCTGGAGGAGATCGTCAAGCGCCTGCCCCCGCCCGAGCCCGACGAGCAGGAGGACGAGGAGCACATCATACAGCTCGCCCTGGTGGGCCGCCCCAACGTCGGCAAAAGCTCCCTGACCAATAAGCTGCTGCGCCAGGAGCGCACGATGGTCAGCGATATACCCGGTACCACGCGGGACGCTATCGACACCCTGTTTGAGGACGAGGATGGAACGCACTTTAACATTATCGATACCGCCGGCATGCGCAAAAAGAAGGCCGTCGAGGATGAAAGCCTGGAGCGGTACAGCGTGTTGCGCTCCATCGCCGCCATCGACCGCTGCGACGTCGCGCTGCTGCTGGTTGACGCGCAGACGGGCGTTACCGAGCAGGACACCAAAATTGCCGGACTCATCCTCAACGCCGGCAAAGCGGTGATCGTCGCCGTTAATAAATGGGACGCCGTGGAAAAAGATACCAACACCATGGAAGCCTTCCGCAAACAGGTGATTTCGGATCTCAAGTTTATGAGCTACGCGCCCGTAATTTTCCTTTCCGCACTGACGGGCCAGCGCGTCAATACGGTGCTTGCGGCCGTAAAAGCCGCGTATGAGCAGTATAAAAAACGCGTGCCCACCGGCGTGCTCAACGAAGCGCTTGCCGACGCGCAGGCCAGCTTGCAGCCCCCCATTTCCGGCGGACGCAGGCTTAAGATCTATTATGCCACGCAGCAAAGCGTATGCCCGCCGACTTTTGTGCTCTTTATCAATTCCGAGGAGCTTATGCACTTCGCGTATGAGCGCTATCTGGAGAACCATTTCAGAAAGAGCTTTGGATTTGTTGGCACACCTATTCGGTTTGTGCTCAGGGAGAAGAAGAAGGAGTAGCGGCCGTCTTTCCCGCGCCTTTTTATATAGCCCGCTTTCAAAGTTAAGCGCCCATCTCAAAGGCGCGTGGCAAACGCTCCGCCTATGGCCTGTCCGGTTCATGGGAGGAGCGTTTGTTACGCGCTTCACAGGCGCTCCGTCTGGAAATCTGCGCGGCCGTTATGAGCGCAGTTTGCAGATATTGCGAATGTGCGGCCGCCCTGCGGAGATTGCCGCGAACGATTGCATTTTTCCAAAAAAAAAGGTATGATAGACAAGCATGCGGCGCGTTTATCACCGCGTCATGGAATGAGTTTGATTTTAAATAACGGGGGTGCAGTATGGAACGCAATGTGAACTTTGGAACAGAAGGATTATCCGATATTGCCGTGCACCTTGCCTGGGCGCAGCTTGAAATTTTTGCCGACGATGTGGAAAAAATTCAGGTGATGGCCGCGGGCGATGAAAACAGCGTGAGCGACCTGCGCATCGAGGTTAAGGATGGTACCCTGCTGGTGGAACAGCCGCAATACGGCCTGTCCCTAAACATCATGGAAAGCAAATGGCTTCAGGTGTGCGTACGCGTGCCGCGGGCATGGGGCCATGGTATCCATTGCAGCACCCTGTCCGGCCTTCTGAGCGCCCGGAAGCTGAATGGCAGCGAGATCGTGCTGGAAACCGTTACCGGCGATCTACGCGCCCTTAAGCTCAGCGCCGCCCAGATGTCGCTTAAAAGCGTATCCGGTGACACGCGCGGCGAGGAGCTGAAGGCTGAAAAGCTTAACATGCGCAGCGTCAGCGGCGACGCGGCTTTGGACGCGCTGAGCACCAAAACGCTCAAGTGCAACAGCGTCAGCGGCGAGCAGACCTATAACATGAACAGCTCCTTTGAGCGGGTGGACGTAACCGCCGTATCCGGAAACGTGATCATCACCGCGCCGGTAGAGGCAATGAACGTCAGCCTGCGCTCCATCAGCGGCCGTGTGCGCACCGAGGGCGTGAGCATCACCGACCGTGAGGATGTGCCGGTCGTCCGCATTACAGGCGTTTCGGCGGACCTCAAGCTTATCAGCATCAAGGAATAACGGAGGGAACGATTGATGGCAAGGAACCAGTTTGGCGGCTTCGGCGGCGGGGCGAACATGCAACAGCTTATGCGCCAGGCCCAGAAGCTTCAGGAACAGATGACCAAAGCCCAAGAGGATCTGGACGTGCGCGAGTATACGGCGCAGGCCGGCGGCGGCATGATAAGCGTGACCGTGAGCGGTAAGCGCGAGCTCAAAAATATCGAAATCAAGCCCGAGTGCGTGGACCCTGACGATGTGGAGATGCTCCAGGACATGATCATGGCCGCCGTGAACGAAGCGCTGCGCAACGCGGAAGAAACCCGCAACGCCGAAATGGCCCGGCTTGCCCCCGGCATGGGAGGTATGTTCTAAGCCATGGCCCAGCAGCTTGAGCCGATCGCCCGGATGGTATCGCAGCTGGCGCGCCTGCCGGGCATCGGGCAGAAAAGCGCGCAGCGGCTGGCCTATCATATCATCAGCATGCCGCTGGAAGATGTGCGGGAGTTTGCCTCGGCGGTCTATCAGGGCCGCAAGGCCATCCGCTACTGCGATGTGTGCGGCAATTACGCCACGGACGCCCTTTGCGATATTTGCCGGGACGACCGGCGGCAAAACGGACAAATCTGCGTGGTGCGGGACCCGCGCGACGTGGCGGCCATTGAGCGCATGCGCGATTTTCACGGCATGTACCACGTGCTCCACGGCACGCTTTCCCCCATGGACGGTATCGGGCCTGAGGATATCCGCATTAAGGAGCTCATGGCCCGCCTTCACGACGACGGCGTAAAGGAGCTTATCCTGGCCACCAACCCGGATATTGAGGGCGAGGCGACCGCCGCCTACATCGCGAGGCTCGTCAAGCCCATGGGGCTGCTGGTGACGCGAATCGCCCACGGCGTACCTGTGGGCAGCGATTTGGAATATGCAGACGAAATCACGCTGGCAAAGGCCATGGAGGGTCGCCGCGAAATGTGAGCGCGGCGGCCCTTCCCTTTGCCAATACGAAAGGTGGGACGTGAATGCCGTTCCTGACGACGAACGCGGACGTTATGCCGCTGCTTTTTCTCGCGCTGCTGCTGGCGGCCGCCATTGTGCTGATCGCGTTGTTCTTTGCCGTTTCCCGGCAGCGCCGGCAGACCGCGCGCGAGTTGGAAAGCCTGAGCATGGATATGGCGGAGCGTGTGGCCGGTATGGAAGAAGCGCTCCTGCGCCAGAGCCTGGAGCAGCGCGAAGAGCTTTTGCGCTCGCTGCAGCGGCTGAACGACAGCTTGCTCAATATGATGCAGAGCGTAACCCGCTCGCAGGGCGAACAGGTCAACGCGTTGCTCAAACAGAGCTATGACAACGCCCAGGCGTTCGACCAGCGGCAGCAGGGGATGCAGCGCATCACCGAGGACAGCCTGCGCCGGTTTGAGGAGCGCATGCAGAGCATCGAGGCCGGAACGGGACGGCTGCTTGCGCAAAACGAAGCGCGCATGGAGGGTCTGCGCAAGGCCGTAGAGGAAGGTATGCGCGCGCTAAGCACCGAAAACGGGCAAAAGCTTGAGGAAATGCGCAAGACCGTTGACGAAAAGCTTCACGACACGCTTGAAAAAAGGCTCAACGACAGCTTTGCGCAGGTCAGCGCGCGGCTGGAGCAGGTATATAAGTCTCTGGGCGAGGTGCACAGCCTGGCCTCCGGCGTTGGAGATTTAAAGCGGATGCTTGGCAACGTCAAAACGCGCGGCGTGTGGGGCGAGATGCAGCTTGGCGCTCTTTTGGAGCAGGCGCTTACTTCCACGCAGTATGCGCGAAACGTGGCGGTCGTGCCCGGCTCGCCGGAGCGGGTGGAATTCGCTGTGTGCCTGCCTGGCCGCGAGGGCGACAGTCCCGTTTATCTGCCCATTGACAGCAAATTTCCCCAGGAGGATTACGCGCGCCTGACAGAGGCCTCTCAAAGCGGCGAACAGCAGGCGGTGGAAAGCGCGCAGCGCGCACTCCTGAATGCCGTTCGCGTGGAGGCAAAGCGAATCGGAAAATATATCGCTCCCCCGCACACCACGGACTTTGCCGTGATGTTCCTGCCGCTGGAGGGCCTCTATGCCGAGGTAATGCGCCACGCGGAGATTGTGGAGCAGCTTCAGCGCGACCAGCGCGTGCTGATTTCCGGGCCGAGTACTCTGCTGGCGCTGCTCAACAGTCTACAGATGGGCTTTCGTACCCTGGCCATCGAGCAGCGGTCCGCCGAGGTATGGAAGCTGCTTGGCGCCGTCAAATCCGATTTTGGCGGCTTTGCTCAGGTTTTGCAAAAGACGCAGGAGAAACTTCAGCAGGCGACCGACAGCATCGACACGGCCTTTGTGCGGACGCGCAGTATTGAAAAGCGCCTGCGCAAGGTAGAGGCGCTGGACGACGATGAGGCGCAGCGTCTGCTCGGAGAACCAGCGGACGACTAAGGGACAATGCAAAGGCGCGAAGGGCTGTGTGCAAATGGATGCACGCGGCTCTCCGCGCCTTTTGCCATTCAATTTTCCAGCCGCTGAAGCGGCGCGCTTAGTTTTTCTTCATGCCCGCCTTAACCAGCGCGTCAAACAGCGGATGGGGCCGCCCGGGCCGGCTCAAATATTCGGGATGGTAAACCACCGCAACATAGAAGGGGTGTCCCTCCAGCTCAAACGCTTCGGGATAGCCGGCCTCCATGCTCGTACCCACCATGCGCAGCCCATGCTCCGCAAGTTCCGGCACATAGACGGGGTCGATCTCGTAGCGGTTGCTGTGGCGCTCCTCCACCACGTCCCGCCCATACAGCTCCCTCACCGCGCCGCCGGAAAGCTTCACGCCGCTGCGGCCCATGCGGGTAGCGCTGCGGCTGTCGTTCTGGCAGATGCGGTCCTCAGGGATGCGCACCACCGGATGCACGGTTTGCGGGTCGGCCTCCGTGGTATGGGCGTCCTCGATGCCCAGCAGATTCCGAGCGGCCTCCACCACGGCCAGCTGCATGCCAAAGCCGATGGCCAGAAACGGAATCCGGTTTTCACGGGCAAATTTTGCCGCGACAATCATTCCATCCGTACCACGGTCGCCAAACCCTCCGGGCACGACGATCACGTCATGCCGGCTCAGCATGTCGCCAACGGTATCCTCAGTGATTTCCTCCGCGTGTACCGGATCAACCGTCACGCGCGCGCCGTTGGCAATGCCAGCGTGGCGCAGCGCCTCGCTGACGGATAAATACGCGTCCGGCACGGTATTGTACTTGCCCACCAGCGCCACGCGCAGGGGCATGACCGCCTCGTGGGCGCGCTTGACAAAGGCCTTCCACTCATCCAGATCAGGCGCGCTGTCCGGCAGGCGAAGCTCGGCCAGCACCGCGCGGGCCAACCCTTCCTTTTCCAGCACCAGCGGCAGCTCATAAAGCATATTCACATCCAGATTCTGAATGACGTTGCTGGTTTTGACGTTGCAGAAAAGAGCAATCTTATCCTTTGCCTCGCCGGACATCGCCACCTCGGTTCGGCAAACGATCACGTCCGGCTGGATGCCGACGGAACGCAACGCCTTGACGCTATTCTGCGTCGGCTTGGTTTTCAGCTCTCCAGCCGTGGAGATATAGGGCATCAGCGTCAGATGGATATAGCAGCAGTCGTTGGGGCTTGTCCCCTCCAGCCGCATCTGGCGGATGGCTTCCAGATACACGGAGGCTTCCATATCGCCAACCGTGCCGCCGATTTCCACAATGCTGATTTGCGCGCCGGAACGCTCCGCCACCTCGCGGATGTTGCGCTTGATCTCGTTGGTTACGTGTGGAATGGCCTGGATGGTAGAGCCGCGGAACTCGCCGCGCAGCTCCCGCTCCAGCAGGCGTCGGTGAATTTTACCCGTGGTGCAGCAGGCGCAGCCGCTGAGCGTCACGTCCACAAAGCGCTCGTAGTTGCCCAGGTCCAAATCGGTCGCCGCGCCGTCGTCTGTGATAAATGCCTCGCCGTGCTCAAGCGGGCTTAAAAAACCAGGCTCGGCATTGTAATACAGGTCGAGCTTCTGCATACCAACCGAATATCCGCGCGCCTTCAGCAGCCGGCCCAGCGCCGCCGCGGTTACGCCCTTGCCCAGCGAGGAGGTAACGCCGCCCGTGATAAATACATATTTCATAAACAAAACAGCTCCTTTTGACCGCAATGGTTTCCCTTGCCTGATTGTACAGACGCCCGGGCCGCTTGTCAAGCCTCCTGAACGGACAGCACGGCCAGAGGCGCCCGCTGGCCGATATCCGCCTGGGTCACGCGCATCAGCGGCATGGGCGTGGGAGCTTCTCCCGCAAGGGCCAGAAAATCGTCGAGCGCCGCGATGGGCATTTCCTCGTCAAACGCCGTGCGGTAATGCATGGGGACCGTCACCCGCGGCGATAGCCTTTCGCGCACGCGCAATGCCGTCTTTGCGTCAATGGTATAGTATCCTCCCACAGGCAGCAGCAGCACATCCAACGCGCCGATGCGCCTTGCCTGAGCGTCCGTGAGCATATGCCCCAGATCGCCCGCGTGGCCGATTCGAAGCCCGTCGGCTTCTATCACAAAGAAAATGTTCGCGCCGCGCAGCGCGCCGTCCCGCTCGTCATGCTTTGTGGGAATACCGGTCACGCGGATGCCGGCCTCCGTGCTGTGCGCGCCCGGCGTGTCGATCACAAGCGTTTCTCCCAGCAGGCTGTCCATGCCGTCATGGTCATGATGATGATGGCTTATAACACACAGGTCTGCGCGGACCCGGCGGCGTGGATATTGGTAAAATTCCCCATAGGGGTCAAACGCGATTACCGTCCCATCCGCTGTGGTGATGGTAAAAAAGGAATGGCCCAAATATTTGATGATCATCCGTTATCCCTCCTCAGCCTGTTCTTCCAACCACTCCGCCAGCACGCGGCCGGCGGCGTGCGGCAAAGCCTCACGGTGCCTGAGCAGCGCCGCGCATTCGGCATGCAGACCAGGTACGGCGTTAAGGAGTACGCCGCGCGGCCCTTCGCACAGCTTAAATACCCGGCGCACCAGTTCCATCGGTTGTCTATCCAGCGGTGCGAAGTGCAAAAGCATAAGGCGGCAGAGCGCGTATGCGGGATGAAGCGAAGCATCCTTGGGCAGCCCGGGCGGCCGTGCCGGAAGGCCTTCAAGCGCCATGGCATACCGTTGCGCCGTCCAGTCCATCCGCCACAGGCGCGAGCATGGCTCCAGACGGCACACGATGCCCAAAGCCCCCAATGCATCCTCCGCGCGTTCGGTCTGACCGGACAGCCTTGGCAAATCGCTTACCCAAAGAGCGTCGTCCTTGCCGTTAAGCCTCAGAAAAAAAGGGCGCTCCACGCATTCGGCCACAGCGTCGCGGGCGCGGGCGCGCGCTTCAGTCAGCCTGCCCATTTTGCGGAATCAGGCGAAGTTCCATCTCGTGCATCGCGACAAACTGCCCGTTTAAATCCAACTGATAGCTCAAAAGCAACTCCCCGCCCCCGTCCGTCAGGTCATGCCGCAGGCGCGTACAATAAACGGCAAGCTCCATATCGCCATAAGGCGTGCGGTATTGGCCCTCAAACCGCTGCCCCTTGCAAAATACCATGCTCGTCTCAAAAGCGCCTCCCCGAACCATGGAAACGGTGTTCCCCGCCACGGTGATTTCAACCGGCTGCGCCGGCAGGCTTTCATCAAGCGTTTCCTCATAATGGATGAGCACGCGCTCATCCTCCACGGTCATCCGCCCGGAGGTTAGCATCGCCATGGGCTCGTCCTGCTCGTCCTCCCGGCGGGCGATGGCATTGATGGAGATGAGCACGGGAATCGTCTGCATGAAGGTTCTCCACCCCCCTTAACGGTTTTCAAAAAACCTGTTATAATATTGCTACTATACCATAGGAAAGGTTGCGTTGCAATGCTCTGCCTCAAGGCGCGCGCCAAGATCAACTGGACGCTGGACATTCTGGGCGTTCGAGAGGACGGATACCATTTGATGGATATGCTGATGCAGTCCGTCAGCGTATATGACACGCTCTGGCTGGAGCTGGCGGACAGGCTTTCGCTGGAGCCCGCGAACGCCGTCCGTCCCGCTGTGGAAGCATCTCCTTCCGCCGACCGCATGAGCGCCGCTTTCGTCAGCTACGGCCCGGATAACCTCGTATACCGCGCGGCCGAGCTTTTGCGGGCCAAAGCCGGTATCAAGTTAGGCGCGCGCATGCGGCTGGCGAAACGCATCCCGTCGGGCGCGGGCATGGGCGGCGGCAGCGCGGACGCGGCGGCCGCCCTTGTGGGCCTTAACGAGCTTTGGCGGCTCGGACTATCAGGCGGCGAGCTGCGTGAAATAGGCCTGTCGCTGGGCGCCGATATCCCCTTCATGCTCACGGGCGGGCTGGCGCGCGTCGGCGGCATTGGGGAAACCATCGTTGCGCTACCCGCTCCCCCACCCGTCTGGCTCGTCCTTATGCAGCCCTGCGGCGGACTTAGCACGCGCGAGGTTTTCTCGGCTTTCGATACGTTACCGCAGGCCGATTTATGCCGCCCGGACAATCCCGAAGCGCAGCGGGCGCTGCTGGCCGGGGACCTGCTCGCGTTGGGGCGCGCCATGAACAACGTGCTGGAGGGCGTCAGCCTCAAGAGCCGCCCCGCCATGGCCAAGGCGATCGCAGGCCTGGAGGAAGCCCACGCCGTGCGCGCGATGATGACGGGCAGCGGCTCCGTGGTGTATGGCGTGTTCGAAGCGCGCGCGCAGGCGGAGCAGGCCCTATCACTCCTGCGCGGAAGCTGCCCCGTCTGCCTGCTAGCGCATACGGAATCCTCCGGAATCGTTCGGGGATAATCCTAATTCCAGTGATGAACGCTATACGGAGGGCTTGGGTTCTCCATAAAGCGCAGAGTCAAATGACGCCGCACGGATACTGCGTTAATGCGCAGAATTAGTATCAGCTTGCATTCACCGCACAAACATATTATAATAGGTTTCAAGCGGCTTGTCCAAGCTCACTCCATGCGAAAGGACGCAGTGCCATGCCAAGAATCAGCACGGTGAAAAAACGCCCCAACCCGGTTTTTCAAATCGTCATGGAAACGGACGCGGTCATACGCGGCGAACTCTACCCGCTCTCCGCTCCGCAGACGGTGGGTAACTTCATCGCCTTGTCCAACGGTGGGTTTTACGACGGCCTCACCTTTCACCGCTGCATCCGGGACTTCATCATTCAAGGCGGCGCTTCCGCCAATGGTGAGCTTCCTTATTGCATCACGGGCGAATTTGAGTTTAACCGTTTCAAGCCCAACCGCCTCGCCCACGAATACGGAAGCCTGTGCATGGCGCGCGCCGGCCATTACAATTCGGCCAGTTCGCAGTTCTATATCGTAACCACCAGGGACAGCCGCGAGCTTAACTGCTTAAACGGCGCTTACGCCGTTTTTGGCAAGGTGCTGGAGGGCATGAAGATCGTCGAGGCGATCTCCGCCGTGGAAACGGGCGCGGAGCATATGCCGTTGCACCCGCAGGTCATCCGCCGTATCCGCGTGGAGGCTTTCGGGCAGGATTATCCCTTTCAGAAGCTACCCCCGCCCGCGACCGACGTTAACCTTCCCAAGGTGAAGCACCGTTCGCGGACCAAGGATTCCAACGATTCCACCAAATAAGCGGAAAGAAGGTTATTCCAATGTCCAATCCTACCTTTACCATCAAAATGAAAAACGGCGGCGTCATGACGGGCGAGCTCTATCCCGACACCGCGCCTGAAAGCGTCGGCAATTTCGTCTCGCTTGCCAACGGCGGCTTTTATGACGGACTGATCTTTCACCGCTGTATTCCTGGGTTTATGATTCAGGGCGGCTGCCCCGACGGCACGGGTATGGGCGGACCCGGTTACCACATCAAGGGCGAGTTCAGCCAAAACGGCGTCTCCAACCCGCTCAAGCACACCTACGGAGTGCTTAGCATGGCGCGCAGCATGATGAAGGACAGCGCCGGTTCTCAATTCTTCGTTATGACGAGCGACAGTCCCCATCTCGACGGCGCTTACGCGGCGTTCGGAAAGGTGCTTGGCGGCATGGAGGTCGCCGACGGCATTGTTTCCCAAAAGACCGACCGCTCGGACCGTCCTTTGGAGCCGCAGGTAATCGAATCCATCCGCGTGGAAACCAACGGCGTGGCGTATCCCTTTACCAAACTGTAAGCGTACGGGCGCGGCGCAAGGGCGTAGTCCCTTACGCCGCGTTTTTTTCCAATATGGAAGGCTGGCGATGTAATGCAGCGGACGGCTTTACCCGAGCTTCTGTGCCCTGCGGGGGACGAGGCCGCCCTCCGCGCCGCGGTCGATTGCGGCGCGGACGCGGTTTATTTGGGCTACAAGTCATTCGGAGCGCGGGCTTCCGCCGTCAACTTCGACGACGGGACGTTGGAACGTTCGGTCCGCTATGCCCACTTGCATCATGTGCGCGTGCATGTCACGGTCAATACCCTCGTTAAACAGGACGAGCTTTCATCCGTGCGCGAGGCGCTTGACGCGATTTGCCGTGCGGGCGCAGACGCAGTGATCGTACAGGATCTGGGCGTGGCTGCCATGGTACGGCGGGATTTCCCCTCTCTGGCGCTGCATGCCAGCACGCAGATGGCGCTTTGCAACGCCTCGGGCGCGGATTTTGCCAGGCGCTTTGGCTTCTCCCGCGTGGTGCTGGCACGCGAATGCTCGCTGGACGATATTCGTGCCGCCGTCCAAACCGGCGTTGAAATCGAGGTGTTTGCCCATGGAGCTCTCTGTTCCGCCGTTAGCGGCCGTTGCCTGATGTCCTCCATGGCAGGCGGACGCAGCGGCAATCGCGGCCGTTGCGCCCAGCCCTGCCGCCAGGCGTTCAGGCTGGACGACAGGCGCGGCGCTCTGCTTTCACTCAGGGACCTTTGCCTATGGGACGATCTGCCCGCGCTATGTGGGGCTGGCGTCCGTTCTCTCAAAATTGAGGGCCGGCTCAAAAGCGCGGAATACGTGGCTGTTGTTACATCCGCGTACCGCCGTGCGCTGGACGCTATCGCCGCAGGGACGTTCCGCCCCGGCGACAGCGCTATGCGCGAGGAGCTTTTGCAGATTTTCAACCGCGGCGGCTTTACGCGCGGGCACGTCATGGGCGCGCAGGACGCTGCTCTTTGCGCCATGGAGCGCGTCGGGCATGAGGGCGTTGCGCTTGGCAAGGTGCTACGGGTCAAAGGCGGTTTCGCCGCCGTGCGGCTGGAGCGCGCGCTTGCCGATGGGGACAGTTTGCAGATACGCGGCTCGCAGGATTTGGACATGCGCTATTCCGGACACAGCGTGGAAGCGGGCGGTACCGCGACGCTGCGCCTGAGGCCGGACATGAGGGTATGCGAGGGCGATTCGGTAGCGCGGCTTTCGGACGCGCTCCAGCTTGAACGCGCGCGTGCTCACGCGCCAAAGCCGATTTCCGTTTCAATGCGCGCCCGCTTTGAGGCAGGCGCGCCCATGCGGCTTTTTATCAGCGATGGGCAAAGCGTGGCCGAAGCGTCCGGCCCGTCCGTTGAACGGGCCCAGACAAGGCAAGCCACACCGGAGGACGCGCGCAGGCAGCTTGAGAAGCTGGGCGACACGCCGTTTTTGCTCGCGCGCCCCGAAGACCTCTCCATCGATATGCAAGACGGCCTGTTTCTGCCTGTTTCCGCTCTCAACGCCCTGCGCAGGCAGGCTGTCGAGCGACTGGCAGAGGCGCGTATCTCAGCCTTTGCCGCGCGTGCCGGGGAGACGCCGGCACGCGGGCCGGAGTTTGCCGGTCCGCTCGCGGACGGTTCGGACGTGCCGTCCGGTTCCCCTATCGGTGCTCAAACGCTCGCGGTCGTTTTCTCAGACGCGGCTCTGGCGGACGGTTTGAAAGCCCGCGGGGCCAATTTGCTGATTTATGAGCCCCGTTTCTTTACGCCGGAGGCGTTGGAAGCAGACCTTGCCTCCCTGCCCGGCGGCATATGGCTGAGGCTGCCTCCCCAACTGACGGAGCGTGCGCTTGGGGATGCGCTCGCAGTTGTGGCCAGGCACGAGAAAACGCTTGGCGGCCTCCTGCTGGAAAGCGCCGGCCAGCTTGCGTTGCCGCTGACCCTGCCAGTAATCGCGGGCGAAGGCGTGCCGATAACCAACCGCGAAGGTTTGCGCGCGTTGACGCGGACGCGGGCGCTCGGCTTTACGCTCTGGCCTGAATGGACAAAATCCGAGCAACGCGCGATTATGCCTTTTGAGCTACCCTGCCTGCTTACCATGTACGGCAGGCAAACGCTAATGCTGCTCAACCATTGTCCGAAGCGCGCGGTGGACGGCCTGTCCGGCGGGCGCGGCGGCTGCGGCCTGTGTACAAACGGACGCATGGCCTGTGGCAGGGAGAACGCCGGGCTGACCGACCGCAAGGGCTACCGCTTTCCCCTCTACCGCACGGTGTTCCCCGAGGGCTGCGTGCTAAGCGTTGTCGGCGCGCTGCCGACCGACCTTCACGCCTACGACGCGGACCGGCGCGCTATGGGCGCGGGCATGCTGCTGCGCTTTACCGTCGAACCCGCCGAACGCCAGCTTGAGCTTACCTCGGCTTTTGCCGCGCTGCTTCGTGGCGAACCGTCCGCGCCGCCTGAAAAAGGACCGGCCACGTCTGGGCACTGGCTGCGCGGCGTTGAATAACAAATGGATTTTCCGAAAGGAGTACTCCCTATGGAACAGGACCGCGCATTGCGCGTACTGGAATTTACCAAAATTCGCGAGCGCCTGGCCGGGCACGCCATAACCGACATGGGCCGTGAAAAGTGTCTGGCCCTTCGGCCGTATTCAGACCTCTCCGAGGTTTTACACGCGCTGGACGAGACGGAGGAGGCCTCCGTTCTTTTGACCTATCTGGGCGGGCAGCCGTTGGTGAGCTTTGCCGACGTGCGCGAACAGATCACGCTTGCCAAAAAAGGCGCCTGCCTGAGCCCGCGCGCGCTGCTGGACGTGGCGGGCTGCCTGCGGGCGGCCCGCGCGGCGCGCGGCGCGCTGATCAAGGACCGGGAGGACACCCCTATTCTGACCGGTCTTGCCAGCCGCCTGACCGCTCTTGAAAGCATCGAAAACGAGATCACCAATGCCATCATGAGCGAGGAGGAAATCGCGGACCGGGCCTCCACCGAGCTTTTCCAGATTCGCAGGCAGATTCGCGGCGCCAATGAGCGCATGCGGGAGAAACTCAGCCAGATGATCCGAAGCTCCACCTTTTCCAAAAACCTGCAGGACAGCATCATCACCATGCGGGGCGACCGCTACTGCATCCCCGTCAAGGCGGAATGCCGCCAGAACGTACCCGGCCTGGTGCACGACCAGAGCGCGACGGGCGCGACGCTGTTTATCGAGCCGATGTTCGTGGTGGAGCTGGGCAACGACCTCAAGCAGCTTCGCGCAAAGGAGCAGCAGGAAATCGCGCGCATCCTTCAGGCGCTTTCCGACCAGCTCGCGCCGCACGCGGAGGCGGTCTTTCTCAACATCGACCTTCTCGCCCATCTGGATTTTGCCTTTTCCAAGGGACTGCTGGCAAAGGAGCTGCGCGCCTCTTTGCCCAGGATGAACACGCGCGGCTTTATCAAGATCGTCCGGGGCCGCCATCCGCTGATCGACAGCGAAAAGGTGGTGCCAAGCGACCTGTGGCTGGGCGGCGAATTCACCACGCTGATCATCACGGGCCCAAACACCGGCGGCAAAACCGTTACGCTGAAGACAGTGGGCCTTTTCACTTTGATGGCGCAGGCCGGCTTGCATGTGCCTGCCGACCTTGGCACAGAGCTGTCCGTATTTGGCCGCGTTTTTGCCGACATCGGCGACGAGCAGTCCATCGAACAGTCGCTTTCCACCTTCTCCTCGCACATGACCAACATCGTAAGCATTATGACCACGGTGCGGGATAACGACCTTGCGCTCTTTGACGAGCTTGGCGCGGGCACCGACCCCACCGAAGGCGCGGCGCTTGCGCAGAGCATCTTAACCAGCCTGCTGGGCCGGCAAATACGCACCATGGCCACCACCCATTACAGCGAGCTGAAAGCCTTTGCGCTTAGCACCCCGGGGGTGGAAAACGCGAGCGTGGAGTTTGACGTGGAATCGCTCAGGCCTACCTACCGGCTGTCCATCGGCATCCCGGGAAAGAGCAACGCGTTTGAAATTTCCCGCAAGCTCGGTCTGCCGGAGAATCTGATCGACAGCGCGAAGGCGCTGCTTTCCAAGGAGGATATCCGGTTTGAGGACGTCATCGCCAACGCGGAGTATCACCGCCAGGTCGCCGAGCGCGAGCGGCAGATGGCCGAGGATACGCGCAGGGAAACCGTCAAGCTGCGCGACGAGGCCGAGAAACTGCGCCGCGAGATCGAGCAAAGCCGTACCAAGAGCTTGCAAAAGGCAAAGGACGATGCGCGCCGCGTGATGGAAAACGCCCGCCGCGAGGCCGACGCCATCATCAGCGAACTCAAGGCCATGAAAAAGCAGGCCCAAACCCCGGAGCACGAGGTACAAAAGCTTAAAAAGCGCATGGCTGACGGCATCGACGCGCTAAGCGAGGGCCTCTCCGCGCACAGCGCCGTCAACTTTACCCCGCCCAAGAGCGTGCGCATAGGCCAAAGCGTGGAAATCGTGCACCTGAAAACCAACGGCACCGTGCTTTCCCTCCCGGATAAAAACGGCGAGTTGCAGATTCAAGCGGGCATCATCAAAATGAAGGCGCACTTAAGCCAGCTCCGCGTTATTGAGCCGCCGAAAGAGGCAAAAAGCCGCGTGCTTAACAAAACCTCATCCGTCCGGCCCGCCGTGCCCTTGGAAGTGGACGTGCGCGGCATGAATCTGGAGGAAGCGCTTAACGCCGTGGATACCTATTTGGCCGACGCGACCCTCGCGGGCCTGGGCGAGGTCAGCATCATTCACGGCAAGGGAACCGGCGTGCTGCGCACGGGAATTCAGCGCCACCTGCGTACGCACATGAACGTGAAAAAATACCGCGACGGTATGTATGGCGAGGGCGAGCAGGGCGTTACCATCGTCACGCTGAAATAGCGCCGTATGCAATTTAAAAAAGAGGTGTGGGAATTGCCTGAAAAGCAACGCATTTTGCTGGTAGACGACGATGTAAACATCAGCCATCTTGTACGGCTCTATCTGGAAAAGGAAGGCTATGAGGTAACGGAGGCTGCGCGCGGCGACGAGGCGCTGGAGGCGTTTCGGCGCCGTTTGCCCGCGCTTGTTTTGCTGGACGTGATGCTGCCCGGCATGGACGGCCTTCAGGTTTTGCGCGAAATCCGCAAAACCAGCAAGGTGCCCGTTATCATGCTCACCGCGAAGGATGAAACCTTCGACAAGGTGCTCGGCCTGGAGCTTGGCGCGGACGATTACATCACCAAACCCTTTGAAAACAAGGAGATGGTCGCGCGCGTCAAGGCGGTGCTCCGCCGCGCGCCAAGCGGGGAGGACGGCGAAACGGCAGACGACACCATCCGCTTTCCCGAACTGACGGTCAGCCTTTCGCGTTACGAGGTGACCTACGAGAGCAAAGAGGTGGAAATGCCGCCCAAGGAACTGGAGGTGCTATACTACCTGGCCTCCCACCCCAATATGGTTTTCACGCGCGAGCAGCTTTTGGAGCGCGTATGGGGCTTCGACTTCTTTGGCGACAGCCGGACGGTAGACGTGCACATCAAGCGCCTTCGCGAAAAATTGCCTGAATGTGAAAAGCACGGCTGGGAAATCCATACCGTGTGGCGCGTCGGGTATAAGTTCGAATACAAGGCGGGCTGATTTTAAGAAAGGCGGTCATGCTTACACATGTTTCAAAGCATGTTTGACAGGCTGCTTCTGCTTTTCATGGTCGTCATCCTGCTGGTTGCGCTTACCGGAGGCGCGTTTTCGATGGTTTCTATCCGTTCGACGACCGTGGAAAACAGAATGGAGAGCCTGCTCTCTCAAGCGCGGGAAATCGCCTTCCTCGCCAGCCGCGTGGAGGATAGCACGCTTGCGGACTACCTGAATATCCAGACCTCTACCATGGCCTATCTGCAATGGAAAGCACAGGCCGTGTATGAGGATTACGGCGCGTATATCCTGATCGTGGACCGGAACGGCCGCATCATGGACAATATGCAAACCGCCGTTCAGGGCAGCAACGACGCCCTGCAGACCCTTGACCCCTCCGATATGTCCGATGCGCTGATGGAGGTTTTAAAGGGCAAGGAGGTTCAGGCGCGCATCACGCACGCGTCGCGCGGGGCGGTATTTACGGTGGCGGTGCCATGGGTGCAGAATAACGCCGTACTGGGCGCGGTATTCATCCATACCAGTGCGCAAATTGTCGAATCGGAATATCGCGGGCTTTTGTTGCAAATCGCGGTTGGCTTTGCGCTGGCGGCTATTGTGGCCATGTTCGGCACGGCCTTTTATACGCGCGGCATCGTAAAGCCGTTGACGGTCATTACAGGCGCGGCCGAGGATATGAGCCGCGGCAAGCTTAACACGCGCGCCGAGGTAACGGGCGTCAACGAGGTGCGCCAGCTTGCCGGAGCGTTCAACGTTATGGCGGATAAGCTGGAGCAGGTGGAGGAAACCCGCAAGGAATTCGTCGCAAACGTCAGTCATGAGCTGCGCTCGCCCGTCACGAGCATCCACGGCTTTGTGGAGGGGATGCTGGACGGCACCATTCCCGAGGAGGAATACCAGCGGTATCTCCAAATCGTCTTTGACGAAACCAACCGCATGAAGCGCCTGATCGCCGATCTGCTGCAATTAAGCCGCATGGACAAGGGCGTGGATCAGCTTCAGTGGTCCGACTTTGACATAAACGAGCTGATTCGCCGCGTGCTGATCGGCCGAATGAACGAAATCGAACAAAAAACACTGAATGTACAACTGGAATTTGAACGGGAGCCGTGCATGGTGCATGCCGATAACGACCGGATATCGCAGGTTGTGCATAATATTGTCGATAATGCCTTGAAATTTGTTGTGGAGAATGGTAACTTGACAATCCGTACATCCTTGTTGCATGATAATACTGTCGCGGTCGTTGTGCAAAACGATGGCGAACCGATTGCCCCCGAGGACAGGGCTCACCTCTTTGAGCGGTTTTACAAGGCCGACAAAGCGCACACCTCGGGCAAGGGGACCGGCCTTGGGCTTAGCATATGCAAGCAAATCCTCCAGATGCACGGGCAGACAATCGATGTGCTGCCCCTGGAGCGCGGCGCGGGCTTCCGGTTTACCCTGCAGGCAGCCAGACGCCCCAATCCGCCTAAGCTTGAAGCATAACGGCGGCAAGGGTACGAAGGAGGATTGGAGATGGACCGTCATATCTTTTTGGTGGGAATGCCGGGCAGCGGCAAAAGCGCGCTTGGACGCCGCGTCGCGGCCAAGCTTCAAATGCCGTACCTCGACACAGACGTCTATCTGACCGAAACCACGGGCATGAATACGGCGCAGCTGTACGAGATGTTTGGCGAGCAGGCCTTTCGCGATGGCGAAACCCGCCTTTTGGAGGACCTGATCAACGCGACGCCGGGCGTAATTTCCACAGGCGGCGGTGTTTGCCTGCGCGAAATCAACCGCAGTCTAATGAAAAACCATGGTATTATCGTGCTGATCGACCGCCCGATCGACGATATCATGCTGGATATCCGCGCTGAAAAGCGCCCCCTGCTGGCCCAGAAGGGCCGTGAGGAGATTGAGCGCATCTATAATGAGCGCATGCCGATTTACCGCAGCGCCGCCGATATTGTGATGGATAACGGCAACGGCTTTCACAATGGCCTGGCTTCGCTGGAGGAGATTGTGCGCAGGTATGCCGGCTGACGGCTTACTCCGCTTTCTTCGTCCGGCTTGGACGCCCTACGCCGGGCTTTCTTTTGGCGCTCTCAATGCCTGATCCAGGCGGACCTATCGTGCAGCTTCACACGTCATGCTTTCGGCCTCAACCGTTTTCACGGCTGAGGCCGAATTTTTATGCTCACTCCCATGACGATTGATCCGCCAGCCGGTACCCTACCCCAATTTCCGTCAACAGGTACCGCGGCTTCGCAGGATTATCCTCAATTTTTCTTCTCAGGCCCGCCATCAGCGCGCGAAGAGCCTGCGTATCCGTGCCGTAGCCCACGCCCCATACCTCGCGGATAATCATCGTGGACGTGAGCACCTTGCCCATATTGCGCAAGAACAACGATAGCAGGCTATACTCCATTGGCGTTACGTGCAGTTCCTCCTCCTTCAGGTAGACAAGGCGTTTGTCCAGGTCAAGCTTCAAATCGCCCGTCTGAAGCACGGACGATCCCTTGTTTCCCCCCTGACGGTACAGATGGCGCAGCGCGACGCGGATGCGAGCCATCAGCTCAGTTGTGGAAAAAGGCTTGGTCAGATAATCATCCGCGCCCGCGTCCAGCGCGGCGGCTTTTTCACGGTCCTGGTCGCGGGCCGACACCACGATAATCGGCACCTCCGACCACTCGCGCACCTTGCGGATAACATCCATCCCGTCAAAATCCGGAAGCCCCATATCAAGCAGCAGCAAATCCACCGGCTCACAGATTAGGCTGCTCAGCCCTGCCTGCGCGGTATCGGCGGTCAGCACATGAAAGCTCTCGGCCGTCAAAGCATAGGAAATGAAGCTGCGAATCTGGGCGTCGTCCTCAATGATCAGCACATGGGCCGTTACGTTGCGCACGGGGTTTCTCCTGCCTTTTCCTCCATATTTGTGGGAAGCGTAAAGGTAAACATCGCTCCCGGGCCGTCTGTCCGGTTACAGGCGCCAATCTCGCCGCCATGCGCCTTCACAATCGCGTCGCATATGGAAAGGCCGAGGCCTATTCCTTGCACCGCGTCCAGCCGCCGCGAGCGGGATGTATAAAACATTTGAAAAACATTGGGCAAATCCTCTTTGCGGATGCCACTCCCCCGGTCCGCCACGCAAACGCGCGCAAAACCGTTTTCTCCCGTGACGGTTACCGAGATTTCTTCCTGAGCCGCGGTGTGCTTAAGCGCATTATCCATAAGGTTGATCAGTACCTGCTGTATCAGCTTTGCATCCATAGGCACCATCAGCAGCTCATCCGGCACGTTTACGGTAATCTCACGCCCCGGCGCGCGTTTGGAAAAATGATGGATAGCCGCGCCAACGACTTCCTCAATGGGTTCCGGGCTTTTCTGCAGCACCATGCGCCCTTCCTGAAGGCGCGTCAGGCTCAAAATATTCTCTACAAGCGCGTGCAGCCAATCCGCATCCCTGTAAATCGCTTCCGCAAGCCCATATCTCGGGTCCTGCCCGCCCGACATATCCATCAGTATTTCCGATGTGCCCATAATCCCCGCAAGCGGCGTTCTCAGGTCGTGTGATATGGCGCGCAAAAGGTTGCCCCTGTAGCGCTCCTGTTCCGCCTGTTCGCGCAAGCGAAGCTGCTGCTCCATAGCGTCCAGCCTGTCCAGCGCAAGCGCAAGCGTTTCATTCATCAGATGCAGCAGGCGAAGCCGGGATTCATCCAGCCGCTGTGCAGTTTCATTTGGGATGCGCATTACCCCAAGCAACGCCTTGGTTCCGCACACGGGATAGTCGCAAAATTCCCCGCCGGACATTCCATCCGGCTGCGTATGCTGCCGACTTGAAAACCGCTCCGCAAGCGCCCGCGAGTCCGCCAGCCTCCGGCAAGCCTGCTTTCCGCTGCTTTCCTGCTGTAAGAAGCTTTCCTCCGGGTTTCCCTCTCCGTCAAAAAAAACAAAGGCAGCCCGGCAGTCAAGGCAGGCGCTCAGCGCGCCGATAGCGCAGCATGCCATCTCCCCGGCGCTTCGCGCGTTTGTCAGGCGGCTTGTCAGCGCATATACGGCATTGGTATCGGCCTCTCTCGCTCTCGCCTCCTGCGCGCTACGCTTAACGTGGGAGGTCAGCGTGCTGGTGATCAGCGCGGTGCCCGTCATAATTGAAAAGGTTACCCAATAGCTGGGATCATTCACGGCAAAGGTAAAAATAGGAACGGTAAAAAAGTAGTTAAAGGCGAATGTCGCCGCGACTGAGGCGAGCACGCCGAACAAAAAGCCGTCCGTCATCCAGGCGGTCATGACAACTGCGAGCAAATAGGCCAAAACAACGTTCGTTTCCGGAAAGCCAAGGCTTCTGAACAGATAGCCGAGCGCGGACGCAGCGGCTAAAAACAGCGTCAGGAAAAAAATACGCCGCCAAATCGGATGCGGTTTACCCTGCTTCATCTTTACGCCTCCCCGCCCGCTTATTATACCCGCGCAGGCGCCGGGCGGCAAGCCTATTCCGCATGCCGTCCATTTCTGTGCAAGAATGCATTTATTTATTTCCAACAACATGGCCGACGCCGCGGTCGTCATACTCTACCTTGTATCTGGGCTGCCTGGACGGCCGCGGGCAATCGTCCTCGTCAATAGCGCATGGGCCGTGCGAAAAGAAATCGCCCGTCAGCTCCATGTTGTAGCGCGCCGGAAGGTAAGTTGGGTCAAGCGCCCAGGCCGCGCGGAAGTGGCGCATCGCCGTCATGTGATCGCCCTTTTCCTCCATCAGCACTCCCAACAGGTTATGCGGCTGCGCCGCATGCGGGTGTTCGGCCATAGCGGCCAGCGCCGCTTTCTCGCAATCCTCGTAACGGCGCATGCGAAACCGCTCCCGAAAGCGCTGGCAAAGCGCCATAAGCGCCTGATTTTCCTGATTCCTCGTCTCCCTCATATCCCTTTTCATCCCTATACACACTCCTTGCAAAGGGATCGTCCCTTTCGCACCATCAGCATAGCACGCCCTGCGTGAGAACGGTGTGAGAGGTAGGCGGGAGCGTGTGAGAATGCTGTGACAGCCGCCACATTAACGCGCTCTTTATATTGTAAGGGATTCCTTAAACGCACGTTTATGCTTTTTTTGCTACAATCCCATCCGTGCTGGGAAAAGGGGATAAGCCTGTCCCCTTTTCTCACACGATTCTCACACACGGCGGCGTTCTCTCACACCACGCTCACATAAACGCTGTTAAGATAGAGCGCGAGGGGGGAGTCAAAGACGCCCCTCTCCTCCGCCCGCGTGGAAACGCGCGAAGAAAGGAAGGAATGAAATGCTGGTTCTCATTGGCGCTATCGGTATCGCCGCCTTCGCAATGTTCGTCTATCTGGTCTATGTTTTGTTTAAAGGAGATGAGATGTAATGAACGCAATTCTTCAATACGGATTCTACCTCGCCGTTGTTGTGGCGCTGGCAGGGCCGTTGGGCGGTTATATCGCGAAGGTCATGGATGGTAAAAAGGTTTTCCTCTCCCGCGTGCTTCGCCCGTGCGAAAACGGCCTGTATAAGCTGATGCGCATAAACGAAACCGAGGATATGGGCTGGAAAAAATATGCTTTATGCGCGGTGGTGTTCAATGTTTTCGGCTTTTTGGCGCTATGGGCCATGCAACTTTTGCAAAACGTGCTGCCGCTTAACCCCGAAGGCATGCCCGCCGCCAGCTGGCATCTGGGCTTCAACACGGCTTCCTCTTTTATGACCAACACCAACTGGCAATCGTATTCCGGCGAGGTCACGCTATCCTACTTCACGCAGATGCTTGGCCTGACGGTGCAGAACTTCGTTTCGGCCGCTATGGGTATCGCGGTGCTATTTGCGCTTATACGCGGCCTGCGCCGGGTGAAGGAGCGCGGAGTCGGCTCCTTCTGGACGGATATGGTGCGCACGGTTGTCTATATCCTCATTCCGCTTTCTCTGGCGCTTGCGCTGGTGCAAACCTCTCAGGGCGTCATTCAGAATTTTAGCGGGCATGTGGAGTACAAGCTCGTTGAGCCGTTGGAAATCACGCTTGAAAGCGGCCAAACGTCGGAGATCACCGGGGGCTATATTCCCATGGGGCCTGCCTCCAGCCAGGTGGCCGTCAAACAGCTTGGCACCAACGGCGGCGGCTATAACGGCCTCAACTCCGCCCATCCGCTGGAAAACCCCACCCCGCTGTCCAACCTGGGGGAAATGCTGGCGCTGCTGTTAATACCCGTCGCGCTCTGCTTCACCTTTGGGCTGGCGGTTCGCGACCAGAGGCAGGGCCGCGCCATCTTCCTGGCGATGTTTATACTGCTCGCCGTGGCTCTCGGGTGCTGCGCCCTCGCGGAGCACAACGGCACGCCGCAGCTTGCGCAAGGCGGAGACGTGACCTCCGCCGCCAACATGGAGGGCAAGGAGACGCGCTTCGGCATTCCCGCCTCGGTAACGTGGGCCGCCTTCACCACCGCGGCCTCCAACGGTTCGGTCAATTCCATGCACGACAGCTACACCCCGCTGGGCGGGATGATTCCCCTGCTCCTGATGCAGCTGGGCGAGGTCGTATTCGGCGGCGTCGGCTGCGGCCTGTACGGCATGATCGGCTTCGTCATTCTCGCGGTGTTCATCGCCGGCCTGATGGTGGGCCACACGCCGGAATACCTTGGCAAAAAGATCGAGGCGCGGGAGATGAAGATGGCGGTGCTGGTTTGCCTGGCGACCCCCGTTGCCTGCCTGATCGGCGCGGGTATCGCCTGCCTGGTCCCCTCCACGGCCGCCAGCTTGAACAACGCGGGCGCGCATGGCTTTTCCGAGGTGCTGTACGCTTATTCCTCCGCTGCGGGCAACAACGGCTCCGCCTTCGCGGGCTTCAACGCCAACACGCCGTTTCTCAACGTTTCCATAGGCCTTGTGATGCTTTTCGCCCGTTTTGTGCCGATGCTTGCCACGCTGGCCATCGCCGGCTCCATGGTGCAAAAGAAACGGATTGCCGTAAGCGCCGGCACCCTGTCCACCTCCAACGGCATGTTCGTATTTCTGTTGATCATCGTCGTGCTGCTGATCGGCGCGCTGAGTTTCTTCCCCTCCCTCGCGCTTGGCCCGATCGCGGAACACTTTTTGATGCTGGGGTAAGAAGTCTGGAAAGGAAAAGGTGACTGTATTATGAAAAACAAATCCTACAAAACGGACAAAAGCATGGCGGCGCGTGCGGTCAAGGACGCCTTTGTCAAGCTTTCGCCCAAAACGCAGTTGAAAAACCCGGTAATGTTTCTGGTATATGCATCCGCAGCGCTGACGACCCTCCTGTTCGTTTTTTCCCTATTCGGCCTCAGCGACGCGCAGCCCGGCTTTATTTTCGCCATCGCGGTCATCCTGTGGTTCACGGTGCTCTTCGCCAACTTTGCCGAGGCCATCGCCGAGGGCCGGGGTAAAGCGCAGGCGGATTCCCTGCGGGCCGCCAAGCGGGATGTGGAGGCGCATAAAATCCCCTCCCCCGATCAAAAGGAGAGCATCGCCGCCATTGCCTCGGCGCTGCTGAAAAAGGGCGATATCGTCATCGTACGGGCGGGCGAACAGATTCCCGCAGACGGCGAGGTGATCGAGGGCGCGGCCTCCGTGGATGAAAGCGCCATCACGGGCGAATCCGCGCCCGTGATCCGCGAAAGCGGCGGCGACCGCAGCGCCGTTACAGGCGGCACCACCGTCCTTTCCGACTGGCTGGTGGTGCGCGTCACCTGCGATACCGGCGAAAGCTTTCTGGATAAGATGATCGCCATGGTCGAGGGCGCGGCTCGCAAAAAAACGCCCAACGAAATCGCTCTACAGATTCTGCTGGTGGCGCTCACGGTCATCTTTCTGCTGGTGACGGTTTCGCTGTACGCCTTTTCGGACTTTGACGCCGGGCAGTACGGCGTGCCCAACCCCACCTCCGTTACCGCGCTCGTCGCTTTGCTGGTTTGCCTGGCCCCCACAACCATCGGCGCGCTGCTGTCCGCCATTGGTATCGCCGGCATGAGCCGCCTGAACCGCGCGAACGTGCTGGCCATGAGCGGCCGGGCCATTGAAGCCGCCGGCGACGTGGACGTGCTTTTACTGGATAAAACAGGCACCATTACGCTTGGCAACCGGCAGGCTTCCGGTTTTTACCCGGTATGCGGCGCGACGCCCGGGGAACTGGCCGACGCGGCGCAGCTATCCTCCCTGGCGGACGAAACGCCCGAAGGGCGCTCCATCGTCGTGCTCGCCAAGGAAAATTTCGGCCTGCGCGGACGCAGCATGGGAGAAATCAAAGCCTCCTTTGTGCCTTTTACCGCAAAGACCCGCATGAGCGGCGTGGATTTGGACGGCGGCGTTCAAATCCGCAAGGGCGCGGCGGACGCCGTGCGCGCCTATGTGAAGGAGCGGGGCGGGGCTTATCCGGACGAATGCGACAGGCTTGTGCGCGGCATTGCCCAAAAGGGCGGAACGCCGCTGGTGGTGGCAAAGAACAGCCGCGTGCTGGGCGTAGTCGAGTTAAAGGATATCATCAAGCAGGGCGTGAAGGAAAAGTTTGCAGACCTTCGAAAGATGGGCATCAAAACCATTATGATTACCGGCGACAACCCTCTAACGGCAGCCGCCATCGCCGCCGAGGCCGGTGTGGACGACTTTCTGGCCGAGGCCACGCCCGAGGGTAAGCTCAGCCTGATTCGGGACTTTCAGCAAAAGGGGCATCTGGTCGCCATGACGGGAGACGGCACCAACGACGCGCCCGCGCTGGCGCAGGCCGACGTGGCCGTGGCCATGAACAGCGGCACGCAGGCGGCCAAGGAGGCCGGCAACATGGTGGATCTCGACTCCTCCCCCACCAAGCTGATCGACATCGTGCGCATTGGCAAGCAGCTTCTGATGACCCGCGGATCGCTTACCACCTTCTCCATCGCTAACGACGTGGCGAAGTATTTCGCGATTATCCCGGCGCTGTTCATCGCGCTCTTTCCCGGTCTGCAAGCCCTTAACATCATGGGCTTGCACAGCCCGGACAGCGCGATCCTGTCCGCGGTCATTTACAACGCGCTGATCATCGTCGCGCTGATTCCGCTGGCGCTTAAGGGCGTCAAATACCGCGAGGTCCCCGCGGGCAAGCTGCTTTCCCGCAACCTGCTGGTATACGGGCTTGGCGGTATCGCCGCCCCGTTCATCTTCATCAAGCTGATCGACATGTTGCTGGTTGCGCTCCGCCTTGTGGCGTAAGGAGGGAATTTACAATGAAAAGCATTATGAAGGTCTCTGGAAAGGCTCTGGTATTTCTGCTGGTGATGACCGTGCTGTGCGGCGTTATCTACCCGTTGGTTACAACCGGCCTCGCGCAGGTTATCTTCCCCTGGCAGGCCAACGGATCGTTGATCGAGGTGGATGGCGTGGTGTACGGCAGCGAGCATATCGGCCAGCAATTTACGCAGATGAATCATCTCTGGGGACGGCCCATGAACGTGGACACTTCCTCATTTGCGGATGAAAACGGCAACCCGCTTGCCTACGGATGGGCGTCCAACAAATCCCCCGCCGGCGACGGGCAGGAGGCCGTCTATGCCGAACGCGTACGGGTCATCCGCGCCGCGCATCCCGAAATGGGAGACGCGCCGGTGCCCGCCGATCTGGTGACGATATCTGGCTCCGGGCTGGATCCCGCCATCTCGCCCGCGGCGGCCGAATATCAGGTAGGACGCATTGCCGCCAATACCGGCAAAACAGAGGAGGAAGTGCGCGCAATAATATCGCGCTACACCACCGGGCGCTTTCTAGGGATTCTGGGCGAACCAACCGTCAATGTGCTCAAGGTAAACCTTGCGCTGGACGGTATCTTAACCGAATAACACCCTCCGCGCGCGGAAGGGGCTTCCCTCCGCCGCCCGTTTGCGGTATCATGTACGCAATCTCCGGGAAAGGAAGGCAATAAGGATGGAAAACCGGCCTGATCCCGACGCGCTGCTCAAACAGGTTGAGAAAGAGGAAGCCCGGACCGCCTGCGGCGCCTCGGGAAAGCTGAAGATCTTTTTTGGCTACGCGGCGGGCGTGGGTAAGACATACGCCATGCTGAAGGCCGCGCATGCCGCGCGGGAAAACGGCGTCGACGTGGTGATTGGCTATATTGAGCCGCATACCCGGCCCGAAACGATGGCCCTGGCGGAGGGCCTTGCCGCTATTGCTCCCAGAATTGCCGGGCATAAAAATGTCCAGCTAAGGGAATTTGACCTAGACGCCGCGCTTGCCCGCCATCCGCAGCTGATGCTTGTGGATGAGCTCGCGCACACGAACGCGGAGGGCTCGCGCCACCAGAAGCGCTATCAGGACGTCAAGGAGCTGCTGCGCGCGGGTATCGACGTATACACGACGGTGAACGTCCAGCATCTGGAGAGCCTGAACGACCTGGTCGCCTCCATTACAGGCGTGCTGGTGCGCGAACGGATTCCAGACCGCGTTTTCGACGACGCCTATCAGGTGGAGCTGGTGGATATCGAACCCGAGGAGTTGATCGGGCGGCTTGAAAAGGGCAAGATCTACCGCTCGCAGCAGGCACAGCGCGCTCTTTCCAACTTTTTCTCGTTGGAAAACCTCGTCGCGCTTCGGGAGATTGCGCTAAGGCGCACGGCGGACCGGGTTAACCGCCGCGCGACGGACGCTACCGGAGCCGAAAAAGCCGCCGCCATCGCGGAGCATGTGCTCATCTGCCTGTCGGCGGCGCCTTCCAACGCCAAGGTCATCCGTACGGCGGCGCGTATGTGCGAGGCCTTTCACGGGCGGTTTACGGCGCTGTATGTGGTTCCGTCGGCACAGGAGGAAGATGATAGTGAAAATTCGTTGCGGCTGCGCGAAAACATGAACCTGGCCAAGCGGCTTGGCGCGCGCATCGCCACCGTATACGGCGATGATGTTCCCGCGCAGATCGCCCAGTACGCGCGCATCAGCGGCGTGACCAAAATCGTCATGGGCCGTACAAATACGAAGCGCACATTGCTAAGGCCGGTCAGGAGCTTTGTGGACCAGCTCTCGCCGCTCGCGCCGGACATTGATATCTATATCATACCGGATACGGGCGGCGCGGGCAGATACCGCATGCCCTGGCGCGGCGCGGCGCATAAGGAGCCCGTCACACTGCGCTCGCTGGGCATGGCCATGCTGATTTTCGCGCTTTCCACAGGCTTAAGCGTAATGTGCGACCATCTGGGCTTTAATCAGGCATGCGTGGTAACGATCTATGTTTTGGGTATTTTGCTGACGGCGGTCGTCACGTCAAACCGCTTAATCGGCCTGTGCATGGCCGTCGCGAGCGTGCTGATGTACAACTATTTCTTTACGCAGCCGTTCTATACCCTGATGGTGCACGATCCCGGCTATATCATTACCTTTGCGCTGATGTTTTGCATATCCATCGTTACGGGCGGGCTGGCGCGTCGCGTAAAGCGGCAGGCGCGGCAGGAGGCCATGAAGGCGCACCGTACGGAGGTGCTTTTGCAGACCAGCCAGATGTTACAGCGGGCGGACGGCGAGGCCGAGCTGCTTTCCAGAGCCGCGGACCATCTGACGCAGCTGCTGGACCGCAGCGTGATCATCTATCCCGCCGCGTCCGCGCTGGGCAAGCCGGTATTTTCAAAGGCTTCGGGCGACGCGCACGACGCATCCTATTACGGCATCCCGGATGAGCGCGCGGTGGCGGCCTGGGTGTTAAAAAACCGCAGGCACGCGGGCGCCACCACGGGTACGCTGCCCGGCGCCAAAAACCTTTACCTGGCCGTGCGCAGCGAGGACGCCGTTTTCGCGGTTATCGGCGTTTCCATGGCCGACGGCGTACAGCTGGATTCCTTTGAAAAGAACCTTTTGCTGGCGCTGCTGGACGTTATCGCCCTAGCCGTCGAGCGGCTGCGGCTGAACGATACCAAAAACCAGATCGCGCTTAAAGCGCAGCAGGAACAGCTGCGCTCCAACCTGCTGCGCTCGATCTCCCATGATCTGCGCACGCCGCTGACAAGCATTTCCGGCAACGCCAACCTTCTGATGACGCAGGGCGACGCCTTGAATCCCGGGGAGAGGCTCCGCCTTTGTACAGAGCTTTACGACGATTCGATGTGGCTGATTAACCTGGTGGAAAACCTGCTGAGCATCACGCGTATCGAAAACGGCACGATGGCGCTGAGGCTTCAGCCCGAAATGCTCTTAGACGTGGTGGAGGAGGCGGTTGAGCATACGAACCGCCATGCAGCGCAGCACAACCTCACCGTTGAGGTGGAGGATGAGTACCTGATGGCGCGCATGGACGCGCAGCTGATCGTTCAGGTCATTGTTAATCTGCTGGACAACGCGGTTAAATACACGCCCGAGGGGTCGCATATCTCGCTTCGCGCTTACAGTGAGGGCGGCCGCGCTTGCGTTGAGGTTGCAGACGACGGACCGGGTATCGCGGACGCGGATAAGGCGCAGCTGTTTGAAATGTTTTATACCGCGGATAACGCACACGGCGACGGAAGGCGAAGCGTCGGCCTGGGGCTGGCGCTTTGCAAGGCGATTGTGGAGGCGCACGGCGGTACGCTCGGCGTAAGGGACAACCAGCCGCGCGGCTGTGTTTTTACCTTCTACCTCAACGTGGAAAAAGGAGAGATGCCCGATGCCCAGGAATAGCAGCGTGCTTGTTGTGGAGGACGACAGGGCTGTACGCAACCTGATCGCCACCACACTGGAAACCAGTCATTACAGGTTTATCGTTGCCGAAAACGGCCGGAGCGCCATTATGCAGGCCCAAACCCACCGCCCGGACGTTATTTTGCTGGACCTGGGCCTTCCCGATATGGATGGCGTCCAGGTGATCACGGCAATACGTCAAACCATGACCGCGCCCATCATCGTTGTAAGCGCGCGCAGCGAGGACCAGGACAAGATTAAAGCCCTAGACGCGGGCGCGGACGATTACCTGACCAAGCCGTTTAATGTTGACGAGCTTCTGGCAAGGCTCAGGGCCGCGATACGGCGCATGGGCTATATGCAAAGCGACGAGGTGGGCGGACGTTTGTTTCGCAACGGCGATCTGTTGATCGATTTCGACGCGTGCCACGTGTGCGTAGCCGGCGGCGACATCCACCTGACCCCCATGGAATACAAAATTTTGTGTCTGCTTTCGCATAATGTAGGCAAGGTGCTGACGCACAATATGATCACCCGCGAAATCTGGGGCGGCACGCAGGAGAGCGATATTTCCACGCTGCGCGTATTCATGACCACCCTGCGCAAAAAAATCGAGCTGCACGGCACAGGTCAGCGGTTGATTCAAACGCACATCGGCATCGGCTACCGGATGGTTCGCATCGCGGAGCATGAGGATACGGACGCAAGAAGTTAGCACGGACGCGGCATCTGGGCTGTACGGGTACGTCGGCTTGATTTCCGCTGTTTTTCCCGAGCTTGTTTTCTTGCTGTGGAAGTGCTACAATAGCCTTGGTTAGCGCTATCTAATAGCATGTGGCAAACCGCTTGCATAACTCCTGTTGGTATGTGAGAAGATGAATGGGAAAGGATGGTTGCATTGATCCATGATCTTCTGATTGAAAGCGTATCCGGGCGGGAAATTATCGACTCCAGAGGAAACCCTACCGTCGAGGCGGAGGTGCGTCTGAGGGACGGCTCCGTTGGCAGGGGCGCCGCGCCGAGCGGAGCCTCCACGGGTGAATTTGAGGCGCTGGAGCTTCGCGACGGCGACAAGAGCCGCTTTGGCGGCAAGGGCGTACTGGACGCGGCGGAAAACGTAAGCACCGTCATTTGCGAAGCGCTGCGGGGCGCGGACGCCTCCGATATTTACGCGGCGGACCGGGCCATGATCGCCGCGGACGGAACAAAGGATAAATCCAGGTTGGGCGCGAACGCGATTCTCGCAGTGTCCATCGCCTGCGCAAAAGCGGCGGCGGCTTCGCTCCGCCTTCCGCTGTACCGCTTTCTTGGCGGGATCAGCGGCAACAGCCTGCCTGTGCCCATGATGAACATTTTAAACGGCGGAGCGCACGCGGGCAACACGGTGGACGTACAGGAGTTCATGATTATGCCTGTGGGCGCGGCCAGCTTCCGCGAGGGCCTGCGCCAGTGCACGGAGGTATTCCACGCGCTGGCCGCGCTGCTCAAGGACGGCGGGCTCGCCACCTCCGTAGGTGACGAGGGCGGCTTTGCGCCCAATCTCGCCAGCGACGAAGAGGCCATCCAGTATATCCTTAAAGCCGTCGGCAAGGCCGGTTACGAGCCGGGCCGTGATTTTGTCCTGGCCATGGACGCCGCCAGCAGCGAGTGGAAGAGCGGCGTAACGGGCGAATACCTGCTGCCCAAATCAGGCAAAAGGTTTACGTCCGAGGCGCTGGTCGGCCATTGGAAGGCCCTGTGCGAAAAATATCCCATCGCCTCCATCGAGGATGGCCTGGACGAGGAGGACTGGGAGGGCTGGCAAATGATGACCCGGGAGCTGGGCGGAAAGGTGCAGTTGGTTGGCGACGACCTGTTCGTCACCAATACCGAACGCCTTTCGAAGGGAATCCGCCTTGGCTGCGGCAACTCCATCCTGATTAAGCTCAACCAGATAGGCTCGGTTTCCGAAACCCTGGAGGCCATCAAAATGGCGCATCAGGCGGGATTTACGGCGATTGTTTCTCACCGCTCCGGCGAAACGGAGGATACCACCATTGCTGATTTGGCAGTCGGGCTCAACACCTGTCAGATTAAAACCGGCGCGCCAAGCAGGAGCGAACGTGTGGCAAAGTACAACCAACTGCTGCGCATTGAGGATGAACTTGGTCCCAGCGCCGTTTACCCCGGCCTTGGCGCTTTGCGAGCCGCGCGGTAAGGACGGTTGCCGCTATGCTTTCTATATATAAGCATGGCCCTGAGAGAATTTGGGGAAATCCCCCAGGGCCATGCTTGTTTTGTTTTGCTCAAAGGGCATTTTATCCGGCGGGGCTTTTTCCGGCAACCGCCTTCCCCCCGCGCTTCTAAACGGCCGTATCAAGCCGCACGCCTTTCTCCACAGCTTTTTGACCCGGCAGAAAAACCCGGCTCAAGCTCTTTCCGCGGCGGCAGCATACGCTGGTGACGTTACCGTCCTCCAGCCCAAGCAACCGTTCCATCTCCTTGGCGGCGTTTTGATAAAGCGCCTTCTGATAATGCACGAGGATGTAGTCCGCCTCTTTGATTTTTCCCCTCGCCATACGGCAGAAGCAGCGCACGGGCGCCGACAGGTGAAAGACCCAAATGGGCGAGCAAATGGTTACATGGTCGTAGGCGGAGAGGTCCGCCCCTATTTTCTCAACCGGCATCTCCCAGCGGTGCATTCCATAACGCCCGCACCACCAGAAGCCTACGGTGCCCTCCGTGCGCTCGGCGGCCCTGATCTCATAAACCTCCGCTCCGGTCCGGTTCGCTTCCTCGAGGGCTTCCTTTTTTGTATAGCCCATGCGTGAAAAATAAACCACAAGGCGGCTGGAATCCCTGCCGATCCCGGGATAGTCCGCAATATTAACAGCAAATTGCTCCTGCCGCTCAAACACCCAGGCCGCATAGCCGGTAACCGCCTGTAAAAAGCCGAAGACAAAGTAGGCGGTGGACATGAAATTAAACGGAAAGATCACAAACTGAATGGTGATCCACAGCATCAGCGTAACGCCAAAAATACCGCCGCAAAGGATGCCCGCCCGCTTTTTTTGCAGCAGCAACGCCGCCGCCACGAGGTTTGGGATTCCGTTGACGCATAACAACGCGACGCCGGGAAAGATAAAATTCCGGTACAGAAGGTCCGAAAGCGGCAGCACCTGAAAATAGGGAAGAAGCGCCTGCATCCCGAGGGCGCTTCCATCGGGCCTGACCAGCATTCCAATTGCGCCCGCCACAGCGCCCACGCCAATAAACAGGCACCAAAAAATCAGAAGTTTTCTTGCCGTTTGATATCTTCCGAGCTTTTTCATGAATGGTTCCTTCCTTTCAAACGCTTCCGGAAAGCCGGTTCTACGCCTGCCTTGCATGGGGGCGCGCCTTTACTCGCGCGTTTTCGTCCGCCATTGTCAGCAGCACATACGCGGCGATCAGCACCGCTACCGTTCCGCCGAGAATCAGGTACATCATTGCCGGCTCCACCTTGTTGCCAAGGAAATACAGGTTACAGTCGAAAGCGTCCCGAATACCCTCCACTGCCTGCGGCGGAATATACGAACCCTCCAGCTCGCCAAGCACGCCGCGCATGAGATGACGGTGCAAAAGAACCGTGCCATAGGTACCGGGCAGGAAGGAGATGAAAGTCCGAATGCCCTCCGAGAATTGGGAAATCGGCATGTAGGCCCCGCAAAGGAAGCCGTAGCAGGCGCTGACAATCGTGCCTACCGCTGAAATCTGCCCCTGCGTGGATAAAAAATGGCTGACGACCGACGACAGCGCCGTGCCGAACATAACCAAAAGGAATACGTCCAGACAGGTAAGCAGCACATCGGCGGCGGATAGATACCACCCCATACCGCCAAGGTATAAAAAGCACGCGCCAAGCGCCGCCCCACAGATTACAAGCGTGCTCAGGGCCGTGGCTGTATAGTATCCCAACGCCAGCGTCGATTTTTTAACCGGCGTGATGCAAAGATCGGCCCGCGTACCCGTCGCCTTATCCTGTACCATGAGCATATTGGCGCAGAAGGCCACCGTAACGCAGCAAACCGCCAGCAGAGAGGAAAACAGCCATCCGCCCGCAAAGCCCTCCACCAGGCTTTCGGGAACGATCAACCCGGCGGGGATGGCGGAACGGAAGCTATCGCGGTATATATCGCCAAGGAACGTTACAAACAGCAGCAACAAAATTAACGGCGTAACCAGGGCTGTAAAGAACATCCCCCTGTCCTTAAAAAACAGCTTTGTATTTCGCCAAATTAAATACCTAAGGGCGTTCATTGCTCCACACCTCCCGTCAGCGTTTTGCCCGTCACCGCCAGAAACACATCGTCCATTTTTCCCTTGGTGACCTCGTAATCCGTAAAAACGTCCGGCTGCGCCATAATCAGGGCGGTCGCGGCCGCCGTATCCGGCACGGCGACCCGGTAAGCGTCCCGAATTTTTTCGTATGGCGTATTCAGGCGTTCCATCTGTTCCCCCGTAGCGCCATAAAGCGTGATAAAGTCGCCGGTATAGGCGTTTTTCAACTTTAGGGGCGTGCCTTCCGCCGCGATCCTGCCGCCGTCCAAAACAACCACATAGTCGGCGTCTGCGGACTCCTCCATATAGTGCGTGGTCAGAAACACCGTCATATGCTCCTCCGCCCGCAGCCTGCCAACCGCGTTCCATACCGCCCTGCGCGTCTGCGGATCAAGGCCTGTGGTCGGTTCATCCAGAATGAGAATGCTGGGCCTGTTCAGCAGCGCCCGCGCAATATCAACGCGCCGCCGCTGCCCGCCGGAGAGCTTCCCGACGGGACGCCTGAGCAGGCCGCCAAGGTCAAGCAGCTCCGTCAGCTCGGAAAGCCTATGCTGAAACGCCCTTCCGGTAATGCCGTACAGCGCGGCGCGGCTGATGAGATTATCCCGCACGGACAGCGCCCTGTCCAGCACGGATTGCTGAAACACAACGCCCAGGCTCCGCTTAATGCGCTCCAGCCCGCTGTCGATGCTCTCCCCGGCAATGACGACGGTACCTGCGTCCCGTTGAAGCTGGCCGCACATGATGGAGATGGTCGTGCTCTTGCCCGCTCCATTGATGCCCAGGAATGCGAACAGCTCGCTCTCTTTAACCCTGAAGCTAAGGTCCTCAACCGCCTTGATTTCGCCAAAGCGTTTGCTCAGGCCGTCGATTTGGATGATATCCGCCATGCACACTCTTCCCCCATTGCGCCGGCGTTTCCGCAAGCGCATCAATTTTGACGCCAAAAGCCGCCCCGGCGGCAAAGCGCCGTTACGCCTTCGAACGCCGCCGCTTAAGCTGTTCGTTAATCTCGTCCGCGGTATGCCGGTCGCTTAGGTAGCTGATAAAGCGCACAAACATATCCACCGCAAGAATGACGAAAACAAAGGCCGCTCCACCCCAGAAGCCCCTGTACATACCGATTGCGTAACCGGCCGCCATCAGTACGGTTTCCAATAGCAGCGTATGAAGAGCCGTCCGTACCCACCACTGCCTTCGGCTTAATTCACCTTTGGAATAGTAAACCAGGCACGGCAAATCCGCACCGAGGGAAAACAGCGCCACCTGCCAAAGATAGTCAAGGGGCAGCGTTATGTCCGGCTGGGCCAGCCCGCAAAGCAGCAGGGTCGCGAACATGCTTGCGGTATAGATGATAAAATACTGCGCGAGCATGCAGTGCAGCAGTTCCTTTTTGTTCATCGTTCCTTCCTCCCTACAGGCCCATCAGTTTTTTCAGAGCGCCGACATACTGTCTGGAAACAATCACCTTTTCCTGATTAAGAAGCCTAACCTCGAAGCGTCCCGACAGGGAAGGCGTAACGCTGTCGATCTTATCCGAGTTAAGAACCATGGATTTTGACGCGCGAAAGAAAGCCGTTCCCCGGGACAGTTCCTCAAACTCGTACAACTTCATCCGGCTTTCATACACCGCGTCGCGGCAATAAAAAAACGACCGGCTGTCCACCACCTCAAAGTAATAGATATCGGCCAGCGACAGCCTGTGTATCTCCTCCCCCCGCATACCCACAAGGCCGTTTTGCGCGGCCTTTATGCTTTTAAGGAGGTTTAGAATATCGTCGTTTAGCTGATAGCATTTAAGAATCAGCTCTTCTTCCCGCTCCCGTCCGATTTCCTCAATCGTGATTTTCATCGCCCGTCCACCTCCGCTATAAGATACAGCATCTTGAAGCGTTTGTATAGCCGAAGAATCGCGACCTGTCAAAAACAGCCGTCAAGCTGTCGGATGGAGCGCGTAAGCTGAGGAAGCCTTTATTCGGTTTTGCCAAATCAGCAGCGTCAATGAAGAATGATTCGCATGTTATCTTGTTGGCAATGCCGGTGATATGGAAGGAAAATCCGGCGGATTTACCGAGCCGCGCCTCTTCGCGTATGATTACGTTACGCGTCCGCCATGTGCCGCATCTGTTTTCTGGTTTTATGCAAAAGCCCCTTAACCGTGCCCTCTGGCCTGTTTAGCCTGTGGGCAATCTCCCGGATGGTATAGCCGTCCAGGTAGTAAGACAGCACCGCCTGCCTCGCCTCCGCTTTCAGGCCCTGAAACAGAGCGTCCAGCCAGAGCCTGTCGATGGCGGTGCGGGCGGGATCGGCAGCGTCGGCAGCGCACGGCTGTCCCACCAGCGTCTCCCGCCGCCTGCCTTGCTTGCGTTGCAGATCCATGCATGTGTTTACACAAATACGCATCAGCCATGCGTCGCAGGCTTCCTCGCTTTGAAGCTTATCCGAGTGCAGCCATGCCTTCAAAAATACGTCCTGTAGCACATCCTCCGTGTCGGTCGCGTTATGGAGCCTTCGATAGGCCGCGTACCGGAGCTTTTCCCGGTTGATCAGGTAGCGCTCCGTTAAAAATTCCCGCGTCATATGATAACCAGCTCCTCTTTTGAAACGTCATAAATAAGGTTAGCGTGCGTTTAAAAAGATACCCTCAAAAATCATATTCGGAAGATTCTACCATGCTCTTTCGTTCTATCAGCATCAATACCAAAGCGGGGAGGCGTTCCTTTGCCCGACCAGAAAGAGGCGTTCGTCACCGAGCTGCACCAGCAGTACGAAAGCGCGCTGATCAAAAGCTGTTACCGGCATGTACACTATGATTCGCGCTATCTTGACCTGGCGGAGGACTGCGTTCAGGACGCTTTTTTGCTGCTTTTTGAGCGGTGCGACCAGCTGATGAACCATCCCAATATTGGGCGCTGGCTGCTGCTTACCTGTACACACAAGCTGGATAACGCCCTGTACAAACGGCGCGTGCGCGAAAAGCGGGCCGCCTATTCGATAGACGAATATCCCGACATGCCTATCGCCGACGCGCAAGGCAGCGTGGAGCGGTGGTTACGGGCAACGGAGGCGGACGAATGCGTCCGGCGCATATGCGGGCTGCTGACTGAAAAGGAAAAGGCGGTATTTACCGACTATTTTTTAAAGGGAATGCGCGCCGAAGAAATTGCGTATAAACACGCCACGACCACCGGCGGCGTAAAATCCATACTGCGTAAAATCCGCGTGAAAAGCCGCCGGGAAAAGCTGGAGTGCTTTTTGCTCCTTCTGGGTATCCTTTCCCGTTTTTACTAACTGGAGCAATAGAAGGGAGGCTTGCCGGATGAGAGCAAAGAACGAACGGGAAATCAAAGCCGCCGTCACCCAATTGGGCGCGGATGGAATGCGCGCGCGCCTGATTGCCGCGGTCAACGCCGAATACCGCAAGCCCTCCCAAGAGGTTGACACAGCGCTTATCAATGCCTGCGAGGATTTGTTGATGCTGCTGGATTCCCCTCTCGTATTTGTCGAACGGGAAGCGGAGCGCCGGGAGGCGTTGCTTGAAGGGGTAAGGGCACGCCGGAAGGCAGCCCGGCTGCGCAGGCGCGCTCTCGGAAGCGCCGCCGTCGCGGCCGCGGTCATGCTGCTGGCCATCATCAGCGACAGCGCGCTGCATTGGGTGGGGCTGATTGGGCGCAACGTCAACAACGAGCAGCAGTATAACATCGGCGGCATGGAGATCGACCCGGCGCTGATTGCGGGCAGTTCCGCCGCCGGCGGAGCGTTGCCAAGAAGCAAGCTTATTACTACCAGCTATGACGACGCAACACGCGTCGCAGGCTTCACGCCCGCGCTGCCGGTCGTCCTTCCCGATGGCTGGACAGCCTCGCAATACGCCGTAGAACGCTCCGAAACCAGCGTCAGCCTGATGGCAACGTATCAGAAAGGCGGTGAATACGCCAGCTATTTATTGGAGTGCTTTGAGGATGAGAAAAATGCGGAGGCCGCATACGGCGCCGTTGCCACAGGAGACGGCCGCATTTTTGGGGGCGCAGCCTATCTGTTGGGCGAACGGAACGGGCAGGCCAATTGCTTATGGCGTATTGGCTGCGCGGTCTACCAGCTGCGCGGACCGTTTTCCGAAAGCGAGCTGCTCAGCGCGGCAGCCTCCGTCGCACCGGGCGAGGAGGCGGAGGGATATCTCGGCGTCGCAACGCTGAATACGGACAGCTTTGACGAGGCGGTTTCCGTGCTTGGCTTCACGCCGCCCATGCCGGCCTATTTGCCGGAGCAGATCGGTCTAAACGGGTATTACGTTCACGCTTCCGGCCATTCGCATGGATTCAGTGCATCCTATAGCATCAGGGACTTAGACGAGCTGTTGAATTTCAGCGTAACCCGCTATCCTAGCGCAGAGGAAGCCGTTTCCGGCGGCGGCTTCGAACAAAATTGCAAGGGCCGGACGCTGTCGGAGCAGGGCGTTTCGTACTATATCGCGTACAATTACGAGCGTCCGCTAATCGTCTGGTCCGACGGGCTGACAAACTACTTCCTAAGCGGCGCTGTCGCGGAGGAGGAGTTGCTTCGCATGGCGGTGTCCGTCAGCGGCGGGAACCCCTTGCGGGTCGCGCTTCATACGGTCAGGCATCCCGTTGCGCTGATTACGGACGAAGATGCGGCGCGGATTGCCAAAGCCGACCTGGAGGCGAAATACGGCGCGCCGCTTGAGCATTACAGGGTGGATATTAACAAGCTGCGGCTGAGCGAAACGCGCTCGGATATCATGGTAGAGTTTCGCAAGGATGGTCAGGGCATGTGGCAATACGCCGCGCGCATCAACGCGCAAACGGGCGAGGTTGTGGCCTCCATCGACGATGTCTCTTGGGAGCCGTACAGCGGCGGATTATTGCAGCCGATTGGGTATAATACGGACCTGGAATAAAGGCGGCCGGACTGCGCTTGCCAACTTCCCTTCACGGGCAACGCGCAAACCGTTTTATGCAATAATAGGACAAGACTTGTATGCTTCCTTGCAGCTATGAATTCAATTTGACATGATATCATTTGTACAGACAAACCAGCGCGGCAATAGCCACGAACATGTCCATCGCCTGCGTTCGCAAGCACACCCGCTCCCGTAATCTCACGCCCCGGATGCTCAACGGGCTGATTGAGAAGATCGGGGGATACCTCGCCGAAAAGGTGAATGGCTTATATGTACAGCGGTTGATTATCCATTATAATTGCGTTGGTACGTCGGACGTTCCGCAGGAACTGCCGATTGCCGAGCCGCAGGTACTGATCCAGACACGCAAGGGCGTGGCGGCGTAAGCAGGGGCTGTGTGGAACTTGATAAAGGCATAAGAATAGAATGCCCTTACAGGACTTTCAAATCCCATAAGGACACTCTGCATGGTGCGATCGACGGGACTTGAACCCGTACTCGGTTAAGAACACGCCCCTCAAACGTGCGCGTATGCCAATTCCGCCACGATCGCATGTTGCGCTTTCACAACGGTAGTTATTATACAAGATGATCCCATGGTTTGTCAACAATAAAATTTCATGCCATCAATTTTTCTTTTGCAGCCGCGTATTCATTCGCCGCCTTTAGCATGCTTTGGATACGCAAATACGCACCGTTCCGCGGCCCGCCAAAGCGCAAATCATCGGCCCTCCGCCGCATGGCGGCGTCCGTCCGGCCGGACGCCCTTTGACAATCGGCCCGCTATCCTCCGTACCGCGCCCGTCCGATTTTAAAGAACGTCCATATAAAGCTCCACCGTGTTAAAGTAATACTCGTTGAGCATGAACCATCCGCCCTGCGCGTCCAGCTCAAACAGGCCGCGCGCGTCATAAATTGTTTCAAACGCTCCTTCCTGCGGATAATAGCGAAAATCGCCAAGGGCCATCTTCAGGCATTCGTCAAAATACAGATCGGCCTGTCCGAAATCCCCCTGAAACACCACGTAATCAGGATTATAAATCAAACAGATGTTGTGCAGAGCGGATGCAAAGCACTCCGCAAGGTAACGCACAAGCGTCCGGGCATCCCTGTCCTGCGCGCTGGAGGCGGAAAAAATCTGCGAAAAGCTTACGCTTTCCTCCAGACCATACAGCGGTGATTCCTTGGCGGGCGGACTGGTTTTCATCATTTGACGAACCCGCTTTAGGCTGACCAGCCTTTCCAGGCAACCCTTCATGCCGCAGCCGCACACCTCTGTATCCGACGGCTCCACGGTCATATGGCCGATCTCCCCGATCAGCGAATTCCGCCCGTTAAGAGGGCGACCGTTTTGTAAAAGGCAGCCTGATATGCCCCAGCTGGTAAACAGGGTTAGCACCCGGCTCGACCTCAGCTCGGCGCGCGAAAGCAGCACGGAACGCCCCGTGGTTTTACCGGCGTTCTCCACCAAAATGACGGGTTTTTCCCCCACAACGTCGCGCAAAAAATCACTGATGGGAATATTCGCGCCCCATTCAGGAGAATGCGCGCTGTAGCGCAACCGTCCAGTCCGGTAATCCACCGTGCCCGAGGTGGAAAGCGTAACGCCATAAAGCCCTTCCGCGCCGCATGGAAGCGTTTCAAGGAAGGCGTTGACATACCGCCTTACCGCGGCAAATACATCCTGAAGCGGTTGATGAAGGTCCAGCGGATGCTCTGTTTCCGCCACCGGTTCACCCGTCAGCGTAGCCGCGGATAGCCGGACGGTTCCCGGCCACATGGCGATGCACAGCACCCGGCGGCTATCCGCAAAGGCGAATACCTCGGGCTTTTTCCCCCCTAGGTCTGACGATTGCCCAAGCCCGACCGACCGTAGAATCCCCTTTTGACAAAAAAACTGAATAGCGCGCATGACCGTCAGCTTGCTGATATGCGTCGCGGAGGATACGTCCGCCACAGTGCATTCATACCCGAAGCGGAACGCCTGCAGCACCTTATATCGATTTTCGTATTTCAGATCGATCGGCATGGCTGCTGAATCGTCGTCTTTGAGAATGTGCACATACGACATGGCCGAGAACGTTCACTCCCTCTCCCTAAACTGTATTTCTGAGTATAGCATCGACCCCGGCGCGCGTCAACGCTCCCTGCCTTGCCCGCATCAGCCCTTTACCGCGCCCTGCGTAAGCCCTTCGACAATCTGGTTGCTAAACAGGCAATAAACAACAATTGTAGGCATTACAGCGATAACGATTGCGGAAAACATTTTGACATAGTTCGTTTCATAAGGCCCGACAAAGTAGGTCAGTGCAACGGGCAGCGTCTTTTTTGCCGGGTCGGATATAAAGCACATGGCAAGCACCAGCTCGTTCCAGGTGTTCACAAAGGTCATCAGGCCGGTCACAAACAGCCCGGTCTTTGCCATCGGCAGCGCGATCTGCGTGAAAATCCGGCTCAGGCTGCACCCGTCAATACAGGCGGACTCAAACATTTCATAGGGAATCCCCTTAAAAAAGCCCGTCATGATGTAAACCGTCAGCGGTAGCGCGAATGTTGCATATGGAATAATCAGTCCGATCAGCGTGTTTCCCAGCTGCACCTTGCTCAGCATCACAAACATGGGTATCAGCAGGCAGTGTGCCGGTATCATCATGCCGAGCATGAAGTACGTCAGCATCCCGCCGTTGATTTTGAAGCGCAGCCGCGCGATGGCGAACGCCGCCATGGAGCCGATCAGCATGCTTAGCGCCAGCGTGCTTACAGATACGGTTACGGAGTTGACAAGCGACGCGCCCAGGCGGCCGTTTGTCCAGGAATAGGCGTAATTCTCCACCTGCCAAACCTCCGGCAGCCCGAAGGGGTTGGAGAATACCTCCGCGTTGGTTTTGAAGGACACCATCACAATCCACACCAGCGGCGCAAGGTAGAATACAGTAACGATGGAAAAAAACAGATATACCAGCGTCTTTGACACGCCCGTCCTTCTGGGCGCGCTCTTTTTCAGGCCCGTTCTCCTGCTCAGTTGCATCTCCGCCGCCCCCTTCCCCTACATTTCATAGGTATCAACCCGGATAACCCGGTTGACGATAAACGTAGTCAGCAGGCAGATCGCCAACAAAACGATGGACACGGCGCTGCCATAGCCGTATTTAAACAGTTGCACTCCCTGATAGTACAGCCAGGTCGCTATATTCTCCGTGATATGGTTGGGTCCGCCCTGCGTCATGTTATACACCAGATCGAAAAATTTGAGCGATCCGATGCAGTTAAGAGACATGGCCGTCACAATCATCGGGCGGATCAGCGGCAGCGTGATGTGACGGAACGCCGTTAGCTTGTTCGCGCCATCCACATAGCTCGCCTCGTACAGGGATCTGTTGATACCCATGATTTGCGCCATATACAGCATCATGTTCTGACCCACGTATTGCCATAGCGCCACAAAGGCGATCACCCACATCGGCAGAGGGATGAAGCCCGAATATTCCGTCAACCATAGCGGACCTTCAATGCCCATCGCCGCCAGGAGCTGATTGACGCCGATGGTAGGTTTAAGCAAAAAGCAGAACAGCAGGCCCAGCGCCGCCGAGGAAAGCACGCAGGGCATGTAAATCACGTTTTTAAAAAAGTTGCGTCCACGGCCAATATTGGTCAGCACCGAAGCATAAAGCATACCCACGACCAGCTGGGAAACGACGGAAAAAAGCATAAAGAAGAAGGTGTTTTTTACCGCGGTCACAAAGATTTCGTCCCTTGTAAACAGCTTGACATAATTGGCAAGCCCTACAAACTTGGGCGGGGTCAGCACATTCCATTCGCACAGCGAGATATAGGCGCAATAGCAAATGGGGATGAAAAGCACCACCGTAAACAGGATGATGCCGGGGAGTAGGAAACACACCACCGCCCGCTTGTCGCTGAACATCCGTTGCATGGTATCTCCCTCCATTCCAGAAGAACAAAATGACAAAGAAAACGGAGCGTCTCAAAACGGCGGATATGCATGCGCCGGAACAACATGCGCCGGCTTCGGCGGCATTGCTTTTACAACCCATACCGCGTCGCAGGTCCAATAATTCCGCCCGCGTGGCAGGAGGCATAGCCCCCTGCCACGCGCATTTTGAGAGCGCTCCGTTTTTGCTAACGTTTTCGGATTATTTTCCCCACACGTTATCGGTGTAGAAATTATCGATGCCCTGTAGCGCCTGCTCAACAGTTTTTTGACCCAGAACGATGGAGACCATCGAGTTGTCAAACACGTCTCCCGCCTCAACGGAGGCCAAGCTCTCGTTATAGAAGCCGAAAGTGCCCGTCATGTTGGAAAGAATGTCCATCACAAAGCTAAGCTGCTTGGGCGCTTTTTCGTAGTCGACCTGCACGTTGGTCACGGGAATCTTTCCGCCAACCTCAGCGGTATACTTCTGCGCGGCGTCATCGGTGAAGTATTTGAGCAATTCCACCACGCCGTCGATATTCTGAGTGTTTTTGCTCACCAGCAGGTTGTCTGTCTTGACGATCATGCGGTTGGGGTCCGCGCCGCCTTCCACCGCGGGGAACTGGAACACGCCGCACTTTTCCTCAAACGCGGGATTCGCGCCGTTAATCTGCGCGATCACCCAGGAGCCCTGAATCAGGATTGCCGCCTGTTCGTTGTAGAACTGCGCCACACACTCGTCGTTGGTATCGGATGCGGCTGTTTTCTGAAAATACTTGCTCAGCTCAACTAGTTTGTTGCCCGCGTTGGCATAGGAAGGCTCCGTGCTCCAGGTGGAGGCTCCCTCGGAAACCGCCACGAGGTTGTCGGGGCCGCCGCAGCGGTCGCACAGGTAACCCGCCACCATTGAGAGGCACCACGCAGTTCCTGCGGAGCAGGTAATGGGCTGGAAGCCTGCGGCCTGAAGCTTCTCACAAGCGGCGAGCAGCTCGGCAAAGTTGGTGGGAACCTCAACGCCGGCCTTTTCAAACATCTCGGTGTTATAAAAGCAGCACGCGGCGGCAAAGTTGGTGGGGATCGCCATAATTTTGCCATCGTACGTCAGGCGTTCAAAGATACCGCCGGAGAACGAGTCGCGCCACTCGGGATTGGCGTCGAGTATGCCCGTCAGGTCCATGCAGAGGTCGGCATTGACATAAACGTCCATATTCGGACCCGGATTGCAGATCCACACATCCGGCGTCTGGCCGGAGGCGATCAGCGCGGCCATTTTGGCGTCGTACTCTTCCAGGTTGGTCGTAATGACCTGGCAGGTATAGCCGTTGTCCGCCGCGTTAAACCTGTCGATAACCTCCTTGTAGCCCTTGGTGATCAGGTCGTCGGTCGCGGTCAGGTCGTCCCAGAAAACCCAGGTGATAACCTTATCCTCCGCCTGCGCTGCCGTGCCGATCGCCATGCTGAACATCATTGCCAGGGTAAGGATAAACGCCACTGCTTTCTTCATGATACAATCTCCCTCCATGTTTTATTCACTTGTTAACAAACAATGTTTATTAACCTTATGCGCCGATTATACATCGATGTTATGGCGGTGTCAATACCATTTCAAACAATTTTTTGAAACCGTTTTAGAATTGCCATATTCGACAGCATTTTCAATTTTTATCCCTTTTTCGCTTGCTCTCGTGCCTGATATTGGGCTATAATGGATCCGTTTGACCGCCGGCGGCCCGTGCGCCATTGCGTGAAGAAAGGAACGATCATATGGATACCGAACTTATTCTCAACCGGCTTTCGCGCCTGACAAAACGCTATGCCATTCCCGCCTGGGGTATCGCCATCTACCGGGAGCAAAATGAAATTTGCCGCCATGTGGAGGGCTTTCGCGATTATGAAAAAAAAGAATCCGCATCCGACGGGGATTTTTATTGGATTTATTCACTTACAAAGCTCTCCACCTGCACGGCGGCAATGCAGCTGATTGAGCGTGGAAAGCTGGGGCTTAACGATCTGGTCGCGGATTACCTGCCCGCTTTTGCCAATCTGCGCGTACTGGAGCACGGCGGCCTGCGCCAGGCCCGCACGCCTCTTAAGGTGATTGACTTAATGACCATGCGCGGCGGCTTTGATTATGATATTGAGGGCCTTTCCGGCCGGCACGGCGCAAAAGCGGGAAATGCCGCGCTCATTAGCGCCATTGCCGAAAAACCCCTTGGTTTTGACCCCGGCACAAAGTTTCAATATAGCCTTTGCCATGACGTGCTCGCGGGCGTCATCGCCGCCGCGTCCGGCAAAGCATACGAGAACTGGCTGACGGATGAGGTTTTCATGCCCCTTGGCATGCGTGAAACGCGATTTGCCGCCTCGGCGGACGAGCTAAGCCCATTCAGCGCGCAATATATTTATCAAAACGGAGCCATTATGCCCGTTTCCAGGTCCAACCCCTATGTTTTTTCGCCGCAGTACCGCTCAGGCGGCGCGGGGCTTGCCTCCACGCTCAGGGATTATATCCTGCTTGTCAATGCGCTGTCCAACGGCGGCCTCGGCGCGGCAGGCAGGCGGATTCTTCAGGAAAGCAGCGTCCGCGAGATGGCCGTCAACCGGCTGGACCATGTTCAAATTCGCGATTTCAACCAATGGCGTTTTGGCTACGGCTACGGCCTTGGCGTCCGCACGCGCCTTCAGGATTCCTCCAACCCCCGTGGCATCGTAGAATTTGGCTGGGATGGCGCGGCGGGCTCCTATGCGCTGGCGGACCTTACCAACCATGTAGCCGTGCTTTATATGCAGCACGTGCGCAATTGTTCCCCCGCCTTTGATATCATTCATCCCGCCCTCCGCGACGCGGTTGTGGAGGCGCTGTAACGCAGCCGCTATCCTTTTTTGCGGTGGCGCACCGGCGCGTCGTGAATGGCGGGCGCGTTGAGCACATGCCCGATATCGTCAAACCGCGAGCCGTGACACGGGCATTCCCAGATACGCGTTTTTGGCCTGTACACTAGCTTGCAACCCATGTGCGGGCAGCGCGGCGCATGTACGCGAAGCATTCCCTTCAGGTATTTCCCCGCGATTGAAACCGATATTTTTGCGTCGTCGCTGAAAACGCCGCCATGCCGCTGGCCCGAGTAGACCGCATAGCCCTCGCCGGGCAGCCCCAGGATTTTTGCGCTGATGGCCTGCGCCGCCACCATGCTTCCGATCAACCCGCGTCCTCCATAGCCCGACGCAACAAACAGATTCGGCGTTTTTTTGCTATACGCACCGATATAGGGAAGCCCATCCGCGGAATAAGTATCGATTCCGCCGTATATCCGTGAAGGAGCCGCGCCTTCCAGATACGGCGCGTAGCCGGACAGGAACCGTTCCTCCGGTTCCATACGTCCGGGTGCGCCGACACGCCCGTCGTTTAATTGAAACAGCATGCCCTCCCGAAGCTTGCGCAGCGCATATCTCTCATGCGCGTCCAGATACATGCCGTCAAATGTCGCGTTCGCCTCCAGCGGCATCAGATAGCTTTGACGCTGGGTAAGGCGCATAAAATACCAGCCGGGGGTGTTGACGACCGGGTAACCGGTCGCCACCACCAAATAGGGCGCGAGGACGCTGCCCCGCTCCGTATAGGCCAGGTTGGTTTCCAACGCCGTCACACGCGATTGTTCAAATATTTTCAGCCCGAGCGCCTCCGCCTGCCGCGCCACATGCCGCAGATAGCGTACCGGTTGAAGCGTCGCCATATCCTTTAACAGGATTGCCTGCGACGCGGGCAGCGGGCAGTGCGTCGGCTGCACGAGCGCAGTGGAAACGCCCGCCCGCCGCATCGCTTCCGCTTCCCGTTCCAGCGCGTTTCCGTCCTTTTGCCCTTCCGCCACCAACCAGGCGTCGATATCGCGCCAGTCGGAAGCCGCGCCCTGTTCGCGTGCCAGCTCGCGCAGCGCCTGTAATGCGCTTTGCTGTGTTTGCGCATAGGCGTTGACCACCGCCTGCCCCATTTTCTGCTCCAGCCTGTCGTACAGCAGGCCGCCGGTAAGGCTGACCATGCCCCCGCAGCGCGCGGAGGCTCCGCTGCCCAGCGTGCGGGCTTCCAGCAAGGCGACGCGCAGCCCTGATTTGCATAGCCAAAGCGCTGTGGTCAGGCCGCTCAGGCCGCCGCCGATCACAACCGCGTCCGCGTTTCGCCGGCCCCGAAGCATAGGAAAGATGGGCTGTTCGCTCTGGATCCAAAACGGCTTTTGCTGCATGCTGGCCTCCGCACGGTTTTACCCATAGAATGCCCAGGCGCGCGCAAAGCATTCGCCGTCCGGCGCTTGCAAACGCGCGAAAAGCCTGCTATGATATCAGCGCTTTCGGCTTTACATTACGATGAAGGACGGTTTTTTTATGGCGAAGATTCTCGTTACCTTTGGCGTGCCGGCGGACGGCTTTCACGCGTTGCGCGGCCACGAGCTCATCCAGCCTCCCGCCGGGCGGCGTTTTGACAGGGAGGAGCTGCTTTCGTTGCTGCCGGACGTCTGGGCGGTGCTCGCCTGTACTCCGTTTGACCGGGAAATGATTGAGGCCGGAAAGAACCTGCGGCTGATCGTCTGCTATGGCGCGGGCTATGACGCAATCGACATTTCAGCGGCGACAGAGCGCGGCATAATGGTTGCAAATACGCCGGACTGCGTAACCGCGCCCACCGCCGAGCTTGCCATTGCCCATATTACGGCTCTCGCACGCCGCGTAAACGAGCTTGACAGGCTTATCCGCAGCCAACCGCCGGCGGACGTGTTCGTGATGGGCAGACGCATGGGAACCTCGCTGGAAGGCGCGACGCTCGGCATCGTGGGCATGGGACGCATCGGCGCGCGCGTGGCGGATTTCGGGCGCGTGATGGGCATGCGCGTGCTCTATGCCGCCCGCACGCCCAAGCCCGCCCGCGACGCGCTGGGCGACGTTCATGTTCCGATCGAGCGGTTGATGGCCGATGCGGATTTTATCAGCATTCATTGTCCCCACACCCCCGCTACAAACGGGTTGATATCCCGCGGGCTTATCGCGCTCATGAAGCCCACCGCCTATCTGATCAACACAGCCCGCGGGCCCGTAGTGGATGAAAACGCGCTGATCGACGCGTTGCAGGAGCGCCGTATCGCAGGGGCCGGGCTGGATGTCTTTACCGGCGAGCCCGACGTAAATCCGGCCTTTTTCAAGTTGGGCAACGTTCTGCTCACGCCTCACGCCGGCAGCAACACCATACAGGCGCGCAGGCAAATGGGCGAGGAAGCCTCCCGACGCATCCTGGACGCGCTGGCGGGAAAAGCGCCCCAAAACCTGCTCAACCCGGAAGTATTTAAAATGGGATAACTTCATACAAACCGCACGCGCCATCCGGTTTTTTGCGCCCGCTTCCCTGTCGGAAGCGGGCTTTCTTTGTCGTATCGCCGCTTGTTGTGTCAAACGCTCAGGGTAATTTGCATACGCGCCTTTTCAAATACATACATACATGCGTAAAAGGAGGGACACGAATGAGTAACAAACCCCTCAAGCTCCGGGAAAAGGGGCTGTCCTTACAGCCGCCTCCCGCAAGCAGCCCGTCGCGCGCGGGTCCGCTTGAGCGCATCAAGGCTCTCTGGAAAACCCAAAAGGCGCGCCATGCCGCGGCGCAGATCGGGTTGATTCTCTGCCTCGCCGCCATATCCACCACCTATATCGTCGGACTCAACCAGCCCGCAACCGCCGTTGTGGCGCGAAAGCGTGAGCTGCCCGTGTACAACGTCGAGCGGGACGACAAGGTCGTCGCCATCAGCTTCGACGCTTCATGGGGCGCGGATAAAACCATTCCAATTCTGGATATTCTGGATGAACACGACGTCAAAACCACCTTTTTCCTGGTAGGCGGCTGGGTGGATAAATATCCGGAGATGGTTCAGGAAATCTTTTCACGCGGGCATGAAATCGGCAATCATTCGGATTCGCACCCTCATATGAGCCAGCTTGGAGAGCAGGCCATCAGGGATGAGCTGCGCATTATGAGCGATAAAGTGGAAAAGCTAACAGGGGTGCGCCCGACGCTTTTCCGTCCGCCCTACGGCGATTACAACGACCGCGTGGTACAGGTAGCGCGCGCGGAAGGCTACGAGGCCGTGCAATGGAGCATCGACAGCCTGGACTGGAAGGACCGCGGCACGGCGGACATCATCAAGCAATGCACCTACCGCGTCGATAACGGCGACATCGTCCTGTTCCACAATGACAGCAACGATATCGTCAATGCGCTGCCCACGGTGATTAAGCATTACCAGGGGCTGGGATACAAAATTATTCCCGTCAGCGAAATCCTCCTCTCGGGAGAAACCACCATCGACGTGCAGGGCAAGCAACACCCCAAGTCAACGACAAAACCAAAGCAATAACAAGAGGTGAAGGAACATGGAAGAAAACGGAAACACCATCCACCTGCGGGGACACATCTGCCAAAGCCTTCAATTCGGACACGAGCTCTTCGGGGAACAATTCTACGTAACCACATTGCGCGTACCGAGGCTCAGCGGCGCGGAGGACTTCCTGCCCATCACGCTGAGCGAGCGGCTGCTGATCGACGAGCCGCTTACGACCGGAAACCTTCTGTGCCTGGAGGGCCAGCTTCGCAGCTACAACAAGGTGGTGGAGGGCGCCGGCCGCCTTTTGATCACCGCGTTTGCCCAAAGGCTGATAAGCGGCGACAGCGACGAGGAAAACCCCAACCGCGTCCAGCTGACGGGCGCGCTGTGCAAGCCGCCCAGCTACCGCACCACTCCCTTTGGCCGGGAAATCGCGGATCTTATGCTCGCTGTAAACCGTTCCTACGGCAAAAGCGATTATATTCCCTGCATTACGTGGGGGCGCACGGCGCGCTATGCCTCAAACCTTAAAATCGGAGACAAGGTGCAGCTGGTGGGCCGTTTCCAGAGCCGCGCCTATCAAAAGCAGATGCCCGACGGCACTACGCTTAACAAGGTCGCTTACGAGGTAAGCGTCAGCCGTCTGGCGGCGCTTAAGGACGAAGCGCGCCCGGAATATCATGGGCTGCCGCCCCAGATGCAGGCGCAGGGACATTTCGGCGGCATGCGCGACTGCTGAAATTCCATTGCGAAAAAAAATTTATGCACCTAAACAGGGCAGGCGTAAACCCGTTGGGATTACGCCCGCCCTACTTTTTATGTTCTGACAGAAAGCTTATTTCAAAAGGCCCCACGCGTCCTTCAATTTCAGGATTCTCCGAACGCTTTCGTCGATCCGTTCCTCGCTCAACCGCCCGTCCGTCACCGCCTCCAGCACGCCGTGATAGCCGTTTGAAAAATTCTTTGGCAGCAGCAGCATATCACAGCCGGCCAACAATGCGCGTACACAGGCCTCGCCGGAACCGTATGTCCCCGCGACCGCGTCCATGCGCAGCGCGTCGGTGACGGCCACGCCCTCAAAGCCCAGCTCGCCCCGCAAAAGCTCCGTCACAATCCGGTATGATAGCGTTGCGGGCTGCCCGCCATCCACTGCCGCCGCTGTCTGGTGAGAGATCATCACCACCCGGGCGCCCGCCTCCAGCCCGGCCTCAAAAGGCAGCCATTCAAAGCTTCTCCACTGCCCCACCGTACGCGTGGAAACAGCGCTTCCATTATGGGCGTTGCCGGATGCGCCGCCATGGCCGGGAAAGTGCTTGAGTACCGCCAGCACCTGCTGCTCCTGAATACCCCTGACAAAGCCGGATACCATTTCGCTTACAAGCGCCGCATCGTAGCCGAAGGAGCGCAGCGTGATCTCCGCCTTTTCCACATCCGTGCGCACGTCCGCCACGGGCGCGAAATCCAGCGTGAAGCCGTAGCCGCGCAGATATGCGCCGATTTGCACGCCAATCTCATAGGCCTTTTGCGGGTCGCCGCTTTCACCGATCACGCTCATGGCGGGCGCCGCATCCTTAAGCTTGAGCTTTCTGGCGACGCGGGCCACACCTCCGCCCTCCTCGTCTACGCCAATCAGCAGCCCGATACCGCGCGCTTTTTTCGCATAGCTCTGCATGGCTTCGTTCAGCTCGGTCAATTGTTCGCCGCTTTTTATATTTCCGGGAAACAGCACTACGCCGCCAACCGGGAACTTCGCAAAGGCGTTTTCCAGCTTCGCGCTGCCCTTGGTGACGCTGCTAATGCGCGAAAAATCCTCCGGGCGCACAAAAAACAGCTGGCAGATCTTCTCCTCCAGCGTCATCTGCCCAAGCAGCGCGTTTATGCGCGCCTCCGCGCCGCCCTCCGCCTCTGCTCCTGCTCCCGCCGGCGCAAAGCAAAGCCCGGCCGCCAGCGCCAGAAGCACCGCCAAAGCGCGCATTGAAGCATGTTTCGGAATCATTCCTCATTCCCCCATCCGCCGCCGCCTGCGTTTTCCCCACGCTCGGCGCGCAACTAAACCAGTTTACGACAAATTCCCTTTTCCGTCAAACGAGCGAACCGTCCTGATACCAGCCCAAAGCGGGCGGCGTCCCTCAACACTCAGAGGAACGCCGCCCGCTATACTCTTTTGTTTAATAGACGTTTTCGCTCTCGCGGTATTCACGCCATACATTTTCAAAAAAATCATCCACCTCGGGGATGGGGCGCACCGCGCGCCATTCGCACGCGATATCCCCCTCCCGCCAGCGCACCTCCTGTACGCTGTCCCTAAGCGCGCCGTCATCCAGCGCAAGCCGGCAGGAATCCGGCAGACAGTCGAGCGCCTTCTCGCCCTTGGGGGCGGTATACAGGGCCGCGCCTCGGCTTTTGCCGCCCTTATCCGCGTAGTCCATCATGGCGTAAAGGTACACGGCCTGGCAAAGCAGGATATCACGGTAGCGGTAGTATAGCGGCAACTCCTTTTCAGATGCGATTCGCACCTGCGCGGCAAAGCCTGCCAGCTTGCCGCGCACCTCGCCGTACAATTCACGGATCGCCTGACTGTCGCGCACCGCCGCGCCGCTTCTGCTCATGGCCGCAATGCTTGACAGATACTCGTCGTTGAGGTTGCCGTTACCGGCCAGCGCAACGCCGGGCAGCTTCAGCAAAGCCAAAATACGGGCCTTCGCCTCCCCGGCGGCGCGCTGGGCGTCGATGGGCAGAACCGGCTGTTTTGAGATGAACCTTGCCGCTCTTTCGCCGCCAACCTGGCCCGCGTTGAGCGCGCTGCCGCCGGGACGGTACACGCCGTGGCTTGCCGCCGCCTCGCCCACCACAAACAGCCCGGGCACCGTCGACTGCCACCACGCGTCGATGGCGATGCCGCCGTTGTTATGCTGCGAGCACAGCGCGATCTCCAGCATTTCCGTTTCCAGATCCACACCCCTGCCGCGGTAAAATTCAATGGCCGGAGCATTCATATGGCGCAGGCGGTCGATAGGCTTTCCCATAAGAGCGCCCGCTCTATCCAAATATTCATACGCCTCGGGCGACAGGCAGTCGAAACGGAACCGCTCCCCCAACGGATTTTCGCGGAAATCCAGAAATACCCGGCGGCCCTTAACCTTCGTTTCCGTGTACACGATCAGGTCGATCACCGAGGAGCCCGAAAGCGCCTTGCGGGTATCGAAGGGCCATTGATATCCCTTGAGGAACACGTCCGTGAGAAGCACGCCGTCATCCGGCAGGTAATCCGGCAAAAACTCATGCGGGTCGCCGCCATTAGCGTCCGTGGAGATGAAGCGCGGCAGCACCTGCATATAGGTGCCGCTCACGTTCCAGCGCGGCTTTACGGAGGCGAGGCCATACTGCCACTCAGTCACATTCTTGCCCGCCGCGCCCGCCTCAAAGGCCACGCCGCTCATGCCGTAATGGCCCAGCGGATAGCAGCTGTCCTGGTAGATGCCCGCCGGGCCGCCCGTGGCGTACACGATGTAGCCCGCGAACACCAGCTCATAGCTCATATCCGTGGTTTTCAGGCACAACAGGCCCGTGGCTCGGCCCTCCTGCCCGGTTAGAATGGCAATTACCTGATAGCGGTCCAAAATCTCGATGCCTTTTTCATGGACGGCCTTTTCCAGCGCCTCGGTCATCCGTTTGCTGGTGAGCGGGCCGACAGAGGTCGCGCGCCTGCGGGGATCGTGGTCGGTCTTATAGCCCACATACTCGCCGTAACGGTTGACCGGGAAAGGCACTCCCAGATCGCACAGGCGCAGGAAGCACTTAGCCGAAAGCGCCGCCTCGCACAGCGCGTGCTCCCCGTCCATGCACTGGCCCGCGAAGTACGTCTCCGCCATCTGTTTCACGCTGTCCGGTTCGTCGCCGGATAGCGTAAGTTTGTAATATGTCTGCTTGTCGGAGCCCGTGTTTCGCGAAGTGCCGCCCTTCACATGGTCCGTCAATATCGCGATGTCGCGGCGGCCATAGTGATACAGCCTGTCCGCGGCGTTAAACCCCGCGCAACCCGTGCCCACCACCACCGCGTCGTAAACGCGGGCGGGCAGCGTCCGCCCGTCAAGGGTAACGGTCGTCGTTTGCATGCGAACCTCCAAAACAATCAGATGGTGCGGACGTTCATATAACCGCCGTCCACATGAATAACCTGACCGGTGGTATAGGTCAGCCCGCCCTCGGTAAGCAACGATACCGCGTTGGCCACGTCCTCGGGCTTACCCCAGCGGTGAATGGGAAATTCCGTGCCCTTAAGCAGCCGGTCATACTTCTCCCTCACGGCGGAGGTCATATCCGTCTGAATTACGCCGGGCTGTACCTCATACACATAAATGCCGTCGCCGGCCAGACGGTCGGCGAAAAGGCGTGTAAGCATGCTGACGCCGGCCTTGCTGATGCAGTATTCCGGACGGTTTGGTGAGGAAACAAACGCTGAGAAGCTTGAAATATTGACAACGACGGCACGGACGCCGTTGTCCTTTACAGGCTGCTTCAGCATTTCACGCGCCACGACCTGTGTGAGAAACATCGTTCCCTTCACATTGACGCCCACCACAAAATCGAACGATTCCTCCGAAGCGTCCAGCAGATCCTGACGCACGCGCGGCGCGACGCCCGCGTTGTTCACCAGCACGTCGATGCGTCCATAACGCTTCATAATCTCCGCGACAAAGGCTTCGCGGTCGGCCTCGCTGGTGGTGCTGCCCTGATGGTAGTACACCTCGCCCCTCTTGCGCAGGATATCCAGCTGCTCCTTCGCGTCCTCCTCCGCCCGCAAATCCATAATGCATGCAATATAGCCGTCGCGCAGCATATTTCCCGCGATGGCGTGGCCAATTCCACGGCTGGCCCCCGTTATGATGGCGACTTTCTTCTCCATGGTCCCCGCCCTCCTCACTTTTGGGAAGCGCGCGCTTCGGCTTCCTGTCGGTATTGATTGTACAGCGGCAGATAAACGGCGCCGTCCCGAATGACGCAGCCTGTACGGCCGTGGTCGCGCATGATCTGCGTGCATTTGGAGCACGCGATGCATGCCTTTTTCGGATCCATCCCGCCCTTTTCCAGAATGTCGCCGGGCGCGTCGGGGTAGGCGAAGCTCTCTCTGCCCAGCCCAACCATCGCAATGCGTCCCGCAGCTACATTGGCCGCGCCGCAGTTGGGAATAAACTGTCTGAGCCACGAATATCCGTTGCCGATGACGGGCACGTCCCCAGCGGCCTTCTGGATCTCGCCGGAAAGATAGAACAGCCGCGCCACGCTCTCCAGCGGATGCTCGTTGGGTGTTTCGCCGCCGAGCGCGGGCGTGTCCAGCGGGCGCGTCACCTGCGGATAGCGGAAATACGGGTTGCCCGCGGAGTTTGACAACAGGTTTACCCCATGCCGGACCATAAGCCGGACAAGCCTGAGCGGCTCCTCCAGGTCAAACGCCTGCCAATCGTCCCTGCTTACGCCAAAGCCGTAGGGATAGGGATGCGCGTCATAGACGTTGAAGCGGCTGGCGACGATGAACTCCGGTCCCACCGCCTTGCGTACCTTATCGATCACTTCCAGCAAAAAACGGGTACGGTTTTCAAAACTGCCGCCATACTTTCCCTCCCGGGTATGGCTGGCCAGCAGCTCGCTCACCAGGTAGCGGTGGCACGCCTTGATATCCACGCCGTCAAAGCCCGCCCGCCTAGCCAGCAGCGCGGCCTGAACGTATTTCTCCTCAAGCGCGTCCAGATATTCGTCCGTTACCACGGGCGCATCGGGCGCAAGGCCGACGCGTGGGTCCAAAAGGGGATCGTGCTGCGGCACCAGCGGCGCGGGGGTATGCCCCACCGGGCGGCTGTAGCGGCCGGAATGGGTCAGTTGCAGAATGCATACGGGGCGGTGTCCGTGGCGGAGCATGGCTTCTTCATGCGCGGCCTCAACCAGCCGTCCGAAGGTTTCCACGTTGTCTTCCCTCAGGTGCATCTGCAGACGGTTGGCCCTGCCCTCGGGAGCCACCGCGCAGGCCTCAAACCACAAAAGTCCCGCGCCGCCGCCCGCAAAGCGGCGGTACCGGCGAAAAACCAGCTCACCCGGCGTGCCGTCCTCCTCGCTGTCGCAGCCCTCCATTGGCAAAACAGCCATACGGTTGGGCGCGGTCAGGCTTCCGACCGCCAACGGCGTTTTCAGGATGGAAAAATCCTCTGTGAGGGGGATATCCACCCGAAGCTGAGCGATTTTCCGTTGAAATTCCTCGTAGGTTTTAAAATTGAACTTTTCAAAAGCGGTCATGTTTCATTCGCTCCCCGTCAAGATTGCTTTTCACCCAGATAGGCGGCGATGATATCCTCGTCCTTGATCAACTCGCTTGATTTTCCCCGCATCCGGATGTTGCCGTTTTCCAGCACATAGGTATAGTCGCTCAGGCGCATGGCCTTCTGCGCGTTCTGTTCCACCAGCAGAATGGTATAGCCCATATCGCGCACATTGCGGATGATGCTAAACACCTGGTTAACGATAATCGGCGCGAGGCCCAAAGAGGGCTCGTCCAGCAAAAGCAGCTTCGGCTTTGACATCAGCCCGCGTGCGATAACCAGCATCTGCTGCTCGCCGCCGGACAGGGTACCCGCCTGCTGGTGCCTGCGCTCGCGCAAAATGGGAAAGAGATCAAGCATTTCCTCCTGCCTGGCGCGCGCTTCGGATATGGGCCGTGTAAAACCGCCCATGACAAGGTTCTCCTCCACCGTCAGGCCGGCGAACACCCGCCTGCCCTCCGGCACGTGCGTGATGCCTTTGCGCACAATCGCGTGCGCGGCGGCGGGCAGGACCTCGCCGTCAAAGAGCACTTTGCCGCCCTTGATGGGCAGCATACCCGTGATGGCGTTTAACAGCGTGGTTTTGCCCGCGCCGTTCGCGCCGATGATGGAAACGATCTGTCCCTGCTCCACGCTCAGCGACACGGCCTCAAGCGCGTCGATCTGACCGTACGCGACGGTCAAATTCTGAATATCAAGCAGCATCTGTCACTCCTCCTCGCCGATGTAGGCCTTGGTCACTTCATCGTTGCGCTGGATCTCGGCCGGCGTGCCCTGGGCGAGCAGCTGCCCGAAGTTGAGCACATAGATGTATTTGGACAGCTCCATGATGAGCTTCATGCGGTGGTCGATCAGGAGGATAGCCAGCTCGCGCGTTTCATGCAGCGCGCGGATAAGCGTGATGAGTTCAATAATCTCCGACGGGTTAAGCCCCGCGCCCGGCTCGTCCAGCAAAAGGACGCGCGGCTCGGTCACCAGCGCGCGGGCGATCTCCAGCTTGCGTTGCAAGCCATAGGGAAGGTTTGCGGGATTTTCGCCGGCATACTCGGCCATGCCTGTGGTTTCCAGGCAGGCCATGGCGCATTCCCGCGCCTGCCTGTCCATGCGGCGGCGGCGCGGGGTGCCAAGCATGCTGTCCAGCAGGTTATAGCTCATGCGCGGATCGTAGGCCGTCATCACGTTTTCCAGCACGCTCATTCCCTGAAACAGGCGGATATTCTGGAATGTGCGCGCGATACCCAGCCGGGAAATCACATGCTGCGGCTTGCCGGAGATGTCCTGCCCCTCGAAAAACACGTGGCCCGCGTCCAGCGGATAAATGCCGGTAATGAGGTTGAAAATGGTGGTTTTGCCCGCGCCGTTGGGGCCGATCATGCTGACGATCTCGCCCTTATCCACCTTGAGGGATACGTTTTGCACGGCCTTTACGCCGCTGAAGGCCTTGGAAATTCCCTGTACGTCCAGTCTGGTCATGCCCGCAGCCCTCCTTCCTTTTCCTTGCCGAATCTGCGCTTAATGCCCGCGATCAACCTCGTGATGCTGAACTCATAGGTACCCAGCATGCCCTGGGGCCTGAAGTTGATGGTGATAAGCACGATGGCGCAGTAGATGATAATGCGCAGATTGCTCGTGGCGCGCAGCAATTCGGGCAGCAACCCCAGCACAAGTCCGGAAAGGATCGCGCCCGTCATGCTGCCAAGGCCGCCGAAAAACACCACGATCAGCCATTCAGCCGAGCGGTTCCAGGTAAAAATCTTTGCGTCCACATAGGTGGTATGGAACGCGTAGAGCACGCCCGCGTACGCCGTGATCATACTGGCGATCACAAACGCCTGCATCTTAATTTGATTGACGTTGATGCCCATGGCATTGGCGGCCAGCTCGTCGCTTTTAAGCGCGATGCATTGGCGGCCAAAGCGGGATTTTTTAAGGTTCCACACCAGGAAGGAGATACCGATTACGGAAACGAGCACATGCCAGGGCGTGACATACCTGGGAATGGACATCAAGCCGGTCGCACCGCCCGTAATGCCCGTCAGGTTGTTGATAACTGCGGTAATCGCCTGGCCAAAGCCAAAGGTGATCAGCGCGATATAATCCCGGCGCAGGCGTACCGTCGGCAGCGCGATGACCGCGCCGAACAGCCCGCCCACCAGCACCGCGATGATCGCGCAGGGCAGAAAAGGAAGCCCGAAGGTTTTGGCCAGCAGACCCGCTACGTACGCTCCGATAGCCATAAAGGAGGCCTGGCCCAGTGAAAACAGGCCCGTCAGACCTGTGACCACAAACACGGACAGAACGCCTACCAGCGTGATGCCCACATTGGTCAGCACGGTAATATAATATGACATAGCTTTTCCCCACTTTTACGGTTATTTGGGCACAGAGCTCAGACCTTCTCGCGGATGATGCGGCCCGAAATGCCCTGCGGACGGATGATGAGGAACCCGATCATCACAAAGAAGATCACCACAGGCGCCCAGCCGGAGCCTACGCCGTCGATCCACACGAGGAGAACCTCCAGCATGCCCAGCAAAAATGCGCCGATAACCGCGCCGCTGATTGAGCCGAGGCCGCCCACCACCGAGGCGATAAAGCCCTTAACCACCAGCGAGCCCAGCCGTGGGTAGAGCGAGTAGTTAATTCCCAAAAACATGCCGCTCACGCCGCCCAGCGCGCCCGATACAAAGAACGTCGCCATGATGATGAGCGTGACGTTTACACCCATCAGGCTGGTGGCGCCGGCGTCCATGGACAGGGCGCGAATGGCCACGCCCAGCCGCGTCTTAAACAGCACCAGCAAAAGCAGCAGAAGCGAACCGATCGACATGCCAAGCATAATCAGGTCGGTCACAATAAAAACGATGTCGTTCCAGCGAAAAAAGCTGGGAGTAAAAAAAACCGGATAGGAGATGAACGCGCTGCCAAAGATCACCGTGATTACGTTTTCCAGCAGCATTCCCATCGTAATGGAAGAAACGAAGTACAGCATTACGTTCGCCTTGCGCTTGCGAAGCCTGCGGAAGGCCGTGAATTCAACGCCCAGCGCCAGCACGCCGCCAATGATGGCGGTCAAAAGAAGGGTGAGCCAAAAATCGGTATGAAGAACGCTCTGAATGACGTAGCCCATATAGGCGGTCACCACAAGCACGCCGCTGTGTGAAAAATTGGAGAACTTTAAAATGTTGAAAATGAGCGCAAAGCCTACGGCAATCGTCGCGTAGATCCCGCCCAGCGACAGACCATTGATGGCTGCCTGAATATAGATACTCGCCATACTGCAGCACTCCCATCTGGAATTGGGGGGACTGAACGCGGGGAGCAGATATGTATCCGCCCCCCGCCAGTCCGGTGAAAAACCCCTCGGGTGGCTTGAAGGACCGCTGCCCTTCAAGTGCGTTTCCCTGTGTACGCCTCCGGCCGCGGGCATAGCGGGCAGGGGCTCGATGTTACGGAGAAAAAGATCGCATCAGCGAACTTTTTTGACGGACCGCGCGGGAGCCGGATTTGAACCCGCCCCCGCCGGCCCGGAAAAGCCGGTTGGTTTTCTTACGTTTTATTTACTTGTGCGATTCGGGCACATGGCGGCCCAGCTTAACGTTGACGCCCTGATCAATGCGGTACATGACCATCGAAAGGCCGATCGGCTGATGGCTCTCGGGAGAGAAGCCGATCGTGCCGCTCATCAGTTCCAGGGCTTCGATGGTTTCGAGCTGCGCGTTCACGTTTTCGCCGGTGATGTCGTCGCCGCAGCGGCGCAGCGCCTCAGCGATGAGCTGCGTGGCGTCGTAGCCCAGATACACCTTGACGGAGATGGTGTTCTCGTCCACCACTGTATCCGCGGTGAGGTACTTTTCAATGAAGCGCTTGTTGAGGTCCTGAAGGTGCTCCTCGTCGAACGCGCAGTTGATGGCGAAGTAAACGTTGTTGACAACGGAGGGATCGGGCACGGTGTTGAGGAACGGCGGGGCGTAATCCAGGCCGCCCATGGTGATGATGTCGGTCATGCCCAGCTGGTTGAGCTGCGTGCAGTACAGGGTGTTCTCCTCGGGATAGTTGGGGGCGAAGATCGCTTCCGCGCCGGAGGCCAGGATTTTGGTCAGCTGGGTCTTATAATCCTTGTCGTTATCGGTGATGATCTGCTCGCTGACGATCTCGCCGCCGTTAGCCTCCACATATGCGCGGAAGGGCGCAACCTGCGAAACGCCGAAGGAGTTGTCCTGGTTATAGAACAGGGCGACCTTCTTCACACCCAGCACGTCCACCAGATAGCTGGCCTGAATCTCGCCGGCCTGCTCGTTGGTGGGCTGTACCAGGAAGTTGTAGGGAACGGCCTCGCCCGTTTCGGGGTACTTGGTGATACCGCTGACGATGAAGGCGCCCACGACCGGAACTTTCTTTGTAATGGCGGTGTCGCGCAGCGCGGAGCCGATGTTGGAGATGGGCGGGCCCACGACCGCCACGGCGCCATCCTGCTCCACCAGGCGCTCGTAGGCGTTCATGGCTTCCTGTACGTCGCCCTTGGTATCGTAGCCGATGTATTTGATGAGCTTTCCGTTGATACCACCGGCCGCGTTGATTTCCTCAACCGCCAGCTCGGTGCCCTGATGCATCGCCAGACCGGACTGCATCGCGGCGCCGCTCATGTCCTGGATGCCGCCGATGACGATGTACTCCTCCTGCGCAGCCGCGAAGGATGCGGCGCAGACGAGCATCGCAAGCGCCAGGACCATGGCCAGGATTTTTTTCATGGGGATACCTCCTGTGATAGTATTTTATTGTCAAGCTGCGTTGCAGCCTGATTTCCCGAGGCACCGGATAATTTAAAACGCTCCGTGATATCGATTTCATGTTAATTTTATCACAATATGTGTTCATGTCAAGAGGAAAATTCCATAATTACAATATTTATTTTAAAATCGGCAATCAGCCCGTCCGCAAAAAAAGCGCTCCCATGCAAACGATGTCATGGAAGCGTTAAAAAAACAAGCAGCTTTAATGGCCGGTTTTTCTACCGGGTGGACTTGCGGATAATCAGTTCGTGATGCAAAACGTCCGTCACGGGTGAAAACTGCTCGGGATGTAAAATATGAAAGATCAGCTTTTGCGCAGCCAGTTCGCCGATCTGGATAAACGGCTGGGCCATGGTCGTCAGCCGCGGCTCAAAATAGGAGCTGGTTTCAATATCATCCATGCCGATCACGGAAATATCCTCCGGAATACGCCTGCCCGCATCCCGAATCGCCCGCATTACGATAATGGCCTTGGGGTCGCTTGTGGCCACGACCGCGTCGATGGGAACGCCATCTTCCAAGCGCTGGCGGGTAAGCCGGTACAGGTTGTTCAGCTCCTTGATTTCCTGAATCACCAACCGCTCGTCCTGGTTCAGGCCCAGGTCCGCGACAGCCTGGCGGTAACCCTCCAGGCGGCGGCGGTAGAGGTTGAGCTCCTGGCGGCCGCTGGCGATGGCGATATGGCGGTGGCCTGTTTTGCATAGGTACTCCACCGCGTCATAGGCCATGCGGTAGTTGTCCACCATCACGGCATCCATGCCGCTTTCCAACCCGCGGATGACCTGTACCACCGGAAAGCCGCCGTCCGCCAGCTGGCGCAGATAAGCTTCGTCATCCTGTGCGGGCGCGACGATAATGCCGTCCACCCACTGGCGTTGCAAGCGGCCCACGTATTGCTTTTCCACCTTGATATCATTATCTGTGTTGCAGAGGATAACGGAGTAGTCGTTCTTCCTGGCAACGTTTTCAGCGCCCCGCGCCACCAGCGGCCAAATCTGGTTTTCGATGCCCGGCACCAGCAGCGCGAAGGTGTTGGTACGCTTCTCCCTGAGGGCCCTGGCCAGCGGGTTTGGCCGGTAATGTAGCGTTTCCACCGCCTTAAGCACGCGCTGGCGCGCCTCCTCCTCCACATACACCTTGCCACCCAGCACGCGCGAAACCGTGCTGGGCGAAACCTGAGCCAGTCGGGCAACATCTTTGATCGTCGGCATACGAAGCACTCATTTCCTGTCAGGCTGCGCACACGGAAAAACCGCAGGCATCCGTTTTGGGCATTATAGCACGGCCATATGGGCAAATTCAAGTCGGCGTGCAATCGATGCCTCCGGAATAAAAGACCGGAAAAAGGACAGAAAAAGTGTAAAAAGAGCTTGACGAAAGCCCTTGTATACGAATACAATAGATATAGAAAATCTTACCGTATATGTCAGTCAGTCAGTAAATCCAAGAGGCTGGGAGGTTGATCCGATGCTGTATCATGCGCCATCGGCAGAAACCCGCGATTCGTTTCATCAAGGTTCAAACAGGCGCGCCTATGAAATGCTGGGCGCACATCCCTGCGTGGAGGGCGGGGCCCGTAAATGGCATTTTTGCTTATGGGCGCCCAACGCCAAGCACGTGGCGCTCGTGGGCGGCTTCAACGGCTGGGATACAAGTAAACACCCCATGCATAAGCAGTACGACGGCACCTGGGAGCTTCGGCTTGACGAGGCGGAGCTTTTTCAAAACGCTCCGGAGGACGGGTATCCTACGTATAAATACGCGGTCTGGGGCGCGGACGACCTCTGGCGCATGAAGGCCGACCCTTTCGCCTTTTACAGCGAGCTGCGGCCCAACAGCGCCAGCCGCCTGTACGATCTGGACGGCTACGAATGGGGCGACGGCGGGTGGCTTGCAAAGCGCCACGACTTCAATCCCTATGTAAATCCCGTCAATATTTACGAGGTGCATATCGGCTCCTGGCGCCGTCATGCCGACGGCGAGTTTTTAACATATCTTGAGTTTGCCGACCAGCTTATCCCCTATGTACTGGAGATGGGGTATACGCACATTGAGCTGCTGCCCGTGATGGAGCATCCGCTGGACATGAGCTGGGGCTATCAGGTAACGGGCTTCTACTCCGCCACCGCGCGCTATGGCACGCCAAGGCAGCTCATGACGCTGATCGACCGCTGCCACCAGGCGGGTATCGGCGTCATTCTGGACTGGGTGCCCGCGCATTTTCCCCGCGACGGATATGGTTTATACAAATTTGACGGCACCGACTTGTATAACCATCCCGATCCTCGCCGGGGCGAAATACCCCAGTGGGGTACGATGCTTTTCGACTTTGCGCGGGGCGAGGTATGCAGCTTTTTGCTCAGCAACGTCTGCTTCTGGCTGGACGTGTTCCACGCCGACGGCATCCGCGTGGACGCGGTCAGCGGCATTATTTACTACGATTTCTGCAAGGAACCGGGCCAGTTTATTCCCAATTGCTTCGGCGGGCGCGAGAACCTTGACGGCATCAACTTTCTGCGCCGCATGAACGAAACCGTTTATCACGACTTTCCCGGCCTGATGATGATCGCCGAAGAAAGCACGGCCTTCCCAATGGTGACGGCCCCCACCTACATCGGCGGCCTTGGCTTCGGGTTTAAATGGAACATGGGCTGGATGAACGATATCCTCTCCTACATCAAGCTAGACCCCGTATACCGCAAGTACCACCACGACAAGCTGACCTTCAGCCTGTTTTACGCTTTCAACGAAAACTATGTACTGCCCTTCTCCCACGACGAGGTGGTGCATGGCAAGCACAGCATGCTGGACAAAAACCCCGGCGACCTGTGGCGGAAGTTTGCGGGCCTGCGTGCGCTTTACGGCTATACCATGGCGCACCCCGGAAAAAAACTTCTGTTTATGGGGAGCGAATTTGCGCATTTTATCGAGTGGAAATACGACGACCAGCTGGACTGGTTCCTGCTGGTGTATGAGCGGCACGCGCCCTTGCAAAGCTGCGTGCGCCGGCTCAACGCCCTCTATCGCGAAACGCCGGCGCTTTACGAGGTGGACAACTCCTGGGACGGCTTCCAGTGGATTACCGCCAACGATACGGATAACAGCGTCATCGCCTTCCTTCGCACGGACAAGCGCGGCCGCGCCGTTTTGTGCGCCGTCAATTTTACGCCGGTATTCCACCCCATCTACCGCATCGGCCTGCCATTTGCCGGCACGCTTAACGAGCTTTTCAACACTGACCGGGAGGAATATGGCGGCAGCAACCAGTATAACGCCTATGAGCTGGCGACACAGCCCGGTGACTTCAACGGCTTCCCGTTCTGGGTGGAAATTTGCGTGCCTCCGCTCAGCTGCGTCTATTTCACCTACGACAAGCTTCTGCCCATGGCCGAAGGGAAGCGGCGGACAGGGACCCTCTCCGCCCCCATCCGGCTCAGGAAGGGGGTCAAGGATGACAAACGCTCCTGAACTCTCGCGCGGCCGCCCCAAAGGCGCATCGCGCGGAAAACGCGCCCTGTGACGCGCTCTCCCCTATCCAATCGCGGTATCTTATAGAATGCAAAAAGGAGTGACCCCTCCCATGATGAACAAAAAGCAATGCGTCGCAATGCTTTTGGCCGGCGGCCAGGGAAGCCGTCTCGGCATCCTGACGGCCGATATGGCCAAGCCGGCGATCCCATATGGCGGCAAATACCGCATTATCGATTTTCCGCTCAGCAACTGCACAAACAGCGCCATCGACGTCGTAGGCGTGCTGACCCAGTATCAACCGCTCAAGCTCAACGCTTACATCGGCAGCGGCTCCCCCTGGGATCTGGACCTTGCCCATGGCGGCGTGTATGTGCTTCCGCCCTACGTAAAGGGCAAAAGCGGCGAGTGGTACTCGGGCACTGCCAACGCGATCTACCAGAACCTGCAGTTTATCGAGCAGTTCAATACCGAATATGTGCTTATTTTAAGCGGCGACCACATTTACAAGATGGATTACAACGCCATGCTTCACTTCCACATCCAAAACGGCGCGGATTGCACCATCGCCGTGCGCGAGGTGCCCTGGGATGAGGCCAGCCGTTTTGGCATCATGAATACGGGTAAGGACAACATCATCGAGGAGTTTGAGGAAAAGCCGGCCAAGCCCAGAAGCAACAAAGCCAGCATGGGCGTGTATATCTTCACGTGGGACAAGCTGCGCAAATACCTCATTGACGACGCCGCCGATCCTACAAGCTCCAACGATTTCGGCAAAAACATCATTCCCAATATGCTAAACGACAAGCAGCGCATGTACGCCTACGATTTTGAGGGATACTGGAAGGATGTCGGCACCATCGAAAGCCTTTGGGAGGCAAACATGGACCTGCTGACTTTACCCATGCCCATCGACCTCTACGATAAAAAATGGCGCATCTACGGCCGTAATCCCGGTATGGCGCCGCACTTTATCGCGGACGGCGCAAGCGTGAAAAACAGCCTGATTACCGAGGGCTGCGAAGTTTACGGCAAGGTGGATCACAGCGTGCTGTTCGCGGGCGTCACCGTTAAGGAAGGCGCCAACGTAACCGACAGCGTGCTTATGCCCGGCGCGGTGGTGGAGCGCGGGGCGCAGGTCTGCCGAGCAATCGTTGCCGAGGGCGCCGTCATCGGCGCGGGCGCGATGGTCGGCGAGCAAACGGGCAATATCGCGGTGGTCGGGCAGCAGGTCACCTTGCCGGCGGGCACGGTCGTCAAGGCCGGCGAGCAGCGCGCCGAGTAACGGAAAAATGCTGAGGAAGTGAGGAGAACACCATGAAAAATGTAATGGGTGTGATTTATACCGGTGAAAAGGACAGCTTCCTTCGGGAGCTGACGCTGCTGCGCGCCATCGCCGCCATGCCCGTGGCCGGGCGCTACCGCGTAATCGATTTTCTGGTCAGCAGCATGGTTGGCAGCGGAATCCGCAATGTCGGCGTGATCATGCAGAAGAATTACCACAGCTTGATGGATCACCTGGGCAGTGGAAAGGAATGGGATCTGCACGGCAAAAACGACGGCCTCTATATTCTGCCGCCGTTTCTAACCCGCGAAAACGTGGGCGTATATAACGGCGGTCTGGACGCGCTGCATTCCAACATGGGCTACCTGCGCCGCAGCCGTCAGGAATACGTGCTTTTGTGCAACAGCCTGATCGTATTCAACGCCAATTTCAACGACATGTTCGACAAATTCCAAAAAAGCGGCGCGGACGTGATGATGATGCACACCCGCGCCCCCGAGATGCAACGGCCGGAATACGGAACCTATCTTGATCTGGACGCGGACGGCTCGATCATCGATATCGAGATTGATCCCACAAAGCCGCGTTACGAGAACACCTGCATGGAGGTGTTCCTGATGCGCAAGGATTTGTTGCTGGACCTTGTGGACCGCGGCGCGGCGCACGGCTACCACGACCTGACGCGCGATATTTTCCAGCGCATGGCGCGCGACGCGGGCATGAAAATGTGTGGGTATGAATATAAAGATATATGCTTCCGCCTCGACAGCGTTCAGAGCTACTTCCGGTTTAATCTCGCCACGCTGGACCCGGAAGTGCGCCACCGGCTGTTTCCGGATAACAGGCCGGTGTACACCAAGGTTCGCGACGAGCTTCCCGCGCGCTACCTGGACGAGGCGAAGGTCGTCAATTCGATGGTCGCGGACGGCTGTATCGTAAACGGTATGGTCGAGCACAGCGTGCTCTTCCGCGGGGTGAAGATCGACAAGGAGGCCAGCGTAAAAAACTGCATCATCATGCAGGACAGCCACATTGAGGAAGGCGTGCAGCTGGAAAACTGCATTCTGGACAAGCAGGCCGTCATCAAGCATGACGGGCGGCTGATCGGTCCCAGCGCTTACCCGATCGTCATCTCAAAAAACATGATCATCTAAACAACTGGGGAGGGGTTTGCTCATGAAAATCCTGTTTACCGCAAGCGAGTGCGTACCGTTTATCAAAACGGGCGGACTGGCCGATGTCGTGGGCGCGCTTGCGCCTGTGCTTGCCGGGGAAGGACATGACGTGCGCGTGATATTGCCCATGTACACGTCCATCGCCCAAAAATGGCAGGAGCAAATGCATTTCTTGCTTCATTTCGACGTGCAGCTGGGATGGCGCAGACAGTACTGCGGCGTTCAACAGCTCAAGAAGGACGGCGTAACCTACTACTTTCTGGATAACAAGTATTACTTCGGACGCCCGTACATCTACGGACTGGGCGGCGACGAGTACGAACGCTACGGCTTCTTCTGCCGCGCGTGCCTCAACGCCCTTCCGCTGCTGGATTTCAAGCCTGATTTGCTGCACGCGCACGACTGGCAGAGCGGCATGATCCCCGCCTTGCTGAAAATCCAGTACGCGCACCTGCCGTTTTACGCGCAGATCCGAACGATGTTTACCATCCACAATTTACAGTATCAGGGCATTTTCGGCATCAAGGAGGTTCAGGACGTGCTGGGCCTGGGCGACGGGCTGTGGAGCGCGGACAAACTGGAATGCTTTGGCTGCGCAAACTTTATGAAGGCCGGCCTGGTATACAGCGACGCGATTTCCACCGTCAGCCCCAGCTATGCGGAGGAAATCACCACGGCCTATTACGGCGAGCGTCTGGACGGGCTGATCCGCGCGCGGCGCGATTCGCTCTACGGCGTATTGAACGGCATTGACGTAAACGAATATAATCCCGCGACCGATCCGCTGATTTACAAGAATTACAGCGTGAAGGATATGAGCGGCAAAGCGGAAAACAAGGCCGGCTTGCAGCGCGACTTAGGTCTGGAGGTCAACCCGGACATTCCGTTGATCGCCATGGTTGGCCGCCTGACAAACCAAAAGGGCCTTGACCTGGTGGATTGCGTGCTGGGCGACATCATGAACGAAAACGCGCAGCTTGCCGTGCTCGGCATGGGCGACGCACGCTACACCAACCTGTTCAGCTGGGCCGAGCAGCAATACCGCGGCAGGATGGCCGCCCGCTTCGCGATGGATCACGAGTTGGCGCACAGGATGTACGCGGGAGCGGATTTCTTCCTGATGCCTTCGCTGTTTGAGCCCTGCGGCCTTAGTCAGCTGATCTCGCTGCGCTATGGCACGGTGCCGATCGTGCGCGAAACAGGCGGACTTCGCGATACGGTTTTGAGCTACAACGATTATTCCGGGGAAGGCAACGGCTTCACCTTCCTGAATTACAACGCGCACGACATGCTTAGCGTCATCAAGCGGGCGCTTGATTACTTCAACGAGCGCAAGGATGTTATCAAGGTGCTTCAGGCGCGCGGCATGGAAGGCGATTACAGCTGGACGCACAGCGCCGGCGAGTATGTCAAGATTTACCGCAAGCTTACGGGCAAGGAATAAATCCGTCTGCGGCAGGAACTACGCGGCCGGATGCAGAATTGTACCAAGCGGGCAGTAAATAAAGCACATTGAGTAAAAAGGAGACGATACCCATGAAAAAACTGATTGCAATTCTTTTAGCGGTTTTGACGCTCGGCTCCGCCAGCGCCCTTGCGCAGGTAAGCGGCACCAACCAGTCGTCCGCCGCTATCGACCTTTCCGGCATGAGCTATGACGAACTCGTAGCCCTTAAAGATCAGATTAATCTGGCGATGTGGGAAAGCGAGGATTGGCAGGAAGTAACCGTGCCGCAGGGCGTATATGAAGTGGGCGTGGATATTCCCGCCGGGCATTGGACCATCAAGGCCAGCGAAACGGACAGCTATGCCAGCGCCTACATCAAGTGCGGTAAAACGCTGGACGAGACCAAAAAGGACCTTGAGTGGGACGATTATTATGTAAGCGAGAGCCTTGTCAACGAAAAATCGAAGGGCTACAACGAAACCACAGACAAAACCGAGACGGACCTGGAACTGGAAAAGGGCATGTATGTGGTCGTCGAGTACAGCAGCGTCGTTTTCACGCCCTATTCGGGCAAGCCCAGCCTTGGCTTCAAATAAAACTTCAGGAGCCGGTGGCAACGCAAAAGGCAGAGTAAAATCTGCCTTTTTTCATTTCGATGCATTATGCCGGCGCGTGAAAAAATTGTGCCAACTCTTGCATGTATACACAAAGAATGATATACTGTCAAATGGTGTCCTTTGATAAATATGGCTAAGGCAGCTGCCTGCCCGCCCAGGAGGAAAATGCATGGAACACACGGTGGAAAAACTGTCCGGAAACAAAGTGAAAATCTCGTTCAAGGCGCCCGCTGCCGATTTTGAGCAGGCCATTGAAAAGGCCTATCACAAAATGCGCGGCCGCATCAACGTGCCCGGCTTCCGCAAGGGCAAAGCGCCCCGCAGGCTGATCGAGAGCATGTACGGCGAGAGCATCTTCTATGATGATGCGCTGGAGCTTCTTTTTCCGGAAGCCTATATGACCGCCGTTGAACAGAATGACCTCAAGCCCGTCGGCCGTCCCGAGGTGGACGTACAGGAGATGGAAAAGGGTAAGGATCTCGCTTTTTCGTGCGAGGTTTTTGTCATGCCCGATGTTACGCTGGGCGAGTATAAAGGCGTCACCGTTACGCGCAAGGTGCGCAAGGTGACCTCCGGGGAAGTGGATGCCCGCATTGCTCAGGAGCAAAAACGCGTAGCCCGCAGCGTGGACGTGACCGACCGCCCGCTTGAGAACGGCGACAAGGCCGAGTTGGATTACAGCGGCAGCGTGGACGGCGAGAAATTCGCCGGCGGCACCGCCGAGCACCAGACCCTCATGATTGGCTCCGGAAGCTTTATTCCGGGCTTTGAGGAGCAAATGATCGGCATGACGATTGGCGAGGAGCGCGACCTGAGCGTTACCTTCCCGGAGGAATACCACGCCGAGGAGCTCAAGGGCAAGGACGCGGTTTTCCACGTCAAGCTGCATGCCATTACTCGTGAGGAACTTCCTGAACTGGATGACGAATTCGCCGCCGAGGTGAGTGATTTCGACACCCTGGCCGAGTATCGCGCCGATATTGAAAAGAAAATGCAGGAGGCGGCCGACGCGCAGGCGGAGGAAGCGGCTAAGCAGGATCTGGTAAATACCGTCGTTGGCAACGCGGAAGTGGACGTGCCCGCACCCATGGTAGAGGAAAAGCTTGACGACATGATGCAGCAGATGGGCTGGCGCATGCAGCAGCAAGGCTTTGGGCTGGAACAATACCTTAAGATGATTGGCCAGACCGAACAGCAGATGCGCGACATGTACCGCTCCGAGGCGCTTAACAACGTCAAGTCCGAGCTGGTGATCGACGAGATCATCAAGGCGGAAGCCGTTGAGGCGGATGATGCAGAGGTGGATAAAATGCTGGAGGGTTATGCCACCTCAATGGAGCAGACCCTTGATCAGCTCAAGAGCTCCTTCAGCGGCGCGCAGCTTGATTACTTCAAGCATCGCGTGCGCATCAACAAGGCGCTTGACCTGTTGTGGGATAACGCGAAGGTGACCGATGAGGAAGCCGGCGCCGAAGGCGGCGGGAATGAGGCCTCCGATGAGCAGAAGCCTGCCAAGCGTACCCGCCGGAAAGCCGACGAAGCTGATGCCGACGCGCAAGCACAGGAAAATGCTGAGCCCGAGGCCGAAGATGAAAAAAAGCCCACCAAGCGTACCCGCCGGAAGGCCGACGCTGAAAGCGGCGCCGAGGCGTAAACAATACGCATAATGCGCGCATCGCATGCATATGCTTTGAAGGTATAGCTTGCGGTGCGCGTGTTTTCAAAGACTAAACACGCAAGGAGTGAACGATATGAGCTTGATCCCAATGGTTATTGAACAGACGAACCGTGGCGAGCGTTCGTTTGATATTTACTCCCGCCTTTTGAAAGACCGTATCGTCTTCCTCGGCGGGGAGATCGACGACGACGTGGCAAACCTGGTTGTCGCGCAGCTCCTGTTTTTGGAGATGGAGAATCCCGACGCGGACATTTCCCTGTATATCAACAGCCCCGGCGGCAGCGTAACCGCGGGCATGGCAATCTACGATACGATGAACTACATTAAGTGCGATGTTCGCACGGTCTGTATCGGCATGGCCGCCAGCATGGGCGCTTTTTTGCTCATGGCCGGGCAGAAGGGTAAGCGTCTTGCACTGCCCAACAGCGAGATCATGATTCATCAGCCGCTCGGCGGCGCTAGCGGCCAGGCTACGGATGTCGCCATCCGTGCTGAATGGCTGTTGAAAACCAAGGAAAAAATGACCAGACTGATGTCTGAAATGACTGGCCAGCCTATCGAGCGGGTCAAGCAGGATGTGGAGCGCGATTATTTTATGAGCGCAGAGGAAGGCCTGCAATATGGCATTATCGACGAGATTTACCATCCGCGTAGTGCCAAGTAAAGAGGTGAGAACATGCCGGGAGACGATTTCAACCCCCGCATTCCCAAGTTGAAGCGCTGCAGTTTCTGCGGCAAGACGAGCGAGCAGGTACGCCGCATGGTTGCCGGCCCGAACGTGCAGATCTGCAACGAGTGCATTCTGCTTTGCCAGGAAATCATCAGCGACGACTTTACGCCCGACGACACCATTACCACCGCCGACATTCCGCGCCCCATGGAAATCAAGGAAGTGCTGGATCAGTATGTCATCGGTCAGGACGACGCCAAGCGCGCGCTTTCCGTGGCGGTTTACAACCACTACAAGCGTATTGACGTTCCGCCCTCCGAAGATGATGTGGAGCTTCAAAAGAGCAACATCCTCATGGTAGGCCCCACCGGCTGCGGCAAAACTTTTTTGGCGCAGACGCTGGCGAAAATCCTGCGCGTCCCTTTCGCCATTGCCGACGCAACCAGCCTGACAGAGGCCGGTTATGTGGGCGAGGACGTTGAAAATATCCTACTGCGGCTGATCCAGAATGCCGATTATGATATTCCGCTGGCACAACGCGGGATTATCTACATCGACGAGATCGACAAGATCGCCCGCAAGAGCGAAAATCCCTCTATCACCCGCGATGTAAGCGGCGAGGGCGTACAGCAGACGCTGTTAAAGATCCTGGAGGGTACCATTGCCAGCGTTCCCCCGCAGGGCGGGCGAAAGCATCCGCACCAGGAGTTCATCCAGATTGATACCACGAACATTCTGTTTATCTGCGGCGGCGCTTTTGATGGGCTCGCGCCCATCATCGAAAGCCGCATTGGCAAAAAGACGCTGGGCTTCGGCAGCGAGCTTAAGAGCACGCAGGAGGAAAACCTGAACGCCGCGCTCAGGCAGCTTCGACCTGAGGATTTGATTAAATTCGGGTTGATTCCCGAATTTGTCGGCCGCCTGCCGATTGTCGTTACGCTTGATCAGCTTGACGAATCTCAGCTGGTGCGCATCCTGACCGAGCCTAAAAACGCGCTGGTGCGCCAGTACGTATACCTGATGGATCTGGACGGGGTCGAGCTTCTCTTTGAGCCTGCCGCCCTGAAGCTGATCGCCAAACAGGCAATCGAGCGGAAAAGCGGCGCACGCGGCCTTCGCGCTATTATTGAAGGGCTGCTGATGGATACGATGTTTGAGCTTCCCTCCCGTAACGACGTGAAGCAATGCATCATCAGCGAGAAGTGCGCGCTAGGTAAGGAAAAGCCCAAGCTTATCAAAAGCGAGGGCGTACAGGCGCGCAAGACCCGCGGCCATACCGGCGCGGAGAAAAAGCCCCCCAAAAGCGCATCCAGCGAACCCAGCGTTTCATGAAGCGCAATGGTTTTAGAATATGCCGTGCGGCCCTGAATTGACCCCAAAAAGTTAGACAAATATTTAAAATTAAGCAGCCAAGAGGGCTTGTTGTCTGTGTATAGCAGGCGGCAAGCCCTTAAGCTTTGCCTTGATGCGGCGATTATTGTAATAATCAAGG